>CAYOQP010000001.1:0-1124 GCA_964406145.1 uncultured Candidatus Saccharibacteria bacterium
GCCGTGTCTCAGTCCCATCGAGGCTGGTCATCCTCTCAGACCAGCTACCCGTCATCGCCTTGGTGAGCTTTTACCTCACCAACAAGCTGATAGGAGTAAGGCCTCTCCCTAAGCGCCTTGCGGCTTTGCCCTTGCGGGATTATGCAGGATTACCCCACCTTTCGGTGGGCTATCCTTCACTCAGGGGTAAGTTCCTTACTATTTCTCTCTCGTCCGCCGCTATATCGCGCGACTTGCATGTATTAGGCACACTGCCAACATTAATCCTGAGCCAGGATCGAACTCTCCAAATAAATTAGAGAATTGATTAGCTCTATAAAAAAACTATCAAATATTTTCTCAAAAAGAATTGTTTTCACTCCTCCGGATGGGGAAGTGAAAAACAAGCGTACTTATCACTATTTAGTTGTTAAAGAGCTCATGTCAGCCAATGTAGCTGAGATGTAAAAATTTTGCAAAAAACAATAGTTCCCCTTTAATAAAAACCCTATTTTTTGCAATGTGAACTTATATTATCTAAAAAGTTATATATTGTCAACACTGTTAGTCTATAAAATGCGAAGAGACACGGCTGATTGCCGTGTCTCCTGCTGTCCCTCCTACGAAATGACTTCTGCGAGTCGCGCCGCCCGTGCTGGGTTGGCGCTTCTGATGTTGTCTTTGACGATCGCTTCGAGCGTCTCGTCGGGGACGTCTTCAACCAGAACACCCACTGATTGGTGAGTCAGATCGGCCGGCGGATTCCAGCCAAATTGTTTGAGTCGCTCGACCTTGATCGCGACGGGGAAATCCCCATGCGAATCTGAAATCGAGCGAAGTTTACGTCGATCTACTGCCACGCTAACCTCCTTCGGTGCCGTGAAACAGTCGCAGGATTCGAGCAAGCCCGATCCCGATGCGACGATGCCATGGGATTGCGGCCCAAAGCACATGAATGTGACCACGAAGCAAAGCTACTCGCTCTTGCTTCTTCTCCTTAGATTGGAGAATTAGATAGTATGCACCGGCAGCCTGCGGGATGTCCTCGGACATTCGCAATGCATCGGCATCAGAACGAATCGAGTTGGAGAGCTGTTTGATCTCGCTCTCTTTTGACTCGATCACAGACATGATCTCTGCCAGAA
>CAYOQP010000001.1:1134-100963 GCA_964406145.1 uncultured Candidatus Saccharibacteria bacterium
CCTGGACTCGGCAGTGGTTGGAAGGAGGCCAAGGTTAATTGCCTCCCAAAGCATCTGCTGATTGAAATACATGATCCCTACCTCCTTCGGGATTTGGATCTTATGCTATATATTATACAATATTTGACAAAAAAGTCAATACAAAAAGAGACTCTTATCTGGAAGTCTCTTTTTTGTGTAGAATTTATTTATTTCGTGAGTGTCGAAGATAGCCGGAGCATGGGATAATTTCTATCCCCTTTTTCTCAAATTCGTCCATTAAGACATTAAGACCGAGTGAATCTGATGCCATATGGCCAGCAATAACGACATTAATATAGTGCTTGGTCGCCTCTTCACGATGCTTCTCGCCAATGTGCATGTCGATGACCGTGCCGATGCCATATTGACCAAGCTTTTCATAAATTTTTTCACTGCCCCCTGTTCCACCGGTCATGCCAAGAAGTATTTTACCGACACGAGATTTTTCGCTTCCTGAGAAGATCATCGGTCCCATTTTGAGTTTACAAGCCTCACAATATTCAGGAATTTCTTTGAGAATTTCGATAACCTCGCCAACAGTCTCCGGCTTTTTCTCGGCAATAACTTTTTCCAGATATGAATAAACCGAATTATCCGCTGGAGTATGGATATTAATAAGAGGAATATCCAAGAGTCTAGCCATATCGACAGCCTGATAATGATTGATCGGCGCGACATTTTTACTGACTTGCGAGATCCTCTCTTCCATTATTTTCTCAGCGATATTACCAGGAATACCCTCTTTCTCCATGATATCTGCCTGCATATCCATGACATCGCCAAGATCAGCTAAGGATTTACCAATCGGGTGATGTGAGATGATTAGATCGATTTTCTTACCTTGTTTGTTGAGCTCATTAGCCAAAAGTACTTCGGCCGGATCAATGTCGATCCCGACCAAGACAGTCTTGACCTCTTTTTTGAGATTGGGGACATATTGAATGTTGCTATCAGAATAAGGATTTGTCAGACGATCTTGGTCAAAATCCTTTTTCTTCTTCTCGGGCAATTCTGCAAATTCCTCTTTGCGCTTCTTCAATATTTTTTCGATTTTTTTGCGACCACGCGGATCATTATCGATGCCGATTTCGATTGCTAGCTCAAATAATTCCTTGATATTCATATTGTCCTTATTTTATTACTTTATCGATAATGCCATATTTGGCCGCTTCATCCGCTCTCATATAGAAATCTCTGTCTGTATCCTTCGATACTTTTTCGAGTACTTGACCAGTATTTTTGGCTAATATTTTATTCATCTCATCGCGAACTTTCAAAATTTCTTCAGCCTGAATCTTGATATCTGAGGCCTGGCCCTGCGTTCCGCCCATCGGTTGATGAATCAAAATCCTGGAGTTTGGCAGAGAAAATCTCTTGCCTTTTTCGCCACCAGCTAGCAAAAAGGCGGCCATACTTGCGGCCATGCCGACACAAATAGTCGAAACATGAGGCTTCACATATTTCATCGTGTCATAAATCGCCATACCGGCGTAGACTGAGCCCCCGGGCGAATTGATGTACATCTGGATATCTTTTTTACTGTCCTCCGCTTCCAAAAAAAGAAGTTGAGCGATAATCAGATTGGCAACCTCGTCATCGATCGGTCCACCCAAGAAAATTATTCTGTCTTTTAAAAGACGTGAATAAATATCATAGGCGCGCTCGCCTTGAACTGTTTTTTCGATAACTGTAGGTATTAAATATGACATATTTTTCCTTTATTAGATTCTTTTATAATATTGCATTAAACACCACTAATTTCAAATTGTAGTGGTGGTTAGCAATCCCTTGCTAACCACCCAGCACCTCCTCGTAGATCGCAATCAGCTTTCCATGCTGAGTCTCGCGTGAGTATTTGGCGCGAACATACTGCGCACCACATCGTCCAGAGTCCCGAGACAGGGTCGGCTGATGCATGTAGCACCGAATCGCCTTGGCCCAGAGGGCTGGATCAAGGTCGAGAATCTCGCCACCGCCACTTTCAGTGATCGGCTGATCGAAACAGGTGAACATCGGCGCGATCACCGGCAGTGACATCGCCATCTGTTCGAGTAGCGCCACACCCTGAGTTTCGGTAGTCGAAGCAGTCAGCCCCATGCTCATATTCGAACAAAGACCGATCCCAACCTCGCGTGGTTGTTGACCCAAGAAGCCAACCTTTCTGCGAATGTCGGGGGGCAACTTGGATCGATAGCGATCGATCATGCCGCCACCAGTCACGATAAGACCAACATCTTCTCCCTGCAGAGCCTTCATTACTTCGAAGAGAAAATCCAGATTCTTTTCTGGACCAACTCTACCGATGTAGTAAAGAAGCGATGCCTCAGGAGATAGACCAAGACCAAGTGATTCTATCAATTCAGCCTTACTAGCTGTTGTCTTCATCTTGTCTGGTAGACTTATCGGTGCCGTCCAAACTCGAGAGTCAGTAAGACCATAGCTTGTTTCAGCAATCTCTCGAAAGAAATCGGTCGGGACAATCACCATATCAGTCTTTTCGGCACAGTAGCGGCCGACGACATCATTCATCAGAGCAGACCAGACACCCATCCCCCACTTGCGCAGGTACTCATCGGCTTGCGTGTGCAAGTGCAGAATAACCTTCGGACGCCGCTCCATCGTTGAGATGATATCAAGCATCAGAAAGGTTAACGATGAGATCGAGTGGATATGAACGATGTCAATATCCGCCAGATGCTTCTTGAGCGACTGGAAATAGAGAAACCCAGTCGCAGCAGTGGTTCGGTAGCCCCTAGCGATCTTGGCTGAGGGAATCCAAACGCCTGCATGGTCCTTACAGCCGGGAAAAGCCGGACCAATCAGAAGCGACTCCCAACCATTGTTGGCAATGGCCGCAAGACACTCCTCTATGACAACGCCAACCCCACTATTGTAAAAATGGGGCATGGACTCTGACACTATGGCAACCTTTTTGGCAGACATAATTCCACCCCCTTTTTGGAAAACAAAGAACTACTGGCGGAATTGCCAGTCTAGATATTAGTACAATAATTAGGCTTTTATGTCAATCTATTTTACGATCGTTTTGACTAGATGCTCAATGGCCTTTTTGCCCGCCATTTCATCATGATGGTCAATTTTTTCTTGCTCAACTATTTTGCCAAGGGCTAAACCAATTTTGATATTTTTAAGCGCTGTCTCTCTCATTTCTTTTTTGATATCATCAGCAGTTTTATTCATGCCTTTGAGATAAGTCTCAAAATTGATGCCCATACCCTTAAGTCTTTCTTCATATCCAGCAATCATACGCTCAACCTCTTGGTCAATCATTTCGTCTGGAATATCAGCCTTAATTAGAGGAATAATTTTATCCAGTACTTTTTGTTCAAGTTCATTTTCATTTTTTTTGTCATATTCAAGTTTGAGATTCGCCTCGATTGCTTTAAGCAATTCATCGGCAGATTTCTGACCAAAATCAGCGGCAAATTTTTCGTCAACTTCTGGGAGTTTTACCTCTTTTAAATTAATAACCTCGACAGCAAACTCTGCTTCCTTGCCAGCGAATTCTTTACTGTGATAATCCTTAGGAAATTTAATCTTAAAAGTTTTTTTCTCACCTTTCTTCATGCCGACAATTTCTTCTTCAAAGCCAGGAATAAGGGTTTTTTCGCCCAAAACAACTGGATGGCTCTTGGAACACATAGCGTCGACACGAACCTTCTTGACCGTGCCCTCGAAATTAATTTCAGCCAGATCGCCCATCTCGGCCGGTCGGTCAATCTCGGCAAAAGTTGCTTTTTGTTTTCGCAAATTATCAACTATCTTGTCGATATCTTCCTTTTTGACTTTTTCCTTTTCGGATCGCTCGATCTTAATCTTAGAATAGTCCCCTAGCGTTACTTCTGGCAGAACGCCAAATTCGGCTTCAAATTCGAGATCATTCTTGACCTCTTCGACAGTTGCGCCATAATTTGGATATTTATTAATCTTGATTGCTGGCGTGGAAATAGGATTCAGTTTTTCGTCGATAACGACTTTCTGATAATTTTCATTGATCGCAAGATCGAGGGCATCAGAAAGAATTCTGGTCACACCAGCCGCTGATTCGACAAGAGTTCGAGGTGCCTTACCTGCTCTAAAGCCTGGTAAATTGACTGTCGGGGCAATATGCTCATAAGCATGATCAAAATATTTAACCATTTCCTCCGGAGAGATTGTGACGATAATTTTTACTTTACTACCTTTGAGCTTCTCAACTTTTGATTGCATATTTTCCTTATTTTTTTAATTTTTACCGAGTCATCATATCAAATAAAATCACGGAGATAAAGCGTGCGGCCGCGTGGTTGTGATACCAGACGGCCGCGTGCGCAAGAGCGATCACTCGACGATGAGTGGTAGTTGCTCTGACGGCTTCGGCGTAGGGAAATTGTCCCCCGGCCTAGCCATAACCCAGGCATGGCCATATGTCCGCGCGAACGAAACACCGTCGATCGACAGATTACAGGCTCCGGAGATACGGATGTAGCGGCCATTGAGGTCGGGATCGGGATCGATCCACATCTTGCGCTCTCCACGCCCAAGATCGATCCGAATCGTATCGCCTGGCCGTATTGCCCGCTGAAGCTTGGGATTGGTCTCGATCAGGTCAGCACCGCTACCACAGAAAGCGACCTGACGCACTTGTGTGACAATCCGCTCATAGAGACAGAGAATCAGGGCGGCTTGCGCTCCGATCTCGGCAAATTCGACAAGCCGGACAGCAGTATTGCCGGCGAAGTGATCCTCAAGCCATGGATAGCTCGGATCAACCCATAATAGTCCGATTGGCACGTCATCGACGTAACCATAGGAGTCAACTCGCAGCGCCTTGGGTCCGTAGACTTTCAACATTGCCGCGATTTGTGCAGGATTGAGGGCTTCGTTATACCCCCAGGGACGGACACCTTGGTACATAAAGAAAACCTCCCAGGAATGTGTCTCTGAGAGTATTTTTAGCACAAAACAAACTAATGGTCTAGATATTTAGCAATTTCTTTTTCGTCTAATAGCCCCTTTTGAGCACCGATATATTGAACCACCGAACCAGAATTTTTAACCCCCCATTTTAGGGCCTCATGAATATCAGCTGAATCGATTTCTTCTTTAAAATTGATATTGATCATCTTGCCCAAGAATCCAGTCGCAAAGGCATCGCCGGCTCCAGTGGCATCAACTCTTTTGATTCGTTCATCCGCCTTTATCTCGTAGAATTGCTTGCCATCATAAGCCTTGGCGCCCTCCTTGCCATTTGTCACGACAACTATTTTTGCTCCAAAAAGATGTAGTTTCTTCATCGCCTCATCAACCTGTGGTCTGACCGAGCCATCAACAAATTTTATGGCCTCTTCTCGATTCAAAAATAATATTGAGGTGCAATTAAGCATGTGACGATAATGATTTGCTCCTTGCATAATCTGCTCTGAGCCAGGATTCCAGGCCAGATTAACCCCCTTCTCAGCAACTTCAGCGATAATTCTTTTTTCCAGATCCTTAGTACCGTGAGCCAATGGTGTTACAAAAAACCATTTGGTCTTGATCCCCTTTTTTATTTTGAGATCAGCATAATCCTTAACGCCGTGAAAAACAAAGATGGTTCTCTCGCCATCAATTGAGAATATTACCGAGAATCCGGTCTGGATTTTTTTAGAAATTATCAAGCTATTTTGATCTACATTTTCAGCAATTAAGCGCTCTTTTACCTTGACCATCGGAGTATCATCACCAAGAATCGAAACTAGGCTTGTTCTGTACCCAAGTCGAGATAATCCGACAGCTGCATTACAGGCTGATCCGCCAATTTCATAATAGACAGCGTTCAACGGGATTTTTTCGCCGAATTCAAAACAAATTCCCCTGCCCGAGGCAAAAGATCTGTCGTACTTAACATTAACCTCCGGCTCGACAAAGACATCTTCGTAAGCGCCACCGATTGTAACTATGTCATAACTCATTGGACTATTTTCCGATCAACTTAATATAGCGCTTAACAACTTTTTCAACTTCTGTTATCCCACCTGCATTAGCAACACGATAATCATCCTCTTTAGAGCTCTCGATTTCACGAGTATAAACATGCTTAATATTGGTATCAATATTGAATTTGGCAACGCCAGCCAAAATTGCCATACGAATATCGCTGTCAGATAGCCCCGAGGCACCGTGCATTACTATCGGTATTTGAACTTTTTCAGCAATTTGTCGTAGAAGCTCGATGTCAACTTTTTCTCCCTTCGGTGCTCCATGCTCATTACCGACTGAAACCGCGATTGAGTCGACTCCGGTCATATCAACAAATCTTTTGACCTCGTGCGGCGCACTCATGACAGACTTGCCGGAGACCATGCCACCCTCTTCACGGCCAATCACTCCAACCTCTGCCTCAACAGAAACGCCAAAACGATGAGCATATTCGACCAGCCTTTCAGTTAAATGAGCATTCTCTTCAAAAGAAAGTTTAGATCCATCGAACATTACTGATTTGTAACCGATCTGAATCGCTTTTTTGATGACAGCAAAATCTTTGGCATGATCAAGATGTATCGCCGCTTTGATGCCAGTTGCTTCAATTTCCGTCATGACAATATTATAAATCTGCTCCAAACCAGCGTAATCGATCGCGCTCGGCGTCGTCTGAATCAAAATAAAATTATCTCGCCCTTTTACTCCAGCGCAAATACCCTTGGTCACTTCCAGATTAGCCGTATTGAAAGCAGGGATAGCATAGCCACCTTCTCGTGCTTTTTTCAGTTCTTGTGCAACATTGATCATATTATTAATCTGATTAATTTAAAGCTTCAATTCCTGGTAATTTCATGCCCGCCAAGAAATCTAGGGCCGCCCCACCACCGGTGGAGAGAAAAGTAATTTTCTTATCCAATCCTTCTTCTTTGACAAATCCGACAGTATCACCACCAGCAATGACCGTGACTGCATCAGCTTCATTCATCGCTTTGGCAACCGTGCTCATACCGCCCTGATAGCGAGGATCTTCACTATAGCCAAGACTACCGTTCCAAAAGATTGTTTTTGCTCCCCTTATTGCGATAGCAAAGTTTGTTCTAGTCTGAGCGCCAATATCTAATATTTTAAATCCACCACTTTGTCCTAGCTCTTTGACACTATCAACAGGCAAAACAATTTTATCACTAAATTTTTCAAGTATTTCTTTGCATTTATCTACCATCTCGGTGTCATAGACCGAGCCACCGACATCCTCGCCCTTAGCCTTAACAAAAGTATTGGCAACACCGCCACCAAGAAGAATTTTATCAGCCATAGGGGCAAGCTTATCGATCACGCCCGCCTTGTCCTTGACCTTGACGCCACCGATGACTAAGACAAATGGTTTCTCGGGATTTTCTGTGATTTTGCTTAAGTTTTCGACCTCAGCTTGCATTAATAGTCCAGCATAGCTTGGAATAAATTTGGTAATTGCTTCGACCGAGGCATTGGCTCGGTGCGACACGGCGAAAGCATCATTGACATAGACACCAAGATCACCAGAAGAAGAGGTTGTCATATTGGCAAGCTCTTCGCCAAATTGAGAATCGTTCTCTTCTTCGCGGGGGTCGAAACGCAGATTCTCAAGCATCATGATGCTTTCACTCAAGACATATTCCTTTTGCGGACTATCAAAATCATGACGAATGTTCAATTGTTCTCCAAGACGATTTGCTACTGGCCAAAGACTATAGAGTAGATCTGTTTGTCCTTCTGGACGTCCCAGATGAGTCCCGATGATGATTCTGCCGCCCTTGTCTAGAATATATTTTATCGTTGGCAATACTGCCTTAATGCGGTTATCATCGGTAATCTCTCCGTCCGTCATTGGCACATTAAAATCAACGCGCAAAAACACGCGTTTTCCTTTTAGATCGGCTTCTTGTACTTTCCTCATATCCCTCCGAATATTTTCTTGATTTTATTGTACCACAAGAACAAGACTAAAAAAGGGGTTAGGGGCTCTTCATGGAGCCCCCTGTGCGCTGCCGACTTCTTTTTCGGTTCGTTCTTTTTCTTGCTGGATCTTTTTGAGTAGCTCCATCTTGATCTCATAATAGGCGTTATCTTCGAAGAAGAAATACCACGCCCAGATGAAACAAAAGAGCCAAGCAAGACTCGGAGACCTTTGGCAAAATGCGGCCCAGAGAGACCATAACCATGCCACAAGGACGACGATTCTCACAATCTTGTGAGAAATGGTGACTAGTTTCAGATCCAGTTCAGGCGGAATATGCATAACAGAATTACCTCCAACGAAACATGTTATTGCTATACCACTTTTTAACATTATTCGCAACTTCTCTAATTAGTTCAAAAGGGATAAAATAGGATTATTATGGAGGGAAATTGAACGCACGCATCAATGAACATCAGCTCAATCTAATTATTTCTTATATTCTGAATGAATTTGAAACTTTTGGTGTGCAAAAAAATGACGAGAAGATTATGTTCGAATCGCTCAAGAAATCATCAGATTTTGTTATCTGGGCCGATAAACCAATCATCTCTTTTAAGAAAATCCTCTGGCCTAATGGACAGGAGATGGGTAAAAGAAATAACAGAAAAATTGCTTTTCTTGGCCTTGCTAACTGCGACGCAGAAGCACTCTCCAAATTTTTTCTAGAGTTTAATAAAACTGATTTACTAATTGAAAGAAAAAATATTCTGGTCGTCACAACCAAGTGTAAGCCAGATGAGAATTGTTTCTGTCAAGCTTTTGGTAAAGTCAAATTTCAATATTCCGATATTCACATCCAAAAAAATGGCCGCGATTTTGAGATCTTTGGGTTAACTCCAACTGGGAAAAGAATATTGGAGAATACCGGCGTCAAGAAAACATTGGGTCTCGAAATTGAAGAATTGCTCCCTCAGAATATCGAACAGATTGACAAAAATGAGTTATCAAACGAAATAGATAATAAGGAAAAATGGTCCGAATATTGGCAAGAAATTTCTGATAATTGTTTTGGCTGTGGCGCCTGCACCGCGGTTTGCCCGCTTTGTTTTTGCTTCCGACAAAATTCCAAGAATACCACGGATGGCAAATGCAAAAATTGTCTAGAGTGGGACTCGTGTTTTTCGACAAGTTTTTCACAGATCCAACACCACTTTGATTTTCGACCAACCAACAAAGACCGCCTCTACAATTGGTACCATCACAAATTCGATCGAGCATATTTTCAGAATAAACATTTCTTATGTACTGGTTGTGGTCGCTGCATCAAGGCCTGTCCGGCGCACCTTAATCAATATCGAATAATTTCTCATTTGGTGAAAAAAAATGATTAAGAAAATAAATAATTTTGAATACCAAGAATATGAAATATTAGACAAAGAGGAGATTGCTCCGGAAACATTTTTGTTTAAATTAAAAGACAATATTCCTTTTAAGCCTGGGCAATTTGTCCAAGTCGCGATAGATCATTTTGGCGAAGCAACCTTTGCTATCTGTTCAAGTCCACATGAGAAAGAATATTTTGAGCTCTGTATTAGAAATTCCGGCAACACCTCCGGTCACCTAACGACTCTTCTGCCCGGAGACAAAATGAAGATACGGGGACCATATGGCAATGGTTGGCCGATTGAGAAATTATTCGGAAAAGAAATTGTATTGATTGCTGGCGGTTTAGGATTGGTTCCCCTGCGTCCATTAATTTTTGCCCTTGAGAAAAGAAAGGTGAAGCTTGGGACAATAAAAATATTTGCCGGATTCAAGAGCCCCGAACAGGTCGTCTTCAAACAAGATTTGCGTAATTGGATCAAGAAGTACCATGCTGATGTTGTCGTCGAGTACACTGAGAAGAATTTCTGGGGCGAGAAAGGCATGATCACCGAGGCACTAGAAAAAAGAAAATTAAATCCGAGCAGATCGATCGTCTTGATATGCGGACCAGAAATAATGTGTCCATATTGTAACGCCGTGTTATTCAAAAAAGGCATTGGGAAAGATCAGATTTACATCTCTTTAGAGCGAAGAATGGAATGTGGTATTGGTATCTGCCAGCATTGCAACTGCGGCAAACATTTAGTCTGTCAAGATGGTCCGATTTTTAGACTAGACAAAATCGAAAAAGAAATAGGCAAATAAATGCAAAACAAAGAAACAATTAATGATTTTATACCCAAGAAAAAATTAGCTATTTTTTCCTTGACCTCTTGTGAAGGTTGTCAGTTCGAAATGCTAAGCTGTTATGAGGATTTTGAAAAAATCTTAAAATTTTATGACGTTGTAAATTTTCGTCTAGGTCAGGAAATAAATTTACCCGGACCATTTGATGTTTCAATAGTCGAAGGCAACCCCGATGGTGAAAAACAGGAAAAATTATTAAAAGAAATCCGCAAACACACTAAATTAGTCATTGCTATAGGCGCTTGTGCTCACCTTGGCGGCATCCAATCAGAACGAAATCATCAACCCAAAAAACTTATAGATAAAGAAAAAACCAAAACAGTCGCCGACGTTATCAGGGTAGAATATATCATTCCTGGTTGCCCGATCAACAGATTTGAGCTTTATGATTGCTTAATGGACGTTTATTGGGGCAAAATTTTTCGTCTACCAGACCTAGCTGTTTGCTTCGAATGTCGTCAAAATGAAAATCCCTGCCTTTTGAAACAGAAAAAACTTTGTCTGGGACCAATTACTCGAGCTGGATGCGATTCTGTCTGTGTCAACAGTGGTGAGGCCTGTCTGGGCTGTCGCGGCACGATTCCAAATCCGAACATCAAGAAGCTAAAACAAATTTTAGGAGCAAATTTTTCAGAAAAAGAGATTGATAATTTTATGACCATATACGGTACAAGTAAAGATTTAGAGGCAAATTTACAATGAACGAAGCAGTCCCAAAAATTGAAGGCCACGCCGCTTTTTACTCTCATTTGAAGAATGGCCATGTTGATAAAGCCCAGCTAATTGGTTTAGAGAATGATCGTTTTGTCGAGAAAATACTGTTTGGACGAAAATATTTTGAAGCCCCGATCATTACTTCACGTATCTGCGGAATATGTCCGACAATTCACAACATCACTTCAATAAAGGCGATCGAGGCGGCTTGCGGAATTGTGCCATCGTCTCAGACCAAGAAACTTCGAGAGCTAATGCTTTGTGGCCAGATGATACAAAGTCATTCTCTCCATCTCTACCTTTTAGTCGCGCCAGATTTTGTTGGAGCAAGCTCTTCATTTGAATTACAAAAAACTCATCCGGAATTATTCAAAAATGCCATCGAGCTAAAAAAATATGCTGACAAAATCATTGAAACAATCGGCGGACGAGCAGTCCATCCTATTGCCAGTGTCCCAGGCGGATTCAAGTCCTATCCAGAGAAAAAAGAACTGGAATTCTTAGCTGAATCAGCTAAACAGGTAGAAGAAATTGCCGCCAGAACTCTACGCCTTTTTGCTAGCTTTGGCTATCCGACAATAGAGCGAGAGATTATTTATAGCTCACTTCATTCAGATGGGGAATATGCTTTTTATGATGGAGATATTTGGACCTCGGCTGGCGACCTATTTAAGGCCGAGGAATATAACAGTTATATTTACGAAGAGATTAAACCATACACTCATGCAAAGTTTGGGACTCTTAAGGGCAAGGAGATCATGGTTGGGGCAATGGCTAGATATAATCAAAACCACAGTCACTTCAATAGAAAAACCAAAGAAATTATTTCTGAATTAGGAATTGTTAACAAATTCGATAATCCATTCAATAATATTTTGGCCCAAGCAATCGAGAACTACTATTTCGTTACTTTGTCTGCTGAAATTATTTCTAATTTATTGAAAAATGGCATTAAAAAAGAACATATTTTACCACCGAGAAGGTTCGGCATTGGGACTGGTGTCTGCGAAGCACCTCGTGGAACCTTGTTTCATCACTACGAGCTAGACGAGGAAGGCTTTATTACAAAATGTGATATTATCACACCAACGGTGCAAAGTTTGCCAGCCTTAGAACACGACATGAAGAAAATGGGGCCATTGCTCAAAGAGGCCGATACCGAAGAAAGAAACAGACTAATCGAAATGTTAATACGTGCTTATGATCCTTGTATCACCTGCGCCACACACTAGGCTCTTTCAAATAATGTAAATCAGTAATAAAATATTTTTATGAATGTTATCGAAATAACAAAATTAACAAAATATTATCTTGGCAAGAAAGTCTTGGGTATAAAGGATCTTAACCTTGAAGTTAAAGAAGGCGAAATTTTCGGTTTCATTGGTCCAAATGGTGCGGGCAAATCTACCACCATTAGACTTCTTCTAGATTTTATCCGGCCGACATCTGGAAATGCTAAAATATTTGGCCAGGATATTAATATCAAGTCAGTAGAAATTAAAAAACAGATCGGCTATTTGCCTGGAGAGATCTTCCTGGAAGACAATATAACAGGCAAAGAATGCCTAGATTACTACAAGGGCTTCAAAGAAAATGTTGACGAAAAGTATCTCGATAGTTTAATAAAGCGTATGGGCCTAAGCCTGTCCAAGAAAGTCAGAGATTATTCGAAAGGAAATAAACAAAAACTGGCGATAATCTTGGCATTGATGCACAAACCGAAATTATTAATTCTTGACGAACCAACTAGCGGCCTTGATCCATTAAATCAACATGAATTTTTTGAAATTTTGAAAGAAACAAAAAAAGAAGGCGTGACTACATTTCTGTCGACCCACATCCTTGATGAGGCTAATCGAATTTGTGATCGCGTCGGCATTATCAAATCAGGTAAGTTAATCGCTATTGAGGACATCGATGAATTTAGGACGAAGAATATTCGCGATATACATATCAAAACCTCCGAAACTATTCCCTCTTCAGTATTGAATACAGCCGGTATTACTAAATCAGAGAAAACTGAAACGGGATATCACCTATCAATCGTCGGCCCAGATGCTCAAATCTTAAAAGAGATACTCAAATATTCAGTCGAAGATATCGACATCGAAAAACCAACGCTAGAAGAGATATTTATTAGGTTTTACAAAGATTAATATGATCAACATCATAAAATACAATTTAAGAAAACAGTTTAAAAGCATCGCCATATACTTAGTCGCGCTGGTTGGATTTGCATTAATGTATATATCGCTATTTCCCTCTATGAAAAAGATCGACATCGAAGCGATGATGGCACAGATGCCCAAAGAATTCTTAGGTTTTTTGGGGGAAGGTGGCGCTGCTAGCTACGGCAAGATTGAAGGATATCTCTCTGGTGAATTTTTTTCATTCTTCTTCATACTCTTGGTTGGCTTTTATGTTTCCTCAGTAGCAGGATCAGCTATTGCCGGTAAAATTGAAAAAAGGGTAATGGATTTTGACCTCTCGCAACCAATTTCAAGATCAAAAAGGCTAATTTCTGAGACACTAGTTGCAATGTTTTATTCATTTATAATTGTCGGAGTTGTCTGTCTTTCGACTAAGTTATTGTGTCTAGCATTTGATATATCGATATCAAGCAAAGGATTGTTATTTATGACAATTATTGGCACACTCTTCGCCTGGGCTCTATATGGGATAGCAATATTCATTTCAAGCATCACGAGGTCCAAAATTGCAGTCTCTGGTATAACCGTATTCATCACGCTTGCCTCTTATATTTTCTACGCTTTATCACTTGCCGTTGAGAAAATAAAGGATTATGGCAAATACAGTCTGTACAACTACTACGATCCACAAAAAATCCTCTCGAAATCAGAAATAAGCCCCGAACAATGTCTCGTCTTCCTTGCTATTTTTGCTGTAGGCACAGCAATGGCAATGATTATTTTTAACAAAAAAGATACATAAAAAAAAATAACCTCGAGAGAGGTCATTTTTTTAAAATATATTCTAACAGTAATCAATCGTGTCGTTCACAAGCCATCTCTTCATGAGTCTTGATAAACTCTAGGTTTTCTTCGGCTTCTTTTTCCGAAATTTTAGACAGCGCTCGGCCATCATGCATCAATATCCAATCTCCTTTCTTTACCTCGGGAGCCAAGGAAATGTCTGCGATATATTCTTTACCATCATATTTAAAATAAGCTTTTTGTTCTTCAATTTTAATAATTTTTCCGGGAATTGCCAAACACATTTATTTTTTGCCAATCAATTGTGCAAGATCAACTAATCTTTCGGAATAGCCCCACTCGTTGTCATACCAAGCGATAACTTTGATCAAATTTCCGCCAACAACTTGAGTTAACGAAAGATCAACAATCGTAGAATTTTTATTGCCAAGCAAATCGCTAGAGACAATCTGCTCATCAGTTGTGGCAAGTATTCCCATCATCTCTTCGTCTTCAGCGCCAACAAAAGCTTTATTAATCTCATCGACCGTAACTTCTTTCTTCAATACTGCTGTAATATCAGCCAAAGAGACAACTGGAGTTGGAACTCTAACGGCTAAGCCATCAAATCGATCTTTCAAAGCAGGGATGGTTTTGAAAGCCGCCTTGGCCGCACCAGTAGAAGTCGGGACAATATTTAAAGCCGCCGCCCGAGCTCGACGCAAATCCTTGTGGGGACCATCAACCAAATTTTGGTCAGCAGTATAAGAATGAATTGTCGTCATTAAAGATTTCTCAATGCCAAATTTTTCTTCTATGACTTTCATGACGGGAGTTATGCAATTTGTCGTACAAGATGCGTTAGAAACAATATCCTCACCAGCATATTTATCAGCATTGACACCGATTACATACATCGGCGTATCGTCCTTGGGTGGCGCTGACATGACAACTTTTTTTGCCCCTGCTTTGATATGAGATTTAGCATCTTCTTGCGTTAAGAAATGTCCAGTACATTCAAGTACAACATCAATACCAAGCTCTCGCCAAGGCAACTTGGCCGGCTCCTTCTCCGCATATGCATGAATTCTTTTTTTATCAATAATTATATCGTTCTCGTCGAAACCAACCTCGTGAGACCAGATCCCATAGGCAGTATCGTATTTCAAAAGATGGGCCAAGGTCTCTGTTTCTGTCAGATCATTAATGGCTACAAGCTCAAGATCTTTACGCTCATAAATAATTTTTGCGGCCGCGCGACCAATACGTCCAAAGCCATTGATAGCAATTTTCATTTTTTCCTCTTAAGGTCTTAAACTTTTTGTTTCTGCCCAAATTTTACAAATTTTGATAAATTCAGCACTTCTAACGCTGGCGCTTCCGACTAAGACACCGTCGATCTCCGGACGTCCTGCGTATTCCTTGATGTTAGCCGAACTAACGCTACCTCCATACAATATTGGGGTTTCGGAATGGACCAGCTCTCTTAATCTTACAATGGCTTTAGCCACGTATAACGGATCGGCATTCTCATGTTTAGTCGTTGAAGTTATGGCCCAGATAGGCTCATAAGCCACAACAATATTGCGATAATATTTCTTAGGTACTCCTCGTAGAGCTTCTTCGAGCTCTTTGACTGGCTGATTGAAATTAGTACTTTTGGTCTTCTCGCCGACACAAATAATTGGCACAAGCCCTGCTTTTAGAGCCGCCAAAACTTTTTCATTAACCTCAATATTGGTCTCACCAAAGTGCTCTCTGCGCTCTGAATGGCCAACAATAACATAATCTGAAACTTCTTTGACCATCAAGGGCGAAATTTCACCTGTGTAGGCTCCATCTGGCTCATAGAACATATCTTGAGCGCCCAAAACAGTCTTCCCACCACGTTTCAAAATGTCAGCGATTTCCGTTAACCACAAAATTGGAGGACAAATTATCACCTCAATGTCTTTGAGATCGGCAACATTGTTTCTGACAGCAGTTGCGATAACATGAGCGTCAGCAACGCTTGTTACATACATTTTCCAGTTAGCAACGATAATAGAGCGTTTCATTTCCCTCCAATATTATATTTGATCCGCTTGCCATCATTATACAATTTGATTGCAAATTTGGCTAGTTTTTGAAAATTCCCTTTCGATGCAATGTTCTATAATATGCGATGGCGAATCGGTGAGATTCATCACGGGCCGAGATGGCAATATCTTTGAGAGATTTTGTATGATTGAAATATTCAGCAATCTTTAAATCTCCGTAATGAAAATCATTTTTTGATCTATCTGGTCCTTTGGAAATGGAAATAACTGGAATCGATATTTTTTTTGAATCAAGTACTTTTTTAGCGACATTGAGATGATTGACCCCTCCATCGATTATAATAAGATCAGGAAAGGGCCAATCATTGTCAAATCTCCTCATCAAAACTTCTTCCAGACGCTCGAGATCACTTTTCTGTTCGCCTTTGATCTTAAATTTTCGATACTCATCGACGGATTTTTTGCCATCTTCAAAGACGATCATAGAGCCGACAGAGTATTTATCGCCAATATTTGAAATGTCATAACATTCTATCCGCTTAAATGTATCTTCGTGTTTTTCGACAAAATCGTCTCTTAGACCTATCGCCACATCTGAGAGATGTTTCAAAGCCATCAATTGATTGCGGATATTCGCCGCCATCTCAAAATTGCGATTTTTACTATAGTTCAACATCTCCTTTTCTAGAGACTTCATTACTTCGCCCTTGCGGCCCTTAAGGAAATTTTTGAGATATTTAATGTTTCTATTATATTCTGCCTTATTAACATAGCCGACACACGGGCTTGTACAGACCCTTATGTCGCCATAGATACAAGAGCGATTTTTCTTTTTATAGCTATTGAATTTTGTCTTGGCGCAATCTCTATAAGGAAAAACTTTACGCAAAAAACTCAATGATTTCTTAAGTAATTCTCCAGCTGGGTATGGACCAAAATAAAAAGCATTTTTATCCTTCAAATCGACATTTTTAAATCGCTCAAGAGAGATGATCGGGAAATCTTCCTTCGAGATCTTGATCATCAGGAATGATTTGTCATCTTTGAGACGAACATTGTACTTGGGTTTTAATTTTTTAATCTGCTCGGCCTCGAGAATCACTGCCTCAATCTCTGACTCTGTCTCGATCCACTCAATATCAGTGGCCAACCGGACCATTTGCTCAATGGCTGGACCGCGTCCGAGATCACGCGGCACAAAATATTGCTTCAATCTGTTCTTGAGATTCTTGGCTTTGCCAATATACAAAATCGCACCTTTTTCATTGAGAAAGCGATAAACACCAGGAACAGCGGGTATAATTTTAGATTGCAATATATTCATATTTACTATTATACAGTATCGGGGAACAGAGACATGATCTTTGTTCCCCGAAGGTTAGCGCCGGATTTTGGAATAGCGTTTCCTCTCGGCAAAGCGAGACTCGCCGATTCCGGTATCCGAGCGCAAGAAGTCGCCCATGACTCCAACGGATACCCCGAACATCTCACGCAGAACGTAGTAACTCGTGACCATGCCCTCGCCACGTCTCAGCTGCTCCATTTCGACAAGCACATAGTCGCGTAGCCTTTCGAGCTGATCCATGGGATACTTTTCCCAGCCTCTGGCGCGGAGCGGACCAGAGCGAGAAGTACCTTTGGGTTTAGCAGGCCCAGGCCGCGATGTCGGTTTCATCGGTTTGCCGGATCGAACTGCTGGCACATCATGCGGAAGGCCAGTGAGGCGCCTCCATTCCGGTTTCTCCGATTCTCTCAGTCGGGCCTCTAGTAGTCGAGCGACAAAAGCCGCATCCATGGCAAACTGTCTTGCCAGATCTTCGCATCCCGGTATATACCGTCCAACTTTGATGCGTCGACGTACGAACTGCATCAAAGAATGACAAGCCTTGTCAGGATACTGCGAAAAGTCGGCGGATGTGTCTGTAGTAGTCATTCTTCGACATTCCTCCTCAAGATTTGTATTTGCACTATACCATGTTTTCTATTTTTTTCAAGGAGTTGTTGACTCTAATTAGTCTTTCTGGTAGTATACTTTCATGTTTTTGACACGCAAAAAAAAGCAAGACATCATTAAGTCATTCGGCTACGGGCCAGCTTTTTAGTGCAGTACAAAAACGTGCGCTTGAAGGAACTGGCCTCCGGGCCAGATTTTTTTTTGTTTATCCAGGGGAAAATTCCTACATCATTCCCTGTAATAGACAAAATACCTTGAGGAGGTACACACGTCATGGTCACTGCTCTTTCGAGCCGCAACACCTTGGCGGGCAAAAAACCCGTCAGCATGACACCAGAAGAGTTGATCAGCCTGGTGGCGGAAGCACCGCTCCAGTGGTCAAGCTCGCACATCGCCGCTGCCACTATCCTCGGCTGTATGCTCGCGGAAGAAGGTGGCTTTGCCGACACGATCAAGCAGACGCCGCAAGCTCTCGCGAACATCGCCCGCTGTCGGCGCCTTCACCCCGGAGTTCGCGACACCGCCCTCCTGATCCTCACCCAGCACGAAGGAGAAGGGGCCACGGCCCCTGACAACCGCTTTGCGCGGGGATTCGAGCGCCGCCAGAAGCTTCGGACCAAGAAGCCCAAGGCCTGCGGCGGGCCAGTTCCCTGCTTCATCCAGTAGTGCGCTTAAAGCGCCACAAGTTCAGAAACGCCTCAGTGCAATGCACTGAGGCGTTCCCTGTTTAAACTAGATCTTCTCTATTGATACTTTATCAGTAACCAAATCAATTTTTTCTATGCCACCAGCTTCAAGTGATTTCTTGGAGACAATTATTCTCTCCGGACAGCCAATCAAATCCGCCTCAGCAAATTTTTCTCCAGCCGACATGTCTCTATCATCATAAAGAACTTCGACGCCATCAGACTTTAACTTCTTATAAATCTTTTCTGCTTCTTCGTTTTGATTTAATGAGATGATCTCGACTTGATATGGAGCGACCTCTTTCGGCCAGACCATTCTATTCTTGGTTGCGTCATAATAGACCTCGACAACTGTCGCCATCGAACGAGTGATGCCAATGCCATAACAGCCCATGATAAATTCTTTCTCATTTCCATCCTTGTCAAGAAATGTTGCCTTCATCGGCTTTGAAAATCGATCCTTAAGCGGGAAAATATTGCCCACCTCAATGCCACGATCTGCCTGGATTTTGCCATCACATTTTGGGCATTTATCATTTTCTTTGACCTCTGCGATCTCCTTATTTTGAGCAAAATCACATTTATCACAATGATAGATTGTATCTTCACCTACTGCAGTTAAGACCTGAAACTCATGAGAGAATTTCGAGAATATTCCACCAGAAGCCTCAACAAGCTTTGCATCGAGACCCAATCTTTTGAAAACATTGAAATAGGCTGGGATCGATTTTTGATAGAATTCTTCATGTTGATCCAGAGTAGCTGAGAAACTGTACATGTCCTTCATGATGAATTCTCTACCACGCAAAAGACCGGATTTAACTCTTGGCTCATTTCGAAATTTTGTTTGAATTTGATAAATAGCAAAGGGCAGATCCTTATAGGAAGTAATATTTTTTCTCACAATATCAGTGACCTCTTCCTCATGAGTTGGAGCAAGATTCATCTCTTTGCCACGACTATCTTTCAGTTTGTAGAAAATATCAATAGCTGAATTCCAACGGTCGGTCTCTTCCCAGAGCTCTTTTGGCTGAAGAACATTCATAAGAATTTGTTGGCCACCGATTTCATCCATCTCTTCTTTGACTATCTTTTCAATCTTTTCGATTACTCTTTGCCCCAAAGGCAAAAGAGCATAGGCTCCAGCCATATGTTTATGAACAAATCCGGCTCTAATTAAATAAGAAGCATTAGTTGAATCGGCATCAGCTGGCGTTTCTTTTCTGGTTTTGAAAAATAGCTTCGATAGTTTCATGATTTTCCTTTTATTATGAAAAAAGTCTCAAAATGTCCTTGTAAGTAACGGCCAAAACCAGAAGAATCAATAGAACGAAGCCGATAGTATGAATTATCCCCTCAACATTTTCTTTTACAATACGCTTGCCAAAAATTTTTTCAAGAACAATAAATAAAACTCGACCACCATCAAGGGCAGGCAATGGCATGATATTAATTAGCGCCAAATTCAATGAGAGAATTGCAATAAATTGCAACAGAACAACAAATCCAGCTCTAGCCGCCACACCAGTTAGGTTAAAAATAGCCACCGGACCGCCAACTTGATCTGAAATTGTTCCAGTTGAAAAGAGTTGTTTGGCAAAATCACCCAAGAAAGAAAAAGTATATTTCAAAACTCTATAAGACTCAATCATGGCAACATAAGGAGCTTTGTACCAAGGAACTCTGATAACTGCTTGGTCAATAATTCCTATTCCCATCGGAGCGGATTTATCTTCAGACAAAATGACTGTTTTTTCTATTACATCATTTTGCCTTTGAATTTTTATAGAAACTTCTTTGCCAAGATTCTCTCCAGTATAAGTAGTTACATCGCTAATTCCGTCGAAAGAAATGTCTCCATGTCCAATCAATTTGTCTCCAATTTGTATTCCAGCCCTTTCAGCCGGAGAACCACTCTTGATCTCGGCAATGAAAATTTGTGATTTAATTTTTTGACCAGGTATTTCATCTGATCGACTTGCGATTGGAGACATGCCAATACTGAAAGCAATGGTCAAGATAAACCAAGCCAGAATAACGTTCATTAAGACACCGGCAACCCCAATAACGAATCGCTTAAATATCGATTGTCTATTAAAAGAACGAGGATCAGAAGACTGTTCATCTTCACCCAACATTTTGACATAACCGCCAAGAGGAAGAGCTCCGATAGTATATTGAGTCTCATTTTTCTTAAAAGAAAAAATACGAGGAGGAAAGCCGATAGAAAACTCAAGGACTTTCACACCAGATATTTTTGCTGTTATATAGTGCCCAAATTCATGGACAAGAACAAGAATACCAAGGACCAAGATGAATGCTACTATTGTAAGAAACAATTTCCTCCTAAAAAATAAAAATAATGACTAAAATTAGATCTTCATAACTTCAGTTTCCTTCTCGGAAACTGTTCGATCAACTTCTTTATTCATTTCATTAATAATTTTATTAAGCTCTTCTTCGGCCCAGCGTCGATCGTCTTCAGTTACTTCACTTTTTTTCTCAGCCGTCTGAACTTTATCCCAAGCATCACGTCTAATGTTTCTAATACTAACTTTTGTCTCTTCACCATGTTTTTTAACCTGGGAAACAATTTCTTTACGTCTTTCTTCGGTCATCGGCGGCAAGACAAGTCTAATCTGTTGACCGTCATTAATAGGCGCAAGACCAATATCAGAATTTCTGATTGCTGTCTCAATCGTGTTCAAAACGCTTCTTTCCCATGGTCTAATGACAATTTGACCTGGATCTGGCACGGTCACAGAAGCCAGCTCTTTGATCATTGTATTAGTGCCATAGTATGAAACTGTCACATTGTCCAAAATACTTGGGTTGGCTCTGCCCGTCCTTAATCTAGATAGTTCGGTTCTTAAGGCTGAAATCGCCGACTCCATTTTAGGTTTTACTTCTTTGAGAATTTGTTCAATCATAAAACTCCTTAGCTAATAATAGTGCCGATTTTTTGGCCATTTATAACATTTTTGACATTATCTTTTTCCATTAGAGCAAAAACAATAATTGGCAATTTGTTTTCCATGCACAAAGTCACAGCGGTGCCATCCATAACTTTTAGATCGCCATTGATAATATCCAAATAAGATAGATTTTCATACTTTTTAGTATTCTGATGTTTTTCAGGATCTTTATCATGGACACCGTCAACCTTTGTCGCCTTAAGGACGACTTCACAATCAAGTTCGCAAGCCCTAATGGCCGCGGCTGTATCGGTCGAGAAATACGGATGGCCGCTTCCTGCGGCGACAATAACAACGCGACCCTTTTCAAGATGCCTAATGGCACGGTCTCGAATATATGATTCGCATACTTTTGGCATATCAATTGCAGACTGAACCCTAGCAACAACTCCAATTTCATTAAGAGCACTACCTAAAGCAAGAGAATTCATGACTGTAGCCAACATTCCGATGTAATCACCTGTCGTCCTATCCATTCCATTATGTTCCGCTCTGGCTCCTCTGAAAATATTGCCGCCGCCAAAAACTATCACAACTTCAGTTCCATCTTTGACTACTTTTTCAATCTCTTTAGCAATAAAAGAACACGCCTCTGGATCAATTCCATAGGTTCGCTTGCCGAGAAGTGCTTCCCCGGAAAGCTTTAGGAGTATTCTTTTATATTTCTTGTCTGCCATACTAATAAAATGATAGCAGATTAAGCTCCGATTTCAAAACGAGAAAAACGAGAAATAGTTATCTTTTCACCAATTTTGGCGATTTTTTCATTCAATAGATCATTTATTGTTTTAGTAGAATCCTTAACAAATGGCTGAGACATTAAACACATTTCTTCAACATATTTGTCAATTTTGCCTTGTACGATTTTCTCGACGATATTTTCTGGTTTACCGCTGGCTTTGACCTCCTCGACAAAGTAAACCTTTTCCTTCTCGATGTCTTCAGCTGGGACTTGATCAGAACTTAGGTATTTTGGATTCATTGCAGCAATATGCAAAGCAACATCATGAGCAAATTCTTTAAACTCGTCATTCTTGGCCACAAAATCAGTTTCAGCAAGGACTTCAACAATGACACCGATTTTGCCATTTGCATGGACATAGGACTCGATAATACCCTCTTTGGCTTCTCTTTCTGATCTCTTGGCCGCCTTCAAAGCACCCTGTTTCTTCAAGATTTCCATTGCCTTAGTTTCATCGCCATCAGCCTCGACAAGTGCTTTTTTGCACTCCATCATGCCGATACCGGTCTTAGCTCTTAGTTCTGCAATCTGCTTAGCCGTAATATTTGCCATATCTCTCCTTTTTTCTAAAATTTATTTTTCTTTAGATGCATCAACTTTTGCGCTTTTCTTTCTGGCTTCCGAAATTGTCTGAGCAAAAAGTTGAGCGAAAAGCTTAACCGATTTTGTTGCGTCATCATTTGCGGGGATCGGGTAGTCAATTATTGTTGGATCAGCATTAGTGTCGACTGTCGCAACAATTGAAATGCCAACTCTTTTAGCTTCCTTAACAGCAATTTTTTCATCATATGAACCAAAAAGAAGTAAGGCGTCTGGCTTTCGATCAAGATTAATGAGCCCGCCTAAATATTTTTCGCCTCTGCCAACTTCTTTTCTGATTTTTGAAAGTTCACTCTTGGTTAAAACTGTATTCTCGTTTTCAAGCTCTTCTTTTTGTTTCTTGAGCTTCTTGGCGGCACTTCTAATAGCATCGAAGTTAGTCAATGTTCCACCAAGCCAACGAGTATTAACGTATGGCATACCGCAAGAAATTGCCGCATCTTTGATGATTTCTCCGGACTGTTTCTTTGTCCCGACGAAAACAAACATCTTGCCGGCTTCGGCTTCTTTTTTGATAAAATCGACAGCCTTTTTTAATTCTTCCTGAGTCTTCTCAAGATTAATAACATGAACACCGGACTTAGCCGTAAAGATATAAGGAGCCATTTTTGGAGACCAACGTGAAGTCTTGTGACCAAAATGAACACCAGCATCTAACATTTCTCGAAGCGAAGGTAACTCTACCATAAAAAAACCTTTCTTAATTTCTCTTTAGATATTTATTAGCAATTTGGTTTCTTTTTTCTTCCGCTCAACATGTCGCAATGGACAGAAACCTGAGATGAGCGTGATTCCCCGAGATAACTCGTGGGTTTATTTCATTACGGGATTGATAGTAACATAATGTTGACTTAAATGCAATGCTATGGTAAGATCCTTTAAGTATGAAAGAGAACATTCACCCAAAATACAACAAAGAAGTTATCGCCACTTGTGCTTGTGGCGCTAAATTTGCGACTGGTTCAACTCGTGAAGAGATTAAGGTTGAAATTTGTTCAGCCTGCCATCCTTTCTTCACCGGCAAACAGAAACTCGTTGACACTGCCGGCCGAGTCGATAAATTCAAAGCCAAGATGGAGGCTTCCAAGAAAATGCAGGAAGCAAACGCCAAAAAGGCCGCTCTTAAACCAGCCAAAAAAGAGAACAAAGAAGAGAAATAACGCTTCCTATATTAAAATCGGCCCAGACTAGATATAATTCTAGTAAGCCGATTTTTTTGATAATAAACAACTAGTTACGAGTGAGGGTTTTGCTTTTGTGAGTGCCGGTCTCGCGATTAGCGAGTAGGATGGCTAGGGTGGCTGGAACAAAAGCAAAACCCGAATGAGAGATGAACACAGAAAAATTACAATCAATTTTAAGTCGCTACGAAGATCTAGAAAAAAGTTTGCATGATCCGGTCATCGCACAGAATCAAACTGAGATCACCAAAGTAGCTAAAGAAAAATCAGAGCTCGAAGAGCTTGCAAATCTAATCAAGCAATATTTTGATATTCAAAAAAATATTGCCGACAATAAGGAAATTATCAACGGAAATGACGACCAAGATTTGAAAAATCTCGCTCAGGAAGAACTTTCTGGACTTGAGAAGGAAGAGCTAAGATTAACCAAAGAGCTTGAGGTTGCTCTCCTGCCCAAGGATCAAAATGACGAAAAAAACGTTATTATTGAGATTAGACCAGGAGCAGGTGGCGACGAATCAGAACTTTTCGCCGGAGAAATATTAAGAATGTATAATCGTTTTGCTGAAAGACGCAACTGGAAGATAAATACTCTTGAAATTCAAGCTACCGGCATCGGTGGAGTAAAATATGCTGCTTTTGAAATATGTGGCGACAAAGTTTATTCTAAGATGAAATATGAAAGCGGAGTTCATAGAGTCCAGAGAATCCCCGAAACAGAGAAACAGGGTCGCGTCCACACCTCAACAGTCACTGTCGCCGTCATGCCTGAGGCAGAGGAAGCAGACGTCGAAATCAGACCAGAAGACCTAAGGCTCGACACCTTTTGCGCTGGCGGACACGGTGGACAATCAGTTAACACTACTTATTCGGCTGTCAGAATCACCCACTTGCCTACCGGCACAGTCGTAACTTGTCAAGATGAAAGAAGCCAGTTGAAAAACAAAGAGAAAGCAATGGGCATCTTGAGATCTAGAATCTTAGCCGTCAGAGAAGAACAAGCCATGAAAGAGCGTCGCGACCTTCGTTCATCTCAGATCGGAACAGGGGACCGTTCAGAAAAAATTAGAACGTATAATTTTCCTCAAGACAGGGTCACTGATCACAGAATAAATCAGTCGTGGCATTCAATTTATAATATTATGGATGGCGATATTGAATCAATGATGACAGCCCTCATGACAGAGGATCAATCTCGCAAACTTGCCGCTTCCAATCTCTAATGACGCTAATCTCAACCTATAAAAAAGCAGTCCTTGTACTAAAAAAATCTGGCGACCAGACAGCTGAGTTGGACGCTAGTATACTCTTGGAATATATAACAAAAAAAAATCGTGGTAATATCTTGAGTCATCCAGAAGAACCACTAACTAATAGCCAGAATGCAAAATTCGCCAATCTTATAAAAAAAAGAATAAATGGCATGCCAATCGCCTATATTCTCGGTCATAAGGAATTTTTTGGTTACGATTTTTACGTTAATAAAAACACCCTAATCCCCCGCCCCGAAACAGAGAAACTAGTGGAACTCGTATTAAACAGAATTGACAAGGAAAATATTAGAATCTTAGATATGGGCACTGGCTCTGGTTGCATTATAATCTCACTAGCAAAAGAGTTGGAGAAAAAAGGAATAAACTGTAACCTCCAAGCTTGTGACATCTCGTCAAAAGCTCTTTATGTTGCCAAAAAAAATGCCCAAAGACATCAAGTTACAGAAAATATTCGTTTTTTCATTTCAGATCTTTTTGATAATCGCAGACTTCATAATAAGTATGATATTATCGTTGCCAACCTACCATATGTTCCAACAACGAACAGAAAAAATAAGCCGACTATCAAAGACAGTAGCATCCACTTTGAACCACAAAGTGCAATCTTTGTCGATGGTGATGGTAGCAACATAATCACAAGATTCCTAGAGCAGTCCAAGAACAGATTGAGCAAAAATGGAGCTATTTTTCTCGAACTAGACGAGAGAAATTCGATGAAAATAAAAGAAATTGCCAAGAAATATTTTTCCGAAAAAAAAATAGAATTACTAAATGATTTATCTGGAAAACTGCGCTATCTTACAATCGAAAAAAGCTAGACCTGATCATAAATAAAAGACCCCGATTAATCGGGGTCTTTTATTTATACATTCAGTATCTTCTAATTAACTTTTGCTCTCCTCTAAAGTGATCTTGACTTCCTTTTCCTTACCCTTGGAAAGAACTTTCAAGGTTATTTGTTCGCCAACTTGATGTTCCTGAACGAGCGATAATAGAGAATGATCCTGATCTATTTTTTCACCATCGATCTCTAGAATAATGTCATTCTCGACAATTCCGGCCTTATCAGCAGGAGATCCGGGCACAACGGCAAAATCCATTAAGCTATTGCCCCTCTGAACCAAAGCTCCATGATCGACAGAGAGATTGTTTTCTTTGGCAACAGACGGCGTTATTTCAAAGTACCTCACGCCTAAATATGGTCGAACTATTTTACCAGTTTTCTTAATGCTTTCGATCGCAGATTTAGCCGCATTAATCGGAATGGCAAACCCTATGCCCTGAGCGTTGCTAGCTACAGCCGTATTGATGCCGATAACCTGACCAGCCAAATTGACCAGCGGACCGCCAGAATTACCTGAATTTATAGCCGTATCTGTCTGTAATAATCCGCTCAGACTCTCTGAACTACCGCCACTAGCATCAGATGCTTCGATCTTTCTGTCTTTGGCTGAAATAACACCAGCCGTAACGGTATTTGAAAATTGTCCTAGGGCATTACCAATTGCAACAACCCACTGGCCGATACTCAATTGATCGGAATCACCAAGTTCAACAACGGGAAGATTTCTAGCCTCAACTTTAATCACGGCCAGATCATTGACCGGATCAAGCGATTTTACAGTAGCATCGTAGGTTGTACCGTCTAGCATGACAACGGTATAAGTCGCACTAGCATCACTAACAACGTGCTTATTTGTTAAAATTAATCCATCGCTTGTGATAACAAAACCGGTACCAGCACCTTCTGACTGATAAACCTGACCGAAAATATTCTGAACCGTTTTCTTTAGTTTAATAGAAACAACCGAGCTAGAAACTTTATTAACGGTGTCGATAATTGCGCTCGATTCCTGAACCACAACTTTTTGAGTCGAAACAGTCGGAATTGCTAAATCTTTAAAGTTGGGAATACCGAACTTTTTGGCAATATCACCATTTTTAGCTGAGAAAAGCAAAACTCCTCCGACTCCGCCAACTGCTCCGGCTACAAAAATAGCAATAATTAGAAAAAATACTAAGACTGACTTTAAAAACTTATTTTTATTACCCTTAGATTCCTCCCGAAAATAAGGATCTTCATACTCAATTTTCGACATATTTCCTCTTATTTTTTGTTTAGTCCATCTTCTTTGAGACGGTATCTGCAACTTCTTTTATTTTTTCTTTCGTGGCTTCCGTGCCTTTTTCAACCATTTCCTTGCCTTTTTCAACATAATCCTTGGCTTTGTCGCCAATAATTTTTCTTGTTTCCTTGCCACTCTTTGGTGCAAACAAGATGCCCGCGACTGCTCCAGCTATAGCACCAATGGCCGCACCTAAAATGAACTTTCCCTTACCACCGTTATTACTCATTTTTCTCCTTTTTTATAACTTTCAATTTTTTCTCGAATTGATTTGATAAACTCAAGCGAATAAACAAAACCCTTGAGAGCGTCCAGTCCCTCAGTTATGGTTTTTTCGAATTTACTGATTCCAGCATCAACATCCTGAACTCTTTTTTTAACAATCACTGTAGTTTCTTTGACATCAGAAAGGATTCCGAAGACTCGCCAAAAAATAGCAATCAAAAAACCAATTGCAATGATGGAGATTCCGATCAATAACTGAATTAATAATTCTGTAGACATTCACCTCCTTATTTTATCTGACAAGTTATATTATAGTTCTAGCTACAACTATTAGCAACGGAGAAGCTTATTTCTTGCCGTTATCTTCTTCGTCCTGAAGCATTTTACCCAATAGATATGTAACACCAACAGCGATAACCGTTACAACAAATGCATAAGTAACCTTGGAGGAAATGCCAGTACCATTTTCTGGCACAAGTCGAGCAATAATACTTTGGATTGCTTCATTCCAAGCAAGAGCAGCAACTAGACCAAAAGCGGCCGTTGCCAACTGAATCATTGTTTTTAGAAATTCTTTTTTAAGTCTACTGCCTTCTTTTTTCATAATTTTCCTTTCAATATTTTGGTGATTTCTTGCGGATTTACTTTACCCTTTGTTTCTTTCATGATTTGACCCATGAAAAAACCAAGAAGCTGTGTTTCTCCGGCACGATAACGCTCAACTTCTTTGGGATTTGATCGCAATATCTTATCTATAGCTTCAACAAGCGATTCGCTAGATTCGACAGAACCAATGTCCATCCTAGCTTCGTCAAAACTCTTGCCATCGTGAATACTTTTAACAAGTAACCCGAATAAAGACTTTGGCATTTTTTCGTTTTCAGCTAGAGAGATTGCTTTGGCATATTCACCAGTTCTTGACCAATCATTTTCTGAAAAATCAAATGGGAAGTAATTATTTACAATTGCTTTACCCAGAAAATTGTAGTGTTTTTTATCGACATCGATCACCAGCTTTTGCAAAATTGCATCCTTTGCATGATTGCTAACAAAAACCCTTGCGTCAGTTTCTGAAATACCAAGACATACTAATTCGTCAAATTTTTCTTCTGCCGTTTTACTAACTTCAGATTTTAATTTTTCGTGATCAAACTTAGTTGTATCAAATGGCGGTAAATCTGGCTCTGGAAAATAACGATAATCAGCCGCCTCTTCCTTGGTGCGCTGAGGATATGTTGTATTGTTTTCAGAATTATAACCGCGAGTCACCTTTTTTAGCTTATCTGGCCAAGCTGGATATTCTTCTTTGAGCCTAGTCTCCTCAATGGTCAGGGCTTTTTCAAGAAATCTGAATGAATTAATATTTTTAAGTTCAACGATTTCTGACATTTTGTCTCCATCATTGACCGAGATGTTGCCATCACAACGCATGTGACCTTTTTCCATGTCAGCATCAGATACTTCAACCACATCGCGGACAATTTTTTGCAATTTTCGCAAAAAATCTCCAGCCTGTTTGGGAGAGGTGATATCCGGCTCAGTCACTATCTCCATAAGTGGAGTCCCGGCTCTATTTAGATCAACTAAGCTTTTATCTCCCTTATGCGTTAATTTGCCGGCATCTTCTTCGAGATGAATTCTAGTTAAATTTATTTTCTGACCATCAACTTCAACATAGCCACCAAGACAAAAAGGCTCATCATACTGAGAAATCTGATAACCCTTAGGAAGATCTGGATAGAAATAATGTTTACGATCAAACTTTGCAATCTTGGGTATGTCACAGTTGAGTGCTAAGCCAGTCTTAATTGTCCATTCAATTGCCTGATGATTGGCAATAGGCAAACTACCAGGAAAACCTAGACAAACCGGACAAACGACAGAATTCGGCGCCTTGCCTTGTGCATCATTATCACAAGAACAAAACATCTTGCTCTTAGTCTTAAGCTGAACGTGTATCTCTAAACCAATTTTTGTATGCAATTCTGTCATATTTTTTATTACTCATTATCTTCTTCAAATATTGTGCCTAAAGTTTGTTGATCCCAGCGAATTTCTCCGTCAATACCATTTTTATAATGAAGTCTCTTATATAACGCTTCCATTTTCGGTAAGTAATCTCTCAGGAAAATAAGATCGGCCATTCTTCTTTCACTCCTATTATTTATATCTCTATAGGCGTATCCATCCTCGGCTTTCAATCCAACTTCCACCATAGCTTCTCGCAGATCCAATGAAAGATCTTTCCACTTTTGAGCCATAACACGGAATTCCTTGCTTTGTTCATCATCGCCTTCAAGCATATCTGGATCAGATTCTATCATTCTCATACCATAATGTTGATTTTCGAGCACTGAAGCCTTTAAATTATTAAACGGCCTAAGACTGACCAATAGATTCTGAACTTCTGCCGCGATTTCCTCTTCACTCAATTGTTCGCCCGCATCTTCGGTCTCGCTCATAATGTTTTGGTGTAGCTTAATAGTTTTGTTGCTGCTGACTTAAGATCAGAATTCGATATCGCAATACCCTGCTCATGGGCAATCTGATTTCTAATCTTGTGACCCTGCCATATCTCATTATTAAGACTTTGGCTGAGATTTACCTGAGCTTTTTTCAATCTCTCCGCAAATGTCTGACCAGCATAACCCTGAATTTTCATCGTGTGATCGACTAGTTTATCAGCCTCGATAACTGCATTTTTAAGTTCAATCTGATTCTCGGTCGACAAGCTCTTTTCAATTTCTAGACGTCTTGAAGAGATATAGTTTTTCTCCTCTATCGATAGATTATTATTTATTTTCCCAAATTTGAAACCCTTAAATGGTAAAGAAATGAGCCACCAAAGCATTCTACCAATGCCGATAATTATTGTCTGGAAAATATCATTATCATATTTTTGTTTTTTGCTCATATTACTTTAACTCAACAGAGGTGATATTAACTGGATCTATTGGTTTGTCGCTTTCATCAACAGGAACTTCAGAAATTGCCACAGCTACATCGAGCCCCTTAATAACATGGCCAAAAACCGTGTGCTGTCCATCCAAATGCGGCTGAGCCTGCTCTGTCACAATGAAAAACTGGCTACCATTAGTGTTTGGGCCAGAATTAGCCATAGCCAGAGACCCAACATCCATTTTGTGAGAGGTCAGCTTGTAATTATATTTATAGCCCTGATCTTCAAGCTTTTTTATCTGATCGTCACTAAGGCCAAGACTTTTAGGATTGATTTCATCATCAAAAGTGTCACCAAATGAACTTTCACCACCGGTGCCATCACCCTTTGGATCGCCCCCCTGAATCATAAAGCCCTTAATAACTCTGTGCCAGGCAAGATTATCGTAATAACCTTTTTCGGAAAGAGCCTTAAAATTCTCAACTGTCTTGGGCGCACTTTCTGGATAAAAAGCAATTTCAATGTCACCTTTAGAGGTATGAATGATGGCCATATTTCCTTCTGTTGTTATTAATGAATCTTTTTTTACAAACGGAAAGGCAATGAGAGCAACAAGACAGAGAGTATAAATCCAAAAATCTAATCTTCGCCAAAAATTCTCCCAAGGATTTTTGAGACGCGAAATTTCTCTGAGAATTTCCTTCCGACTCTTCTCGGTCTCTTCTTTTTTTGTTCTCCTGATTTGTGCTTTCTTGCCCATATTTCTTTAATTTAATCCGATAATAATACCGATCAACCAAAAAACAAAGATGATGCAGATCCAAACAGTTCCCAAAAATGAATAGAGGAACTTTTTTTGATCTGAGCGAAACAAGTAGTAATTAAATGCATAATTTATACATAAAGCGACTGGCCAAAATACAAAGAAGAAAAGATTTTCAGCAAAAGTTGTTTTAAACCAATCAGAATCAAACCCATAAATTACAAAAAGAAAGAAGGCTATCGATTCAAGAAAAGTTAGAAGCAAGCCATTCCCCAAAGCTTTCAAAATTTTGCTAGTATTTTCGCTCATTAGTCTCCGTTTTATTTCAATATTAATTATAAATCAACATCATCTTGTTATTATTCTTTTATGGATTAGTTACCAATGCAAGAGAAGAGCCATCATATTGATTACGATTATGATTAATAAAAGTATGTTTGCTGCAAGTATATGAGTCCATTTGCGCAAATCTTCTTTATGATTTTTTAAAGCTATCAAGGAGTTTACAGTAAAGATTACAATAAAAATAAAAATGGCAAATATTACGCCTTTAGCATTATCGTCAGAAAAAAGAAGAGAGAAAGGCGCCAAAAAACCCCATACCAAAATAGAGGTAACCGCTCCGATAACAAATGTTTTTGTATATTCTCTACTCATTATTCTCCGTTCTATTAAAAGAATATTTAACAAATTAATTGATTTCTGGCTTTTTCAAATGCCAATCTGTCACTTGCTGATATGCATAGCCGGCGTTTAATATCGCCTGCTCGCCCCACATCGATCCGATCAATTGTAGCCCTACTGGCAAATCTTTGCCCTCTTTTTTGATAAATCCAGCCGGAATACTGATTGCCGGCAAACCAGCGGGGTTAACCGGAACTGTCAGAATATCCGATAGATACATTGCCAATGGATCATCTGTTTTTTCGCCAAATTTGAAAGCAGGAACAGGGGAGACCGGAGTTACCAAAAGGTCAACCTGCTTAAATATTTGCTCGAATTCTTTTTTAATTAAAGTTCTGACCTTCTGGGCCTTCTTGTAGTAAGCATCATAATATCCAGCCGAGAGAACATAACTGCCAAGCATTATTCTCCGCTTGGCCTCCGACCCAAATCCTTGAGCACGTGACTTAGAATAAACTTGCTCAAGACCTCTAGGATTAGAATCCTTATCTTTAAGTATACTATTGCCATAATGAATTCCATCGTAACGAGCCAAATTGGAGCTGACTTCAGCCGGCATCAGAATATAGTATACTGCCAAAGCGTAATGGACCGACGGCAAAGAAACTTCGACTATTTCCGCCCCGTGTTCCCTATAAACATCAATTGAATTCCGAATAATTTTTTCAACCATTGGGTCCAGACCTTCAGCAAAAAACTCTTTCGGAACACCAATCTTAAGACCAGATAAATTATTTTTTAGATTCTTACCATAATCGGGGACTTCTTTTTCTGAGCTAGTAGCGTCATTATCATCGTGACCAGAGATATATTTAAGAAGTATGGCTGCGTCTTCGACGCTCTTTGTCATTGGTCCAGCCTGATCGAGAGATGAGGCCATCGCAATCGTGCCATAACGAGAAACTCGGCCATAAGTTGGTTTCAGCCCAGTAATAGAACAATGGCTAGCTGGCTGACGAATTGATCCACCAGTATCCGTGCCAATAGCAGCAATACAAAGATCTGCCGCTACCGCTGCTGCTGATCCGCCCGATGATCCACCCGGAATTCTCTCTAGGTCCCAAGGATTTCGTGTCGTTGAATCAAAATCTTTCGCCGTCGCATAAGCCGATGTCTCGGTTGATGAGCCCATCGCAAACTGATCCAGATTAGTCTTACCGATCAGAACCGCACCAGCTTCCCAGAGTTTGCGCGTGACCGTTGACTCATATTGTGGAATGAAATCGTCAAGAATTTTTGAAGCCGCTGTTGTCTTAATGCCTTTAGTCAGAAATAAGTCCTTAACAGCTATCGGAATACCATCAATCTCACTTAACAATTTGCCGCTTTTCCGACGCTCATCTGAAGCCCTAGCCATATCCAAAGCTTTATCTTCACATAAAGTAATATATGCACCGATTTTAGAATCAACTTGTTTTATCCGTTCAAAAATACTTTCAGTTAGACCGACTGAAGTAATTTCACCATTTCCAAGCTTTAGAATAGACTCTTTAATTGTAAGATTATTGAGATTCATTTATTCAAATACTCCCGGCACAACGAAACTGCCATCTCTAAATTCTGGCGCATTCTTGGACATATCATCATGAGATATTTTAGATTCTTCAGCCTCATCAACCCTATCTACATTCGAAAGACCAGTGATATTGGCCGTTGGCTCAACACCATCGGTATTAACCTCACTAAGTTGGTCGACATAAGAGAGAACCGAAGAAAGCTGTCCAGCATAAAGATCTTCTTCATCAGCAGAAAGCTCAAGACGAGATAATTTGGCAATGTGTTTTACTTCTTCGATACTTAATTTCGACATAAAAAAATGAGTTAATATTCTAACTCAAATCCTAACATTATCGCTCTCAAAGTTCAACTACGCTCAGGATCAACGGAAATCTTTAGGAACATTAATTATGTCGACCTTTTTCTCACTTCTACCATGTAGCATTGTAAAAAAGAACATTCTAAGTCCTATCGGGATAAAAAAGAACAGGTATTTAAACAATGCGAAAAGTGTCCACTTCGCATACATCGCCTGGGTTTGATGATGTGCCAAGGCCATTCTCAAATCATTAGCACTTTTGCCCTCGAAAAGGGTATAGCCTTTACCAATGGCTTCAACAATGTGAGCGTCAGACGAACCAGTTTCGGCTTTCAACAACATTGTTCTGTTTATAAATTCTGCGCGGTAATTCTCCTCACCTAAAGTTGGTGTTGCGTTAACAACCTCAATGCCATGTAATAGCTTCTTTTCCTGGATCAGAGTCATGAGACCGACGCCATCCATAGTCAGACCATTTGGCTCACGATATCTTAAATGCTCAAACGGGTGAGAGGCAATGCCAACACCGCCCTGACGCCTAATTTCTTTTAATGTATTATGGGCGGTCATTCCGCTTCTGATTTTTTCTTTAATAAACAAAGCGAGAATATGTCCTTGCAAAGTAGAAACTTCTTCACCGATTATGAGATCAAAACGATATTTTTTCTTACTCATAATTTCCATTGCCTCAAGCGCACCGCTAATTTCGTCGTGATCAGTAATAGCGATAACATTCAGATCGGTATGCTCTTCAACATAATCAAGAATTTGCTCAACAGAAGGTCGGCCATCAGAATGATTGGAGTGAATATGGATATCGGCTTTGCCTAAATGAGCAAAATCTTCAATTTTCTTGATGCCTTTTTTCATTTATTTAATCATATTGATAAATTCTACTTCCGTCAAAATTTTAATCCCCAACTCTTTAGCTTTATCGAATTTTGATCCAGGATCTTCTCCGACAACAAGGTAGCTAGTATTTTTCGAAACAGCAGAACCAGTTTTACCGCCAAGTTCGACGATCTTCTTGTGGGCTTCATCGCGAGTCATTGATTCTAAGGAACCGGTCACAACGAAACTTTTGCCATCAAAAATATTCGCCAGAACAGGGGAGTGATATTTTTTTACTCGAACACCGTTGTCGATCAAACGGTTAATATAATTGATATTTTTATTTTCCGCGAACCATTTTGAAATTGAATCTGCAACTTTTTCGCCAATTCCATATATTTGATTGAACTCTTCTCTGCCCGCTTCCATCACCCGGTCGAGAGTACCAAATTTTTTGGCCACATCAACAGCCGTTTCAGCGCCAACCATCGGGATACCCAAAGCGTAAATAAATCGCTCGAGTGAGATTTCTTTATGAGAATCAATCGAATCGACAAGATTTTGGGCTGATTTTTCGGCAAATCTCTCCAGCGGCTCTAAGTCCCCTATTTTTAGGGTGAACAAATCGCTCGGATCCTTAGTCAAACCCTCATTCATCAATTGCTCAACAATTTTTTCGCCAAGACCGTCTATATCAAAAGCAGATTTTGAAACAAAATGTTCGAAGGCCCTTTTTTCAACCGCAAAGCATGAAGTGTTAGCACAACGATAAGCCACTTCTCCATCTCGACGATAGACCTCTCCGCCACACATTGGACAAACTGTTGGCATTTTGAAGATTTTTTCCTTGCCGGTGCGTAATTCTTTGATCGATTTAATAACTTCTGGAATAATGTCCCCTGCTTTGCGGATAACAACTGTGTCACCGATTCGAATATCTTTTTTTTCTATCTCATCAGCATTATGCAATGTTGCCCTCGAAACTGTAGAGCCAGCGACTGTAACTGGCCTTAAATGTGCTGTTGGAGTCAGCACTCCAGTCCGGCCGACACGCACTTCGATGTCTTCGACAACGGTAGAGACTTCCTCGGCCGGCCATTTGAAAGCAATTGCTCCTCGAGGCGATTTTCCGACAATACCAAGACGAGAATATAATTTTTCGTCATTGGTATTTACAACCATCCCATCAATTTGATATGGCAATTTCGGTCTTTTATTCTCCCATTCTTTCCAAAGTTCTAATATAGCTTCCAGATCAGGACAAAATTTGTTCAATTCATTTGTCGGCAAACCCAAATCTTTAATAATCTTATGCTCTTCTTCATGAGTTTCTGTATCATATCCAATCAGGCCATAGCCTAAAAAGTCTAGGTTTCTGCTGGCGGCAATCTTTGGATCAAGCTGACGGACGCTTCCGGCAGCAGCGTTTCGAGGATTGGCGAAAACCTGCTCATTGGATTTCATTCTTTCCTCATTCAAGGCCTTAAAAGACTCAATTGGCATAAAAACTTCGCCACGGATTTCAACTCGATGACTTTTGGCAAAATCGTAATATTTTGATTCTTTCCTTAGAGTTAACGGTATACTTTTTATCGTTTTGAGATTCTCGGTAATGTCTTCACCTGTCACCCCATCACCACGAGTCGCGCCATAAACCAATTCGCCATTTTCATAAACTAGCGACACGGCTAGACCATCAATCTTTATTTCACAAAAAAATCCAGACTTACTAATCTTTTCCGATCCAACCAGACGGTTCATCCTCTCGAGCCAATCTTGCATTTCCTTTTCATCAAAAGCGTCATTTAAAGAAACCATCGGATATTGATGTTTAACTGATTTAAATGAAGAAAGTGGCTTACCGCCAACTTTTTGTGATGGAGAAACGGCTGAATAGAATTCGGGAAATTCCCTTTCTAATTTAACCAACTCCTCCATTAGAGAATCATAATCAGCATCAGTAATTCCTGGCTCGTCCAAAACATGATAACGATAGCGCATGTCATCGATATAACTGCGCAATTTGTCTATTCTAATTTTAGCTTCTTCCTTGTTCATAGATTGATTTTACCGAGAACAACATGCCAATTCAATAGAAGGGAATCTCGAAAAAAGCCCCGACATAAAGTCGGGGCAAGAGATGTTAGTGCTTACGATATTAAACTGGCGACTTCCCGAAGGTTGTTCCAGCCCTTTCGTAAACAAATAAAGTCGTGAGCGGTCAAATTGTTCCGCCTTTCGACAATAGAGAAATCTGCCTCGCCACTAGCATCAACCAGTAGATATAGGAGATCGCGATAGATCTCTTTGGAGACAGAGAGCATATCTTCGAGCGAACAAGGGATATCGCCCAAGATAGGCTCGTTCTCTACTCGGTGGTAGGTGGGACGACGACCGATTGGAGTAAACAGTTGGTGGCTTTGCCAACGAGAGTGTTCTCCCATTTTGGCCAAAACACGTCTAGCCTCGTAGAAGATTTCCTCCGCTGCGCCTCCGACCATAATCACTTCGTCCCAGTTTTCCGCCCCATCAACCTGGAGAGGACGGCGGCCGATCAGCGCAGAGAGTGGATCGCGCATATACCAAGCATGAGAAGCCATGTATTTAAGCGCTTCCCATCCGCCCCTGCGCTCAGCAAACTGCTTGATGCGGTCCCCTCCGTGCTGGGAAAGATAGCTAGCCATTTCATCGATCATCAGCCACTCATCAGCCAATATCGGGCGATCGCGCAGGATTCGAACGGGCGCGTTGGGGTGGAAATTGGCGACATACGCTTCGAGGTATCGAATCGCTCGGTCGGCGAAATCCGCTACGAATGGCTCGAACCCCTGGCCAAGCAGAAGGGACGAATAGTTTTCCGCGAAATAGAATTCGACATCTGCTTTTGCTTTGTCATCAGCCATTTCACGAAGAAGTGCCAGAGCCGGTATAATATATGCAGGAAGCCGAACCGGCACCTCGCAGTTGGGATCGCAACCGAAACCGGTTACGATAATGGTCCTTCCGTTAAGACGGACAGGACGGGTATCCTTGGCGAAAAGGAATTTCGGGATGTTAAGGAGCATCTGTTTTCCTCCCAGACAATCTCAAGCGTTAGCGTCTAACACTTGGTTTTTACCCAGGAAAAGATTAAATTTCTAAAATATTTTCAGACAATATTTTCACTTCGCTCTCGACTGATATTTCCGATTTGCCTAAAAATATTTTTATTTTTTTTCCGCTTGGCTGAACAATCTCAAAGGATTTTTTGCCAGTAATTTTGCTTAATTGGTAAGCCAGGGCCACTGAAGCTGAGCCACAAGCTGTCTCGTAATAAATTGTATTGAGACAATTTACTCTGACTAATGGTAATATTTGGTAAGACCACCGATTTAATTTGCGGAAAGCCACAAAACCAGCTGCACCCCCCTGAGACAAATCCGGCAACTGCCGATAAATCTGATCAAATAAATCATTAAAACCCGCATTCTCAGCACTACTGAGGCCTTTATTCTGATCCGAAAATAATTTCTGAGCTGAAGGCGGCAGAATACTTAGATCGACAAGTATCTGTGAAATCCCAGTGAGAACGACCCGAATACAATCGACAGCGAACGAGTCTAAAATCAACTTCTCTCCAGACAATTTTTGGATAATTTCGTAACCAAATTTCACCTTGACGCAGTAACTTCCAATAAAGATATTGCTAACTTCCGCCTTGACTAAACTTGGTGATCCCGATGTTTTAAATATGACGGAAGATCTTCTAGACTTCAGGGCGATCAAAACTGCTGCACACCGAGTAGCGTTAACACAAAGCTCACCGTTGGCCATATTAAGATTTGGAATAATGCCACCAAAATTAACAAAACCAACCTGCTCAACTTTCATCCTTTGCACATATGGGTCAGCTAGAAGTTTTCTGGCCAAGCCAATCCGATCAGCAAAAGGAACTTTGGTCACAACTAGCGCGGTAATATTCCCTCCTGGATCAGCGATAATAAATTTGATTTTTTTCTTCATTTTTTTTCCTTAAATACGAAAAAATCTCCCGGAGGAGATTTAATGCGGATAAAATATTAGTTTTTAGATAAACGAAATTACTCTAGCTTATCCAAAGCTAATTCATACCCGCCCATGCCATGATGTAACCAATAATTTATTCGAACAACTGTCGTAGTTGAAACGCCAATTTCTTTAGCAATATCACGGACACTTTTGCCCTCTTTGAGAAGTTTGGCCGCCAAAAATCTTCGACTCGCCTCTTCTATTTCCTCGATAGTCAGAAGATCACGCAGAAAATTAGCCATACTGTCAGCACGGTCAATAGCGGCCAAAGCCTTGTAAAGCTCCTTAGCCGCTGGTGTTTTTAATGAATTTTCTAATTCTTTTTTCATTTCTCTCTTCACCTGATTAGTATCAATGTGTTAACACAATGATACAGTATCATTTTATCTTTGTCAATAGGTTATTGAAGTATTTGTTATAATGAACTTAAATAATTAATTTTCAGGAAAAAAAATGGCCAAAATCAAAGTACTATTATCCGGTTTTACTAATGCTGATTGCCGAAAAAACGGCGAGGAAGAGATCACTCGCTGCACTACTACACTAATTTATGCCGACAATATGATTATTTTGTCCGACCCTGGAGTATTGTCAGACCAGAAGATAATGATTGATGCCCTAAAAAAGGAGGGGTTGGGTGTTGATGATATTTCACACATCTTCATAACTCACTCTCACTTGGACCATTATCGCAACATCGGCATGTTTCCCAAGGCCAAAACAATAGAATTTTGGGGTATTTGGGACGGTGGAAAATGCGAGCCTTATTCAGAACATTTTTCTAAAGATTCAAAAATAATCAAAACCCCAGGACACAGCTATGATGGCCTAACTATGCTTGTCACCACAAGTGACGGCGTTGTCGCCATCGCTGGGGATCTCTGGTGGAGCAAAAAAGGTCCAGAAAAAGATCCTTTTGCCCTTGATAATGAAATATTAAAAAAATCACGAGAAGAAGTTCTAGTTCTCGCCAATTATATAGTTCCTGGTCACGGAGATATATTCAAAGTTGTAAAATAATATTTTGTGTGGGCGCGACGGTAAGTCTTTTACCATGGCGCCCACAGAATACGGGGACCAATCACTAGTCACCCCCATTTCTGGCGACCGGCCTCTTCCCCTTGTTTGAACCCCTACTGGGCTCTTTTTTCTTCGACGAGAATCTACGAGTAAGCCGCCACCACCAAATTTGCCAGGTCTCGATCCGACTCACATCATTGTTGCCGGACTTCCAGGCTTTGGCCGACTGATAGCAGCCGATAAAGCGAGAGTCACCCTCTGTGATCTCAAGCTGCCAGCTACCAGCAAAGAATCGACTAACGCCTAGATAACTCCCGGCGGGGACTTTGGTGTTGCCATTTGACGAACAAGCCTCAGTCTCCTCTTCTCTTAAGTTAAGCAGAAAGTGTGCCATACCGACTCCTTCCACAAGACTGTGTCTTTAGAGACAATAACACAAGAAAAAAAGCTATTCAATCAAATAAATACCTTTGACAAAAATATAAAAAAATGTTATGAAAATAACATTGTCCTAACCGGCAAGTACAATTACATACATGCCGATTGACCAAGAAAAAATCTACTTGGCAATTGGAACAGGAGCACAGAAGTGTTAAACACCCCCGCCGTTAATCTCGGCATCGTTGGCGTCAGCCGGGATTGCTTCCCGATCGAACTGACCCGGACCCGTCTCGGCCAGTTGGCCGAAGCCTGTGGCGACCATGCCACCCCGTTCACCACGATCATCGAGAGCGAACGCGATGTCGCATCTGTCCTCAAAGAGGCGCATGATCTCGGCACCAACGCGATCGCGATCTATCTCGGCAACTTCGGCCCCGAAGGCCCACTGTCCCTCCTCGCCGAAAAGTTCGGTGGCCCCGTCATGATCTGTGGCGCCGCCGAAGAGAGCATGCACACCCTGATCCAGGGTCGTGGCGATGCCTTCTGTGGCATGTTGAACGCGCACTACAATCTCGGACTGCGCCGGAAGCGCGTCCACACCCCGCAGAATCCCGTGGGCCTGCCTCACGAACTGGCGATTGAGATCGCCCACTTCATCAAGGTCGCCCGCGTCGCCCTCGGCATGAAAAGCCTCAAGGTCTTCGGATTCGGCCCGCGGCCCCAGGACTTCCTGGCCTGCAACGCGCCGATTCAGCCGATCTACAACCTCGGCATCGAGATCATGGAGAACAGCGAGCTCGACCTCCTGAGGCTCTACAAAGCCGTCGATGAGAACGATCCTGAAATCGCAGTGATCGCCGAAGACATGGCTGCCGAACTGGGCCAGGGTAACACCTACCCCGACCTGTTGGCCAAGCTGGCCCGTTACGAACTGGCACTGTCCCGCTTCTTCGACGCCAACCTCGGCATGAGCAACTATGCCGTGATGGCCGACAAGTGCTGGCCGGCCTTCGAGGCCGAATTCGGCTTCGTCCCCTGCTACGTCAACAGCCGCTTCGCCAAGCGCGGCATTCCCATCGCTTGCGAAGTGGACGTCTACGGCGCGATCAGCGAGTATATGTGCCAGCTCGCGAGCCTCGCACCAGCGACCCTGCTGGACATCAACAACACCGCCCCGACCGATTTGTTGGCCAAGCTCGGCCGCAACTTCGATCCGGGCAACTTCTGGATGGGTTTCCATTGCGGCAATACCCCGTCCTGCCAGATGAAGAGCTGCGCTATGGCCTACCAGCTCATCATGAATCGTCTGATGGAAGGTGGCAACACGCCCGACATCACCCGCGGTACCCTGGAAGGCCAGCTTCGCCCCGGCGCGGCAACGATCTTCCGCCTGCAAGGGACATCGGACAACTATCTGGCCAGCTACATGGCGGAGGGCGAGATCGTCGATCTCGATCCCATGAGCTTCGGCGGCATCGGAGTCTTTGAGATTCCCGACTTCGCCCGCTTCTACCGCCACGTCCTTTTGAGTCTGCGTTTTCCGCATCACACCGCCGTGGCCTTCGACCACTGCGGCGAGGTGCTCTATGACGCGACGAAGATGCTCGGCCTCGCCAACATCTTCACGCCGAACCCGGCGTCGATCCCCTACGAGCGCGAGAACCCGTTCTCCCTCGCCCGGATCAGCGGCAAGTAAACAACTTCGCCGACACAACAAAGCACCCCTCTCGGTTCCCGGGAGGGGTGCTCGCTTTTTATCTAGAAACTCATCTGTCTTAGAATTTTGATTCTCTCCGCAATCGGCGGATGCGTTGAAAAAAGTTTTGCAAAATTAGAGATATTATTTTTATCCTTTTTACCAAAAGGATTGGCAATGTAAAGATGGGCTGTCGCTGAACTAGCATGAGCAAGCGGTTGATTGTAAGTGGAAATTTTTTCCAAAGCGCTAGCCAAACCTTCGGGATATCGAGTGAGCAATGCGCCATCTGCATCAGCCAGAAATTCTCTCTTCCTTGATATTGCTAATTGGACCATCATAGCAATCAGAGGCGCTAATATTGCGGCAACTATACCCAAGATAAATAATAGCTGTCCATTGTCATTTCTATCACGATCGCGACCGAAACCAAACCATTGTGATCTTAAGAAGATATCAGAAACAAGTGCAACCACAGCAACTAGAACGGCTACTATGGTCATTAGTCGAATGTCGAAGTTACCAACATGACTAAGCTCATGCGCGATCACACCTTCGAGCTCAGATTTATTCAATCTCTCCAGAAGACCAGTTGTTACAGCAACCGAAGCATTTTTAGGGTCGCGTCCCGTAGCAAATGCATTTGGTGCCGGGTCGGAAATAATATAAACTTTTGGCATCGGCAATCCGCCAGCGATCGTCAGATTTTCAACTGCATTCCAAAGTATTGGATTGCCCGCCTTTTCGATCTCCTTGGCCCCAGAAGTCGCAAGAATTATTTTATCACCAGCAAAATAGCCGACTGAGGATTGAACCAAAGCAATAATAACCGCAAAAATTAAAATTGCTGGCGAATCATATATATATGAAATAAGCCAACCAAGACCTATAACCAATAAGACAAAAACAAATATGAGAAAAAAGCTCCTCTTTTTATTCGAGTCAACTTGAGTCCAAAGATTCATAATATCCTACAAGATTTTAGTAAGACCACCGACAATCGGCAATATTCTTTCTTTGCCGGTGATGACATTAACAATACCGCAAAACATAAGAAACAATATTAGCAAAGCAAATATCCAAGGCAAGAAAAGAACATAGAACGAGAAGGAAAACAGAACCCAAACAAACAATAATGCTATGCCTTGACGAACATGAAATTGGACAAAGGGACTTTTTCTGGCAAAGAAAAGAGGAATCAGAACTAAAATATGAACATAAGACAAGATTCCCATCACCGTCACTAAATTTATCTTCCGCAAATTAATCTTCGAAATGTCGAGCTTCTTGATTTTAATCTTGGGCAATACTACTTTGTTAACCATTAAATTCCTTGAAATTGTTATTTGCTAAAATCAACCTTGACTGGTTCCTTCGCCGCTTCTTCTGTAACTTCAAAAAGATCTCTCTTTTTGAATTTGAAAGCATTGGCAAATATGTTAGTTGGGAATGTCTGAATCGCGATATTAAGCTCGCGAACATTGGAGTTGTAAAACCTTCTGGCTGCCTGAATCTTGTCTTCCGTGTCAGTTAAATCTGCCTGTAACTGAGAGAAGTTTTGATTAGCCTTAAGATCAGGATAAGCTTCAGCAACAGCAAAAACTGATTTCAAAGCCTCGGCCAAGCCTGCCTCAGCCTTAGATTTGTCATTAATCGTTTTTGCGCCAAGTGCTTCAGTGCGAGCTTTTGTTACCTCTTCAAAAACACCTTTTTCATGAGTGGCGTAACCCTTAACAGTCTCAACAAGATTTGGTATCAGGTCGTATCGACGCTTCAGTTGAACATCAATATCACTCCAAGCTTCATCTGTTCGAACATTAAGAGTAACAAGACGATTATAAATTCCAATAATAGCGATGACGATCACCGCAACAACGGCTAGAATTATCCAAAATTCCATATTTCTCCTTTATTTATTATTCCTTAAGAGAATAATACTACTCGTTACAAAGGAAGTAAAGATGGTTTGGCTCTATTGATCCGCCGATAGATCTATTACATCAGAGTTGCTTGGCGTAACGAAATTATTAGCAACATCAAAGTCAGTAAGAGAAACAGAGAGAATCATCTGTATTACTGGAGAAGAAGTGGAATTAGTTACCTTAAGATCAATTTTTCGAACCAATTTATCCTTAATTCCGATCCATGCCGTACCAGAAATACTCTGAACCGAGTCGGATGGGACCCCGAGCCCAAGAAGAGAGTCGCCTATCTCAACATTATTTATTAGATATTTATAGCATCTAACATCTCCTATTTTCTCATTACCAATCCTTGAGCCATTAGCCGAAAAACCTTTGGTGGCATCGATAGAAAAAACCTGGTCAAAAATATTTGTGTTTTTTAACTTGGGCAAAGTATATGAGAGCCATTTTCCGGACTCGGCTTTTGGATCAAATTTTATCTTATCGCTCTTAACCCAGAGGACATCATTTTTATTCTTTAAGTTTACAGTATTGGTAGTTAAAGGCTTTTTTACAGTTATTGTTGCTTCATTGCCCGATACGCCAACGCTCGCTGTAAAAGATGTGTCGATTGATCTGGTTGTAGAGGTGTCAACATAAGCTGTTGTCGTGGCTTGATCAACATTACTAGACGTTGTCGCAGAAGAACTATTATTTAGCAAACCATCATTGAACGTGTCTCCACCGTCAGAACCAATGGCAGTGAGAACCGCCTTAATGGGCGAATCACCAAGACGGATAAGATCCGGCATTTGACTTACAAGAGGCGTCGTCACATTGCTTTTGATTGTTTTGTCGATTTTTAGAGACATAGTGCCGGTAGCCTTGATCTCCTTATGATCATTCATTACGAGAAAGGATTGACCAAGAGCAGTCTCGGAATTTTTTGATAAACCATTCCAGATCTTTTCAAGACCGACTGTGCCATAATATTTTTCCAGACCCAAAGAAAGATAGCCAGATTCGGTCGCCCAAATAAGACCAGCCAAAATTGTTATAAGACCAATAATTATTACTAAAACAAAAGGAAATCTTTTGATCTTTTTGGTTGATAGTGGCACTTCAGCAATCTCAGTAGACTCAGATACCTCTGGTGCCTTTTCATGTTTAAGGTTAGCAAAAAGTTGCGACAAGCCATGGCGATCATTATTACTCTGAGAATCTTTAACCGAACTGTCAATCGATTGGTTTCCGCTTTCTGGGACTACAGGATTTGTTGCTGGAGCTGGATCAGTCCCAAGATTTGGTTGTGTGACTGGAGAAGTATTTACGGCGGGGGCCTCAACAGAAGGCGCTGGAACACTAGGCTGAATAATAGCCGAAGATAATGTCGAACCCTGAAGATTATTCGCAGGAGGATTATTTGGGATTTGTGAAGTCACGTTTGAAACAGGTTGCGATGGCGCGACAGCAGGAACAACCGGCTGAGTCGTTAATTTTGGAGCCACCGACAAAGAATCAACCGTATTATGTACTTGAGCAACAGCTGATGATGCCTGAGCCAAGGGAGGAGCTATCGGTTGTGTCGGGGCAGGAGAGGTCGTTGGCTGAGATTGTGTCTCAGAAAAACTATAATTAAAAGCCGGGTTGGTCTTCGGCTCTGGATTTGGTGTCGATACTTGAGAAACCGGAGCTGGATTTTTCGCAATAGTGTCAACTCCAGCCATCTGACTAGCCTGGACGACAGGAGGAAAAGTCTTTGACTCTATATCACTGGGCAGATTGAAAGGTTTTACACTTTCGGGCTTTTTTTCCGCCTGATCAATAAAACCACCAACAATCTTTGGCTTTGGTGCCGGCTCTTCAGGAAGAGGTTCATCCCAAGGGCTTCCCCCACTAGCTGGTTGATTATTAGGAACAGTAGAATTGGTTTGTGTATTTGACACGTTATTTATATCTGGCACAGCCCCTCCTTTGATTTTTATTTTAGTTTAAAGAATTTCTATTTGCAAATTAAAGACCAGTCACTATATATTGAATAGCTCGGTCGAATTGTGGATCACTATCTCCACTTTCGGCACTTTTAACTTCAATATCTGGAGTAATTCCTTCACCATTAATAGTGCGACCATTTGGTGTCAGCCATTTTGCGACCGTTATTTTGACAGCAGATCCATCAGACAGATCAACCAATTCTTGAACGCTGCCCTTGCCAAATGTCTTTTCACCGATTATCTTAGCACTCTTATGGTCCTGAAGAGCACCACTCATAATCTCTGAGGCAGAAGCGGAGCCACCATTAACTAAAATTACTGTTTTAAAGTTTTTGAGTCTTGCCTTCTTAGTAACACTAAATTCCTTCTTCTCGCCGCTGCGATCTTGTTCGGCCACAATCGTGCCACCGTCAACAAAATAGCTCGATAAATTTATGGCTGTTTCAAAATATCCGCCCGGATCATTTCTAAGGTCGATTACTATACCATCTGGCTTAGAGCTAACAGCTTCATCAACAAATGATTCGAAAAGCTTGTCGGTGTCATCACCAAATTGTCGAACTTTAACATAAAGTATTTTTTTGCCATTGCTGGTCTTTTCTTCCCAAGTAACACTTTTAACTACAATGGTGTCTCTAATAACATCAAAATTTAAAAGATCGTCTTTGCCGGCTCTCATGATTTTAATATTAACTGTCGTCCCCTTTTTGCCCCTTATTTTGTCAATAACTTCATTGAAGCCCAGAGTTGAAGACTTAATACCTTCAACCTCAACAACAACATCTCCGGCTTTAATACCAGCTTTCTCACCAGGTGATTCGGAAAGAGGCGAAACAACGGTGACTAGACCACTCTTTTGCACTAATTCGACACCGATTCCATCAAATTCGCCCTGAATATCTTCCTTAAATCTTTTGTTGTCTTCTGGAGTAAAGAAAACAGTGTACGGATCATCCAGCGATGAAAACATGCCCGAGATAGAACCATAGATCATTTTCTGAGTATCGGGCAAAGATACTGAGTCATTCTTTAATTTATTCCATGCCTCCCAATAAAGAGAGAAGTCTAGATTACTCGGTTTACCGACCTCCGTATTGGTAACGTCTCTGAATCCAACAATACCGATGGATTTTCCCTTTTGGCCAAGATTGTAACCGAAGACAAAAGTTACGGCCAATGCAAAGACAGAAACCAGAAAAATTATAATTATTTTCGGTAATACTTTTTTAAACACAATTAGCGATTTAGGGGCGGACATCTACCTCCCGGTAATTAAAATTAACAATTATTTTCCTAATTTCTAGTAAGCTTCATTGAAATAACATTCGCAAGATCATAACTACTGTTTCTCCAATATGGATCATGAATCAGATATTTGCCATTTGATAAACCACTGATAACAATGAAGTGATTAGAGCCATCAGCGTTATAAACCGGTCCAGGAACTTTTACACTAACAATCACAGGACGACCGTTGGCAAGCTCAGTGTTAATAATGCCCCAATCCTTAGGGACAGATCCATTGACGGAAAAGCCTGGATCACTATTAAACCACAACCAGGAACCACCGGTCGTAAAAGACGATTTTCTAACAATATCGACAGGAGACGAGGTTGTACCATAATATGTTGCCACCATTGCATAAGAGGTTACCAGACATCCAACCTCTCCAATCGTCATACGCGAAGGTGAAAGATAGGTTCCGCTCCACTGACTATCTATTTGACTGTAATACCAACTAAAATCTGGGTCAGTAATAAGTTGAGTGCCCCTTGGCCCACCGCCCGCACCAGAAGTATAGATACTGGCAATAACTTTTCTAAGCTCAGCCGCTTTTGCTTCAGCTTCAGCCGCTTGGGCATTAAGGCTACTAATCGCACCATTAGTATCAGACAAAAGATGATTTTTAAGAGTTTTCTTGTCTTCAAGATAACTCTTTTGCTCGTTCTGAGTCTTTTTTAGATCAGAGAGAGCAGCAAGATTATTTTGTTGTTCAGTTTTTTGATTGCCCAAATCTGCTTTTATTTCTTCGATCTTATCCATCGCCCCCTTGATCTGCTGGCGAATCGATTCATAATATTGCTGTTGTGTAATAACATCAGAAATATTTTGTGAATCAATCATCGCCTCGAGTAGTCCTGTCTCCCCCTCCATATACCAAGACGAGATTACCTGACCCATACGATCTTGCTCTTTGACCAGATTGTCCTCTTCGGTTTTTATCGCTATTTCCAAATCAGCAATAGACTTTTCGGTTGTAGAAATCTGACCCTCGGTTCTAGAAATCGCATTCTCAGTAGAAGAGATGTTTTCTGTTACAGCAGTAATTTGTTGTTGTATCTGTTGAGCTTGTTGTTGTTTTAGAGCCGCTTGCTGTCTGGCCTGTTCGGCTAATCTTTTTTGATAATCAAGCTGAGCTTGATATTGAGCAGCGGTGAGAGCAAGTGCTGGCATCGCTGGCATGAAAGACAGAGAAAATATCATCGACAGGCCGATGAATGCTTTAAGGAAAAAGCTAATTTTCGCATTATATTTCATACTATTTAAGATGTTTCTTGACGGCAAAGACTGAGCAAACCGTGCCCAAAACTATGCCGATCACCAATTGACTAAAAACTATCAGTGATAAACCAATATTGGAGTAAAAAGCTCCCTCATTGCTAATGCCAAGATAGTTTCCAGCAGCTGGCAAGGAATATCTGAAAGCAAAGAAAAGTATTATCGAAGAGACAATTGAGGCTAGAAAACCATAAGCCACCCCTTCAAGAACAAACGGCCCCTGAACGTACGCATCAGACGCTCCGACTAGATTCATTATCTCTATCTCGTTCGATCGAGCATAGATAGTCAATCTAATCGTGTTATAAATAATAAGAATTGAGACAATGACAAATATCCCCGAAAGTGCCCAGCCAACATATTTGATGAATGAAGTAATCTTCATCAATTTATCAATACGATCTTTGTTTTTCTGATAGCTGATTTCACGAATAAGTGGCTTATAGTCGTCAGAACTCAAAAAAGTGTTAACACCTTCAATATCTTCGGGGTGCTCAGTCTTGATCTCCAGGCTTCTTGGTAGAGGATTGTAGACATCGGTAATTATACCTGCCAAACCTTCATCACCAACATTTCGTTCTCGCCAACGTTTTAAAGCTTCTTCTTTGGAAATATAATCAACTTTCTTAATATCAGACCTCTCGTGCAAAACATTTTCAATCGCCAAAATCTGATCTTTAGAGGCAGTGTCATTGAAATATACCGCAATATCAACTTTGCTTCTTAATAATTCTGTCGTCGAATTTACCATAATAAGAAGACTAGCGAAAAAAGAGATAGTAAATAGTGTCAAAGTCATAACTAAGGTTGCCGCTAACGACAATCCCCTGTTTCTCCAAAGAGAGTTAGCGGCGGTTCTAGCAATTCTTGTTAAGGTTGTGAAAAATTGAAAATTCATAGCGTATACTTGCCTTTCAATTGATCAGAGACAATTTTTCCATCTTTCATGCTGATAACTCGACGTTGAAGCGTGTCGACAACTTCCTTATCGTGGGTTGCTAAAATTACTATCGTACCCTGCTTATTGATCTTGAAAAGTAGCTCGATAATTTCCCAGGTCGAAACCGGATCAAGATTTCCCGTCGGCTCGTCAGCTATTAAAAGCTTGGGGTTGTGGACCAGCGCTCTGGCAATAGAAACACGCTGTTTCTCGCCGCCAGATAGTTCCTCGGTAAAGGCAAAGGCTCGACTGGTAAGGCCAACAAGATCAATAATTTTGGGTACCTTGTCTTTGATTTCGCTGTTTGTGGCATCACATACCTCGAGGGCAAATGCAATGTTCTCGTAAACGGTCTTTCTGGGGAGAAGTTTGAAATCTTGGAAGATGACACCGACCTTACGACGAAAGAATGGCAGCTCTTTCTTTTTGAGCTGAGATATATTCCTACCGGCAACTAAAATTTTGCCCGAAGTCGGACTTTCTTCGCATGTTAGAAGCTTGACTAAAGTAGATTTCCCGGCCCCAGATGGGCCAACAAGAGAAATAAATTCACCAATCGAAACATTGAAAGAAACATCGTGCACAGCTTCGACAGCAGCAGAATATTTCTTAGAGACTTCTTTAAATTCAATCACAATATCGGAAGAGGAATCCTTTTCGTCCTCCTTTTTTTCCGTTTTGACATTATCCTCTGCTATTTCCGGTTCAATGTGCTCGGAATCTTTTTTGTTTTTGTCTTTTAACTCTATATCACTCATCTTTTTTTATAAGCACCAATTAAAAACATTGTCTAAACTTGGACTATTATATTTTATATCATTGCCACCGTTAAATCCATCCCGGTCATCTCCGCTGATTTCTCCAAACCAAGATTAGCCAGCACCGACGGAGCTACATCAGCTAGAACTCCAATCGGAGTTCCAATCGCATATTGAATATAATCAGCTTGAGCCAAAGCAGTTTCGGTAAACTGATAAGGCTTTTTTTCAAAATCCAAAAAAACAAAGGGTACAGGATTACAGGTGTGTTCTTTGTTTGGCTCACCTGAATCATCTATCATATATTCGCAGTTTCCATGATCTGCAGTCAGAATTACCTTGTAAGCTTTTTCTGAAGCGATAGGCAAAATCTCCGCTAAACAGCTATCGAGAGCTTCGCAAGCCTTAATTGCCGATTCTAAAACTCCAGTATGGCCAACCATGTCACCATTAGCAAAATTAACCACTATAAAATTAACCTCTTTATTAATCGCACCGATGACTTCCTTTGTCACCTGAGGCGCTGACATTTCTGGAATCTTGTCATAAGTTGGCGACTTTCTCGACGGCACGACTATATCTTTTTCGCCTGGGAATAATTCTTCCCGTCCTGCTTTGAAGAAATAAGTCACATGAGCGTATTTCTCAGTCTCAGCGGTGTGTAATTGGGTCATATTCTTATTTGATACAATTTCAGAAAGAGTATTTTTGGCTTCTGTGGGCTCAAATATCACTAATGCTTTTTGCCCTTTTTCATACTCTGTCATCGTTGCAATTGTCAAATTATCCGGGATCTTAGAATTCATCGCCCCAGTAAAAAGAGATAGCATCTGACGCGAGCGATCACTTCGATGATTGAAAAATATAACACTATCGTTCTCTTTGACTACACCACCTTCACCAATAACTGATGGCTCAATATTTTCATCATTCTTGCCATTTTTATAATTAGCCTGAAGCGCCGCTTTGGCATCTGGATACTTTTCTCCAACATTTTCGACAAATAGATCGAAGGCTTTCTTTTCTCTGTCCCAGTTCTTATCACGATCCATTGAAAAATATCTTCCTATCATCGTGGCAATTTTGCCGATACCAAACTTCTTGAAAGCTGCCTCTAATTGATCGACGAAACCCTCTGCTACTTGCGCCCCAGTGTCACGGCCATCAGAAATAAAGTGGATATAAACATTCTTAACATTGTTCTTTGCTGCTGCCTCGATTAAGGCAAAAACGTGACGTATGTGCGAATGAACTCCACCATCAGAAATAAGGCCAATTAAGTGAAGATTGGAATCATTCTTTTTAGTTTTTTCAAATAGTTCAACAAGCGCCTTTTTATTGGCAAAGTCTCCAGATTGAATTGATTGATCAATCAGGGGTAAATTTTCCCAAATAACTCTGCCCGATCCTAAGCTCAAATGACCAACCTCTGAGTTGCCCGGTTCGCCTTCGCTCAAACCAACCTCTAAACCAGAGGCGGTGATGGAAGTTTTGGGGTAATTGGAATAGACAAAATCTAACGTTGGAGTCTTGGCCAAAAGTGGAGCATTACCTTTCTCCTGTCCAGACAACCCAATACCGTCAAGTATCACAAGTAAAACCTTATTAGACACTTTTCCTCCGACATTAAAAGTTTCTTCTATTATACCATTGCAACAAAGAGTTCAAAATACACAAACAAAACAAGAGATGTTTATTTACCGCAACATTTCTTATATTTCTTGCCACTACCACACGGGCAAGGATCGTTGCGGCCAACTTTTGGAGATGATTTGACTTGTGAGGCAACTCCGGTTCGAGATTCTTTCATACGATCAAATACTGTCTTGCCGCGCTCAACCACCGTAACACTCTCGGTGCCTGGATGAATTTTATTAGACTCAGCCAACATTTTTTGTTCGACAGCCAATTGTTCCTTTTGGCTTTCGAAGCTACCAACTGAGTCAGCGTCCGGCTTAGAATAATCGACTGTTTGAGGCTTTTGCACCGGAGTTTGTCTAGCAATTTCGACCTCAACCTTGTAAATCGTTCTAACGATATTGGCTTCAATATTTTTAAGCAAACTTTCAAACATCTTGTAAGCTTCGTGTTTGTATTCAACCAAAGGATCTCTCTGACCATATCCGCGAAGCCCAATACCGGCACGAAGCTCATCAATGGTTGTCAGGTGCTCAATCCAAAGCATATCGATCGTTCTCAAATAAACCATCTTTTCAGCTTGACGCATAACTTTGGACGAATATTTTTTCTCACGATCTTCGTAAATCTTTTTAGCTAATTCTTTGGCCGAATCGGCATCATCAATCTTCTGACCAAAATCACCTAAAATAGCCTTGAGCTCGATATTTATCTTTTCTAGGTCTTCCTGATATACCAAGAAAATATTGTCGATATCTTCCTCAATCATCGCCAGGATTTCTTCTTTGAGATTAGAGTCACCGATATTTCCGTCCTCAGTCATCTCTAATATGCGACGTCGTTTGCGATAAATAACCTCTCGATGTTTATTCATTACATCGTCGTATTCAACTAAATGTTTTCTGGTATCAAAGTTATATCCCTCTACTCGTCTCTGAGCCGATTCGATGGATCTGGAAATCATTTTGTTCTCTATTGGCATATCATCTGGCAACCCCAAAGAATTCATTAGATTTCTAAGTCTTTCGCCGCCGAATATTCTCATTAAATCGTCATCCAAAGAGACAAAGAATTGAGACGCACCCGGATCACCCTGGCGACCGGCTCGACCACGAAGCTGATTATCAATTCTTCTGGCTTCGTGCCTCTCAGTGCCCAAAACAAACAACCCACCAAGTCCTCTAACCTTGTCATCGAGTCGAATATCAGTTCCGCGACCAGCCATATTAGTAGCAACAGTCACCGCACCAGTGAAGCCTGCCTTAGCGATGATCTTGGCCTCGCGCTCATGATGCTTGGCATTCAAAACCTCGTGTTTGACACCTGCCTTCTTGAGCTTTTTTGATAAAACTTCATTTTTAGAGACAGAAACAGTACCAATTAAGATCGGCTGACCCTTTTCGCTTCTCTCTTTGACTTCAGCCACAATCGCATCTAGCTTTGCCTCATCAGACTTATAAATTCTGTCTGGCAAATCGCGTCGCAGAACATTTTTATTCGTCGGAATCTCGACGACATCAAGTTTATAAATTTTATAAAATTCCTCAGCTTCAGTCGCTGCTGTACCGGTCATACCAGCCAACTTTCGATACATTCTAAAAAGATTTTGAAAGGAAATAGTCGCTAAAGTCTGAGATTCTTGTTTGACCTCGACGCCCTCCTTGGCCTCAATCGCCTGATGGAGCCCCTCGGAATAACGACGTCCCACCATCAATCGCCCCGTAAACTCATCAACTATAATAATCTCTCCTTCGCGAACAACATAGTCTCGATCCTTTTTGAAAAGTGCATGCGCTTTGAGCGCCTGCTCCAGATGATGAACCATAGTAATGCCACCGACCGCATAAATATTGTCGACATGGAGTAACTTCTCCATCTCGGCAATTCCCTGATCAGTCAAGGTCACAGCTCGATCTTTTTCGTCCAGAACATAGTCAATATCAATCTTGAGCCGTGGTACTAATGCGGCAAATTGCTGATACATAGCGCCAGATTCTTCAGCCGGAGAGGAGATGATGAGTGGGGTCCTAGCCTCATCAATCAAAATTGAGTCAACCTCATCAACGATGGCAAAGTTTAGCTCTCTTTGCGAACATTGCTCGAGTGTCGGCGCCATATTGTCGCGAAGATAATCAAAACCGTATTCATTGTTCGTACCGTATGTAATATCACAAGCATAAGCGTCTTTTCTGGAACATGGCTCAAGATTCAATCCTTCACATTCAGAATAATGTTTGTAGTTTTCTTTCTTAACGAAGCGGAAAGTTTCCTGATTGCTCTGAATTATTCCTGTCGATAATCCCAAAAAATTAAAAACTTCACCCATGCCTTCGCCCTGATGTTTCGAAAGATAGTCATTGACCGTCACCAGATGGGCACCCCTGCCAGAAAGTGCATTTAGGTAAAGTGGCAAAGTCGCAACAATAGTTTTACCTTCACCAGTTTTCATTTCGGCAATCTTACCCTGATGTAGGACCAGTCCACCAATAAGCTGAACATCAAAATGACGCTCATTCCAAACCCTTTTCATCGCCTCTCGCACGACGGCAAATGCTTCCGGAGTGATTGATTCGATAATTGATTTTTCCTGTTCAATATCTCCACCTGCTTTGGCGATTTCCTTCTTAAAATCTGAGGTTTTTTCCCTAAGCTCAGAATCACTCAATTTTTGCAATGCCGCTTCATGACCATTAATATCGGCGACAATCTTTTCTAAAGAAGAAATGACTCGCTTACTTGGGTTGTAGATTAAATCCAGAATACTCATATATTTCCTAACTACAAAATAATAAGATATGTTTACTCACATCTGATATTATCATTATGCTTTTGCGAATACAATCAATAAGAATATGGCCTATTTTTTGATTCTTAAGGCACGGAGCGCTCTAGAAACGTAATCCTCTGTCCCTTCGTGAGATTTGTCAATTCTTTTCTTGTGAAATCGACTTAAGTTGCGCTCAAGTGACTTGTAAGCGATGGCAAATGCTCTCATTAGACGATCATCAACTTCTCTGACAAAAATCTTTTCCTTGCCGAAAGTAGTTGCGAGCTCAACTGCTTGATCCATGCCGCCCTTCTCTGGACTTGTCTCGTCTTTGAAATAAACGTCAATTATCATTGGCTCATCTTTGAGATAGCGTTTTAGCTTCATCAACTTTTTCTCAAAAAAAGACTTTTGCTTCGCTGAAATTACAATATTTTTAATGTGAAATTCAATTTTCATTTCGCCTCCTAATTTTATTAATTATTTTCCACGGCATAGAACACAAACCAAGCAGGACTCCCTCAAAATCCCACTTTTCTTAATTTTAGTCTGTCTATACACTATAGAAATTACCTCTTAATTTCCTTAAAACCGGTATATTTTTGCAATACTTTTGGTACGACAATAGAGCCGTCTTTTTGCTGATAATTTTCCAGAATGGCAATAAGTGGTCGATCAGAAAAGGCTGTGCCGTTAAGAGTATAAACAAAGTCAACCTTGCCACTCTTGGTCTTGTATCTAATATTTAGACGTCTAGACTGGAAATCAGTACAATTTGAACAGGAATGAGTCTCGCGATAATTATTTTCACCCGGCATCCAAGCCTCAATATCAAATTTTTTGGCCGCTGACGCGCCAAGATCACCAGCGCAAATATTGATAACCTGATAAGGAATTTTTAGAGCTGTCATCATCTTCTCCTCGAGAGAGACGAGATATTCATGTTCCTTTTCGGCGTCTTCTGGCTTAACATACGAAAACATTTCGACTTTGTTAAATTGATGAGCCCTCAATATTCCACGTACATCTTTGCCATGACTTCCAGCTTCACGCCTAAAACAGGTCGAAACTGCAACATATCGCAGAGGCAAAGTCTTCTCGTCCAATATCTCATCCATATGGTATCCGGCCAGCGGTTGTTCAGCGGTGCCAGCCAAATAAGAATCGTCTTGTGAGCGATAAATCTCATCTTCGCCACCAGGAATATAGCCAGCACCTTCCATAATTTTACGACCCAAAAGGATCGGCGGAATCATCGGAATAAAGCCCTCAGCTATCAAAAAATCAAAGGCAAAACGGAAAAGTGATTGCTCAAGAATGACTAATTCATTCTTCAAATAATAAAAACGTGAACCAGAAATCTTACCAGCTCGCTCAATATCAATAAGGTCCAGCTTCTGACCAAGATCAACGTGATCAAGCGGTGAAAAATCAAATTTGGTCGGCTTTCCAACTTTGCGATTGACAGTATTATCCTTATCCGATTCTCCGTCTATAACACTCTCAAGCGGTGGATTGGGAATATCAATCATTACTTTTCTGTATTCAGAATTGACTTTATCTAGCTCAGGTTTAATCTGTTTAATTTTTTCGGAATATTCGCTTGCTTCATTGATAGCGTCAATTTTCTGTTGACCATGAAACATAGCAATTTCTTTAGAACGAGTATTTAATTCGCTCTGGAAATCTTCAACTTTAGAAATAAGTTCTCTTCTGCGCTCATCTAATTCCAAAAGTTCATCGACAAGTGCCGGCTCAGCACCCTTGCGGGCAATCGCCTTCTTGATCTCTTCAGGTTTTTCTCTGATTTGTTTAATATCTAGCATTTTTCTCCTTCGTTCTTTTTGGCAGAGTCAACTGGTTTCATGAATGGGAAATATAATATTTCTCTCAATGTCTTGGAATCGGTCAGCACTTTGACAAAACGATCAACTCCAAGGCCCCAGCCGGCTGTAGGTGGCATACCATACTCGATCGCTTTCAAGAAATCTTCGTCAAGTCTTTGTGCTTCCTCATCGCCTTTTTCGCGAAGCTTGGCCTGATCGACGAATCTTTCTCTCTGGTCAATCGGATCATTGAGCTCAGAGAATGCCTTGATAAGCTCAATTCCACCAATTACCAACTGGAATGAATCAACTAATTTTGAATTTTTGCTATTTCTTTTAGCTAATGGCAAAAGATCGGCTGGGTGATTTGTCACGAATGTTGGATTAACAAGCTTGGCAACGCCCTTTTTAAAAGCCTCGTCTGATTCTTCACCACCAGTTAGTTCATGAAAAGTTGTTCTCTCAAATTTTTGAGCAAAATCAATTTTCTTGCAGTCTATTTCGAGAACAAGATCGCCGTTATTAACAGCTCTGACGACAAAACGGACAAGATCCTCGGTCAGATTCATTAATTTCTCATAATCAGCATACGCCCAGTAAAATTCCAGATTAGTAAATTCAGGGTTGTGGGTCGCATCGACGCCTTCATTTCTAAAACATCGCGCAAATTCGAATATTTTTTCGAATCCACCGACAAGCAATCTCTTAAGATATAGCTCTGGAGCAATTCGCAAAAATACTTCCCTGTCATAGGCATTGTAATGAGTCGAGAAAGGCTTAGCCGAAGCACCGCCCGGAATAGCTTGGAGTACCGGGGTATCGACTTCCATAAAGCCATTTTCTACTAAGAAGTCTCGCAGGGCTTTGATTATTTTGGAGCGAGCATAGAATTTCTGCTTAACTTCAGGGTTGACAATAAAATCGACATATCTCTCTCTGTATCTGGTCTCAACATCTTTAAGTCCATTCCATTTCTCTGGAAGTGGTCTGATCGATTTGGTCAATATTCGGACATCACTTGCCTGGACTGAGAGCTCGCCGGCATTTGTGATAAAGATTGTGCCTGATATCTCGATAAAATCACCAACTTCTAGACAGCTGACGACCTCAAAGGCACCTTCTTTTAAAAGATCTGCCTTTAAAACTCCCTGAATCTTGCCCGATTCATCAACAATATCAAGAAAAACTAGCTTACCATGTCCTCTTTTGGCAATAGCACGACCGGCAATAGTGACTTCTTCTTTCGAATCAATCAGAGAATCTTTGTTGGCTAAAACTACTTCAATCAAACGGTCTCTATTTGAAACTGAAGGATATGGATCAATACCCAAATTCTTAAGTTCGGAGAGCTTAGCGACTCGACTTTCTATTAAATCTTTTTCTGTTGCACCCAAATCATTAGACATCTGTATCCTTTTTACACTTTACAACTTTTTTATAGCATATTCACAAAGTTAAATCGATACCTCAAAGTCAATTTTGTCGCCCCAACAAAAAAGACCTCCGATTTATCGGGAGGCCTTTTTCTATCTTGAGAGAAAATTATTCAATATTTATAATTTTACACTTAGAGACACCAGCTGGGGTTTTGACTTCGACTGTTTCGCCCTTCTTATGACCAACCAAAGCTGAACCAATCGGCGAATCAATGGAAATGCGACCATTCAACGGATCAGACTCGTCACTTCCAACGATTTGATATTTCATTTTGTCACCATCATCATCGATCTCAACCGTACAGCCGACATTGATAGTATCATTCTTACATTCTTTTTTGATAATCTGAGCGCTTCTAATTTTCTGATCAAGCTCCTGCTCTTTGCCCATCAAAAAAGACTGCTCATTTTTAGCTTCATGATACTCTGCATTCTCAGAAAGATCGCCCATTTCTCTGGCTTCTTTGATTTTCTGGCTGACTTCTTTTAGCTTAACTTTAATATCGGCTAATTGAATTTTAAGTTTTGAAAGACCGTCTTCGGTCAAGTAATTACTCATAATTTGGCTCCTTTTGAGAAAAAAAGCGCTCACGATTGATACCGTGAAGCGTTATTTCTTTTAATGTTGGCAAATTTTCTCAAAATTAGCTCTTTTTGTCAATATTTATAGACTTGCAAAAATTGTTTTATCCTTTTCTAGACTTAACAATTAAAATAAGTTTTTTCTCCGATTATCTCGTAAAATAATAGTTCAAAATCTCCTTGGCTACCGGTAATGCAATTTCATGGCCACCACCACCTCCGTCAACCAGGACTATAACTGCAATCTGAGGATCTTCATATGGGGCAAAACAAGTAAACCAAGCGTGGGTCTTTTGGTTGTTTAGAAATTGTGCCGTTCCTGTTTTGCCAGCCGATTTTATAGGCAAATCAGAGAGTGTCCTAGCCGAACCTTCAGTTACGGCCATTCTCATGCCCTCAGCCACAGTTTTAATAACATCAGAACTAATAAAATCTTGTCTTTCGATTCTTGGAGCAAATTCACTAATAACGGCACCGTCTGGTCCAATAATCTTTTTGACTAGTTGCGGCTCATAAAGTTTACCGCCGCTAGCGATTACTGCTGTCGCTCGAAGCATCTGAAGAGGCGTTACCAAAAGATCGCCCTGGCCAATCGACACATGGTAAGTGTCGCCAATATACCAAGGCTCGTTCTTGACGGTTTTTTTCCAAGTCGCATCGGGCAAGAGTCCCGTTGCTTCTCCAGGTAAATCAATGCCGGTTTTTTCACCCAAACCGAAAAGCTCCCAATAATGCTTTATCGCATCAATACCGATTCCCTTTATCTTGTCATAGCCACCTCCGATCGAATAGAAAAAAACATTGTTTGATTCGGCCAATGCCCTCTCAACGTCGGTGGTTTCATAGCTATGATCCTTCCAATCCGGAAAACCATAATCACCTATCCTGATTTCTGCAGGAGTAACGAAAGAAGTATTTTTTGTAATATTACCCTCGGATAGTCCAGCCGAAGCCATAATAATCTTGGAAATCGAACCTGGCGGGTAAACTCCGCCAATAGATCGATTAAACATCGGAAGCGATGCATCGCTCATCAGCCCTTGATAATCCTTGTCTGAGATTTTTGTTGTAAACAAATTATTATCATAATCTGGCAAGGAAACCATCGACAAAATTCCACCTGTTTTTACATCCATGACGATAGCCGCGCCACCAGTCACTTCTGTTCCAGTCATTTCTTTACCAGAGTCAATACCAGCTCTCAGAGCTGCGGCAGCTTTTTCCTGAAGTCCTAAATCAATATTTAAGACTAAGTCATCTCCAGCAACTGGATCTTTGTTTTCCTTGTCGACCAAAACCTTAGCGATATTTCCCTTGGAATCAACCTCAATCTGTTCAACCCCATAGGTTCCTCTCAAAAAACTCTCGTACTCGGCCTCAAGGCCAACCTTGCCAATTCTGTCTGATAGATAATAACTCGGATATTTTTTCAAATCTTCGCCCGAAACAATGCCAGAATAACCAATTAGATGACTCAAGCCACTTGTGCCTTTATATTCTCGGATAGATTTTTTGGCAATAAAAACTCCAGGCAAACCAGTGATGTTTTCCTCAAGCAAAAGAGCATCATCATGGGATATATCTTCTTTTAACAAAACCTCATCCAAAGATGATAAACCATTTTTTTCAGCATCCTTTTTGATTTGGTCAACAGAAATTCCAGACAATTCAGAAATTTTTTGGTAGAGCTCTTGTCGATCATTTTTTTTCTTGGGAAGATCAGAAGGATATATGGCCAAAGCAAATGATGGCTTATTTCTGGCTAGCCACTGACCGTTTGAATCAACTATCAAACCGCGGCTGGCTTCCAGAACTCTAGGACGGATTCTGTTGCCTTCAGCCAATTTTTGATTTATATCTCCATGCACAACCTGAACAAAAAATAATCTGTAAACAAGAATCGAGAAAATTAAAATCGAAATCAGTTTTGGAAGCAGAAAAGATTGCTCCGAGCTCTTGCTTTCTACTTTGCCGATTGACTCATCTGTGACTTCAGAATACGAGAATTCAAGATCATTTTGAGTCCTGATTGTCCTTTTATTTTTATCTCCTAGCAACTGTGAAAAATTTCCAAATATATCCATATTTATAACTTTATCTCAAATTCAGACAGGAAGAATTTTTTTGCTTTTGTGTAGAATACATTTATGATCGTGCCCATAATAGCATTTATCATTACAAAGTAGCCCACAGCCCTAAAACCAGCAATACTCCACTCGGAAGACCAAGCGAGCAGAGAAAATTCGAATAAAAATGCAACGATAATAAAGTAAAGTATCGCCGTTAATGTACTCGGGCTGGGTAGATATTTTTTAATTAAATAATTAATTGTAGCTGGGACTAATACAAAATTAAAACCTATAACAAAAAGTGGCACGGAGGAAAAAATTGAAAAGAGAATCACCAGTATCAGGCCGAAGAAAATATAATCATCACTTTTATTCGAAAGCGCCAACATAGTCAGAACTATAAGAGAAGTGATTAAGCTGGCACCGTAAATTTCAATATAACTAAAAAATGTTAAATCCATTATAACTAGGACAAGACCAAGAAGAATGAATAATAACAATTTTGATAATTTCATTGTTGTATGAAGACTAATTCTAGTTTTGATAAATCAAGTAAGGGTTCAACACTAATCGTCTTAAATATTCCAGAAGAGGACGATTGAAGCTTGTCGGCCTTTCCGATAAGAATTCCCTCCTTTATTTTACCACCAAGACCACTGGTAATCACAAATTCCACCTCTTTATACTCTGTATCCCTTGTAATGTTTTCAATATACAAGCCAGAATTTCCACCTTTTAAAATTCCCTTTGCTCTGCAATCTTGAAGCATTGCTTGAATAATTGAATCCTTACTCGTAATTAAAACAACTGTGGACGTATTTTTCATTACTTCTCTAACCTGACCAACAAGTGTTCCACTCGAAACAACTGCCATCCCGGACTTTAGCCCATCATCAGATCCACGGTCTACAATGACATAATCAAGATATGACATTGGATCACGCTCGATTATCTTGGCCGGAATTAACGGACCCGTTGATGAATCTTTAGCAAAGCCAAGTTCTTTTTTGAGAATTGTATTTTCATTTTCAAGTTCGCTAATTCTGCTTGTATCAACTTGAAGACTCAATATTTTTTCCGATAGCTCGTTATTTTTAGAACGCAAATCACCAATATGTCTTATAAATGAAAGGTTCTCTCTGAGGTTTTTACCCGAAGAAGATAAATGTGATAACACAGGGCTGAAAAATCCAGACATAAAAGAACGAATGTTGGATCTCGCGCCAGAGAAAACAAACAATATTAAAACGATCGCCACCAGTAGTAATATCGAAATTATGTTATTTTTCTTTTTCATTTATCGTTTATATTCTCTCGGAAGCAAGACTTCTGAAAGAAGATCAAGATCCTCAAGAACCATACCTGTTCCCCTAGCCACAGCTGTTAGGGGATCATCGGCTATATAGACTTGGGTATTAGTCTCAAGAGAAATCAATCTGTCTAACCCTCGAAGAAGAGCTCCGCCGCCAGAAAGAATTATTCCGCGATCCATAATGTCAGCCAAAAGTTCCGGCGGAGTTTCTTCCATTGTGACTTTAATGCTCTCAATAATTAAGCTTATTGATTTTTTCATTGCCTCGCGAATTTGAGCATCATTAATAATGATCTCCTTGGGGAGTCCAGTTACAAGATCTCGTCCTCTCATTGGTGCTTCCGGCTTCTCTCTCATTTCAATGGCCGACCCAATTTTTATCTTAATCTCTTCCGCAGTCCTTTCGCCAAGTAGAAGATTAAACTTATCTCTTGCATATTGAATTATGTCTTCATTTAGCTCATCTCCAGCAATGCGCAAAGAACGCGAAGCTACAACACCACCCAGAGAAATAACCGCTACCTCTGTCGTGCCGCCGCCGATATCGATGATCATACTGCCAGAAGCATCCTGGATGGGAAGTCGGGCGCCAATCGCTGCAGCGATTGGTTCTTCAATCAGATAGACTTCTCTAGCACCAGCGTTGATCGCGCCTTCTTCAACAGCCCTTCTTTCCACTTCTGTCACACTATGAGGAATGCCGATAACAACTCTGGGGCGGGGAATAAGTGAAAAATGTTGTTGATGAACACGATCAAAGAAATATCGAAGCATTGCTTCTGTAATTTCAAAATCTGATATTACACCATCAACTAACGGCCTGATTGCCACAATATGGCTAGGTGTCCTGCCAACCATTCTCTTTGCTTCTTCTCCAACAGCTAGAATTTCCTTCGTTTTTTTATTAATTGCCACAACAGAAGGCTCACGAATGACAACGCCCTTGCCGCGAACATAAACAAGAGTATTCGCAGTACCAAGATCGATTCCAATATCCTGCGAAAAACGACTTAAAATTTTACTAATTGGGCTCTTCATTTCATCACAAGAAAAATTTAAATGATTTAGCTGCTACTCGAAAACAAAAACTAGTATTTTGCCAAAAAGCTTAATACTTGATTCACATATGAGTCTATTTCAAAAGTACGATTCGGTCAAGTCGAGAATCACCAAAGATATTTTGCGGCCAGAGCCTCATGCTCAGCTGATGTTGAGCTTGGATAAATTTTACCGTCTCTACCGTAGAGGAAATAATAATATTTGCTTGGTGTTGGATTCTTGGCCGCCTCTATGCTCTTCAATCCCGGATTACATATCGGACCAAGAGGGAGCGCGCTTATTTGATAGGTATTGTAAGGTGATTTGACGCTAGTATATTCAACCGTTTTGGCCGATTTCCAGAAAGTATAGTCTTTCTGATCGGAGACAGAAATTTTGGCAATCTCATTACTGTCACGACCATATTCAACTGTTGGATCAGACTGAAGCTTCATCCCTGCTTTTAAACGATTACTGTAAATTCCTGCAATCAGACCGCGATCAGTATCATTAGCTGCTTCCCTCTCTACAATAGAAGCAAGAATTAAGTCATTATCAGTAACGCTGAGTCCGCTGATGCGTTTGTTGTAATCATCTAGCATCATCACAATGATCTCATCAGCAGTCATGCGAGGATTAAAGAAATAGGTATCAGGGAATAGCTTGCCCTCTTTGTCTTTGGCCCTAGAAACAAATTCCTCATAGCTGACAATCCCCGCCTCATCAAGCTTTCGAGCAATTTGTTCGACTCTTAGTCCCTCGGGGATAAGAATCTTTGCTACTTTAACTTTGCCAGAATCAAGAAGATTTAAGATGTCGCTAATTGACATTTTCGGTGTTAGCTCATAAAAACCTGGGGTAATCTTCTTGCTCAGAATAATCGAGGCATAATAGAAAACTCTGTCATCGCTAACAAGGCCAAGTTTTTCCAAATCGCTACCAATTTCTTTGCTGCCCTTGCCGGATTCTATTTCTATAATTGTATTTTTTTCGATTTTTTCATTTGGCGCGTAAGTCTCTTTTTTCATATCGAAGAAAACAAAGACAACCACAAGCGCAAAAATCAAAACTAAAAAGCCAAAAATATATAGCAATTTAAATTTCATCTATTTATCTCTCGCCACGCTTATTAATAAATTGTTCCAATATTAAGACGGCCGCCATTTCATCAGTCTTGCCACTCGCTCGAGAATAATTTTTGCCGCTTTCTTTTAAAATCTCTGTCGCCAGAACCGAGGTGTATTGCTCTGGCTCAAAATAAATTGGCAGACCAGTCTTTTCAATCAATGCTGCAGCCAATTTTCGAGCCTTCAGGCTGATCCTGCCCTCTTCGCCTTGAGATCTGATCGGTAGGCCAACAACAATCTTTTCGATCTCTTCTTCATGACAAATTTTAGCTATATCATCAACAATCTTTTCCATTTTTTGTTCGCCATCAACCACGCCAGCACCTTTAGGGAAAATTGTCCCAACTGCCAGCCCTATTCTTTTTTCACCATAGTCAATCGCTAAAAAAGCCATAAGAATTTTTGTTAATTATTTTTTGCCAATTATTACTTTTGGTAATCAAAATCAACTTTTATTTTCTTGGTCAGAAAAGAAGTTCTATTTAACAACTTTGGTGTAATCTTTAGTGATACAGATTCGACTCCCTCTATTTTCCCAAGATAGCTTACGGCATCTGTATAACTTCGATTTTTGACACCTTCTTTAATATTATCACTCGAAATCTTCGGACCAACTTTGCCCTTAAAATCAGCTGATATTTTGATCTTTCCTTCGGACATCGAGTCCTCAATCATCTCGTAGGTCAATTCTGTTTTGTCAGCATTGATTAGCATTTTGTCAGCAGTCAAATCTTGTCCCGTCAAATCACTCATGATTTTTCTTAAGTCATCCTCTTTAAATCCAAGTGCCATAAGCTTCACTCTAGCAGTAATCTGAAACTTATCAGCCTCATCATTGATTTTTTTATTAGAATCTTGAGAGATTATTTCTACCGCAATGTTCTTCTCGAATATTTTTAAGCTTTCTTCAGCCGCCTTATCGATCAAGCCTTGCTTGCCCTGAGTAGTTCCCTCTTCTTTGATCGTCACCTCAGCTTTGGCTAAATCTTCATCTGTTACAAAAGAAACGTTTTTAGTGACTCCACCAGTAAATGTAGTTTTACTACTTGCGGTTAATTGCCCAACCGTAAAAGTTGTAGCAGGGATGTTGTATTTGTCGCCATTTTCAGAAGCAATCACAGATGCGTCTACGACGCCGGGAATCGGATCACAAATAATATTAAGCTGGGCATCTTGATGACATTTACTAATATCGGTCTGAGCAGTCTTTCCCGGAACCAATACTCCCTTTTCAATATAAAAAATTTTACCATCAGCAGCCGTGACCTTGGCACCAGGAGAAACCGTGATTGCTTTGGTGCTAACAGTATTAGAAATTGTAATTGTGCCATGTGCCTTTTCGCCGATATCCTTTTTGCCAGTCGAGTCAAATTCTTTGGTAATTGATTTCTCTACTTCGACAAGCTGTCCTGGGACAGCAAAAACAGCCGGATCAGCAATGGCCTGATTCTTATCGACAAAAATATTGCTCTTTTTCTCGACGTCACTAGTCTTTAATATTAAAGAGGCTTCAGTCGTAGGAATAAGGACATAAAAAGCCGCAGCAAGACCGACCAATACAATTGACGAAATTACAAGAAATGCTTTTCGGCTTCCTTCTGTTTTTATGTGTCGCTTTTCTTTCTTGTTTGGAGACATAACCACCATTTCCTCCTCTTCATTATCTTTTTTCACATCCAAAGCTTTCGCTTGTATTTCTGGCTCGGACTGTTCTTCATGTTCTTCTTCCGGAATTTCTTCCACTACTACTTCTTCCTCTGGCACAGATTCTTCAATCTGTTCTTCTGGCTCTTCTAGATCTGGGTCATCTTCTGGCTCCGGTTCTAGCTCAGAATCTTCAGTCATCTTGCTAAGATCATATTTTTTGTATCGATTTACTTTTAATGAAGAAGAAGTCGCCTCTTCAGCTTTGACCGGCACATTAAGACTCGCTTTCTCCGCTTCTGTAACCTTAGAGAAAACTTCAATCCCGACCTGATCAGCGAGGTTATTAGTAATCTTATCTGAGCTCACTATACCTATGACCTTACCGTGATCAGATGCATTTCTTTTGAGCAATTTAAGATTGATGGTGCTTTGCGAAATCGAAGAGCCTCTAGGCACAACCAAAACAACTCCGGCTTCTTCGCTCTTACGAATCCGATCAATGACTTTTGTTATCTCTTCATCTGGCTCAAGATAATAGACTTTATTCATTTTCTTAATCCTTCAACAATTCGATCGAGCACTCCATCAACGACACCTTCGCTACCGGCTAAATCAATGGCTAAATTAGCTAAGGCCATAGGGGTAATGTCCTGAGAACCCTTCAATTTCCCTGTCTCATCGATAATTGAAGTCACCTGTTTTGGCTTGATAAAATCAACTTTCGGCTGTTTAGCAAATGGTAGATTTTTCGTCCATGAGCGCTTCTCGAGATAATCTTTGATCTCAGGAAGCAATGAGCCGCCGCCGCACAGCAATATCTTCGATGGCAAAAGCTCAACATTCGAGAAATCCTCTAAGGCCAATTCTACTCCGGAGAGCCAGACTTCACAATCGTTTTCAATTGCCTTCCTGATCTTGCTTCCAATCTCTGAATCTTTCTCTATCTTACCCGCAGAATAGTCAAGTTTTAACTGTTCAGCATCAGCAAAAGGCTTGTCAAATGCATCAGCAATAGACTTAGTAAACACTCGTCCGCCGATCGCGAACATCTTTGTCCCCTCGACTCCTCCGGCTCGGACAACAGCAATGTCGGTCGTACCGCCACCGATATCAACAAAAATTGAGGAAAATTCAGAAGAATCCTCGAGACCAACACAGCGCGCAACAGCATATGGCTCAGCGGCAATGGAGAGTAAGTCTAGTTGCAAGTCCTCAGCAATAGTTTGCAAAGCACCAAGATGAACGATTGGGGCAAAAGCATTGAATATTCCGACCTGAACATCGCGACCCTGAAAACCGACTGGATTTGTGATCTTGTAGCCGTCTATTCTGACATCAACAACAGCAGAATTTACCAATCTGACGTCAAGCTCAGCCTGACCAGTTTCCCAAGCCAATTCACTTCTAGTGCGGTCGAAGGCGCGCTCTTGGACTTGTTCGATAATATCTTTGAGCTCCTTAACAGTTATTTTTTCTTTTGATTCTTCGCGCTTGTAGTGAATGACGGTTGTTGTGCCTTTAACAAGCTCACCGGCAATACCAATAACACACTGACGTGGTGCTACTTTGGCTTCTTCAAAAGCCTGCGCCAGAGCTTTTTCGCAATTTTTGATCACACCAGAAATGTCAGTGACTCGTCCGCCTTGCATATCAGAGAGCTGCTGCTTCTGGCGACCGACACCGATGACATGAGCGACGTCATCATCAATACGAAAAACCAGCACTTTGACAAATTCAGTCCCGATGTCCAGTGCGATTGCATAGTTTTTCTTATTCTTTATTCCAAAAAGTCCCACAAAAATCCCTCGCTTATAGGTATAGGACTATTATATCAAATGAAAAAATTAATGCCAATAAAAACGGGAAGGCGGCCCGTCATGGGCCGCCTAGAATCCGATCAAGCGGAAGAGAAGGTAAGCAACAGGAGCAGCATAGATCATGCTGTCCAGTCTATCAAGCATTCCGCCATGGCCGGGGAAAATCCCTCCGGAATCCTTTTTGTGAAGATTCCGCTTCAGGAGCGATTCGACCAAGTCTCCGACCTGGCCAAAGACTCCAACGACTGGGCCCAATAGGACCAAAGTCGCTTTGTGTAGTAAGATGGCAAACACTGCCGCCATCAAGATCGCCGCTACGAAGCCAGCAACACAGCCGCCCACGGTCTTGCCAGCACTGATGTCTGGGCAAAGCTTGGCAGTCTGCAGTTTCCTGCCGATCAGGTAAGCGAAGATGTCTGTCGCCCAGATCGTAAAGAAAAAGGCGACCACGAGCATTGAGCCCGTACCGGTCTGAAAACCGAAGACAATACTCTCGCCCGGAATGGCACGGATTGCGGCGATAAAGCTCGGCAGTAATCCGATATACAGAACTAGCCTGACAGGATTGTCGGCCTTTAGGGCCAACTTACCCAGTACCAGTTCACCCCCAAGAGCCATCATAGTCACCAAAGCCGACAGGACAAGAACCACTTCGAAGCCACCAGTGATACAGGCATAACTAGTTGCATAAGCCGCAACGACAGTTATGACCGAGAACAACTTGATCGTCTCCGATTGACCTGCCATGTCGCAGTACTCGCTCACCATCATGACGACAGTGATGGCTATAAGAGCCAGAAAGAAATCTTGGTTACCCAAGAATATTGATGCCACAGTTAGGGGGATCCCGATAACTGTGACGACTAATCTTGCCAGAAAAGTCTTCATGGGGAAGACCCCTTGGACAGCGTGCCATCCTAGTCACGACTTACGTCGGTGTCGTTGTTAGCGACACTGTATAGTACAATAATTTGTTAATTTAGTCAACTAAAAAAGCCATCAGGAAATGACTTTGTCGCATTCTCAACTGGTGACTATTTCAAAACTGCTTTGATTCTTCTGACACCAGAAGACGAGCTCTCTTCCTTTTGAATTTTGAACTCACCGAGATCACTCGTGCGAATCACATGAGGTCCACCACAAATTTCTTTGGAAAAATTTCCTATCGTATAGACTCTGACTTTGTCGCCATATTTAGACTCGAAGACTCCCATCGCACCAGATTTCTTGGCCTCTTCGAGGGTCATTTCCATCATCTCCACAGGCAAATCTTCTTGTATTTTTTCATTAACAATTTTCTCAACTTTTTCGATCTGCTCAGATGTCAGCTTCTCCGGATATGAGAAGTCGAACCGCATTCTCTCGGCCGTAATATTCGAGCCTTTTTGGAAGACTTCGCCACCTAGCACCTCTCGAAGAGCCGCTAGAAGCAAGTGAGTCGCAGTATGATATTTGGTCGTCGCTTCGCCAGCCTCGGCCAATCCCCCCTTAAACATGCCTGCAGATGCCGTGCGAGAAAGCTCTTGATGCTTTTTGAATAATTCTTCATAGTCAGAAACGGCATTAACCTCCAGTTGAGACTTGAGCCGACCGATCTCTTCAAGCGATATCTCCGAAGGAATGCCAAATGACTGATATAGGTCGAAAAGATCCTTGCCCGAAACATGTGCTTTTGATTCCAAAATTTTCAGACCATCTTTCAGGGTTTTGCGAAACTTTTCTTCCTCTTTATCAAGTTCGGAAATAACTAATTCGTCGTTAAATTCATAAACACCTTTATAGGTTTCAAAATATTCACGAGCCAAGATACTTGTGAAATTTTGTGAAATTCCAATCTGCTGACCCTTGACGATCGCTCGACGGATCAGTCGGCGCAAGACATAGCCCTTGTCTTTGTTGGCCGGGACAACGCCATCATTGATAATAAATACGGCAGCCCTAATATGATCAAGAATAATGCGCTCAGCAGATATATCTTCTTTCTGCAACAATTCATGTAATTTCGAGTGAGCCTTGGCAAATAATTCTGTGTGATAGACGCTATCAAGCGGCTCGCCGGCATAGCAAAGCAATCGCTCTAGACCCATCCCGGTATCAACTCCCTGCTGTTCCGAGGACTCAAACTTCCCTGCTTTGAATATATATTCGTTGAAGACTAAGTTCCAAACCTCGACATCGTCAATGTAGAATTCGACTGTTGGTCCGCCAGGAGAATTTTCCGTACCAAGTGACCAAAAATTGTCGTCAAAACCCTGTGGTACGACTTTACTTAGACCATCGATGCTTTCAAGGATTTTAAGTGATTCTTCATCCTTAGGCACTCCCCGCTCTCCGAAAAAATATGTAGCGTAGATGCGGCTTTTTTCTATTTTTAAAACTTCTGTTAAGAACTCCCAAGCCAAAAATATTGCCTCTTTTTTGAAATATGAACCATCATTTTTAGGATAACCAAAGGAAAAATTACCCAGCATTTCGAAAAATGTACAGTGTGTTTTGTCGCCGACTTCATCGATATCGCCAGTCCGGACACATTTCTGACAGGTCGTGACTCTCGACTTTGGCGCCTCAGCTGGATTGGCATAGTAGTTTTTAAATTGTTGCATCCCAGCCGTGTTGAATAACACGGTTGGATCAGTTTCCAATGGCACCAAAGAAGCAGAAGGAAGCACCAAGTGCCCCTTCTCTTTGAAAAAATCAATAAATTGTTGCCTCAAATCCATCACTATTTTTGACCCGAACTAAAGATATTTTGAAAAATTTGAACCCAGACGAATCCTCTAACTCGAGCATCCTCTTCTTCCTTCGGTGTTTCTCGAAGCTCGGAGCTGACATCTTTCTTTAGACCAAGCTCCTCACCGTACATCTCAGTGTAAACTCTTTGATAATTCTTGACTTTACGAACATAGGTCACAGTTTCACTCTTTGAATTGGAATTTATAACTCGATCGAAAATGTTTTGCCTAACCCAGCTATCGACAGTACCAGTGCCAGCATTATATCCAGCCAGTGCTTGATCAACATCACCATTATATTTCAACAGCAAGTCTCGTATATGAGCAGCACCAAAATCTATCGAGGTTTCAGCATCAAAGATATCATAATTGGGATATCTTCCAGTCTCCTTCGCCATCGTCTTAGCCGTGCCAGGCATAAATTGCATCAAACCCTGAGCACCCGCACTTGATTTAGCGTTCGGATTAAAACGACTCTCCTGAAGAATAACGGCGGCAACCAAAGCCGGATCAACGTCGTACTTTGTGCTATATTTAACTATCAGATCAGCATATTTCAAAGGATAGACTTCATCGGCAAACATTTTTGGTATCAGAAAGTACGCAGTCAACATAACTAAAATGACGACCGAAAAAACAGTAAAAATTAACTTCTTCTTTCTATTTGCCATGTTATCTCTTGCTACAAATATAACACAAAGAGCATTTCTTGCAAAGAATTAATCTCGAATTTGCAATTTTATTTTACCTTGGCGAATAAAACAACGTAGTTTTTGCCGTATTTCTTAGCGCATTTCGGACAGGTAGTATAATAGAAATAGATTTTATCAACTTCCTTGCCCCTCGATTTAACATAGTTCACCATTTCGACATACCAACTTTTGGCTTGTTGATATGGTCCTTCAAAAACCTTGGCTAGATAAGTTCCAGAAAGCTTAACATTTTCCAAACCATCTACCTCTTTGACTACTGGCATGAACTGCTCACTTTTCCATGGGTTTTCTTCAAGAGATAATATGAGAAAATCCTCGCTTCTCGCCTTGGCCGCGTCAATTTTGTTTATCATGCGTGTCATGACCGAACCCATATTGAGAGGCACATGCATGATCGCTCTGACTGTATCTTTGACAAAGAGTCGATCTTTCCAGGAGAATTCTTTCCCGTCCCAAAGTGATGGATCAAACTTAGGACAGCACACTTCTTCCTTGGCCATAGGCTCCTTTCATGAGATCTGTGTCTCATATTTTAATATCATCATTATTATATCAAATTAAAAAATACATCACTTACGTGGTGTATTTTTTTGGTAGGCGAGGCGGGACTCGAACCCGCATAGCTTGAGGCCAAAGGATTTTAAGTCCTTCGTGTATACCATTCCACCACTCGCCCAAACTCTAGGCTATTTCACAGCCTTTTTTATTTTTTACAATTTTGCCATTAAACGAAAAACCAGCTGCTTTTTTATGACCACCGCCACCCAAAATTGTGGCCAATTTGGACATATCGACATCTTCTTTTTCTGTTCTCAAACTGCCCTTGATTTTACCATCTTGAGACTCATAAAGCAACAACGCCCCTCTCGATTCAACGGCTGTATTTAGTAAATTGACCAAACCCGAGATCTCCTCTTCCTTTGAACCAGTTTCAGCCAGATCTGCTCGAGTCAGAAAAGAGATAGAAATTTTGTAATTCGGATGTATGTTTAGACGATTTAAGGCTATTCCCCAGAGTTTGAATAAAGAAATCGACCTCGAAGAAATAAGTCTTTCGGAAATTTTTTTCAATTTTCCCCCTCTCCGTAAAAGCTCACCCGTAATGTCTAGCACCCTCTTGGAAGTATTTTGATGTTGGAATCCACCAGTATCATAGAATATACCGGCCAACAACGAAGTGGCAACAGTTGGTGTTATTTTCCAAGACAACCTCTCCAAAAGCTCAAAAATAATTTCTGAAGTCGAAGAGGCTTCGATATTGGCCATATTTATATTAGAAATGCGCCAAATATCATTCTTGGGGTGATGGTCAATATTAATTATTGGGATTCCGGATTGCTTAGCTTCTAAAATCTCTTTCTGGAAGCCAGTTCTACGAAAATCTCCATTATCTAAGAGTATGATTGCATCATATTTTGATGGCCACTCCGATGATATCTTGCAAACACCATCGATAAAGTCAAAAATTTCGGGAATATTGTCTTTGGAAACGAGCGTCGCCCTCTTTTGGTTAGCTTCTAAAACCTCACCCATAGCACAGAGAGAACCGATCGCGTCTCCATCGGGGTCAATATGGCAAACCAAAACAAAGCTCTCCTTTTCCTCCAAAACATCTTTTAGCTTACTGAAAGAGCCCATATGGGTTGAGAAATTAAAATATTAAAATGTGAAAACTAGTTTGCGGACAATGTGTAGATTACGCGCTCATCTTCAGGCAAATCGATTTTGCGAATCTTTAAAACATCGATTTCGCCATCAGTGATGCCCTCGCTTTTCTTAAATTCAGTTAGGTCAGAATAGAGCATCGGAATAACGACACGAGGATCAATCGTCGAGATTATTTTTGTAGCCGTCTTAATATCCGCTGATCCATCTTGTCCTAATGGCAATAAAAGTATATCAACATTGCCGACCTCTTTGCCTTCTTCTTCGGAAAGAGCATGATTTAATTTGCCGAGATAGCAAATATTCATATCTTCGACATTCAAAATATATATTGTATTATCACCATCAGCGATTCCGTTAATTATAACTCCGGCCTTTTCATATTCTCCAGGACCAGGAAATTCGTAGCCATTAACAGAAACTTTACCATCTAGAATTATTTCTAATTCTTTGGATTTGATTTCAAACTTATCTTTGCCTTTAAATTTGATTTGCATAATTCCTCCAAAATTTTAAGTTGCTTACTCAGTTTCAGCTAAGACTTCATCCATTGTCTTTGTTTTCTTCGGTCTGGCTTTTTTGGCAACTACTTTTTTCTCTTTGGCCTCAGCTGCAACTTCTTCTTTGACTTCCTCGACTTCAGCCTCCTGCTTCTCAGTCTTTGGAGCCTTCTCGGCCTTCTCTTTCTTTTCTGATTTCTGGTCGACTTTCATACTTAAACCGAGTCTGTGGTTGTCAGCTTCGATAGAAATAATCTTGAATTTGTAATTTTTACCAAGCTCAACGATCTGGCTTGGGTCAACTACTCTATCACTTGAAAGCTCTGAGATATGGACCAAGCCATCTATCTCAGTATCGAGTGAAACAAATGCGCCAAATGGTGTAATCTTGGTGACTTCTCCTGGGACAACATCGCCAACTTTGTACTTGGAAGCGGCTTTAACCCAAGGATCAGGCAGAAGTCTCTTCAGGGACAAAGATACTCTGCCGTCATCGACTGAGATAACCATAGTCTCAATCTCATCACCAACCTTGAACAATCTGTGAAGATCAGAAACTCGTGTCCAAGAAACTTCAGAAATGTGAACCAAAGCCTCAATTTCCGGATCAATCGAGACAAAGAGACCGAAATCAACAATACCGGTGATTTTGCCCTTAACTTTGTCGCCAACTTTGAATTTATCAATCTTGGTTTTGACTTCCTGAGCTTTAACAGCTTTTTCCGAGAAGATAAGTTTATTAGTCTCTTTCTCACAGGTAATAACCTTGACCATGAACTCTTCGCCGATAAATCTGCGAAGTCTATTTAAGATCTCATCCTTATCGCCGCCAGATACTCTTGGATAGTGAATTGGCGCAAGCTGTGAAACAGGCAAGAATCCGAGGATTCCTCCGACATCAGAGATGAGGCCGCCCTTATTAGCGTCAGAAATCTTGACACCGATTGGATTGCCGCTCTTAAATCCAGCTTCCATCTCGATCCAATATTTTTCTCTGTCAGCTCTCTTCATTGAGAGAACTACGTTGCCGTCTTCATCTTCCATGGCAATAACTGTAGCGAAAATAACATCGCCAGGCTTAAGTCCGGTCTTGGTTGTTATTTCCTTTTCAGGAATAAAACCAAGGGACTGTCCTGCAACATCAACCCAAATTCGGTTTCCACCAACAGCAAGTGCTCTAGCTTCAACCATTTCCCCTTCAGCAAAAGGCAAAAGACGGTCGCCCATCTCCTCGATTAGATTTTCCATCGTGTCGACTTTTTTGGTCTTGGCAGAAACTTTTTCTACTTTTTCAGTCTCTTCTACCTCTTTGGCAGATTCTACTTTTTCTTCTTCACTCATTTTAAAACTATCCTTTCTTACAGCTCGAAAGCTGATAATTCACGGCCTACAATTTTTGCAGTAACCCTGAGCTATCAGCTATCGGCTTTTTGCTTTCGGCAAATATTTATTAAATTTTTCTATAACTTTTTTCTCTTTCTTGTACTCTGGGATAAATTTCGCCGACCAAATCAACATAGCAAGAATCCAAATAACCGAACCTGCTAAGACGAAGATCAGAGCGAATCTTGACGCCAGCCAAGGTAATTGCTCATATCTGGCAAAAAGACAGATCGCAACGAGAATCGGGGAAATCAACAGTGGCTTGGCATATTTACCCCAAATTTTCTTCAGATCACCCTTCATAAGTAGTGCAATTGCGAGGCCTGTCAGGAACAAAATCCCAAAGGCAATTGCGAGAGGAATATAGAGATTGCTCTCAGTCGGTGGTGTCGGATCGAACCAGTACCCAGACGTTGCGAGGTAATCAAACTTCATCTCTCTTCTCCTACTTAATAATTGGTGGGCGAGACAGGACTTTCACGTCGCTTCGCTCTCTAAAAACCGACGGTTTTTAGTATTTTCCTGCCACGGGAAACTACCGTTTCCCGACCCCTTCCCGGTTCAAGTCCGGGACTTTTTTGTTTTTTTGGTGGGCGAGACAGGACTTGAACCTGCACAGGATTGCTCCCACTACCACCTCAAGGTAGCGTGTATACCAATTTCACCACTCGCCCATTTTCAATGGTGCGCGCTGAGGGACTCGAACCCCCGACATCCTCGGTGTAAACGAGGCGCTCTACCAACTGAGCTAAGCGCGCATGATACAAAAAAACGGGCACCAAACCCGAATAATAACCCTGTTCCCCGTATTCAAGCTGGTTTAATAATATTTAACAAAAAAATAATAACAAAAAACTTTAATATTGTCAAAGGATCAACACTTTTTGGTGGGCGAAAGAGGACTTTCACGTCGCTTCGCTCTCTAAAAACCGACGGTTTTTAGTATTTTCCTGCCACGGGAAACTACCGTTTCCCGACCTCTTCCCGGTTCAAGTTCTCTCATATTTACCTACAAATCAAGCCTGAGAAAAATCTCAAGCTTGATTTGGTGGGCGAAAGAGGACTTGAACCTCCACGGGATTGCTCCCATAGCGCTCTGAACGCTACGTGTCTACCATTCCACCATTCGCCCATATTTATTTTTTAACTCTTTTTTCCTTCAAATACCACTGCTCGATCTGATCAAAACGTGAAGATGCTTGTGTGCCAGAGATAGTATTTACACCATGTAGAGAGTTCTTAATATAAAAATCATAAGAAACAGGCTCATAAAACTCTGCTAAATATTGTTTCTTGATTGTGTCGAAAATCTGATTGTACTTATCATTTCTAAGAGCTATATCAGGCAACATTCTTGCGTCTTCCATTAGAATATCGGTAGTCTTGTCTGACCAGCCAGAAAGATTAAAAGCATTGACCTGACTCGAATGCCAATATGGATATGGATCGCGATCATAGCCGAAATCAAAACCGTAGAGCAGAAGCTCGTAATCTTTGTTCTCAATTTTGCTCTGAAGAGTAACTGCATTATAAATATCAAGAGTGATTTTTATACCTTGCGATTCAAAACGCTTCTTGAGTTCTTCCGCCTTAGCTTTTTGGATTGGTATGTCTAGAGTAGTAAGAGAAAGTTCGGGATACGAGTCAAATGTCCCATTTTCCAGGATCTTTTGTCTAACGCCAGCATCCTTGAGCTTGTCATCACGAATATTAAGGATTAAACCAAGAGATCGAGAAGAAACATAATCAGATTTAACGCCAGAGTCAGATTCTGCTCCAAATATTCCCGTGTAACTTTCACCCAATTTAAATGCTTTTGCGGCGTCTTCTTTCTGACCGAATAAGGTCAAGTTTATGCTATCTATATATGGTTTTTTATCATGATAATTGCTATTTGTGATCAAAACCATTTCTTTGATCTTGGTTCCATCCTTAACCGACTTAGAAAATTGATAGGGTCCTTCGCCAATTAGTTTCTTTGAGAACTCGTCAGTTGAGAGATGCGCTGGGATAATACCAAAGTCACAGTTATAAATAAAAGGACCATAAGCGGTCGGAAGATCAAACTGAATTGTATTTTCGTCGACAACCGTCACCTCAACACTCTCCCAGCTCTTATAGAGAGGGCTTTTAAGCTCAGGTGTTTTGATCGAGTCAATCGTGTAAGAAATATCATTAGCGGTCAATGGCTGACCATCACTAAACTTTAAACCTTTCTTGAGCACAAAGACATATTGCTTGCCGTCAGTCGAGATGGTATAGCTTTCAGCCAGATCAGGCACAATTTCATTCTGATTATAGACTTTAACCAGTCCTCGAAAAAGCAACTTCGCTATGCTTTTTTCAGCATCATTTTGAGCAGTAATAGGACTTAAAAATTTAACTTCTCCAACCATAGCCTCAGAATAAGTACCGCCGACATCTGCGACAGAGACAGTCTCAGAAACATAATTTTTATAATATTTGTAACCAATCAAAGAAAGCGCTACCGCAAACAAAAGAAAGGCAATGATTCTTTCCTTCTTGCTCATTAGAAGATAGCTTTTCTTTACATTTCGAATAAAGTTAATAAAAACCAAAAAAGGTTTTTTGAAACCTTCCCCTTGTGACCTCTTATTTTTGGCCCTTATCTTGAAATTGAATTTCATTTGCTTCCGAAAAAGACCGTGGCAACAGCCGAGAGACAAAACAATATTGCAACAACAATAGTTGCGATGAACAAAAATTTCTCTATGCCGCGGCGGGATCTATAAACATTCCCCTCTCCGCCAAATGCTGTGCCAAGTCCAGAACCTCTTTGCTGAAGCAAGATCAAAATGACCAGCACTACCGCAAAGATGATCTGAATAATTTTTAATGTATTTGACATATATTCTCCAGCTCTCTCGCTAATTAAGAGAAAGCCTAAAATAGATAATACTACGCCTTGCTAATATTTTCAATCTTTATTGACCCGATTGATACGTTTTGAACATAAATAAGACAACTTTAGTCTTGACTTGTCAAGACTATTTTGGTATATATTCATTCGGACGATCCGTCCTTTTTTATTGTGGTATTCCATCTAGGAAATTCACCAATTTCTTAGTGGAGTGCCACGATGGCACATCTTTTTTAGCCTTGGATGGCAAACCCCGTAAGGAGTTACGTTCATGAAACTCGGAGCCTTCGCCGCACTGTTCGGCGATCAACCCCTCGAAGCGATGCTCGACATCGTTGCCGGCGCCGGCTGTAAAGCCGTCGAAATCGGCACCGGGGCTTACCCCGGGAACCCCCACTGTCCGCTCGAAGAGCTGGTCAAGGACGCGGCCAAGGCTAACGCCTGGCTCCAGCAGATCACCGATCACGGCCTGGAAGTCTCAGCGCTCTCGTGTCACGGCAACGTGTTGCACCCCAACATTGACGTACGGCACGAGCACGATGCCATCTTCCACAAAACGATCGACCTGGCGAGCATGCTCGGCATCACGACCGTCATCAACTTCTCCGGCTGTCCGGGCGGAGCGCCCGGAGACAAGACCCCCAACTGGGTCACCTGCCCCTGGCCAAACGACTTCGGCGAAGTACTGAAGTACCAGTGGGAAGTCGAGGCCATCCCCTACTGGCGCGAGATGAACGGAAAGTTAGCAGCGGCCAAGGTCCGCGTGGCGCTGGAGCCCCATCCCGGCTTTCTGGTCTACAATCCCGAAACGGCTGGGAAATTGCGTGTCGCCTGCGGCCCACAGATCGGCGTCAACTTCGATCCCAGCCACCTGTGGTGGCAGGGCATCAACCCGGCCAACGCCGTTCGCATGCTCGGCAACGCGATCTTCCACGTTCACGCCAAGGACTGCAAAGTCAACGACATGAACGCGAGCGTCATCGGAGTTCTGGACACCAAGCCGTACACCGAGGAAGAAAAGCGTGCCTGGCTCTTCCGCACCTGCGGCTACGGCCACGGTGCCGAAGCCTGGAAGGAGATCGTCTCCGCCCTGCGCCTCGCTGGCTATGACGGTGCCATCAGCATCGAACACGAAGATTCCCTGATGAGAGCTCCCGAGGGCTTCCGTAAGGCCGCCACCTTCCTTCAGGAGATCATCATCACCGAGCCGGCCGGTCCCGCCACCTGGGTGTAACCACGTAATCCCATTACCATCCCTCTTCTCCCCGTGAACGAAAGGCACGGGGAGAAGGAAAAGCAAAAAAGACCTGAGCATCTTCACAGAAGATATTGAGGCCTTTTTTATTCAAATATCCGATTTAAACAATATTTGCTATAGTCAGAGTATGACAACAGATTTTTACAAATACATCGCGGGATTGACCAGCCTTCGCCAGAAGCAGATCAGGGCAGCTATTTTTATAAATCTAATCGATAAAATCGAAGATATCACCACTCTGTCTAAATTTGAGCGCGAAAAGATCTCGCAAGAGCTAAACATCACCCCCTTTACGGTCAAATCAGAGCAAGTTTCACGTGATCACTCAACCAAATGGGCTCTTGAGCTTGAAGACGGCAGTATTATTGAGACCGTTTTGCTCGAATTTAGAGACGGTCGCAATACTGTCTGTGTCTCCTCCCAAATCGGCTGTGCATCCGGCTGCCTCTTCTGCGCCACTGGTCAGCTTGGTTTCAAACGTAATCTCACTTCTTGGGAAATTACGAGCCAGGTCATTCATGCGGCCAGATATCTTAAAAAGAAAAACAAGGGAGATAATCGCATAACAAACGTAGTTTTTATGGGTATGGGTGAGCCACTACTTAATCTTGAAAATGTCCTCTCGACGATAAAAGAGCTCAACGATCCAGACTATTTCAATCTCGGCCGCCGTCATATGACGGTCTCAACCTGTGGCGTGATTGGCAATTTACAAAAGTTTATTTCCGCTGATACCGGTACAACTTTAGCTATCAGCCTGCACGCGCCCAATCAGAAGCTTAGAGAAAAATTAATGCCTGTTGCTCGCGCTTACCCGCTCGATCAGCTATTCAAAGTCCTCGACGATTTTGTCCGCGAAAGTAAAAAACGAGTTAGCTACGAATATCTCTTGCTTGATGGCATCAATGACGGTGAGAAAGAAGCCAACGAGTTGGTATCGCTCTTGCGTCAGAGACTAGCTCTCGTTAATCTAATTACTTTCAATCCTGTCGACAAGACTGGTTTTAGGCCAAGCACGCGCGCTAAGACTGAACAATTCAAAGCAATTTTAGAAAAAAATCATATTCAAGTCACTCTCAGAGTTAGCCTCGGCGACGACATCTCCGCCGCCTGCGGCCAATTAGCCGGGAAGAAATAGGGATCTTATTTTCGCATAAAAAAACGACCATCTTTCGATGATCATCTTTTTATGGAGCGGGTAACGGGAGTCGGACCCGTGTCTCATCCATGGCAAGGACGTATATTACCGCTATACTATACCCGCAAAACTCAAGCATATTATAAACAAATCTGTCCAAAAATCAATATTGGAGGCCTGGCTGGGAATTGAACCCAGCTACGCGGTTTTGCAGACCGCTGCCTAACCTCTCGGCCACCAGGCCACATCAGTTCAAAGTTAAAAGTTAGAAAAGTGTAAAGCCATAACAATCGCCTTTTCACTTGCAACTTTTCACTTGCAACTTGTTCCGACAAGTCGGAACGTGGTGCCGATGGTCAGAATCGGACTGACGACACAAGGATTTTCAGTCCTCTGCTCTACCACTGAGCTACATCGGCGAAACTTATTACTAAGTCAGACAAAATATTAACACAAAACTACTCGCGAGTAAATATTAGCGACAGCTCGAGCCATTGATATCTTTTTTGATTTCAAGTAACTTTATTCTGAAGATAAAAAAAGGAAATCATGGGTAAGAAAAAAAATAAATTCAAAAAACAGGGTCCGAAAGTCCAGCCAGTCACTCAAATTGAAAGAAAATTAGACCAAGCAATTGCTACTGAAACCAATACTGAGGATGTCAAACTGGAGACACCCGCAATCGTCGAAACAGACGAAATTGCCATCCTGAATGAGAAATACAAGTTTGTTAGAAGAGATGTCAAAAAACTTCTTATTGTACTTGGGATCTTGGCTGTTATTCTGGTTGGAATTTATATTATCAATATAAAAACTCCATTTTTGACAACAGTTGGAGATTGGATCTACAAAATAGGCAATTTCCAGATCTAATAGTTCTTCTCTTTTGGCCTATATTGCAACGCTTCAGCAATATGGCCAGCTTTGATTTGGTCAGAATTTTCAAGATCAGCTATAGTTCTAGCTAATTTTAATAAACGATGGTAAACACGGGCTGATAGTTTGAGCGAGTCAACGGCTTGGCCGATCAACTTCTCCCCTTCTGACTCAAGATTGCAGTAGAGCTTGATATCTTTTGCGCTCATTTCAGAATTAGTCTTGATTTTTGTATCCCTAAATCTCTTTTCCTGTATTTTTCGAGCCGCCTCGACTCTCTCTTTGATTTTAGCAGATGCTTCTGAGACTCTGTCACTCGCTAATTTATTATATTTGATCCTTGGAACTTCGATATGAATGTCGATTCTATCCAGTATCGGTCCAGAGACTTTCTTTTGATATCTGATGATTTGTGTCGGTGTGCAGATGCAATGCTTTTCTGGATCAGACAGATAGCCACACGGACAAGGATTTTGCGCCGCGATAAGTAAGAATTCGGCTGGAAAAGTCAACGATCCGGTCGCTCTCGAGACCGTCACAACACCATCTTCGAGAGGCTGACGCAAAGCTTCCAAAACAGAGCGCGGAAATTCAGGAAATTCATCCAAAAACAGAATACCTCGATGGGAGAGAGATATCTCGCCTGGACGGGGCCAGGTGCCCCCTCCGACTATCGCCACACTGGACGTTGTATGATGCGGCGACCTGAATGGCCGAGTCGTAATTACTCCGTCCTGCCCTCTCAAAAGACCAGCAACCGAGTAAATCTTCATTACCTCGAGCATCTCCTCTTCATCCATCTCTGGTAGTATCGAGGGTATGCTTTTAGCCAGCAATGTTTTACCCGAACCGGGTGGCCCCGACAGCAAAACATTGTGTCCGCCGGCCGCCGCTATCTCTAGCGCTCGCTTGGCTTGTTCTTGGCCGGCAATATGAGCAAAGTCGGATGTCTCGCCAGAATCTCGAGAGATTATATTTTTAACTCTTTTATATGGCTTAATTACCTCTTCGCCCCGCAGATGTTTGATAAGTTGCGAAAGTGATTTGACCGGGATTATTTCGATACCCTTAACTAATCCAGCCTCGCTCGCATTAACTTCCGGTAAAAATATCTGTTTAAATTTCTTCTCCACCGCAAACATAGTGATCGGCAAAACTCCATTGATGTGACGCAATTCCCCATTGAGCGAAAGCTCGCCGACGAAAATTGAACTTTGAAATTCAGCGACATTGTCGAATTGCTCACCAGACAGCAAAATCCCCACTGCCATTGGTAGGTCAAAACTCGGCCCCTCCTTCTTCATATCAGCCGGAGCCAGATTGATCGTCAATCTGTGTTGTGGGAAGAAAACGCCAGAGTTCTTGATCGCAGCTCTAATCCTCTCCTTACTCTCATCAATCGCTTTATCGGGAAGGCCGACAATGGTAAAGGAGGGCAATCCAGCGCCAATATCAACTTCAACCTCGATCAGAGATGAATCAAGTCCGACAGTCGCAGCCGAATAGATTTTAGCGACTTTTGAAGTCATTCCTAACTATGTGGCAATATATTATTATCCCAAAGTGTTTTAGCAGTTGGAGTTGGATTTAATGGATCGGAATCTATTAGACTTGGACTAGTCCGATTGGCCGGAGTTACATAATAAACATGACCAGCCGAAACAGCGTTGACGCTAACCTGTCCGAGACTTGGTATCGTCACAGTAACATCTCTAGTAATTCCGTCAGCTGCCCAAGCAGTAACGATCCACTGGTCGGCATTCTTCATTTTGCGAGCAAGAACTCGTGTATCGGCAAAACCGGTCGTGAATTCATAGGAAGGCTGATCCCCACTGTACATATTTTGACCATCACCAGCTAGTAAATCACCATTGCGCAAGAATGGCTCAAGGTAAGAAAAAAGTCCTTGAGCCTGTGAGAGCTCCATCATTTGCGTTAACCAATGAGGAATACTGTTTGGCTGAGGTGATGTATACTTTGAATGATCGAAAGAAACTGCCGGGTCAAAGCAAGAGTCAAAGCCACTATAGCCTTCTTTGCCAACTTCAGGATAACTAAAATAACCCGCAACACTGCCAACATTGCCAGCCGTAAAATATGTTTTCAGAAAACCCATATATTTGTCTAATTCGCCCAATCCTCCAGGATTAGTACCATCTTTCCACCAGCCACCAGTGACCCAGTTGTAAGAAAGAGGTTGGCCGAGCTCTATTTGTCGTCCAACAGCATTTAACACCTGAGAAAGCATTGTGCTGCCTCCGACCCAACCACTATTGAACTGAGTATAGTACATGCTCTCGGTCGGAAGATCGGTCGCAGTTCGCATTTTGTCATAATCCCAAAACCATTGATTTTGCATACCGTAGTTTCTAGTTGCACCACCAGAAGCAAAATAATATATATAAAGTTGTCGAGCCGGAAGAACTCCACGCACTGCGTCCGCCGTCAGACCCTCTTGGTATGCCTTTCTCTCGGAAATATAATCAGACCAGGTCTTCGTGTCCTGTGCCGCTATCACATTGGGATCATTCTGAGCATCAGAAGCATTAATCGGGACGCTTAAGGCTGTCTCTCCGCCATTTAGGACTATGGCAATATTGGCTTTTTCTGATATTTGTCTAAGATAATCAGCTTTTTTTTCAGCGACTTGTCGCAAAAATGAAACCGGAGCTTCTGGGCTAAAAGTTTCACTACCGTTTATTAGCCGGCCATTCTCATCATGAACCCAAGTACTATCGGGATAATCGGCATACGGCACAAGAAAACGATCAATATTTACTTGTAGTGGATAGCGACTAGGATCAGTCTTTGACAGGGCTACGGCTTTCCCTATTGTTGTCGAAGGATCATTTATATCATCAACAAGATTATTATTTGCATCGCCAACATAAACAGCATAATGCCAATCAGCCAATTGTACGCTTGCATCGTAAGGCGTGCCCCAACCCCACTGGCTTAGAAATGGTAGTGTGTGACCAGATCTGAATATCGGTTTAGAAGGATAACTTGCAAGATAATCAGCAGGCTTACTGTATCCGTTAGGACAAGCTGGATTACTAGTTAAAACGTATTTGATTTCATCCTCTTTTGTCGATTGATCAATGTGCGGAATCTGTATGTCTTTCGCGATAATTCCAGCAGAACCACTCGACATCAGATAGAATGTCAATGATGATAAAAGCGAGATATTTACAAATTTTTTAAGTGTTTTGATCATTTTTTTGTGTTGTTAAATCAGAATAATTCCCGGAAATTGAATCGAGCTTTTGTGGAGAATTAACAGAAGAATTATTATTTGACTGGGCCATTGGATTGGCAACTTGACTAGAGGTTGATTGTGTCGACTGAATAGATGGATTGGCCGTAACTAGCCCTGGGCTAACTGGGGTTTGTGGAGTTGCTGTCTCAATTTTTTGATCGATTGGTGTTTGAGGTGTTTGAATAGTTGGAACAGCCGTTGTCTGAGAATTGGCGGGGGCGGTATTTTCTGTTTTTGGAACAGGAACAATAAATTGCTGATTCTGCAAAATCTCGTCATTTTTGATAACTTCGGCTTGAATATGATTAATTTCAGCTGCCGGAGCTACTGGAACAACTGGGTTTCCGCTAAGCATTTCTTTTTTATTATGTTTTTTATTGAACATAATCAATAAAATAATCACGATTGCAATGATCATGAGCAAGCCACCGGCCAAGTAGTAATACGGGATACCTACCACTTCGAAAGTAGTAACGACCTTTGGGGTTAAGTCAGGACTATCTGCGTAAGTAACTTCGACTCTATGACTACCAGCCTCAAGAGGGTCAACAGTGATACTCCAGTTGCCTTCCACATCAGTTTTGACTCTTTTTTGAATTGGTTCTGAATAAATATAAACTATCAGATCACTCTCTGGATCAGCTTTGCCCTTTAATACAACCTTATCTCTAACCGTATAGACATTAAGGAAAAATCTGTCCATTTCTACTAGCTGTCCGGTAATACTGGCTGTCGTTTTTGACGTTTTCACAGCTTCGGGAATTGTTTCTACAACGGGAGGAGTCTCCGTTGTAGTCACGGGAGCTGTCTCGGTGGTAGCTGTAGTTGATGTCGCGGTCTTTGGTTTGGTTACAGTCTTTGTTGTTGTTTTTGGAGTAATTGTTGTTGGTGTCGTATTTGTATTATTTGTAGTTGTGCCACCATCCTCAGTTGCTGGAGTTTCAGGAGCTGTCACGGTATAGCTTGATCCGAAAGAAGAACCAATGATATCACTGATTGTCATTCCATCAGCCTGAACTTGATAAATGCTGCCACCTGATATTGATATCGAAGCCGATCCGGCCGCTACTGCCTTTAGGGTCATTGAATAGACAACAACATTGGTCGCTGAGCCTTGAACACCACCAAGAAAATCCAAAGAAGAAGGGCTGGGTTGTTTCTGCCAATTAGTGACAGATGAACCCAAAGTTAAATTTCCGTCTACTGTTAAATTATTTAAAGCAACAGCGGCTTTAAAAGAGGTAAAGCTTTGGCCCCCGCCATCGACAACGATAGACGCCGTTACCTGTTCACCCAAGACAAAAGATGTTTTTGATGTTTGGACATAAATCTTTGGAGGAGTCACATCAGCAGAAACTTTTTGATTATTTGAGTATTGCAAATACCCCACGCCTATAACAGCAAGAGCTAGAATTGCTAGGAACAAGCCAACATATATTTTTTTTGTCCTCATATCATCCTTCTTTTATTATTTTATTATTATATAAATAAATTAATTTATTTTCCCCACCAAAAAAGTAAAATTGTGAAATCCAGATCATCAACCTTACCATCACTATTGATATCAGCATAAGTTGTCCTGGGAGTATCCCCCCAGTTAAACAACAAAATGGTAAAATCTTTGTCATCAATAGTCGCGCTATTATTAATATCGCCCGGTTTATCCGTTGTAGACCAGCCAAAAAGCAAACCTGTTTTTGTACAATTTGAGCTCGAAACTCCCTCTGAGTATGAATTGGCAATCTCATCATTCTTCTCTCCAGAGAATATACCGACAAGACCAGCAACTCCACCAACAAGACCGCAACTGGAATCAGAATTGATCACTAAATTTCCACTTGAGTGAGAATCATTAATATTTAGATGATCAGCAAGACCAACAAGTCCGCCAAAACTGCCAGAGGCCAACTGATTGCTTGCTCCTTGATTTGTGATTCTTATTACTCCTGTTGAATAACAGGCAGCAATATCACTATCGTGTCCGTATCCCGCCAAACCGCCAACAAATTTTACTCCACCAGAAGAATTGATTGTGACATTGCCACTGCTAGAATTACTTAAAATTTTACCGACGGCACTCTCTCCGACCAAACCACCTACTGCCTTAACAGACCCACTCGATTGATTGATTATAACATTAGACGAAGAAGAAGAGCCCGAAATGATTGTTCTATTAGAATCTGGGGTATCACTCTTGCCGATCAAACCACCAACATCATTAATATCCAATAACGGGACAGATGAATTAATAGATATAGATCCGATCGAGCTTGAACTATCGACAGAACCGAAACTATGGCCGATCAAACCGCCAACATTTTCGCTCGCATAACTGGACAAAAAATCACCGTCATCGATAGTTATTGAAATGTCGGATGTACTAGAAGAATTAAAGATTGTTGCGTTCTCGTAATCCTGAAGCCCTATAAGGCCGCCAATATTGCCAAAAGTATTTGAAAGATTTATTGAACCTGACGATGTGAGATTGGACAAAGAAACGACAATCGTACTGCCAACAGTATAATAAGGATATCCATTCAATTTGATAGGAATTTTTTCTTGTCTACCCAAAACACCACCAACACTAGAAATGTTGGAGCCGATAATTGACACATTGCCAGAAGAGTTTGAAATTGAGGTTTTTGAAATATCATCGATACCATAATCCTTGTTTGTACTAAATCCAACAATTCCTCCGACATTATGACCAGGATTGGCGGAAGATGAAAAAATAGATATATCGCCAGAAACTGTTATGCCACTTATAATTCCGTTGTTGTTTCCGGCCAGAATGCCAGCGTTTTTAACAAAGATCGCGCTAGCAAGATTGGCATTAGAAATTGTCATATCTTTTACTGAGCTACCCTTGGCCAAGACACCGAACAAACCAGCATCCTGGAAAAAATTGGCTATCTTAAGACCCGTAATAGTATGACCGTTTCCGTTAAGACTACCAACAAAAGGCTTTAATTCCGATGAAATTGGCAAGAACTTAGAACCGCTATTCCAGTTAGCAGTTGATGAGGCATCAATATCACCGCTAAGCGCAAAATGACTTGTATCAAAACTAGTTGCGGCCTGTAGACCATAAACATCATTCATCAGATATGGGTTGGCGATTGTTCCTGCGCCCGTGTAGCGTGAGAATAAAGCTTTTCTAAAAGGAGAGGCAAGACGCTTAGCCTTATCATTGTTGTTTGGATCATATTTAACAACAGCCGAAGATTGAGTCGTCGAACTACAACTAACACCGCTACAAGAAGACTTGAAAGCACCGGCAACATAAATACTGCCTCCGATATTTTGGATATCGTAAACTTCTCCATCAACTCCATATCCCAAAGCAACATTTGAGCCATAATAGTTCGGAATTGCGGCTGTAAAATTAGTAACATTGTATTGAGGAAAATTATACAAACCACCAGTATAAACATTGCTGTCAATCGTTGCTAATTTTTTTATACTACCATTAAACGGCGAATACCCAATCCAGTTTGACCCATCAAAATAACCCATATTCTTGGCCTTGCCGTCACTTGTCTGAACAATGCCAGTAGAGGTTGAAACCACAACTAGATTATTACTCGCATCAAAAGTCATTGTGCGTACCGGCGCCGTCATCGTACCGTTGCCATAGGTTGATAAAGTCAAAGTTGCGCCGTTAAATTTTGCTAAATAGTTGCCAGTCGCATTACCACTCGCACAAGCATCGTTGCCGCAAATATTTGTAAAGTCTCCACCAAAATAAATATCTTTGTCGGTGGCACCAGGAATCGGACTGTCTTTAATAATAATATTGCTGACATAACCGTTAAGGTATGTATTGCCGTCACCACCATCATAATTTGTACCGCCAAATCCATGGCCGAATCTCTCCCAAATGACACCATTCCAGCGAGCAAAATGATTTGCATACTGAACAGATCCGGCATGCTCAAAGGTACCGCCAATATATATTCGATTCAGGTTGTCTACTTCTAGAACTTTGACTTCACCCGGGATTGCCGAGCTTCCACTGCCTTCGGTCACGCCGCCATCAAGATCAGACCAAGCCGTGCCGTTCCATTTGGCGATTCCATTTACCGCCATATTGCCAACATTTTTAAAGGTACCACCAATATAAAGATTGTTATTAGAATCAATCGCCATGGCCCCGACTGGACCATCCAAAGCATCGCCGACTGTAGACCATTTTTTACCATCCCATTTGGCTAAATATTTGATCGGCAGATTACTAACATTAAGAAACGTGCCGCCTACATAGAGGTTGCCGTTGCTATCACCTCTAATTACATTTACTGAGCCGTTGCTTATTTGATTATCAGCCACAAAAAAACTACCACCTACGGTAAAAGCAAAAGACGGACTAGAATTGAACGTGCTACCATTCTGAGTAAAATCGTTTGTAACAGCGAAATCTCTTTGTTGAGTAATAATTCCACTATAATCATAATCGATAGTTACGGAATGGACCGTGCCAGCAAACAATGAATCGATCACAGAATCTTTCGTTGAAGTAGAATCAAAAATAACATGATCAACTGAAGTCGGAACTATGTTTCCGGACCAGTTATTAGCACAGCTCCACCAATTTCCGCTACCCGTCGCGCCACCACAAGAGATATCCGTGCCCCCTCCGCTCCATTTCACAATTGGTGCCTCAGATGCAGGCAATGCATCTGCTGAATACTTTTTGAAAAAGGAAAAATAACCAATTCCCATAAAGATAAAGGCCAAAAGCAGGGAGGTAGTAATAATATATTTTCTTCTGTTTTTCAATTCCCCTCTCAGTAGTACTAAAAAATAGTTTGTTGTATCCAAACGACAAACTAATTATATACCAAAAGAGAAATTTATTTAATATTTTTACTTAAAACGAAGAAGAAGCCGCAACGCTTTTGATAGCATGACGGCTTCCTCGGATAGATCCTCCCTTCTTAGTTCCACTGCACAATGGGGATATGACTCTCATCGAGAAGTTCGACGATCTCGCGACGACGACTGACTGAAACTTCATGCGAGAAGAAAAGTTCCAACGTGTCCGAAGCACGGAACGTGTCCGCAATCGGAACGAACCGCTCCATGTTCTCGGGAACGAAGAACTTGGAGCCGACACGGAGGACGTCGCGATCCGCCATGCGGGCGTGGTGATGGCCAACGACCAGGGCGCGGGCACGCCGACGAAGGTCGAAATTCCAGTCGATTGACTGGTCGTAGCGGAGACGCTCGACCGGATCGATCAGGCCTTCATATTCGGTCCCGGCCAAGCCGTTGTAGACGATGTCGTACGGCTTGCCGTCGTTGACTGCAACGCAGAGCGACGGAATACCGTGGCTACGAGCGTACACAGCCATGATTAGGCCATGGTCGATGCCGCGGCTCCCACCACCATGCCAGTGACAGTCTTTGTGCGGGAAGGAGAAAAAGGCGCGATTGCCATATTTCTCCTGCCAGAACGAGACGAAGTCACCGTCGGGCAAGAATGCCGCTTGTCCGGGCGAGAAGTTGGCGGGCAAACCCAGCTTCAACATGATCTCCTCGGACGGAACACGCAGGTCACAGCACAAGACTGCAACCGGAGGTAACACTTGATCTTGAACCATAAAGGCCCCCTTGCTGTTGTCTGCTACTAGTCTCGTCGATTATTTCGACCAGTGCAGTAGAGACAACAACATATTTTTATAACACAAAATAATCTTTGTGTCAATGTAATTGAACTAAATATTAGAGTTCTTCGATTGCGTCCCAGTCGACAAATATAGTCTTAACTCTTATTGCAGGAAATCGATCGGTAATTATTTTTGAAGCCTGAGCCAATCTTTCTTTGTGAAATTCTTTTTCTTCTTCGACGCTGTCGAATTTTGAGCTTCCACCATAAGCACCGCAATCAATATGATCAATCAACCAGACCTCGCTTATTGAGTGTAATTTAAGAGAAGTCTCTATGACATCAAAAAATCTCTCTCGGTCAGCCTCAGATTCGACTATTGCCTTACTAGATCCGACTTCTGTCCGGTAATCAAAAACTCCATCGGTTTTTTCAGAGACCCAATCAATGGTTTTTTTAATAAAACGACCATCGATACAAGAAAGTGCCAAGACGCTCCAATGATGCAAATTTTTTAAATCTTTTTCCATTTCAATCATCCTTTTTTGTTTATCTAAACAATTATTATAGCAAAAAATAAAAAACCAGAAATATCAACTTGTTGCGGATAGTTAATCTCTCTGGTTTTCCGCCGGACACCTCCTTGTGTCGGCCGGAATGAACTTCGCGGAATGACGAAGGTCGGTTTTTTCGATTTCTCCTTCAATGGATAGATCGTGTAAATCCAGTAACGCTTGCCGTTCATGACCAGCATACTGCTGCCAGTCACACGGCAGGAGTCGACATTCCAGTACTTGGTCACGATGTCCGAGTAGGCAATGATGAGATCCCTCTCAATTTTTCCTTCATTTTCCGGAATTGCTACATCGGCGCCACACTCAACAGCGATGGGCATTCTTGGTAAACGGATGACACCACCAGCCCAGCGGTTGACTGCATCTTCCTTCGACATGACGTCGAGAGAAACTTTGCCATCTTCTTGCGAGCGGCGAATAGCCGTCCGTCCGATCCAGAAGATGCCGACCCAAACCAGGATCGACAAGAGTAAAGCTGCCAGCAAATAACCGGCTTTTGACATAACACTGTCCCCCTTCGCGAAATTGCCTCACCATGAGACGATAATATTTTTTATCACAAAAAGCGCTATGTGGCAATCATTTCATTGCTCCCACCCTGCTTTATTAAGCAACAATCCATACAAGTCATCCCTTTGATCTATGGTCAGCTTTTCCACCATTTTTGTCTTACTGATATTGTGACAAAAAGTCACAAATGAAACATCGCTAATCCGAGCTATTGGTGTCATTTCTTTGCCCTCCCCCATTGCTAGCACAGCCGTGGACGCCAAACCATCGGCAATATTGGCCTTTGTCACCTCTAATTTTCGACCGAAGATGTCCTTACTCCCGATATAATCTTTGATCGGGTCAAAACCGCTACAAGCAAGCGCTATGCCAGTCGTGCCAAATCGCAATGGCGTTGTCTTACTGTCTGTAATGATGACACCGACTTTTGTTAAGCCAAATTTCTCAGCTAAATATTTTCTAATCCTTTCGGCGCTTCGCCATGAGTCCTTTGGCCAAAGAATCAATTTACCAGCCGCGTTTGATTCATCGATGCCGGAATTCGGAATCAGGATATTATTTTTGATCGTCAATACGATGTCTAATTCATTTTCCGGCAGATAACAGTCGGCCTCTTCTCGCACTAGTCTTTTTTTATCAGCGACATTTGCCGTTCGACCCTCGCAAAGTGAAATAATCTTCGAAGTCACAGCGACGATATCGCCCTCAACCAGAATTGGTAAATATTCATCTAATACTTGATATATGTTGTCATTTTCCACAATAATCCTGGTCTTTATTGCCTCAACTTTCATTTGTCGCTCCTTTTTTAAGCCATGAGACACCAAAATAGGCCAAAGGAGTGCCAAAGACAGACATTGAGCACTTGAGTAGCCAATAAGGCAAGATCAGACCGAGGATAAAGACAAGATTGTCAGAAACTGGCTTCCCCAATGTGTAGAATGCTAGAATCATGAAGACAGAGGTGTCAATAAACTGAGCGATGAAATTCGACGCATTATTGCGAAACCAAAGTTTTTTCTTGCCTAGTCTCTCTCGAAGCTTATTGAAAATAAAAACATCACAAAATTCCGCTAGCGCAAAGGCAGTCAGACTCGCCAGCGAAAAACGAATCGAAATAGCGAAAATAGTATCATAAGCCTTTTCATTGCCAGCAAAACGAGCCGACGGTGGTAACAATGTCGCAATTACTGAGAAAATTATTAACATTGTGATGACGACCAGACTCGAACGGATCAGGCTTCTGGCCCTCTCTTTGCCATGGACTTCGACAATAATGTCATTAATTGTAAATATTATCGGCAAAAGAAATATCGCCACACTGGCATTGAGCCGATAGCCGCCGAAATTTGTGAGATAAAAAGTCTTGCCGCCCATCAATTCCGAAGCGACGATACAAAAAATATAGATAGCGACCAAGAGATCAAATTTGTTTATTTTAAACATAAAAACCTTTCTTAAAACTCAAAACTTAATTTGAAAAGAAAGGTTTTACTTAATGAAGCTAGACCAAGTTACAATTTTGTTTGAAATAATCATGTATCCAATATAGCGCAACCGTAAAAAGTGTCAATAAACCAAGCCGTCCGCCCCAGAAATCTGAGACGGACGTGGAATTGAATAATCCATTTGTAGGCGTTCAGTCGGGGTAGTTGATCTCGACCCCGCAGTCACCTTCGACGATCTCGCCAATGATCCAGGCCGAAGGATTGGCGTTGAGCGAGCCATTGATGTATTCGACGCACTCTTCTGCATCTTCGTGAGTGGCGAGCGTGTAGGTCTGGCCGATACCCATGTTGAGAGCGCTGAAAGCGTCGTCGAACGGGACATTGCTCATCTTGACCAGCCACTGCATGAAGGGTGGGATCGGCCAAGCACTGGCATCAATGACCATGCGACAACCATCGGGCAGATTGCGCAGGTTGTTGTCGAAGAGGCCTCCTCCGGTAATGTGCGCGATCGCCATGATCGGAATGCCGGCCGCAGCCACTTGCCTGGCGATCCAAGCGTAGTTGGGCTGGCGTCGAAGGAGCTCTGTCAGGAAGGGCTCGGCGAGCCCGTTCTCGACATCACTGTCATAGAGGCTCATCCCGAGAGACTTACGGATCATGCGCTGGAGCGAGAAGCCATTCAAGTGAATGCCGTTGGAAGCGGCACCGACGACGATGTTGCCCGGGCGAGTGTTCTGCTTCGGCCGCAACGCGTACTTCATGTCGATGAAGCCGGTGGCAGTGATACCGAAGTTGTATTGCCCTGAAACGATCGTACCCTTCATCTGGGCACATTCTCCGCCCACGATCATGGGGCGCTCGTCGGCTGGGAAGCTCAGACATGCTTCCATCATACCGCGAACGATCAGCTCGTGAACGAACGGATCCATATCAGTGGAGTCGATCGTATCGATCACCGTTGTCGGTACGACCCAAGGGCCGCCACAGGCGAGATCGGCAAAGCCATGCAGGACATTGTTGTAGCCGAGGATAGCGAAACCGTCGGCCATCGTCCGCATGAGCAAGTCGTCGACAAATTCATTTGTGCCTTGCGCACGAAGCAGGTCACGCAGAGCGTCCATGGCCTCCTGCAGTCCCGTCCCAGGGCCATCGGCACTCTGGACGAGAAGAGGATCCTCCATGGATCCAACGATCGGTCCAATCCTTACTGCGGAGGCAAAGGGACCGAGGCCGCTCACGACCAGGTCGTCGTGGGTGGCGAGACAGTGAGGCAGGATGGCATCGAGCACCGCATTAGCGCGGTTAATGTCAACGCCAGCCTTGGCGTAAGTGATAGCCTCCGGGCTATCTTCACGCAGTGTTGTTTGACCTTTATTCCGTTGTAGGATCAAGGCAGTTACCTCCAAAAGTACTTCCGCTCAGGAGAGCTGAAGATTGTCTTCCTTATAGCACCACGCAAGTAAAGAGTCAAAGAAAACAACTTGAATTTATTAACAAAAAGTTGTAGTTTTCTCCCAACAGAGACTTCCTGGCACACACCTGAGTCATTAACCTCCGACACCCCGGCTCACGCCGGACAAGTGCGGACGACATGTTCTAAATAATGTGGCCAACCCCCAAGTCTCTGCTCCTGTTGTATGGCGGTCTTAATGCCATCCGGCCGCCATACAACATTTACCAAGCCCATTAGCATATTCTGTTTTTCTGGTCAAGGGTGTCTAGCCTTGACGGGCGGACTATATAGACTATACTTATGGTTAAGCCAGGCATTAACGTCGGAATAAAATGAAGAAAAGTCTGTTTTTTGCGTTTGGGATGATCGGACAGATTGGTTTTGCCACGGCAGTACCTCTAGTCGCCCTCGGACTATTGGGTCGCTATCTAGACAGGCACTTTCATACTGGGCCTTATCTTTTTTTATTAGGCCTCGCAATTGCAACTGCAGGAATTTATTTCATCCTGAAAAAAATCGTTAAAGAAGCGATCGCAACTTTTAACAAATTGAACGAAAAATGATCACAAAAAAGAAGTCATGGAAATCAGTTTAGCCGCAGAAAAAGTTATTCATATTGGGAGCTTCCCCATCACCAACTCGATGCTCACGAGCTGGATCGCTTCTGTTATTCTTATAACTCTCGCTTTCATCGCAACACGTAAGATGAAGATGATTCCAAAAGGAATTCAAAATTTCTTTGAAATGGCCATCGAGCTTCTCTACAACACTGCTAACAGCGTCTTGAATGACGAAAAGGCAACCAGAAAATATTTCCCCCTTGTCGCTACCATTTTCCTATTTATCATCACTAACAACTGGCTCGGATTAGTGCCGGGTGTTGGAACTATCGGAATTCACGAAATACATCACGGCGAAGAGATCTTGGTTCCTCTTTTCCGCTCCGGTGCCGCTGATCTAAATATGACACTAGCTTTGGCCGTCATCACGGTCCTGGCCATTCAGATTTTTGGCATTGCCGCCATCGGCGCCTTCAAATATGGCAAAAAGTTCTTAAACTTCTCCAATCCGATCAATTTCGTCGTCGGACTCCTGGAACTCATCGGAGAAATTTCCCGCATAATCTCCTTCTCTTTCCGACTTTTCGGCAATGTTTTCGCCGGCGAAGTCTTGCTCACGGTTATTGCCTTCATCGTCCCATATATTGCACCCCTGCCATTCTACGGCCTAGAGCTATTCGTTGGTTTTATTCAGGCTCTAGTCTTTACCATGCTATCCCTAGTCTTCATCAAGAGTGCAATCACGGATCATGAAGTTCACGAGGAACAAACAGCTCATTAATTTAAATAAATTTAAGAAGGAGTAACAAAATGGAAGCAGAATCAGTATCAAGCTTAGCAGCTGCTCTTGCCATCGCCATCGGTGCTATCGGCCCAGCCCTAGCAATCGGTATGATTGGTTCTAAAGGCCTTGAGGCCATCGGACGCAATCCAGAAGCCGCCGGCAAAGTATCTGGCCCAATGATTTTGGCTATCGCTTTCGCAGAAGCCATCTCAATCTACGCTTTGGTCATCGCTTTGATCATCAAATTCGTCTAATAGGCAGATAAGCTTGTAAGCAGATAGATCTCTATGTGCTTACAGCCTAAAAGCTTAAAAAATATCGGAGAAATATGGAAGCCTTAGGAATAGATTTAAAATTGTTTATCGCCCAAGCAATCAACTTCATCATCGTGATGTTACTTCTGTGGAAGTTCGCCTACACGCCGATACTCAATATGTTAATGGAGAGAAAAAACAAGATTGAGCAAGGTCTCAAGGATTCAGAAGAAGCAGCTCAAGCTAAGGCTAAGGCCGAGACAGAATCAGAAAAGATTCTCGAGAAAGCTTACAAAGATGCCAATGAGATCATTAAGAATGCCAAGGCCGCCGCAGCCTCAGAGGGTTCAATCATTATTAAGAAATCCAGCGAACAAGCTGACAGAATTATGAAGAGTGCCAAGGAAGAGGCCGCTTCGACCAAAGAAAAGGTCATGAATGAGGCCAAAAAAGAAATCTCTGATGTCGTTGTCATCGCCCTTGATAAAATAGTCGGCAATGAATTAACCGCTGACCAGAAAAACAAATTAACCAGTAAAGCAATCGCCGATTTATAATGCCAAAGATTAAGCCAAAAATTTATGCCGAGTTGCTTCTCGAGGCAATCAAAGAAAAAGCCGACAACAAGAAAGTTGCCGCTAATTTCTGGCAAATACTTCAGAAAAACAAGCAATACAAGGACATGTCGAAGATTCTCGATCTTCTCGACCAGGAATACGCCAAGCAAAACGGCATGGTCTTGGCCAAAATATTTTCCGAAACCAAATTAGACGAAGCCACAATCACTGAAATTAAGAATAAAATTGAGAGGAAATTTGGTCAAAAAGTCAGTATTAGAAATATTGTCAAAGAAAATTGGGGCGGCATCACTGTCGAAGTTGATGATAAGATCGTTGATTTGAGTATTTTGGGCAAAATTAATAATTTAAAACGAAAATTATCTTTTGATAAATAGAACGGAGCAAATATGTCATTGAATGTAATCGAAGAGTTAAAAAAAGAAATCCTTGATTTTGATACCAAGGCGAAAGAAGAAACCGTTGGCGAAGTCGCCGAGATTGGTGACGGTATCGCTAAGATTTATGGCCTCAAAGACGCCAAATCCGGTGAGCTTCTCGACGTTGAGACCAAGAGTGGCAAAGTCGCTGCTATGGTCCTAAACCTTGAAGAAACCTCGATCGGTGCCGTTGTCCTCGGCGACTACAAGAAAATCATGGCTGGCGACAAAGTAAAATGCACTGGCGAAGTCGCTAAGGTCCAAGTCTCAGACGAAATTGTCGGACGAGTCGTCAATCCACTCGGTGAACCACTCGATGGCAAGGGCAAGATCAAAGCTGACAAAGGTATGCCAATTGAGAAGGTTGCTCCCGGCGTCATCACCCGACAGGGTGTCACCGTTCCACTCCAAACAGGACTTAAGGCTATCGATGCTCTTATCCCAATTGGACGAGGTCAACGTGAGCTTATTATTGGTGACCGTGGCACTGGCAAGACTGCCATCGCTATCGACGCTATTATCAACCAGAGAGATCTACCGAAAGATAAGCGTCCAATCTGTATTTATGTTGCTATTGGCCAGAAAAAATCCAAAGTTGCTCGTATTCAGGCCAAGCTCGAAGAATTCGGCGCTATGGAGTACACCACCATCGTCTTGGCCGGTGCCTCCGACCCCGCTTCCCTCTCCTTTATTGCTCCATACACTGGCTGTGCTATCGGTGAATACTTTATGGAAAAAGGTATGGACGTCCTGATCGTCTTCGATGATCTGACCAAGCAAGCTTGGGCTTATCGCCAGGTTTCCCTACTTCTCCGTCGCCCACCAGGACGTGAAGCTTACCCTGGAGATGTTTTCTACCTTCACTCCAGATTGCTCGAGCGTGCAGCACGTCTCAACAAAGATTTCGGTGGTGGCTCGATGACAGCTCTCCCAATCATCGAAACTCAAGCTGGTGATGTCTCGGCTTATATCCCGACTAACGTTATCTCTATTACCGATGGACAGATCTTCTTGGAATCCGATCTCTTCTACCAGGGTATCAGACCAGCTCTTAATATTGGTATTTCTGTTTCCCGTGTTGGTGGTGCCGCCCAGATTAAAGCAATGAAGAAGGTGGCAGGTAAACTCAAACTCCAGATGGCCCAGTATCGAGAATTAGCCGCTTTTGCTCAATTTGCCTCCGATCTTGATGCTGAGACTAAGAAAACAATTGAGCGTGGCAAGAGAATTACTGAGGTCATGAAACAGCCTCAGTATCAGCCAATGCCAGTCGAAGAACAGGTTGTCATCCTCTATGCGGCTAACAACGGCTATCTTGATGGCTACGAGGTCAAAGATATCGTCGAGGTTGAGAAAGATCTTCTTTCTAAAGCCAAGACCGGCATAAAAGATATTTTGGCCGCTATCAAAGAAAAGGGTGAGCTTTCTGAAGCAGACGAAAAGAAGCTCCAAGACTTCCTGACCAAAAACACCAAGACAGTTGAAAGTGAAAAGTTGTCGGTCTCGGCTGGTACGAGCCCAGACGGAAAAGTAGAAAAAAAGAAATAGTTGATATTCCATATACTCCGACTTCGGGTCGGAGCTATGGGCTTTCAAAAGCCAGTAGAATAAAAAAGTCCCGGTCACCATACAGTTAACCTCATTTGTATGATGCCGGGAGGATGGGGCTATTCGCCCGTGAGGGAGAGCTTCTTGCCGCATCGACTGCAGCACGTATCAGTAGGAGCGATTTCACGATTACCGCAGCAGGGGTACTTGAGCACTCGCCCACAACTGACACAGAAGTTCCACTCCTCATCGACAGCCCGACCACAGTCGGGACAGGTCAGATCGATCTTCTCTGCCATAGAATCTCCTTTCTGGAGAGAAAAGTATCATTACTATACAATATTAATAATATTTGTCAATATGCCTTCAACACAAGAATTTCGCCGCCGAATCAAATCGGTCAACAACACAAAACAAATTACTAAAGCGATGCAGATGATCGCCTCTATTAAGATGCAAAAAGCGATCAAGAATGCTGATCAGCTTCGAAGCTACGTCCAAAATTCTTGGAATATGTTGGTGACTCTGGCTAAATTAACCTCTCCTGAATCTCACCCACTTCTATTACCCAAGGAAAGCAATAAGCAAGCTATCATTCTAGTCACCTCCGATCGAGGCTTGGCCGGAGCATTTAACTCTGATGTCATAAGAAAACTAACAAATACCATTAAGCCATCTAATTCGGAGTTTAGCTTAGCGAACACTGATATTATCGCTATTGGCAAAAAAGGTGCCGAATACGTCAAGCGCTACAGTTTAGGCAATCTGATCGCTGAGTTCCCTTTTGCCGACGAAATCCAATATGAAGAGATAATGCCAGTCGCCAAATTAGCCATTGACGAATATGAAAAGGGCAATTACAGCAAAATTTCTATTATTTACTCTCACTTCGAATCTTCACTAAAACAAACGCCAGTTGTAAAGCAGGTCCTGCCAATCACCAGTGAACACATTGATATTCCTGAGCTCTGGCAGAAAAAGGAAGAGGAATTTGAGCCTGAATTTAAATTTGAACCTGACGCTGATGCGGTCCTAGCCGTTATTTTACCACAATTCGTTAGAGTCCAAATTTTTGGTGGTGTTATCGAGGCTAATGCTTCAGAACACTCTGCCCGCATGGTCGCAATGAAAAACGCCACCGATAATGCCGGCGACCTTATTGACGAGCTTCAACTTGTATATAACACGGTGCGACAAGGCAATATCACAAGAGAGATCGCCGAGATCTCTGGTGCGGCCGAAGCGATGAAATAAAAGTACATTTAAAAAATCAAGGCTACCACTTACTTTTGATTTCGGTGGTAGCCAAGAGCTGGGGCGTGACGGGGACTACTCCTCGTCGTCGGAGACGATCTGACGATCGTCGAATGGAAGTATCGGAGTGGCACTCGGCCCCTCCATCGGACAGTCGGCAGTATCCATCAGACTGCAAGGACACTGATCATCAGGACGACCACATTCGGCCATGGTATGCCTCCTCGTTTCGGTGAGATTCCAGACAACAATTGTTAAGTATTATAAAATAAATTTAAATAAATGTCAAGGAGATAAATGAGTCAAGGAAAAATTACACAAATTATTGGTGCCGTTATCGACGCCCAATTCGAAGACAAGTTGCCAGAAATTTACGACGCGCTTGAGTGCGATCTCAACAAAAAACGTCTTGTCTTCGAGGTCCAGCAACACTTGGACGAAAAAACTGTTCGAGCTGTTGCTATGGGCTCGACAGATGGCCTTCAGCGTGGCACCGTCATCATAAATACAGAGAAGCCAATCTCAGTACCGGTCGGCGAGACCTCGCTCGGAAGAATGTTCAATGTTATCGGCGAGCCAATAGACGGCAAGCCCGAGACAAAAACCAAAACATATTACCCAATTCACCGACCAGCTCCTGCTTATGATGAACAGAATACCAAAACGGAAATTTTTGAAACTGGTATTAAGGTCATCGATCTGATCGCTCCGATCACCAAGGGTGGTAAAGTTGGCCTCTTTGGTGGTGCTGGCGTAGGTAAGACCGTCCTTATCACTGAGTTGATCCGCAATATCGCCTCCGAACACTCTGGACTCTCAGTTTTTGCCGGTGTTGGCGAGCGAACTCGTGAAGGTAACGACCTCTACAACGAAATGAAAGATTCAGGCGTCTTGGAGAAAACTGCCTTGGTATTCGGTCAGATGAATGAGCCACCTGGAGCTCGTATGCGTGTCGCCCTCTCTGGTCTAGCTCAAGCTGAGTATTTCCGAGATGAAGGCAAAGACGTGCTTCTCTTTATCGACAATATCTTCCGTTTTACTCAAGCTGGCTCTGAAGTTTCTACCCTACTTGGTCGCATGCCTTCAGCCGTGGGCTATCAGCCAACTCTTGCTGAAGAGATGGGCAATCTCCAAGAACGTATTACTTCAACCAAGAAAGGCTCGATCACCTCAGTTCAGGCCGTCTACGTTCCAGCTGATGATTTGACTGATCCAGCTCCAGCCACTACCTTTGCCCACCTTGATTCAACTATCGTACTTGAGCGAAGTTTGGC
>CAYOQP010000002.1:0-93603 GCA_964406145.1 uncultured Candidatus Saccharibacteria bacterium
CTGGTTATTAAGAGCAAGTTGCCGATTCTTTGAAACAAAGAATCGAATCCATGAATATGGGAGATAAGATCTTCGATGTTGTTGTTCCGAAGGAAAAACAGATTGAAATTAAAAACGGCAAGAGAAAAATTGTTGAAAAAAAGATTTTTCCAGGCTATGTGATCGTCGATATGATTGTTACTGATGACTCTTGGTATGTTGTTAGAAATACTCCAAATGTCACTGGTTTTATCGGATTTGGCGTCAGACCAACCCCGATGTCGAAAGAAGAGATTGATCGAATTCGTAAGAGAATGGGCGTGGAAGAACCAAAATACATGATTGATCTTAGAGTTGACGATCTTGTTAAAATCACTGATGGTGCGCTCAAGGGTTTTGAAGGAAAAGTCGAAGAAGTCGATCAAGGTAAGGGCAAGGTCAAGGTTCTTGTCAATATGTTCGGCCGCGAAACCCCAGTCAATCTAGATTTCCTACAGGTCAAAAAAGTTTAATATATTTACTTCCCGAAGCTTCTAGAATTTAAAAAATTCTTTCGGCGAAGATCAATTCAATCAAAAGGAAAAAAATGGCAAAACCAATAAAAGCGATTATTAAATTGCAATGTGCAGCCGGCAAGGCCAATCCTGCCCCTCCAGTGGGTCCAGCTCTTGGTCAACATGGTGTCAACATCATGGAATTTTGCCAGCAGTTTAATGAGAAAACACGAGAAAAAGGCAATACAACTATCCCGGTTGTTATTACTGTTTATGAAGACAGAACATTCTCCTTTATCTTGAAAGAGCCACCTGCCGCTGTTCTTATCATGCAAGCTCTGAAAAAAGAAAAAGGTTCAGAAAATTCCAAAAAGAATAAAATTGGTAAATTGACTCAGGCCCAGCTTGAGGAAGTTGCCAAGACAAAGATGGAAGATCTTAACGCAAATGATATCGAGGCCGCCAAAAAGATTATCGCTGGTACGGCTCGAAGCATGGGCGTCGAAATAGAAAAATAGAGAATATTCGATATGATATAAAAATAACTCGTTAAATTAGCGGGTTATTTTTATTAATTAATGGCAGAAAAAGAAAACCCTGCCTTTCGACAGGATTTTCTATAAAGTAGGTGCCGTCTGTGAATTTAAGTGAAAGGAGGGGCAACACTTGCCATCACAGACAACAATGCTTTATACTAGCTCATTCTAACAGCTGAAAAATAAAAGTCAAATGAAAAAAAGTCTCAAATTAAAAGTAAGACAAAATCATACAATAGATTGCTTAATCGAGACCCTGATCGATTTTGGCTATAGCCAATCCTCTGAAAAGATGGTTTCCGGCCAATATGAAAAGATCGGTGGGACGGTTAAGCTTTTTCCTGTTAATCTAATTTCTCCGATCAGGATTGATTTCTTTGGTGATAATATAGATTCTATTCAGATTATTGATAAAGATACTGGCCGGAAGGCTGATGATTTGGAAGAATCGGAAATTTGGCCAAATAATATTATTATTGATCACTCGATTGTTTCACCAGAAGATTATATAGTCCACGAAGATCATGGTGTTGGTATCTTCTCTCATAAAGAAACCCTGATTATTGAAAATGATGAAATTGTTTATATCTCAATCAAATATCTAAATGACGACATTCTAAGAGTCCCGCTGAGTCAACAAGATAAATTATCAAGATATTTTGGAATTGGTAAAAAACGTCCACGTTTGAGCAAATTAGGATCGATCACATGGAAAAAGACTTATCAAAAAACCTATGAAAATGTTTTAGTTCTGGCTAAAGAGTTATTGTATGTTTATGCCCATAGACAGATTTCTCTAAAGGCGCCAAACAAAATTAATCAAGATTGGGATGAAAAAATTAGAGAATTATTTCCTTTTGATGAGACAGAAGATCAGATGAGGGCGATAGATGAAGTTTACGCAGATCTGTCTAAAAATACTCCAATGGATCGTTTGATTTGTGGCGATGTTGGATTTGGTAAAACAGAAGTAGCAATCAGAGCAATTGGTCAAGTTGTTGCCAACAATCATCAAGCTGTTGTTTTGGTTCCAACGACAATTTTAGCCGAACAACATTTTGTTACGTTTCGTGAAAGATTTAAATCTTTGCCAGTAAGAGTAGAGAGATTAAGTCGATTTATTTCTGAAAAAGAACAAGAAAAAATCTTAACAGATGTTGAGAATGGTCAAATTGATATTCTTATCTCGACTCACAAGGTTTTGCGAGCCAAAACGAAATTTAAAGATCTGGGGATCCTAGTTATTGATGAAGAACAGAAGTTTGGCGTTAAGGATAAGGAACAGATTAAGAAAATAAAGAAAGACGTTGATGTTTTATCCTTGACGGCCACGCCAATTCCACGAACTCTTTTTATGGCTCTTTCGGGACTTCGAGACATTTCTTTGATTAATTCAATTCCGATTGGGAGAAAATCAATCGTTACGAAAGTCCTAAAATATGACGAAGATATAATAATAGAAGCAGTTTTAAAGGAAACAAGCCGTAATGGTCAAGTTTATTTTTTGCATAATAAAGTAAGCACCATCACGGCGATATCAAAGAAGCTTTCGCAAATGTTTCCAAATTTAGTTGTTGATGTTGCTCATGGCCAGATGAATGAGTCATCCTTGTCTGAGGCGATGAGCAACTTTACGTCCAGGAAGACTGATATTTTGGTTTGTTCGACTATAATTGAAAATGGATTGGATTTACCGAATGCAAATACTCTGATAGTTGACGAATCGGACAGATTCGGTCTCTCTCAGCTATATCAAATTCGTGGCCGAATCGGTCGAAGCAAACAACAATCGTACGCATATTTTACTTATACGACTAAGAATTTGACGCCCAATGCACTGAAACGTCTCAGGGCAATTGTCGAAAACGATGAACTTGGTACCGGCTACAATATCGCTCTTCATGATCTAGAGATCAGGGGCGGCGGTAATATACTTGGACGAGATCAGCATGGCAATATGGAAGCAGTCGGCCTCGTACTTTATGGTAAACTATTAAATAAGGCAGTAGAAAAGTTGAAGGTATAGAGAAAGGGAGGGGGATTGGATTCAAAATATCTCTTAGCATTAAATGCTCATCCAAAAATCGGTGGTCAAACGATCAAGAAAATACTATCTGTTTTTCCTGACGCAAGATTGGCTTGGTCTGTCGATAAATCAGATCTGGTTGCAAGGTTGGGAGAGAAATTGGCCGATCTTGTTGTTGAAGCAAAGAAATTAACTGATCCAGATCGGGAGATAGAGAAATTAGCCAACCTCGGAATCGGCTATATTACGATTTATGATAAAAAATACCCCAAATTGCTCTCTCAGATTTATGACTCTCCGGCCGTTTTGTATGTTAAGGGGGAGATAAATGTTCTAAATTCTGTCTCCCTAGCAATTGTTGGCAGTCGCAAATACAGTGATTATGGCAAGAGTGCTTGCTATGATTTAGCGAAAGATTGTGCACAAAACAATCTGACAATTGTTTCTGGTCTAGCACTTGGGATTGACACATTTGCTCATCAGGCAGCTGTTGATTGTCAAAAGCCAACAATTGCAGTTTTGGGTTGTGGCGTTGATCAAGTCTATCCAGCATCGAATAATTTTTTGGCAAAAAAGATTTTGGAATTTGGTGGAGCGATTATCTCCGAATTTCCTCCCGGAACGGCTCCATTTAAGCAAAATTTTCCAGCCAGGAATAGGATAATCGCGGGATTGTCCAGCGGTGTTCTGGTCATCGAAGCGGCCGAAAGCTCTGGTGCTTTAATCACTGCTTATCAGGGTCTTGAGTATAATCGGGAGATATTTGCGGTGCCAGGAAATATTAATTCTCCAACTTCTGCCGGAACAAATAAACTGATCAAAGAGGGTGCGGTTTTGGTTTCGAACGCCAATGATATTCTTGTGGCTTTAAATTTAGAATCAAATTCTGATGGATCGAAGCAGGTATTTTGTCCAGAAGGAGAGCATGAAATCAAAGTTTGCGAAATTTTATCAAAGGGTATTAGAACTGTTGATGAAATCATCAAGGAAAGCAACTTAAATGTAATTTCTTTAAGCACTGCTCTGACAATGTTGGAAATGAAGAATATTGTCCAAAATGTTGGTTCTGGTCAATATCGTCTGATTGCAATAACTAGAAACAAAAAATCTAACGTCGTTTGAATTTTTTGTAATTTATTGTTAACTTGAATCTATTGCATAAATGAATCTAAAAACAAAAACAAATCAAAAAGAAGGAAAATCATGAATTTAGTTATCGTTGAGTCTCCGGCAAAGGCAAAAACAATCGAAAAATATTTAGGCAAGGACTATAAAGTCTTGGCCTCTTTTGGTCATGTCAGAGATTTGCCGCAAAAAACACTTGGTATCGATATTGAGAAAAATTATGAGCCCGATTATCAAATATTGCCAAAGGCCAAAAAAACAATTTCGGCGCTGAAAGATTCAGCCAAAAAATCAGACATTATTTATCTAGCGACAGACTTGGATCGTGAAGGGGAAGCAATCTCTTGGCACCTGGCTCATGCTCTTGGTCTGATCAAAAAGAATACGATCAAAAGAATTGTTTTTAATGAAATTACTAAATCAGCTGTTGAAAAAGCGGTTCAAAACCCTCGAGATATTGATATAAATCTGGTCAATGCACAACAAGCGCGCCGAGTTCTCGATCGATTAGTCGGATATAAGCTTTCTCCATTGCTTTGGAAAAAGGTTAAGAAAGGGCTTTCGGCTGGACGAGTACAGTCTGTAGCCGTTAGGCTTGTAGCTGAAAGAGAACGAGAGATCAATAAGTTTGTTCCGGTCGAATTTTGGTTGCTTGGAGTCAAGCTTTCAAAAACTAACGACAAATTAGTTTTTCCAGCATATCTGTCTGAAATCGAGGGTAAATCGGTTGGTAAATTTGAGGTTAAAACCAAGGCTCAGGCTGAAAAAATCGTTAAAGAATTAGATGGAGCCAAGTACATAGTATTAGAAGTTAAACATGAGGATTCTTATCGACGACCTGCTGCGCCATTCACCACTTCGGCCCTGCAAATGGAAGCTTCAAGAAAGCTTGGTTTTTCGCCCAAACAAACTATGGTTTTGGCACAACACCTTTATGAAGAAGGCCATATTACATATATGAGAACAGATTCGACCAATCTTTCTGTTGATGCTGTTAACGCGATAAAAGATGTTGTCGTCAAAGAATACGGCCAGAAATACTTAGCTGAAGGCAGGATCTACTCGACCAAGACGAAGCATGCTCAAGAGGCTCATGAAGCGATTAGGCCAACGCATTTCAATAATATGACAGTAACTGATGATCGAAGAGGCCAGAGGCTTTACGAGCTGATTTGGAAGCGCACAGTTGCGACTCAGATGGCCGATGCCCTTTTCGATGTCTTATCTGTAAAAATTGGCGCTAATGATAAAGCTTATACTTTCTTGGCCAAGGGTGAATTGATCAAATTTGATGGCTTCATGAAGGTATATCAAGAAAGTAGTGATGATGAAATTGAGATACAGGATTCTAAAATTCCGGAATTAGTTACTGGAGAAAATTTAAAATATATTGAGTCGATTAAGGAGCAGAAATTCACTGAGCCACCGAAGCGCTATACAGAGGCAACGCTGGTTAAAAAGTTGGAAAGTCTTGGTATTGGCCGACCTTCGACCTATGCTCCAACTTTAGAGACGATTCAGCAACGCGGCTACGTCGAGCTCATGGAGAAAAAGTTTCATCCGACCGAAATTGGACTCATCGTGAACGATCTTCTGGTCAAACATTTTCAAGAAGTCGTTGATTACGCTTTTACGGCTAAAATGGAAGATGAATTTGATGAAATTGCTGAGGGCAAGCTTGTTTGGACTAAAATGATAGACGAATTTTACCAGCCATTCGCTAAGAATTTGTCCGAAAAGAATAAGGAAATTGACAAGAGTGAAGTGATGCCGATTGAAAAATTAGATGAGAAGTGTCCAGAATGTGGCGGTGATCTGGTTATTAGGTTTGGTCGCTTTGGCAAATTTATTGCTTGTTCGACTTATCCAAAATGTAAATATTCAAGACCGCTAGAAAGCAAGACGGAAGAGAAGAATTCTGAGGTAGTAACGGAAGAAGGTGGGGTCGAGACCCTCAAAGAAGCAGAGAGTGAAAAATGCGAAAAATGCGGGGGTAAAATGGTCCTGAAAGAGGGTAGATTCGGCAAGTTTCTTGCTTGCGAAAACTATCCAAAATGCAAAAACACTAAGACAATTGTTGGTAAAACGGGAATCAAATGTCCAAAATGTGAAAAGGGGGAATTAGTCGAGAAGCGAACGAAGCGCCGCCGATCTTTCTGGGGCTGTTCGCGATATCCAGATTGTGACTATGCATCTTGGGAAAACCCTAATGCTTCCAAGGAGTAATTTTGTTGCCGGACAGTATCCAAAATTTGATAGACGAATTCTCTAAGCTTCCTGGTGTCGGTCCCAAAACTGCAGCTAGGCTGGCTTTTTATCTTCTAACCAAACCAAAATCTGATATTGAATCACTTGGTCAAGCAGTTTTAAATTTATCAAAAAACCTAATATTTTGTGAGAAATGTTTTAATATTTCTGATTCCGATGTTTGCAATATTTGTGCTGACGAGAGAAGAAATAAGAAAATTATTACTGTCGTAGAGGAGCCCCTTGATGTAATCGCCTTGGAAAAATCTCTTGGATTTAATGGTGTTTATCATGTTTTGGGTGGTGTTATCTCTCCGATTAATGGTGTCGGTCCGGATGATCTAAGAATTAGCCAATTGCTTGATCGTCTAGAAGATGGAGTTGAGGAGATAATTTTGGCAACAAATCCAAATCTTGAAGGCGAGGCAACCGCTGCTTATATTAAGAGTAAGATATCAGAGCTGAAGCCAGACTTAGCGATCACGCGAATTGCTCGAGGTTTGCCAATTGGTGGCGATCTGGAGTATGCCGATGAAGTAACTTTGAAGCGTTCTCTTGAGGGGCGTCGAGAATATTAACTTTTCATACTGCATAATTAAAAAGTTAAAATATTAAGTCTAGTTTTAAATAATTGGCCTAAAAACATAATAGTGGATAATTTTTGTTGACAACCAAGTGTCTCAATGGATAAAATCCACTCAGTTATCCAAAATTAAAACAAAAAAGAGGAATGATGAGGGAGACAGAAAAATTTGGATGTCCAAACATTGACTGCAGTTATGTCGGCTTCAGTGAGGGAGAATGTCCTGAATGCGGTAGCCAACTGGTCAAGCCAAAAGGGGATGACTATCAGTTTTCAAATGATTTCGATGAAGAGCAAAATGAACCTCCTATAAACGACATGGATGATGATCCCGATGCGGTAACATGGTACTCAGATGGTGAAGAAAAGTACGGTGCGATGTAAATGAGAAAGCTCAAGACTAATCTTGAGCTTTTCCTCTATATTGCTACTACTTTTTGTGCTAGGATAGAGCCAAGATAAAAAGGGCTAAATTATGAAATTGTTCAACACTTTGACTCAAAAAAAGGAAGATTTCACACCGATCGTTGATAAAAAAGTCGGCATTTATACTTGTGGCCCGACTGTTTATGATATAGCTCACATTGGGAATCTTCGAAAGTATATCTGTGACGATTTGCTTTATCGTACGATCGTTGCCAACGGTTTTGACGTTAAAAGAGTGATGAATATTACTGATGTTGATGACAAGACGATAAAAAAATCTTTGGGCAAGAAGGCTCAATTTGATAAATTGACTAGGGAATATGAGGAGAATTTCTTTGCTGATTTGAAAGAACTAAATGCAAAATTACCTGATGTTATCACTCGGGCTACGGCTTATATAGATAAAATGGTCGACTTTGTATCTGATCTTCTGGACAAGGGATTCGCCTATAAAGCTAGCGATGGATCAATATATTTTTCGATTGAAAAATTTAAGGATTATGGCAAGCTCTCGCATCTCGACAAAGAGGGCTTGAAGTCTGGAGCTCGAGTCAATCAGGATGAATACGATAAAGAGAATCCGGCCGACTTTGCACTTTGGAAGGCCTGGGACGAGTCGGACGGGGAAATATTTTGGGAGACAAAGCTAGGCAAAGGCCGACCTGGCTGGCATATCGAATGCTCGACGATGTCAATGGATACATTGGGTGAAACAATAGATATCCATACTGGTGGAGTCGATAATATCTTTCCGCATCACGAAAATGAAATTGCTCAATCTGAGGCCAAGTCTGGCAATAAATTCGTTAATTTTTGGATTCACAATGAACACTTGCTAGTAGATGGCAAGAAGATGAGTAAGAGCCTAAATAATTTTTATACGCTCAAAGATATTAAAGATAGGGGATTTTCGCCCCTTGATTTTCGATACTTTATAATCGGGGCTCATTATCGTTCAAAGATCAATTTTACTTGGTCTGGACTCGAGGCGGCCAAAAATACTCGTGAAAGATTGGTTAGAATTGCTTCGGAAAACACTGATGGTGCTGATAATATTAACGAAGAATATTGGAAAAGATTCCTAGATAAAGTTAATGACGATATAAATTTGCCCGAAGCTCTGGCGGTGACATGGGAGATGATGAGGGATGAAAATGTAAAACAATCTGTCAAAAACGCTACAATCGCCAAAATGGACGAGATTTTGGGTTTGGATTTGCTTGCGAAAAATAAAGTCGAAGTTCCAAGACATATTGCCGATATAGCTGAAAAAAGGAAATCGGCTCGAGTGAATAAAGATTTTAAATCATCTGACATATTAAGAAAAGAAATTGAAGACGAGGGCTGGACTATTAATGACAGGCCCGATAATGAGTATGAACTTGTCACAAAATAATTTCTGGAAATCACTAGATAGACCTATCAAAGTGTTGGCTCCGATGGCGGGGTACACTGATTCGGCGTTTCGTCAAATCTGTCGTGGCTTTGGCGCTGATGTCACTATCACTGAGCTGGTGTCGGCTGACGCTATTTATCATAAATGCAAAAATTGGTACAAAGACGAGAATGGTCTTTGGCAAAGTCGCAAGGACAAGGATGATACTTTGCAGTTACTCCAATTTGCAGAATCAGAGCGACCACTGGTCATTCAACTTTTTGGCAAGTATCCAGAGAAATTTGCCAAGGCGACTGAGTGGATCACAAAAAATTTAAAGCCAGACGGCATTGATATTAATATGGGTTGTCCGGCCAGAAAAGTAGTCGGCTCAGATCATGGTGCGGCGCTAATGAAATATCCAGAACTAGCAGCAAAGATAGTCAAAGCGGTTAGAGAAAATACTGATTTGCCAGTGTCGGTCAAAACAAGGCTTGGCTGGGATAATCCCGATCAAATACTGGAATTCGCGCCGGTTCTCTATGAGGCGGGAATAGACGCCATTATTATCCACGGACGTACCTACAAGCAGGGATTTAAGGGCGCGGCCAATTGGGAAAATATCTACAAGGTCAAGAAAGCCTTGCCAGATCTTGTTGTTATCGGCAATGGGGGAGTCTCGTCGATTGCCGATGTTAATTTATCCGGCGAAGGGGTAATACTAGATGGCTTTGCTATTGGCCAGGCGACATTTGGTCGACCTTGGATTTTCTCTAAGAAAGAACTAAATAGGCAGGAATTAAAGGCGCTAATTCTGGCTCATGCCAAGGCAACGTTTGAAACCAAGGGGGAATTTGGTCTTATCGAATTTCGTAAACACCTATTAAAATATCTATTAAATTTTTCTGGAGCCAAGGCACTGAGGTCTCGTGCTGTCTTGATCGAGAAACTGGAAGACATTAAACTGCTAATTACTGAATTATAAGACCACGAACTATTGACAATGTCAAATATTTGTGTTAGAATTTCGCTTGTACGTTAGTCCTTGCCGAATGGCTTGGTCTAAAGCATTTAACAAAAGGATGGGGATCCCCCCATTTTTTGTTTTTTTAAATCCGACTGGGATTTAGGGACATTAGAGTATTGGGTTTATAAGTTGGTCGGCGATGAAGGCTCCATAAAAAAAGTGGGCCTGGCCACGCCAGCTTCTAATACTTCTCTCCTTCTTCCTGGTTGGGTTTAAATAAACAAGCGCTCATTGTAGTTGAAAGTAAAAAGTGAAAGATGTCTCCTGCAACAAGTGAACATTCACTTTTGCAGGCGAAATCGGACACAGTCCAATCGCCTCATCGTCTCTCGCATTCGTGCGACGAGAAGTACCCCACAATCTAGTCCCTAAGGAGGACACGTATATGAAGACCTGGCTCGTTGCGGCCCGCGCCGCCCTGGTCCTGCTGGTCGTGATGGCCAGTCTGCTGGCAATCACGCCAGTGTTTGCTCAGTCCGAAAGCCGGACGACCGGATATGTTTTTCCGGGGCAAACCATTCATATTCGGAAGAACCCCGTGCTTCGCATTGGGGTTAACGCCAACTTCCCCAGCGGCGAGCTAATTGCCGACTGGGACACCGACCAACCCTATGAGTTCCGGGTTTGCCCGGAAGCCATCGTCATGGCTCTGCCGTCGGTCAAGCTCACCGACACTGTCGGCGAGTTCTATCAGCCGATGGCGACCACGGCCGTGCCCTGGTCAATCCGTCTCGACAAGAATCAGACGAATCCGTTCTTGCTCCCGCGTCGCGTCGCCGAAGATGCTCTCTCCCAGCAATGGGAAGAGTTCAGTTATGTCGGCGCTACCTGCACCCGGCCGCCTGTCCGCAAGGACCTGTTCCTCGGTGACAACGAGAAGTCCTGGTGGCTTCGCGTCGTCAAGGGTGACACCAGCAAATTCAAACTTGCAGGTCTCATCCAACTGTGGGGCAGTTCGCGCGATTACGCCACCCAGATCGGGATTCCGATCAAGGTCGAGCGCCTCCCGAAAGGGTTGGTATTCTGTGAGGAAAATCGTGAGGTGATTGCGCACTGGATGCGCTATGAACCCTTCGATCTTCCGTCGGCGGTGGCAACGCCCCCGGCAATGAACAATTCGACTGCTCCCGCGATCAACCCGAATGATGCCGCTCTTGCGGCAGGGATCGCGGCCAACGGTCGCAACATCGACGCAGTCAACGGCGATCTCCAGGGTTTCAAAACTCAGACAACCCCGGTTGTCAATGGAATCGCTACTCGTGTCGAGCAACTCGAAGCTGAGTTGGCCGCCCTGCGCGCCAACCCTGCTCCTGCAGTTGTTCCTCCGGCTCCAGTGCCGGTCGGTGTTGAGATCAAGGTCTCTGGTGTCTGCGACACTTGGTACTACCAAGTGCAAGACAGTGCAGGCATCCGCCCGCACAAGGGACCCTTCAGTTTGCGTCAAGGCACCAACATGGTGCACTTCGACGCCCTCAGCAATGAGGGATCGTTCAACTTTCGCGTCTTCGAAGCTTCGTCTCAGAAGTGGGGCGAGTGGATGAAGATCTGCATTACGCCTGGCATGGCCATGCAGAACTATACCTTTGGAGGTGCGCGATGAGACTGACCACGTTGATAGCGTTGCTCCTGGCAACGCTTGGTGCCATTGCGGCGCCTCCCCGCAAGGGGATCCAGGACAATCTGGCCACCTACGTGGCCGGTGGTGTCATCACTCAGGCAGAGGCCAAGGCGATCCAGACCCGGATCAATAATGGTCTCCTGCGCGACACCTTCGTTCCCGCGGGAACCCGTGGTACCAACTACTGGGTCCAGCAGGACGGCACACTTCGTTCGAAGCAATATGCCATGGAGGCATTTGACGTCAACGAAGACAATGTGTCGGGGCGTTACGCCCGGACGGACGGATGTCACATTTGGCTTCGGTCATGTGATAATCTCTTTGTCCCAGCGGTTCAGCCGCCCAAGTCCTGTCCGCCTCCGCCCCCGTGCGACACGATCACCCCGATTCTGCCGCCACCCTGTGTGGTACCACCTCGGCCGGTCGTGCCACTGGCAAGGCTCAACCCCAACCCGGGGCCGCAACTGGAGAAGATCATCGTGACGCTCCAACCCTGTGCCCCCCCGCCCTGCCCACCCAAGCCCTGCTACCAAGAGCGTGTCCCACTCTACGGTGGCATCAGGCTTCCGTCGGAAGTGAGGACGGAGCAAACGCTCTACTTCGGCTACTACAGTAGTCAGAGCTTTGCTCCCAAGGACGAAACCTGCGGACCGTATCCCGGTCCCGGACCGCATCCACCCCAACCGCCGCCCAGTGCGTCGGGAATGGTGCGCGACTACGTCGCGCCCATCCGTTAGTTGACATGTCTACTGCATTCGCGGTAGAAAGGAGGAAACCGAGGATCTTGCTAGCTTGCTACCAAGATCCTCACCCCGAAGCTATAACTAACTAAATTTATGGCTTCGGCGGTGAAAATCGCTGGTAATTAAAACGACAATTCAATCTGTAATTGATTGTCACTATTAACTAAGTAGGAGAACAAAAAATGAAATCCCTACAAACAAAAACATCAAAATTCAAAGGGTTCGTTGCTTTGATTTTGAGCTGTGCCATACTAGCACAGATGTTCACGTTCGCTTTGCCCGCACAGGCTACCTCACCTCGCTTCAATTTCTTGCAAGGTGACTGGGAACTTCTTCGCGGTGCAAATAGAAGTCAGAACCAGACCGATTGGTCTGATCCTGTCTCTGGAACTGCTGGTGAAACTTTTGCCGGTATTGTCTACTACCACAACGGTATGGTCGACACTACTGCCAATAACACCAAGATCAAAGTTACGATCCCTGCATTGACCCAGAGTAACACTGCGGTATTGAATGCCACCGTTTCGGCTGACAATGCCCCTGCAATCACAGATACTGTGATTGACGGAAGGTTAGAAGGAAAAAGCGGTTTGACTATTAACCTCAACGAAGAGGCTAGATTGTCTCTCGTTCCTGGCTCAGTCAAATGGTTCCCTAACTACTCAAGTCCTTCCACGCCAAATCAGGCTTTGCCTTTTGGACAGACTGGTGATGAAATCATCACATCTGGTGGATTGAACATTGGTGACATTAACGGCTGTTGGCCATACATTGGCTACGTCACCTTCCTTATCAAAACTGAAAAGGTTGCACAGCCTCAAGTTGCTGTCGATAAGACAGTCAGAAACGTTACTATCGGCGAAACAAATTTCGTCAAAAGTAACTATGCTAAGCCTGGCGATGTTCTAGAATATAGAATATCTGTCAGCAATAGTGGAAATGGTACAGCTGAGAACTTGTTCTTAACTGATGCTATTCCTGCTAATACCAGCTACGTTGCTGGTAGTACGGTAATGTCGAAAAACGGTGCTGCCTTCGTAAGTGTTCCTGATGGTATCACTGGTGACGGCATTAGTATCGGTAACTTCGTTAAAAACGATGCTGCTGAGATCAAGTTCAGAGTTAAAGTAAGTCAGGGTGTTGCTAGTGGCGAAACTCTTACAAACACTGCACGTTTGCATGTTTCGAAAGAGATTCTAAACAGTACGGCCAAGACTATCGTTAAGTTTGGTATCGTCACCCCTCCAGGGGAAGGCGAGCTTCCAATCACAGGTGCCAATGGTATAGTTGTTGCTTTCCTAGTCGCTTTAACGGCTGGATTGCTCTCAATGTACTTAAAGTACCGCAAGTCTCTGAAATCCGTTTCACTTTAAGATAATTTCTTAGCAAAGGCACCTCGGTTTATCCGGGGTGTTTTTGTTATTGTTGGATTGTGCTAATATTGAGACGAGATGGATTTAAAAAATCGGCTCTCCGAGCTTGGACAAATTTTAAAGATTGACCAGAAAAAGGAGCAACTTCGCTTAATTGAAGAAGAGATGCGCGCTCCTGATTTTTGGCTTGATGAAAAAGTCGCTGGTATTAAGAATCGAGAGCTCAAAAATTTGTCAACCGAGATAAAAGAATTCGATGATCTTGTTGAGATTGCCGAAATTGCGACCGTTGAAGAATTGGAAACATTGCGACCGGAGATTGAAAAGCTTGAGACCTTGGCGCTTTTTTCCGGCAAATACGATAACCACAATGCTATTATCAATTTTTATGCTGGGGCTGGTGGTGTTGACGCACAGGACTGGACAGAGATGCTCTTGCGAATGTATTTGCGCTGGGCAGAGAATCACGACGCTCTAATTGAGGTGATTGACAAGTCGATGGGAACTGAAGCGGGCATAAAAAGCGCTACTATCGAAATTAAAATGCCTTATGCTTATGGTAGCTTGAGAGGCGAGTCTGGAGTGCATCGACTGGTCAGACAGTCTCCTTTTAATGCCAAGGGCTTGCGTCAGACATCTTTTGCCTTAGTAGAAGTAATGCCAGAGATCGAAACAGATTCTGAAGTAAATATTGAAGCCAAGGATGTTCGAGTTGATGTTTATCGGGCTGGTGGTCATGGTGGTCAATCGGTCAATACGACCGATTCGGCTGTTAGAATTACTCATATCCCGACCAATATTGTTGTTACTTGTCAAAATGAACGAAGCCAGCTACAGAATAAAGAGGTTGCGATGAAAGTTTTGCGATCTCGTCTGGCTCAGCTTTTGATCGAGCAACACAAGGAAAGAGTTGAAGAGCTGAAAGGGGACTTTACTGCGCCGGAGTGGGGGAATCAGATTCGTTCCTACGTTCTTCACCCATATAAGATGGTCAAGGATCATCGGACGAATGTCGAATCCAAAAATCCCGACGAAGTCTTGGCCGGCGATATTGATGATTTTATAAAAGCAGAGTTAAAATCCAGCGCAATTGAAAATTAGACTATAATCATACTTCGTAATCCATAAATACTTGGAGGGTAAATGGATCAGATCACAACAATCTTGAATAAGTTCTCGAGCTTCATAGTAGAAAATTCACATTTTGATTTTCATTCTATTTGGTTTCGCCTATTAGTGATGATTGTTTTAACTCTTCTTCTTTCATTCTTGGTTAATTTTTTCTTAGCTGGATCTGTTTTGGGTCAAAGCTATCGCGTCTTTGTGGCACCCGGAGTGATACTCCATGAGCTGTCTCACGCTTTGTTTTGTTTGCTGACTGGCGCCAAGATAAAGAAGATCGCATTATTTGACAAAGATGGTGGTAGTGTTGAGCACGAACAATCAAAAGTTCCAGTCCTTGGATCAATCTTGATTTCTTTAGCGCCATTCGTAACAGGATCAATCGCTATATTCTTTTTCGCTAAGTGGCTTGGACTCAAGGAGATTGATATCTCAAGTCTTAATTTTTCATACAATAGCATTGTCTCTTTCTTGAAATCGCTTATTAGCGGATTGGATCTGACAAATTACAAAAACTGGATAATTATTTATTTGGCACTATCTGTTGCTGTGACAATGACTCCAAGCAAACAGGATGTGAAAAATATTGCTATTACTTTTGTTGCTTTATCTTTAATAATTTTTGCTTTAGTCCAATTCACCTCTTTTAATCTTGGCTTGTCTTTCATACCGGCCGACAAGATCATCCTACTCTTAAACATGGTCGTTGTTTTATTGATTTTGTCCCTTATTTTAAGTATTATAATTTTTACGTTAAGTAAATTTTTTAAACGTTAGTAAACAGGAGTTAGAAATGGTTGATTTTAGCAAGATTAAAGACCTTTATGCTTTGCAGAAGAAGGCCCGCCAAGTCCAAAAAGAATTGAAGGACATCGAGGTTGAAGCTTCAAGCAATGACGGCTGGGTGACGGTAGTCTTCAATGGTGAACAACATTTGACTGAAATAAATATTAGTGAAGATGCGCTCAGACCGGAGAACAAGCGTGAACTCGAGAAAGATCTTCGTAATACTATTTCACAAGCCACCTCAAGAGCTCAGGCAGTTGCTGCCGAGAAGATGAAAGACATTGCCGGCGGACTTGGCATTCCTGGGATGTAATTGCAAACTAATTTGGTAAATATTTAATGAAGATTATTGTTGGCTTAGGAAATCCGGGAGAAAAATATTCTGCCACTCGGCACAATGCTGGTTTTATGTTTGTCGACAAACTGAGTTCTCACCCTGATCTGACTAATGTCGGCGAGAGCCTAGAATTTCATGAAAATAAAAAGTTTCAGGCCTCGATTGCCGAAACTAGTGCCAAGGGTGAAAAAATCATACTTGTCAAACCTGTAACTTTTATGAATCTTTCCGGTAATGCAGTTAGAGCGATTCTTGATTTCTATAAATGCGACATTGATGATCTGATTGTTGTCTCTGACGATCTTGATATACCTGTTGGCTATATACGAATCAGGCGGGAAGGCTCTAGCGGTGGTCAAAAAGGTTTGCAAAGTATCATCGATACTATTGGCAATGATTCTTTTCAGCGAATTCGTATCGGCATAGCTTCTCAAAGTGAATCGGGCGAATCTAATAATCAAGCTAGCCGTTATGATGCAGTTGATTTTGTCTTAGGTAAATTTTCCCCACAAGAGAGTTCGAAAATCAAATCTGCAATTGATGCGGCAATCGAATATTCCTTACCTTTTGTCTTTTCTCAAGAAAAAATGCCTTCACATACAATAAATATCAGTGAAGAATAGCTCGACTTTTATTAATTTGAACTGAGTTGAAAATATGCTCATTTTCTGTTATAAATAATTGTTAGAAAAATAATAATATGTGGGACCCCTCACCCTTTGTCTCATGTTTTATGTCTATTTCTTAAAAAGTCATGTTGGTGAACATTGTTACTTCGGTTTTTCCTCTGACTTGAAGAAAAGGCTAGAACAACATAATCAGGGAAAATCTGCTTATACAAAAAGATTTATGCCTTGGGAGCTGGTTTACTATGAGGCATATAGCCGAGAAGATTTGGCCCGTGATAGAGAACGACAATTAAAAAGATTTGCCAAATCTTACGCAATGTTAAAGCGCAGATTAGGATTGTAGATAAAGGGTGAGGGGGTTTGACCACAGAAAGGTAATGTATGGCTAAGGAGCCAAAGAAAAAAGAAGAAGAGATCGAGGAGACTGAAGTCTCAGAGAAGGATCTCTTAAAAGAAGCTGAAGAGCGAGAGAAGGAGCGCAAAGCTGAAGAAGAGGCCCTGAAGGAAGAAGAGAAAGAGGCCGAAAAAGAAGCTAAGGCCGAAGCAAAAGTTGCTAGACTTGCTCGCAAAGAAACTCATCGGGTCAAGCCACGTCATGCCAAAAAGCATCGTGCCGCCGCTGAGAAAATTGAAAAGGACAAGGAATATTCGATAAGCGAAGCGATCGATCTTGCTATCGCAACTACTTGTACGAAGTTCGACGCAACTGTCGAAATGCATGTCAAATTAAATGTTAAAGAGAAAAATATCCGTGGTATGGTTGTTCTTCCTGGCGGAGTCGTCAAGGAAAAAAACATTCTCGAAGTAACCGAAGCCAATGTTGACGAAGTTATCGAGAAGGTTAAGGCTGGAAAGATCGAATTTGATACCATGCTTGCTGATGTTAAGGTCATGCCAAAATTGGCTCAACTGGCCAAAACACTTGGTCCTAAAGGACTCATGCCTTCACCAAAAGCTGGCACAGTTGTTGAAAACGTCAAAGAAGCTGCCGCTGAGTTAAGAGGTGGCAAGGTTGAATACAGAGCTGACAAATTCAATATTGTTCATATGGCTATTGGAAAAATTTCATTTGGTTCTGAGAAAATTTATCAGAACTTTCAGGCCATTCTGGATCATCTTCCAAAAAGAATTGATTCAATTTATCTTACCACTACGATGGGACCAAGTGTCAAAGTATCAAAGAAATAAGTAAAATATAAAAAATCACCCCGATCTCTCAGGGTGATTTTTTATTGACATAGAAGCTAAAAAGTTGTACTATTGGCAGTTCCCTATGGCGTCCATATTGCTATTGGGTTACAAGGAGAAGTGCTTTGCTTAATTGGAAAAAGTTTCGTTATGGCCACTACTATTCTTCCTGTCTCAGTCGGATGATGGCCGCTCTCGAAAATACCGCAGACGAAGCGCGGCGGATCTTGGCCTTTGTCATTGATCCGACTCTCGTGGAGGTTGTCCCGGAGAGACTGACAGAGCAGTTCGTCGTTGAGATGGTCGAGCTGATGAAGCATGTGACGCATGATGTTGAGGAAGGGCTCGTCGTTCTCCTCGCTGTCTACATACATGCCAATCCATCGTCTGGCTCACGGCCAGCCATCGTTGAGCGTTTTGAGAAGATCTGTCTGGATGCGCGTTTCACGGCCGAGATCAGAGCTCTGGCTAATGTGTCAGCGGACCTCAACATCGGGTCGAAGATGCGCAATGTTCGCCCGGAACATCTGACCTTCGCTCTGCGTTGGCTCACGACAATCATGGAAGAAGGCGATTGATCGCTACTTCCAACTGCACCGGCCGCGGAGTGACTTAACTCCGCGGCGTCAGGCATTTCACTATTGACTCACATCTAAATATTTGTTATAAAATAAGAGTTCCATTGACCATGAGGCCCCGGTCACCCTTGCAAAAGGGTGAGGGGTTAAACTAAAACCTTATGCAGGATAAACATTAGCTCATTTTGAGTTTTTGCCTGCGTAACAGCAGGTTTTTTTAATAAAAAAGGGAAAAAATGCCAAAAACAAGAGTTAAAAAAGAAGAATTGATCGGCAAACTTGATGAGCAGATTGCAAATGCTAAGTCTGCTGTTTTGGTCAATTATAAAGGTTTGAAAGTTGTCGAAACTGAAGAATTGAGAAATCTTCTTCGGGCCAAGGGTGTTACTTTCAATGTTGCCAAGAACACATTGGTTAAGATTGCTTTGAAGAAAAATGGTATCAGCTTCGAAAAAGGAATTTTCGAAAAGCCAGTTGCTATTGCTTTCGCTTCAGCTGACGAAGTTGCTCCGGCTAAAGAGATCGACCTTTTCGCCAAGAAACATGAAGCCCTAGAAATTTTGGGTGGTATCTTGGAGAAAAAGATGATTGATGCCGATGCAGTTAAGAAGTTGGCCCTTTTGCCATCACGCGAACAGCTTTTGGCTAAAATGGTTGGCTCGATCGCTTCGCCACTTTCCGGTATGGTCAACGTCCTGGCTGGCAATTTGCGAGGCTTGGTTAATGTTTTAAATTCTTACAAAGAGAAAAAAGTATAAATAATTAATATATTAAGAAGGATTCACATGACAGAAGAGAAAACAATTGAGGTTCCTGAGAAATTCAAGGATCTCGTCGAGAAGATCGAGAAATTAACTGTTCTTGAGCTTGCAGAACTTGTTAAAGTTTTGGAAGAGAAGTTCGGTGTTTCTGCTGCTGCTCCTGTTGCTATGGTCGCCGGTGGCGCTCCTGCTGCAGCTGGTGAGCCAGTTGAAGAGAAAACATCTTTTGATGTCGTCTTGGCTGCTGCTGGTGCTCAGAAGATCAACGTCATTAAGGCTGTAAGAGAAATCAAACCAGACCTAGGACTCAAAGAAGCTAAGGATCTTGTTGATGCCGCTCCAAAGGAACTTTTGAAGGGTGTTAAGAAGGAAGAAGCTGATGCTGCTAAGGCTAAGCTTGAAGCCGCTGGTGCTACTGTTGAAGTCAAATAACTAGATAGACAATCTTGAATCTAGAATATTGGAATCTAGAAACCCCTCACCCTTCGCATGAAAGGTGAGGGGTTTTCGTTTGTCCTTTAGATTGAATAAAATGGCTAAAAATGTTATAAAAAGTTGATCATGGCCTACAAACTTATAAAAAAATCAGATAGTGGTATCCGTATTGGAGAGCTGACAACGCCTCATGGGAAAATTGAGACGCCTTTTTTTATGCCCGTGGGGACTGTCGGCTCGGTCAAATCGGTCTCTCCAGATGAATTAAATAATCTCGGTGCGCAAATAGTCTTATCTAATACTTATCATCTTTATCTTCGTCCTGGCGAAAAATTAATCAAGAGTCTGGGCGGCTTACACGAATTTATGAAGTGGCCGAAGCCAATCTTGACTGACTCTGGTGGCTACCAGGTATTCTCTCTAGGGGACCGATCTGGTCAGAAGGATCATTCGCTGGTCAAGATTACAGAAGAGGGGATTGAATTCTCTTCTCATCTTGATGGTAGTAAACATCTCTTCACTCCTGAAAAAGTCATCGATATTCAGCTAGATCTTGGTGTCGACATCTTGATGCCATTGGATGTCTGTCCAAGTGGTAGGGCTGATACTAACGAAATAAGAAAGTCTGTCGACCTCACTATCGCTTGGGCCAAGAGAGCAAAAGTTTATTTTGATAAAAAAGTTGCTAAGTTACCTGTCGCAAAAAGGCCGCTTCTTCATGGTATTGTCCAAGGAGGATTAGACAAAGATCTGCGCAGATATTGTGCTGAAGAGTTAATAAAGCTAGATTTCGATGGCTATTCTGTCGGTGGCTTAGCCGTCGACCTGGAGACACGCGATATGTGGGATATTGTCAAACTGATGGGGGAGATATTACCAGAGAATAAACAGCGCTATCTTATGGGTGTCGGTACGCCTGACGATATAATCCATGCCACAACTCTAGGCATGGATATGTTCGATTGTGTCTTGCCGACAAGGCTGGCACGTCATAGCAATGTCTATATTCCGAAGCGCCAAAAGATAGATATGAAGAAATATGACAACTTCACACTAGTTAATTTACTCAATTCAAAATACAGAACGGATGGGGGAGTGCTTGATAAAAATTGCGATTGCCCTGCCTGCAAAGGGGGATTCAGCCGAGCTTATATTTCTCATCTTTTGCGATCCAATGAGATATTGGGCCTAAGATTCACGACACTTCATAATCTTTGGCAATATCTCGATTTAATGAGGAAAATAAGAGCTAATTGATCTCAAAAAGTGCAATCACGCCGCTTTTCTGTCGGCTATTTTGACGTTGACACAAACACGAAAATATGTTAAAATATCGCAAGCTCAGCCTGGGAAAGATCGAATTCAGGCGAGCTAACAAGGAGCGGGAACATGCGTACTTTGATAATTTTGAGCCTTGTGCTCACGGTGGCGATCCCGATGATCGTCCTTACCGGTTGCGGCCAGAAGCAACCGGACCGTGCCCTTTTGGCTGCGGTGGACTACTCTGGCTCGGTTGATTCCAAGGAGCGCGCCGACTACGTCGGCAAGCTCGAGGAGCTGATCGACCGGCAGGATGGCAAGGCAGAGGTAACACTCTACGTCTTCGCCAAGACGCCGGAAAAGGTCTACTCTGGCCGACCTCTTGACTTCACCGACTGCTGGTTGGTGGATGACGAGACCAAGGCTCGTGAGGCCGACAAGACTCGTGGAACGAGTCTTGCTCCCACGCTGGAACAGTATTGCAGGGATGCAGCTGCTACCAGCCTGCCAGTGATTGCCGTTCTGTTCACAGACGGTGATTGCTTCGATGTCCCGCGTACCAAGGCGGCGGCAAAGAAGCTGGCAGAAATGTCTAATTTCAAATGTCTGATGGTCGGACCGCTGACGACCGATAGACTCGGACTAGAGAACAGTACCCTTTCGCCCCTGCGCGATAGTGGTAAGCTGGTCACTTGTGGCCAGCACGACGTCGCCGACGCGTTCAACACGCTCATGGCGAAAGTGGGAGGCTCCAAATGACAAACCAGCGTTACACCGACGTAGACGATCTCCTGGCGGCTGAGCCCCAGGACACTACCGGAGCCCCCACGGCTCCCGATATGGATGTCATGACCCTGCTGCAGCCGATCAATCATGATCTGGCTGCATACCAGACCGCCATCGACGCGATGGCCGCTTCCTACCCGGAAGAGGCGGCGCGTCTGACAGTTCTGCTGTCCCAGCTTCGCGAGACGGGCAACCGTTTCGAGGATGCTCGTGCTAGCGCAGAAACGCTGCGCAACCAGCTCATCGGACAGCGCCAGACTCAGCGCAATACGATCGAGACCGACCTGAAAACGGTCGTCTCTGCTCTCGTACCATTGCGTCAGGCCCACGATGCCAAAGCGGCCGCCTTCCGCCTGGAAGCCGCCAAGTATGGTGTCAGTTGTGAGCCGTCTGGCCCCGCTTATCAGGCCGCCCTGGCCGAAAAAGCAGGAGTCGTTATTCCGGAAGAGATCCCGGCCCTGCCGGAACTCATGCCGGAACTGACCCAGAAGACCAAGTTGATGGGGCTGAGCGACATCTTCGCCTCGATCCTGGTTGGCCTCTTCGTCGCTGTCTGTGTGTTGAGCGCTTTCGGGTTCTTGACATATCGCGCGATGAAGACGGGGCAAATTGACCCGATCGCCTGGGTCCTTTCCCCGTTCGGTCCCCTCGTTGTCTTGCTCGTCGGCATTGCCATCGCCTGGGTGACCAGGAACCTGCTCGAGCTGGAGATGGAGGATTCGTCCAAATCCCAGCGCAGCATGGCTTATGGCTCTGCCATTGCGATCGGCGCCATCTGGCTGGCGGAGATGTTCTTAGAGGCCTACGGTCTCTTCCGTCTCTCTCAGGAGAAGGCTGCCATCGCGGCGCGCATGACTGGGCAACCGGTCGAGGCAACTCCGCTTGCGTTCCTCGTCATCCTGGCGCTGATCGTCACGACACCGTACTTCGTCTATAAGGCTCTCAAGGCCTACAACGATACGATGCCGCGGATCAAAGCCTGGCGTGAGCGCAAAGCGGCCGAGCGCCAACGGGCCGAAGCTCTGGCACAGCGCGCCAGCGCCTGCCAAGCCATAGAGACGCTATGTCGCACGACCCCGCGCCTGCGGGACATCGGCGGCATTGTCGCTCAAGCGGACGCGCTCGCGTCGCAGATTGAGCCCCTCGAGGCCCGCGAAGTACTGCTCCGGGAATCCTTAGAGGACCTGGAGGGGGAGCCCGAACTCCCTGCCCTTACCCAACAGACACTGCTGCGCTTGCGCACCGGTGTCGAGACCCTCGAGCACCAGCTCGTGGAACGTCTCACGACTTGATGCCTTTACCGGCATCCCTATCACGCCCTCGGCCAACCGGCCGAGGGCGTTGTGTATCTATGGGATTTTTTACTTTGCCATATACATATATATGTATGAAGAAATCATATATAAAGTCAAATTGTTATTGACAAAATAAATTTAGCGTGGTACAATGCAGCGTTCTGAGGGTGAGTGAGTGGAAGACCTCAGGAGGTGCAAGATCGATTAAATAATTACGCTACATAGCAAAAGTGGCAGTAGAGTACTGGTAATTCGTTGGCTCCCCTCCGCCTTCGAGTTGCCAGTACTTTGCCGCCAGACGTATCAACTTTACCCAGCTCAAAACAGACAATACAGTCTTGACAAAAACAGAAAAATGTAGTATAATACTCTTATGCACGATAGGAAATGAAGTCGTGAGCAACACACAAAATAGTAACGAAAAGCATGAATACTGGCGCATATGATCGAGGGTAATTGCACAGAATCAAGTTTACCTAGAATCAGGCGACAGCGTCCTGCATAATTCAATCCATCGCAAGATGGAATCGTGGGTTCCCCCTCCGCCCGCGAGAGTTATGCAGAACAGTGTCGCTTTATTTGTCTCAAAAGAGACAATATAGGGTCACCTGCACATTAACAATATTATAAACTTTCTCAGCAAAGAATTAGCTAATCACACACTATGGCGCTCGTAACGGCGTAATCTGATCTTGCGATCACTCGCGCCAGAGGAAACGCCAGAATAGCCCTGATCTCGATTGGCAACTTCTTGCTGAGAAAGCACACTCCAGCCCGTCAATATGACGGATCTTGATAGAAGGAGAAAGACGATGAATAAACTCGTCACCCTCATCACTTTGTCCGTCATCTTAGTTATGACGGCTGGACTCAACGCATTTGCCGTCTCTGACGGCTATGCCTACGGCACGGCCCCTGCGCCGACCATGACCAACCCGGCCCCTGTGCCGGCTACCAGTTCTTCCACTGCTACTGCGAAGGCAGAAGCCGTGATCAATCAGATGATCACGAAGAAGACCGTTGTGGTCCACCGCCATGGTGGCGGGACCGTAGTCAACGTGCCGCGGCAAGCGGCACCCGTAGTGAATAACTACATCGTGCCGCCGGCACCGCCGGCAAAGGAGAACGATATGAGTGGAGTACTGATGGGCCTAGTGGTCCTCGGCTGCATCGCGGTTATCGGCGTCATCGCTTGGATCATTACTGCCGTCATTCAAGGCGGTATGATCGCTCGCACAGAGCAAGCCGCCGCCGCCCGTGAGACCGCACAGCAAAACGCCATCCAGGCCAATGCATTAGCGGCCGCCAATGCCGCTGCCCGTATCCCTGGGTATGAAGCGCTCAATCTGAGCGTCACGCCCACTGGCCTGCACATGAACGTGCGCCCAGCGAATCCCACGCCGGTCATCCCCGCCGCTCCGGTCGCGCCGCCCCCAACGCCGATCATCATCATCCCGCCGGCTGCGCCTGCCCCTGCGGCCCCCGCCGCTCCGGCTGGCTACATGCCAGCGCCGGTCTTCACCGTAGCGCCGATCACCCTCGTCCCAGTCGGGCACGCTCCGGCACCCGCCCCGGGACCCGCACCTGCTCCGGCACCTGCCCCTGCACCTCGTCCCGCCCCGGGACCCGCACCTGCTCCGGCACCTGCCCCTGCACCTCGTCCCGCCGGTGGTGGTGCTCGCCGCCCCGCTCGCACAACCCCGTAAGGTTTGTGCGGCAGAGATCCTGTCTCTATGCTCGCCCCCGTGGCGTGCTGGAGACAGTCCTCTGCGAATCATTCCAGACATTCACCCAGCGACCTTGAACTTGAAGGAGGTTTCAACCATGTCCGACACTCCCGCCGGCACCACCGGCAAAGCGCAGATCAAGCTTCCGCAGCTTCCGCCGGCAGTTGAGCCGGAAGATCTGCGGACTCGCCTGATGGAAGTGGCAGTTGCCACCCCGTCCGGCGAACGCGCCAAGATGATCGATGCTCTCTCGCGGAAAATGGCCGGTGGCAGCAATGCCGTCGAGCATCTCCTCGAAGTGATCGAAGACACCAGCGCGGCGCGCGAAGAAATCGTCGGCGCCATCGCCATCCTCATCTCCCCCGCGATCTGGGACAAGTACACCAATCCCGATCTGCGTGGAGCTGTCGTCTCCTGGCTCGTGTGGCTGGCCACACAGGAGTTCGACTCCGACATCAGCTTGACCGCGCTGGCGGCAGCCCAAGCCCTCCTCGCCGAGGGACCGCTCCGCAAGGAGCACGCCAACACAGTCAAAACCTGCATTCTGCAGGCGCGACAGATGGATCCGCCGCTCACCTGGTCCATCGCCGTCTCGTTCGTCTTCGACTTCGTCGCCAGCAATGGTGGCGAGTCGAAAGACAAGCAATAGTGAGCATCGCCGCGGCCCCCACTCTTCCTGAAAGGGTGGGGGATTCGCATTTTATAAGGACTTTATTAGTCCTTTTTTTGGTGCCAATTTTGTCTTATTTGCTTTCGAAAAATAATTGTTTTATGATGTAATAAACAATATAATATATCTAAATTATTTTCTGGAGGGATTATGTCAAGTCAACAAGCACAGGACTCCATTGTTGGTGATATCATTAAAAAAGATCTCATCGATCTTTTGGGATTAAACGATCTACCTGAGGAGAAGAAAGAAGAGTACCGCAAGACGGCGGCTGAGACAGTCTACAACCGAGCCTTTATCCGTGCTACTGATATGCTCGAAGAGATGGGACTACTAGAAGAATACCAGAAGGAAGATCGAGACGAAGAGGGGACTAAAGCCTTTTTTGCGAGTCACGGAATCGATCTGGAACAATTGCTTAAAGATGAAGCCTTGATATATAAGACGCAGATGAAGATGTCTGCAGACCTACTGGATGCTGGGATAGACGTAAAAGCCAAAGCGGCTTAAGGGAGGGAATATGACAGTAGACGGACGAGGTCCATCACCTGAAGAAATGGGAGTAGATGTCAGCCGTGCTGGCGGTGCGGTTGTAGTTGATGCGAGCGAAGCATCTCCAGATGGTGGTGCTTTTAGTTTGGACGATCTTCCACCAGCAGATGTAGATCCTTTAGCAGGTGAAGATGCAGCTCCTGTTGTAGTTGATGAAACACCAGAAGAAGGACTTGTTTCTGCTACTCCAGCCACCCAGGCCGAACCAGTCGCTGGAGCAACACTAGAAAGACCAAAGACTCAACAAGAGCTTGCAAAAGAAAAGAGAATGACCAAACTTGATGAATCAATCAAAGCGACGGCAAAGTTGGCCGAATCAGGCAAATTGCTGAAAATGGCCAAGTATCGCAAGAAAGATGCCGGAGAGCATGTCGTCGATGGTCTTAAAAGCTTTGCCAAAAAAGCTGTCATTGGTGGTGCAATTGGTGGATTTTTTGCTGGTCCTCTTGGAATTCTAGCTGGTATTGGTGGTGCGGCCGGATCAGAGCTTGGAGTCAGTGTCGGCAAGATCTTTCGCGGTGCAGTCGACAAAATTGGCGAGATGAGTGGCCGCGAAAATAAACAAGAAGATCTGAGAAGAGAACTCGAAATTCTCGAATCTGACAGACTTTGTAAATTGGCAGATTTAGCAGTCGCCACAGCAGAAGCAATAAGATTACCAGAGGGCGAGAAAATTACTTTCGAAGGCGCTGAGTATACGGCGGATGAAATGCGTCTAAAATATTTTGAATTTGTTACTAAAATGGCTGATCCCAATTCTGCGGAAAATCAGGCCATGGCAGAGAAAGAGAAGAAATACAAAAAAGGAGAAGTCGGTTGGAAATTATTCAATGGCTTACTTGGTGTTGCTGGCGGCATATTAGCTGGCGGCGCGATAACCGAAGCCATCAGAGCAACACTTACACAACAAATTGCTTTGCATGGTGTTAATATGAAGACTGGCGGTATCGGCGAGCTTGCTGATACTTATGGCTCAGAGAGTCTAAAGCATATGCAAACCCTAGGCCATAATGTGCATGTGCATAATGGCGGAATAGTTTTTGATTATCAGGGTGGTGCTGGTGGAGCAGAGCTTCAGGAAATTGGTCAAGCAATGCAGAATGCTCCTGCTTGGCTACAGAATGGTCACTTTTTTAATTCAGAATTAATCCAGCAAGGCATGCACGAGGCCGAAGGTTTAAGAGCTCAGTTTACTGAGATTGTTGGTCGTGAAGTACAAACAAAAATTTATGGTATTATCGCTGGCATTGGTGCGGCTTCTGCAGTTGTTGATATGTTTAGGAATGATCGTGGCAAGAAGACTGGTAAAGTCGAGGCTATTTCTAAAGAGACATTATTATCCAGAGATCTTGCGCCGACTCCTGCTAGTCCAGCGGCACCTGCGGGGCCAGCGGCACCAGGTGGTGAGGGCGGAGGAGAAGAGCTAGCTCCGATAGAGCTTAGGATCGGTGGTATATACGGAGCTCGTACCGATTTGCTTGGTTCTGATGGCGCCGTCATTTTGCCTCGAGACGGCGAAGTCACTTTGGCTAGTGCTGATGCTGCTGCGCGAACAGTTGTCCTACAGCAGACTAATGCTGATGGGGAGACTGCTACATGGGAAGATTATCCTATCGATCAGTTCCAAACAAATTTTATTTATCTTAGAGGTGGCGCTGCGCCAGAAACATCAACAGAAGAAGATGAGAATGAAGAGCTTGAGCCTGGTGAAATATCAGCAGATGAGCAAGCCGAGCTTGATGATATGCCGGAGAACGAGCGGGAGTTCATGGAGGCTGCCTATGCTTTACGTGGTGCAAGGGGCCCAATCGCCAGAGCTGAGAGAGAAAATCCCGACGATGAAGTTACATATGTTGGCGAGGGCACATTCCAAACTTATCAAGATTTGATGGATGCTGGAGATACGGCTGGATTCGACATTTGGTGGAGCGGCCCAGAATATGGCCATATTCCAAATGTTGGGACAGCAGAATTTGTAGTTACGGGAGTTGTCTGTAGCCGCAATCCAGATGGCCAACTTCGTGTTGATTTCGAAATTGATATTATTGCAGAACCCGATCCAGATATATTGGCTCGAGGCTATGAAAGAAAAGGCTTCTTTAATGAAGCTGGTAATAATGAGTTTGATGCCGAAGCTTTCAGGACCGCAGTAAATGAGGCATCCTTAACGGAGCCAGTAATAATTAGATTGTCTGATGGTCAAGTACTTCATGCCAATCCTAGTTCAGCTGGAAATGAGGGTTTTTCAATATTCAATCCAGATAATCCAGATAATCCACCTCAGCCGATAAAGTACAACGAGCTTACAGAAGAAGGTTTGAGTGGTGCTCTGGGTGTGGACTGGTACGTCAAAAAAAGTACGGAGCCGGTAGTAGAAGAAGCACCACTGGCTGATGGCGAGGACGAAGTTGTGCCTCTGCCAGGAGGCTCAGATGCAGACGCTGAAGTGCCGCTTATTACTGAGAAAGAGGCTGGTCTTAATGAAATAAGGACACTGGTTAATCGTCTTGCGGCAGTCGGCCCAGTCAAGGCGGTTAGACACGAAGGCGCAAACGATGATATTATTGATCCTGACCCAGGAAAAGTTGATAAATGGTTTCAATTTCATGATGAGATCATTGCGAAGAAGAGCGACTCTGTCTCTATCAGTTTTGTCACGGAGGGTATAGAGACTTTTACTGATGGTTCTGAGTATATGCTAACTATAGATGGGACTCCAGAAATTTCAGAAGATGCAGATGGCAAAGTTAAGATTATCATCAAGGGTCGTGCTGAAGCTGTCTCTGGTCCTGCGGAAGAGTCTGAATTGCCGGCGCCCGAGGGCGATCCGGCCGCGGCGGAGAAAGAAAGAATCCGTCAAGAGATCAATGATCTAGCAGTAGAATTGGTGGCTTTTGGGTCGGTAAAGATGAGAAGAACGGACACTGGTGCCGAGTCGCTTGACCCTGGATTTTTCCCTGCTTATTTAAAACTCAAAAATACCGCTGAAAGTAACGGCTATGAATTCCGACATACAATTGTTGGAATGAACGCTCTCGCTTCTGGGACAGAATTTTCAGCTATCTACGATTCTCAAGAGATAATTCAAGATCCAGACGGTAAAATGATTATTAAGGTGGTTGCTCATGTTGAGACGGCTCCAGCGCCAGCAAATCCTGAAGCTGATTTAGAGTCAGATATTTCTGGTAGTGAAGTTTTGGTTAATGCGGCTACTGGGGAAATCAATCCACCTTCAGCTGTTTCGGCCAAATATCCAGATAAACGTTTTTCAATCAAGCCAGACCTGTCCTTCAATAAACCAGCCGTTGATTTTTATGCAAAGATTGATTTAGCGGCTGATTCATTTGGCATTACCCCTGATCCAGAATATCCTGATCATTTATTTGTTCCAATTACGCTAAAGCCGGCTGATGGTTTCACTGAAGCTGAGCGTGGAGGTTTTTTCCTTGAAGTTGATATTTTCGGAAGAAATTGGGATAAATTCAACACTCGTTTCGCTAATCGCGAGACTAGCGGCGAAGTCTTCACTTTGCGTGACAGGAATTTAATTGAGTATACGATTACCGGTCAGGATGGCGATGATTATATTATGACTTCAGCTGCAGGTGAGACGAGAATGACAGCCGACAAAATTAAGGCAAACATTGTTGACTGGTATGCAAAGGCAGGTGAGGTGTCGACTGGAGCCCCAGAGACTGAGAATACTACGGATGCCCCACCTTCCCCAGAAGCCGGCACGGAGACGACAATTGATGCTGATGTTGAAGCTTTAAGCGCACAATTCGTCGGAAAAGAATTTGAGTTTACGAGTCCGACTGATTTTCACAACGTTGAGGCTGATGGTTTTACGCTTGATGATCAGATGAAGAAACTTGTAGAGAAATATCCAGATTTTTCAGCCAAGCCGATGTGGTTTTTGCCTGAGTCTGCTTCTGGCAAAGCCAGGATTTCCTCTATAAAAAAATACGAAAAAGAAGGTTATAAGTATTTTATGGTCAAGTTTGATATTGAAGAACTTAACCCCGATGCAATTTTATCTGCCGCTGGTTATGAACAAAGAGGAACATTACAAAGTGGGATAAAAGGAAATAATTTAGAGAAATATAAAAAGGCAATAGATTCGGGCGAACAGGTAGTTGTAAGAGATTATAAAGGTGGTATTTATCTAATGACAGGAAAAAATGCGACCACAGGTGATAGATACTGGGAGGGCAGACCATTCGATCCTATTACTGGTACAATTGGAGAGCCAGTTCCTAGTTTCGCTATGCCAGTTGACTGGTATGTAAAAAAGGCTGATGGCGGTGCTCCAGTCGGAGAGCCTGCGACTGATACTGGCACAACAGAATCTCCTGTCGACGAACCACCAGCTGAAAGATTGCCCTTTGAGCGACTAGAGAATGGCCGTATTCGACTAAATTATCCAGATGGCAAGACCATAGAGCTCGGCGGACCGGAATCAGTCACATTGCCGATAACTGAAAAGGGTGAGAAAAAAGATGCTACTGGAGTAATAATGAGTGTCAAGTTTTCGCCGCCAGTGACTGAAGAAACCGACCTAGATATCAAGCTTCTAAAGGAAGGATCTACTAGGCTTTCAAAAGTTACTTATAAAGTTAGCGAATTAAAACAATATTTATTAGAGAAGAATCCTGGGCTACTTAGAGGATAAAAGAATTATGGACACATCTACATCTGCAAAAAATGAAGAATTAGGTTCGGCCGGATCAGTGGACATCTATAGTCAGGAAGAGGAGCTGGATCCATCTTCACTTGATGATGAAACCAGAGTTGAAGTGCTGGATGATTTTTGTAATATTCTTTTGCCTTTAATAGAAAATCACAATTCACTAACTGAGGCAAAGAAAGATGATGAGGCTGAGCCAATCAGCACGAGAATCACAAAGTTTTTTGTCGACATGGTTCCTTATGGACCAGAATCAGAGCAAGTCTTGAGAATGGAAAAAAGCGTCAAAGATGCAACATTGAGAGGCGATCTGCAATCCATCAGAGAGCAGGCTATTGCCGACAGGGAAGATTTGGCTAGGCACGCTGAATATATGGATAAGGTAAGAGGCATGGAGTTTATGACGAAGAAGAAGCTCGATGCGATTCCGGAGCCAGAGCCAATGAAGCCAGTGCCTTCTCTTCAAGAAGTCATCGATGCCAAGAAAGCCGCTGGTTTATCAACATTTACTTCGCCAAATGACGAGCTAATAATTGATGCAGTTGATCCCGAGACAGTGCCAACGGGCACAGCAGAAACGGTCGCGGCGACAAGAGACAATGATAATGCCGTGGAAACAGAGCATGCTGCGCCAGTAGAAACGACCAATGTGGTAACTCCAACGGAAGATGAAGCGCTTAAGACGGCAGAAGCTGTTAAGGTCGCCCCAGAAGAAGCAGAAGTCGAGACTCCAGTCCAGGCGGCTGTTGTCGAAAAGCCAGCAGGAGATAATACTATTGATAAAGTCGAGACGCCGGTAGAGGTGACTACTGCCCCAGTTGCTGAGACGACTGATCCCGATAAATTGCCGTGGTGGAAGAGAGTCTTAGGTCTTGGGTCTAATCCCGACACTTCTCAGGTTGCTGGTGTTGGCCCCAACGGTCCGCTAGTTGAAGAAGAGAAAAAATAGATATGTACAGTGGAGGGAATTATTATAATAGCGATCCAGGATTATTCGCGGATGGAATTCCGTGGTATTTTTGGTTGATCGGCGTAATTGTTATTATTGTTTTGGTTGCGATTTTCTATCAATGGATCAGGCTCTGGATTCTAGCTCGTTTTCAAATGAGGCTTTCTAAGGACTGGGTCATGTACAAGATTTTGGTGCCGAAAGAACGACATGCCGAGGAAGATGATCAGCGCAAGAATTTCCAGGAAATGCTAGCAGTTATTGAGCCATTCTATGCTAATCTAAATGCACTCTTTGATAATTCGATGATCAAGAAAATGACTGGTCAGGTCAATGTCTCACTCGAAATTATCGCCAAAGACAATGTCATTTCTTTTTATGTTGGTTGTCCGAGAAAAATATCAGAGATTGTTTTGAAAAATCTTCATTCTCAGTACGCTCATGCCGAGATTACTGAGGATAATAATTTTTCAATTTTTCCCAAGAAACCTCTTCAGATTGATATTCTGAATCTAAAGCTAATCAAGAGATATTTGTTCCCGATTAAGACATACAAGAATCTCGAGGAAGATCCTCTCAATGCTTTGTCAAATTCGCTTTCTAAGCTTACACTTGATCAGCTGGCTGGAGTACAGATAATGCTGAGACCGACCTCTGGAATGTGGAGATTGCCGATCGAGCGCGCAGCCTTCAATATTCAGCATGGAAAATCGAGAATTTCTTATTCCTCATCGGCTACAGTCCGAGCCTCTGAAGCCTTTTTCAATTTCATTGGGCAAGCAGCTAATAATGCGACAGGCAAGGGCGAGGAACAACACACCGAATTTTATGATCCAAAAAATCCCATGAAAGTAACACCGATGCAAGAAGCACAGGTCAAGATGCTTGGCGAGAAGGCGGCTAAACTTGGATTTGAATGTCAAATTAGAGTTGTGGCGGTTGCTGAGACAAAGGATCAGGCCAAGCAATTGTCTCGACATGTTGCTGGCGCCTTCAATCAGTTCAATTCTCCTGATGCCAATGGTTTTGTGACTAAGGAAGTTAAAAAAATGTCAGAGGAATTAGCCAACTATATCTTTAGGGTTTTCGGTCGGGGGCCGAGACTAATTCTTAATACTGAAGAGCTGGCTTCACTGTTTCATTTCCCAAATCGTTTTGTTGACACACCTAACATTGTTTGGCTGCTTGCCAAGAAGGAGGCGCCGCCAGCAAACTTGCCAACCGAAGGCACGATTCTTGGCAAAGCCCTTTACCGTGGTCAGGAGCAGATGATCAAGATCAAACAGGGCGACAGACTTAGACACTTATACCAGATCGGTAAGACCGGCGTGGGTAAGACTGTCCTTTTCCAGAACATGATTCTGCAGGATATTCTTGAGGGTAATGGCGTCTGTTATCTGGACCCGAATGGTGACGCGGCCGAGTGGATATTGAATCATATACCCAAGGAGCGTGCTGACGATGTCATCTACTTCAACCCAGCTGATCGAGAAAGGCCGATGGGTCTCAATATGTTGGAGTGGAAGACGTCTGATCAGAGAGACTTTTTGGTCCAGGAAGCTATTCAAATTTTTTACAAGCTTTTCGATCCCAATCAGACCGGTATTGTTGGTCCACAGTTTGAGCACTGGATGCGCAATGCCTCACTGACTTTAATGTCTCACCCTGATGGTGGCACCATCATCGATATCCCGAGACTCTTTACTGATCCAGATTTCGAAAAGAGTCGAGTCAAATATGTCAAAGATCCAGTTGTCAAATCATTCTGGGAGAAGCAGATGGCCAAGACGGCGGATTTCCATAAATCTGAAATGTTAAACTACTTTACCTCAAAGTTTGGTCGTTTCATGACCAACGATATGATGCGCAATATTATTGGTCAGACCAAGTCATCTTTTGATTTCCGAGACATTATGGATAATAAGAAGATTTTGATCTGTAATCTCTCGAAAGGTTTGATAGGGGAGATCAACGCATTTCTGCTGGGTATGATAATAGTTTCCAAGATCGCGATGGGAGCCTTCTCTCGCCAAGATATTCCAGAGAGTGAGCGTATCCCATTCTTTCTCTATGTTGATGAGTTTCAGAACTTTGTGACTGAGGTTTTTGCCACCATCTTGTCTGAGTCAAGGAAATACAAGCTGTCTCTAAATATTACTAATCAGTATATCGAACAGCTTGATGAGAAGATTAGAGCGGCTGTAATAGGTAATGCCGGCACATTGGTGGCCTTTCGAATGGGTGCGGCTGACGCAGAATTTTTCGTCAAGGAATTTGAGCCGCTAAAGCCGGAGGACTTAACGACAATTGATAAGTATAATTTCTATATCAAAATGCTGATTGATGGGGCACCAACCAAGCCGTTTAACGGTCAAAGTATCTGGCCTGATGATCCAGAAGGAAATCCGAAGCTTGGAGCGGCGATTAAGGAGCTTTCCAGGATGAAATATGGCAAACCCAAAGAGATGATTGAGACGGAAATCCTAGAACGATCCAAAGTTGCTTCTATTGATTTACCAGGCCTACAGCCAACTTCAAACCAGCCCACTCTTTAATTAATAAGTCCTAGATTAATATTATTGCGCGACAAAATGTTGACGTATTGCTATTTATGTGGTAAGATAATGGCGTTGTTTAAGAATTATTAAACAAAAATAAAATGCCAACTGAAAAAGAGCTCGAAAGAGTCAAACAATTGCTTGATGCGGCGGAAGCCAGCATCAGACAGGCGAAGAACGTTTTGTTCACAGCTGAGCTGTCTGAGATGACCAAGGAGTTGTCCAACGGTGATAGCAAGGTGATCGAAGGCGTTTTCAATGGCGAGAGCATGGTCGGCCCCGATAAAAAGATTTATCCGGTGCCCGCAAACTATGCTTCTAAGTCAAAATTAGTAAGCGGGGATGTCTTAAAGCTTACAATTCTTGATGATGGCACTTTTCTTTATAAGCAGATCGGGCCGGTCAAACGTAAAAAGGTTATCGGCGAACTTATCGAGGTTGGCGATGGAAAATATATCGTCGACACCAAGAGCGCCGAATATCAAGTTTTGCCTGCGTCAGTAACTTATTTTAAAGCCAAATCAGGTGACAAATTAACAATTCTTTTGCCAGAAGCCGGAGTCTCCGAGTGGGCGGCAGTAGAAAATTTATTAGAATCAACAATTTAAGAGGTAAAATGGTAGTCAAAAACTTTAGCCCCTACAAATTAGTTAGTGAAGCAATTCATGAATTGAAACCAAATGAGGTTACCGTCATTTCTGGTCGTTTTGGCATTGGTTCTGATCATCTTACTCTTTCTGCTATTGGCAAAAAGCTTAAACTCTCTAGAGAGCGAATACGTCAAATTGAACGCGAAGCCCTAAAAAAGGTTGCACGTCTGATTGTGAATGAGAAAAATTCTTCTATCAATGAGATTGTTCGTTCTTTCGAAAAAAATGGTGGCATCACTAGCCATGAAAAAATTGCCGAAAAGTTTCTCGAAGAGAATTATTGGAATGACAAAAACGAGTTCAATTCACTTCATCTTATTTTTGTTATTATGCCATCAATTTTGAAAATTGAAAAAACCCAAGAGCTTGAGTCTGGCTGGATGCTAACGTCCTTGTCGAAAGATGACGCAATTAAAATTATTAACGATTGGGTTGGCCATCTTAAGAAAAATAATAAACCAGAAACTCTTGATGTTTTGATTGATGCTCATCCAGAACACAAGAAATACAAAGTTACTTTCCTGTCAGAGCTTCCAGAAATTAGTAAGAAACTAGTCAAAACTGATACCGGCCACATTGGTCTATCTTCTTGGCCAGAGGTCAATCCTAAAAACGTTCGTGACAAAATATTCTACATCCTAAATCATCATGGTAAGCCAATGCACTTTGAAGACATCGCCAAGGCGATCGTCGACCATAAGTTTGATGGCAAAAAAATTGTCAAAGCCACAGTTCATAACGAATTGATTGCTGATTCTCGTTTCGTTTTGATTGGCCGTGGAATTTATGCTCTCAAAGAGTGGGGTTATCAACAGGGTACAGTCTCGGACATCATCAAAGAGATTCTCTCAAAGCATGCCGCTGGTCTTACAGTTGACGAAATCACCAAGAAAGTTTTAGAACAGAGAATGGTTAAGAAAAATACCATCCTTATCAATCTCCAGACAAAGCCATATTTTAAGAAAATTTCTAAAGAGAAATACGTCCTAAGTAGCTTCTAAGGCCCTAGTAAATCTTACTCCATAGCAGTATAATGATCTTAGTCGTATTACGACTTAGTTTGCAGTAGGAGTATGAATTACATTTTATACATTATCTATGCTATCCTAATCATTGGTCCGATTTACCTTATTTGGGCGATTATGAATATTAATAGAAAAATGAAAAAAGTTGACTGGCTCAATGCACAAGAATACACCATTCTTCGCATTGATGTCCCGAAAAATAATGACAAGTCTCCGCTTGCCGCTGAGCAAATGTTTGCCGCTATTCATGGAATTTACTCGGAGAGTGCTAGTTATCAAAATCATCTCTCTTTCGAAATAGTTTCCAAAGACAAGTTTATCCAATTCTATATCTATCTTCCGGTCCATTTGAAAGATTTTGTCGAAGGGCAAATTTATGCTCAATATCCGACAGTTGAGATTCAGGAAGTAGGGGATTACACTCAAGAAATCGACCCTAAGTCACAGAACTATGCTACCTGCGAGCTCGGTCTTAATAAGCCTGATGTTTATCCGATAAAGCAGTTTACTGATTTTGAAGTTGACCCGATTTCCGGCATCACTTCTGTTATGACGAAGCTCAATGCTGGCGAGGAAATTTGGTTTCAGGTCATGATCAGGCCGATAGGCGATGAGTGGCAGGAAAAGGGTCATGAAATGGTTTCGCACATACGTAACGGCACGTCTCTCAGGGGTAAGGGGCTAGCCGGTCAGTTCAACAAGACATTAAAACTTTGGTTTAAAGCTTTCTTTATTCAGCTCGTTAAACCAGGAGAGGCTTTTGAAACTAAGCCATCTGAAGTTAAACTTCATGCTTCCGTTGAGGATGCTCTCAAAAACATTGAACAAAAAATCACCAAGCTGGGTTTTGAGACCAAGATGCGAATCTTGGCTTTGGGCGGAGATAGTGTTTCGGCCAGAATGAAATGCCAGAATGTTGCTGCTGCCTTCAAGCAATACAACACTACCCACCTAAACGGTTTCAAGGTTGGCGAAATTTTGGTTAACGATCATTCGGCTTGGAAGGATTTTGCAGAGCGTTCTTTTGAAGATGATGGTAAGATTTTTAATATTTCCGAACTTGCCTCAATTTATCACTTGCCTCATAGCTCGGTTTCGACGCCAAATATTGTTTGGTCTGGATCCAAGAAAGGCGAGCCACCTGCTAATTTGCCTCTTCGTGAAAATACTCCAGAGGACGAACTAACTGTAATCGGTGAGACAAATTTCAGAAACAACTTCAAGGTTTTCGGCATCAAGAAAGATGACAGGCGCCGACATATCTACATTGTTGGTAAGTCTGGTGTAGGTAAATCAGTTTTGATTGAAAATATGGCTGTCAATGATGTTTGTGCGGGTAGGGGAGTGATTGTGGTCGATCCACATGGCGAACTAGCCGATAAGGTTCTTTCCTGTATTCCAGAAAACAGAATTAAAGATGTAGTGGTTTTCGATCCATCTGATCGTGAATTTCCGGTTGCCTTTAACCTTCTAGAGCATGTTGATGATGACTTTAAGAGTATTGTCGCTTCAGGTTTCGTCGGTATTTTCAAAAAGATTTTTGGCGATTCTTGGGGCCCTCGTCTCGAGCATATTCTTCGAAACACGGTTTTGGCGCTTCTTGATTTTCCTGATTCGACCATGTTGGACATTCCGAGAATGTTAACTAATAATCGTTTTCGCGAAAAAGTTATCGAAAGAGTAAAGGACCCAATCATTAAAGAATTCTGGCTCAATGAATTTGCTTCATTCGATAGCAAGTTCAGAACTGAAGCCGTTTCGCCAATTTTGAACAAGGTTGGACAATTTTTGTCTTCGGCCACAATCAGACATATTGTTGGTCAGCCAAAATCAACGATTAATATTCGTGAAATTATGGATCAAAAGAAGATAATGATTGTCAATCTTTCTCGCGGTAAGATCGGTGAGGATAATTCGGCCCTCTTGGGTGCAATGATGATCACCAAAGTTCAGCTTGCGGCTATGAGCCGTGCTGATGTTACTGTCGATAATCGACCGGATAGTTATCTTTACGTCGATGAGTTTCAGAACTTTGCCACAGAATCATTCGCTGTTATTCTGGCAGAAGCCAGAAAATATAACTTGAATCTCACAATGGCTCATCAGTATATTGCTCAGCTTAAGGAGGAAGTGAGAGAGGCTGTCTTTGGTAATGCCGGCACAATTATTTCCTTTAGAGTTGGTGGAGCCGATGCTGATACTTTGGTCAAAGAGTTTGAACCAGTCTTTGAAACTAATGATATGGTCAATCTTGATAAATATCATATTTACATCAAGCTTCTTGTTGACGGTGTTTCCTCCCCGGCATTTTCTGCTCGTACATTGCCTCCAGTCCAAAAACTAACAGGTAATCTTGAAGCTGTGATCAATAATTCGCGTAGCACTTATTCTCGAACACGTGCTGAAGTTGAGAATATGATCATGCACAGAAGCCAAGAGGAGGAAGAAGAGCTTAAGGCGGAAGCAGAGGCTTTCAAGCAAGGTGGCCTTGAAGCCCTTTTGTCCAAAAAACCAGTTTCTGTAACCTCTTCCCCAAGTTCTGAAGAGAAAAAGGGCGATCTTGATGTTGAGATTATCCAAGAGCCAGTTCCGATTAAATGGATCAATCCAGAGAAACCAGAAGTTAAGGATGTGCCAGCCGAGACCAAGACAATCGCTGAGCCATCAGAACCAAGGAACGAAAATGTTGAGACTAAAAAAGCAGAAGGTCCAAGAGTTGTGAAATATGATAGCATTCTGGACGGTAAAATTTATAAGGAAAGAACGGCTAGGGGAGGGGTGAAATGGTATCTCGGGGAAGAGATTGACGAGGAAAAATTAGCCAAGAATAAGGTCTTATTAGATGACGGAGCTCGTAAAATTATTGAATTGTCAAAAGAAGTCGCGCCCAAAGGGGGAAAGAAAAATAACCAAAACAAGGGTGATGGTCATAAAAAAAATGATCATGAGGCAGGGGAGTCTCATTCTGGAAAAAGTGATAAGGTTGCAGAGAAGACTGAAGATAAAGACCCAGAGATAACTAAATTCCCAGAAAATCAAACTGAAAACGACAAGGCTAAAGAAGACAAAGAAGGGGCTGAAATCAAGACTGAGCCAGAGGCAAAAATAGTCGCCGATAAAAATAACGATGAGCAGCCTATTAAATCCGATCCTCAGCATCTGGAAGAGGGCCAGTCGGTCAAAATTGGTGACTAAATTTTGAAATTGTGACAGGGGAGAGCCGACCGGGGGAGTGGTCGAAATTTGCACTTTTATTGTCTGGGTGATGCTTGGTTCACCCTTTTTATTTTATTTACAGAGGAAATGAAAATAGAGAAGCAGATAGAATGAAAAATAAAATTATATTTTTTGACTAGCCTATTAGTAATTATCAATTTTCGAATCCATCAGTTTATTTTGGGCCCAAATAATCTCATAAGCTACAAGACAATGTTCAATGTCGCATAACTATCATTATGCGACATTGCTAAATTATGCAACTTACCAACGATATAGGTAACTTGGTGATTATCTGATTTTAATCTATGATATATCGCCTATTACTTTGCGAGACTCAAATAAATTTTTTGATTAAATTATTATGATAAGATTTATCTGAGATATCCTCTCTTTGTGGCCCGATTCATGCTTCTGCATGCTAGTGGCTTGTTGCAAACATTGGCCTGCCAATACAAAAGCCCCCAGAATCGATTCTAAGGGCTTTTTCATACTTAGTATGACTATTTGTACGTCTTGAGATCAGATTAGGACTTGTCTGTGACCTTTTTTTGTAATTTATTGAGAGTTGCGGTTTTGAGTTGTCCGATGTTGGCAAAGATTCTTATTATAAAGGCAACAAGTATTGCTAGATACAAATCAAGATTTAATTTATCACCGAAGAAGGTAATTAGTATCGCAACAGCCATATTGAAAGCTAGACCAGTTAAGAAGACCATGGTGTCGTACTTGTTTTCAGCTGAAGCACGAATAGCCCCAAACAAAGAATCCATCACGCCGACTATAGCTACAGCGGTGTATCTAGCGTATTCTGGTGGAATATTAAATTGGAGAAATCCGCCAATAGCGAGACCAAAGGCAAGAGAAATAATTAATAAATACATTTTGACTCCAGACGAATTTAATTTAAATTCTATTTAGAAATCTATTTAGGGCCTGTGGCTTTGAAAGGGAGTCTTTCTTGGGATAAAAATTAGCGCAGAAATAGATTTAATAATTTCCTAAACCACTCCCCTCCCCTTATCAAAGAGTGTTTTTATTTTGCTTTAAGACTCTTTTTTTGCCACAAAACAAGTAGCGGAGCGGCGTTGAATATTGAGGAGTAGGTGCCGATAAATATACCGAAGACCAATATCAGAATAAAATGTCTGATTGAGAAGCTACCGAATATTAGCATTGCGACCAAAACAAGAATTGTGGTCATAGAAGTATTAATTGATCTAACAATGGTCTGATTAATACTCTCTTCAGCGGCCAGAGCGATATCTTCTTTTGGATTCTTAATGAAGTTTTCTCTGAGACGGTCGTAAACAACAATGGTGTCGTGAACCGAAAAACCCATAATAGTCAAAAGAGCCGTAACAAATAAGGCGTCGACTTCCATCCAAATATTGAAATGTCCGACGATGGAGACAAATCCGATTGTAATCAAAAGATCGTGTATTAGGGCAATTACAGCACAAACACCAAATTTCCATGAAGAGAGTGGCTTGGGGACCTTTCTAAAAGCGAATGCAATAAAGATTATTATCCCAATCGATGCCAGCACAACGGCCAAGATTGATTTTTTAGTTAGATCCTTTCCGATTGTTGGCCCGACAGTGTCATAGCTTGTTTCTGTATAATCACCCATCTGACTCTTGAAGGAAGTGGCTAATGTGGAGTGTTCCTCTGCGGTCAGTGTTTGCAAGCGCAAAATAACCTTATCGCTCCCACTTTCCTTTATTTGGTAACCATTATAGCCTAGCTTATCTAATTCTGTTTTTGCGATATTGATTCGGTCTGATGAAGATGAAGTAAATTCGATAACACTTCCACCCTTATAATCAATGCCAACTTTTAAGCCAAAGATAAATATCGATGCAATTGAAAGAATGGCTAAAACAATGGAAATAGAAAACCAAACCCAACTGTTTCTTATAATTCTATACATGGATAAACCTCTTCATTGAACTGCCAGCTAATAATATAAGGACTGTTCTTGTTAGTGTTATAGCAGTAAACATGCTTATTAAAATCCCGATCATAAGTGTTAGGGCAAAACCCCTGACCGGTCCAGAGCCTGTTGCGAAATAAAGAATGAGACTTGTTATCAATGAAGACATGTTCGAGTCTCTAATCGAGTTCCATGACCTTCTAAAGCCATCTTGGATCGACAAGTGTAACTCTTTGCCAGATTTTAATTCTTCCTTTAACCTTTCAAATATCAAAACATTAGCATCTATCGCCATGCCAATCGAGAGCACAAATCCAGCAATACCAGCTAGTGTCAATGTGACCGGAATGAGCTTGTATATTGCCAGGGTAATAATTGCGTAAATTACTAGAGCCAATATAGCGACAAGGCCGGGAAACTTGTAATAAGAAAGCATGAAAACAGAGATCAGAAGTAAGCCGATAAGACCAGCAACTATGCTTTGTTTTAGAGAGTCTTTACCAAGAGTCGCTCCAACATTTTGTTGTCCTATAAGTTTAGTTGGAACAGGAAGCATGCCTTCGTTAAGTCTTTTTGCTAGCTGTTGTGCCTCCTTTATGTCTTTTGAGCCGGTAATAACTGCTTCTCCGCTAGAAATCTCTTCGTTGACGTTTGGTGCGGAAACTATTTTATTGTCCAAGACAATGGCGATTCTTTTATTGACATTATTTTTGGTGAGTTCTTGAAATTTGGCTTTACCAGCGTTATCAAACTGAATTGATACTACTGGGGAAGACTGAACCATCTGGCTTGATCCACCCTGAAATGTTGCATCAGCCTTAACTAGACTTTTTCCTGTGAGATCTGATTTCTGCCAATAACCTGGATAAGAAAAATTAGAATCATAATAATCTTTAAGCTGATTCCCTGTTTCGGCGGTGGCTTCCGTCATAAAAACCAATTCGTAGGTATCCCCTATTTTTTTGATAGCATTATCAATATCCTTGATTCCGGGAAGCTCAATAATGATTCTATCGCCGCCAGAAGTTTGAATGTTTGGCTCGGAAACTCCGAGCTGGTTTATCCTTTGTGAGAATACGCTTTTTAGATTATCTAAATCCTTGAACTTATCTGCTGATTCTGAGAGATCAGCTTGGTATGTTAGTTCTGTGCCGCCGACAAGATCGAGTCCTAGAGAAGCTTTAATCTTCTCGCCACCAAGAAAACTTTGTGGTAAATCAACAAAAACAGCCAAAGCAATGACTATAACAATAAAAGAAAGCATGATCCAAAGTTTTGTACGCATTAAAATCTCCTGCTAATAATTCTATTATAGCAAAATTATTTAGTCAATCGTATAGTCATTAAATAATAGGGCAAATTACAGCTTTGCCGTCTTTGATGAGCTTAGGCAGAACGTCTTCTTCGATCATCGAAAAACCCTTGGGGATATAATTTAGGACTTCGGGATCAAATATATATATGCCTCTCATGTCATCAAGACTATCAGTTGCGATTGTAGCAATAAAACTATGCTTCTTGTGAAAGTTGAGAAGATGGGTTATCTCAATTTCAGTAAAACGATTGTGATTTACGACAACAAAAGTGCCTCTTAATTCTTTTTTTAATATAGACAGTGCTCCACCAGAGCCCTCTCCTTTGTCATTATATATTAATTGGAGTCCATAAGATTCTTCGGCTTCAATTTTTTCCTTAACCTTATCGCCCAAGAAACCAACGGCGATATTTACTTTTTCAAAGCCATTCTTTTTCAATTCAGCAAATATTTTCTGAGTGTTAGGAATTGATTTTAAGGCATCATCACCGCCGAGCAGAATAACTGCGCTGTTGGTATCTTTTGTACCTAGGCCTTTTAGTATTAGAGATTCAATAGCGTGAGATCTATTTCTGACCGATGTACCGTCAATAGTACGGTCAACTTTATCGAGGACGTTTTTCTTTATCGAGATTGTGATTCTTTCGCGCTCCATTAAACTCCTTAGACTAATAATATTCATAACTTATCATAAACAAAAAAGGCTAGTCAAATTAAATATGAATAGTTACGAATATTATTTTTTATTGAGCGTCGATAGGAATTTTTTGAAATCTTCAGGAAGCTCGGCCTCAAAAGTTCTAGGTCTATTTTCTCCTGGCAGAGTTATGGAGAGATTTTTTGAGTGTAGAAGTTGTCTCGGAATTGCGTATTTTGCAGATATTTCACGACTATCTTTATTGAAATAAGAAGTATCTCCAATAATTGGAAATCCAGCAAGTTTTGCTTGAGAGCGAATTTGATGAGTTCTGCCTGTCTTAATATCAAACTCGATTAAGGAAACTTTCTTGTTATCTTTTGTAAAAAAATAATCTAGGAGATTATATTTTGATATTGCCTTCTTGCCCTTGTTCTCCCCTACTTCGGTGAATTCTTTGCGATTTTTTTCGCTACGTCCAAGGAAGTTCACTAACTCCCCGTTTTCATTTTTTGGCCAACCAGCACAAATGGCCCAATATATTTTTTTAACAGTTCTATTTTGCATTTGACGGGAAAGAGAATGCATCGCTCTAGCATTTTTGGCGACTATAATTGTTCCAGAGGTGTCCTTGTCAAGACGATGGACGAGGCCAGGTCTCAGCAGGGAGACTTTGGATTCTTTGTCATAAACAGCATTTTTTATTTGTGGAAAATGTGCCAACAAAGCGTTAATAAGTGTACCGTTTTTTGTTGATAAAGCTGGATGGACAACCAATCCTGCTTGTTTATTGATGACTATTACGTCTTTGTCTTCGTAAATAATATTAAGAGGAATTTTCTCTGGTCCTAGATCAATCGTTTCTATCTCGATGAAGTTGACCTCGATCATATCACCAGCTTTGATGCGGTAGCTTGACTTGCTTGTTGATTCGTTAACTTTGACGTAACCAGATTTAATTAAATTAGCAAAGTAATTTCTTGAATAATCTGAGAACTTTTCCGACAAAAATTGGTCGAGCCTGATGGAATTAAAACCTTCGTTTATGGTTATTGTTTGTTTCATTTAATATATTTTTTAATATTTGTATCGCTGTTCATTCGATATCGGGATAATTCTAGCGGACCGTCAAAGTCGGCAATGCCTGATTTTGTGGTTGTTGCATATTTATATCCGGCGCCTTTTACTATTTCTATTGTCTCTAAAGTATATTTTCCTGCCGGATAGCAGAAGGAAATAACATTTTTGCCAATAATGCTTTCGAGTCTTGTCTTGCTTTGGCTGATTTCGTTTGATGCTTTCGTTGTGTTTGCCGTCGAGAGATCGATGTGCGACAGAGTGTGAGAACCAATTTCTATACCATTATCAGCAATTTCCCTTATCTGATCCGTGGTTATGTAATTAGCTCCATCATTATTGGCTATGACATACACAACTGCGGTCATATTTCTTTTTCTTAATTCCGGGTAAGCCGTCGTATAAAAATCTTTATAACCATCATCAAAGGTCAATATTATTGGTTTCGTTGGAATATTGCCCTGTTCAATATTGTAGAAATTTATGGTTTCATAACCATTCTTTTGGATTTCGTCTAATTGCTCGGCGAATTTGGTTGGCTCGACTGAAAGATTTATACCAAGCGTGTCGTTCTGATCTACAACAGTCCGAATGTAGTGATACATCAGGATTGGAATATTTGGAATTTCATTTATAGGCTGAGCATTCTCGACAATTGGAGTCTTAAGTTCTGCTTCGGCTATGGGATTGTCTATCGTTTTTTCAGCTTCTTGTCTTGCCTCGGTTTGTTTTTCGGCTGTTTTTTTGTCTGGCATCAGGAAATAAAATATTGATGCACCAGTAAGGCAAATCAACAAGATAATTGAACAGATTATTCTTTTTTTATACATCTTTAATCTATTAACTTTGGCGCTTCTGTCTCATCAATAATATTTTGACTTTTAATTTTATCGACAACTGTCGTCAAAGCGCGGTTTCTGGTGTTGGCGACAACATCAAATTGTCGTCCAGTCGAAGCGATTCTCTCGCCCAACTTGTTAACTTCTTCGCTGAATTTACTATATTCAGAATCGAATTTTTGAATTAGGCCAATTATGTGCTGAAGATTTTCCTGATAACGAAAATTTGTATAAGCCTGCTTAACCATGCGCAGAATTGCAGTAAAGCTGAATGGGCCAGCAAAGATGACTTTTTTCTGCATAGCTTCCTCCCAGACGTCGTTCATCTTGTCGTAGATGACAGAAAAAATCATCTCGTTGGGAATGAAGAGTATGACAAAGTCGACAGTTTTGTCTTCCGGGTTTATATATTCTCTGCTCGAGACCTGTTTAATCTTGTTTTTAACATCTTGTTTGAACGTACGCCAGTAGCGTTCTTTTTCTGTCTTATCCTCTGCCTCGGCATATTTTACGAGTGAAGCATATGGAAATTTTACATCAATATTAATCTTGGTTTGGTCTGGTAAGAAAATTGTGAAGTCTGGTCTCGTGTTTTCGTTTTGTTGCGCTTCATTGTGTCGATAGTCTTGGCCAATAACGAATCCAGCCATCCTTAGTAGATTTTCGGCAACTTGTTCACCGAAAGCACCACGCATTTGGTTGTTAGATAAAAGATCCTTTAGTTTGTCGGCGCTGACCTTGAGATCACCAGTGATTTCTTTATAATTTTTAAGTTCACTTTCTAGGGCTGAGAATGATTTGATTCTTTCGTCATCGCTTTGTTTAAGGCGGTCTTCGTTCTTGTGGATATCTTTTCTGATCTCCTCAATTAATTCGGCAATAACCGACTTCTTGCCTTCGAGATCAGTTTTGATTTCATTTTTCTGAACATTCAAGACCTCTTTGGCCAACTGCAAAAAACGCTCAGAATTTTTATCAAGAGCCTCGGATGAAATCCGAGCTATTCTATCTTCTAGGATTTTTTCATCTGGCTGAGCAGTTAAATTTTTTTTCTGAATCAAAATATTGGCAATGATCGAGCCGATCAAAACGGCAACAAAAACAGCAACTACAATTAAAACAATGTCCATCAGTTCCTTTCTCTAATATCTGATCACATTATATCAAATTATTTTTTACCGAACAAATGCCAAACACCTATTGACAAATAAGGCGCTGAGTTGTATAGTAATTGTACGCTTGTTCCCTTGCTAAGGAAGTGGCCGTGTTAATTAATATATCCATTCATTCATCCAAGAATGCGGCCACTTCCAGCCATCATCGGCCCACCGACTCCCCTGTGTCTCGGTGGGTCTTCTTTTTGTTGGCAAATTTATACTTTACTGTCTGGACAGATATCCGAGTAAGGGCATTGCTTGCACTGGAAGAGATCGGGCTTAGCCGTAAGATTATTGGCTCTTAAACCAGTGGCGACGTCAAAGATCATTTTCTTGGTTTCATCTAATTCCTTGAGGCTAAATGTTTTGGTTCCAGTAAGACCGGACTCGATAAAAACTAGTGTTGTTTTGGGAATTACCTTGAATTTTTCATACCAAGCTAGAGCGTAGATCATCATCTGGGTTGATTCTTTTATCCGTCTTTCAGCATCTTTTTGCTCAACTACATTGGAAGTTTTAAAGTCTTTAATCTCAGCAGTTTTGTCTTTGCCGCAGACGAGGTCATAGCGGCCATTAACTTTGACGCCATTTTCAGCGAATTCAAACATGGCTTCGACCTGTGTTGGGATAGTCGGATTATCAATGTCGTCTTGATAGAAACGGGTCAACGTCTCAATCCCCTGCTTAAATCTAAGTTCCTCTTGTTCTCTGGTGATAAAACCAATGTTTTTGAAAGCCACCTTATAGTCATTGATGAGCTGGTCGAGTGTCGATTGTTCGCCACGAATTTTGCGATTAAAATAGTGATCCAGTGCGGCATGAACAGCGGTCCCATACATCAAATATTGATTTTCGAGAAGCGGAATTTTGACAACATGAGCGAAATAAAATTTTTTCGGACAAGAATAATAATCGTCAATTTGCTGACGTGAAAGCTTTAAAGTTTCGCCAGTAAATTTGTTTGGTAATTTTTTGTGCTTTATTTCAATTTTTTTGAATCTCTCGATCTTCTCGACTGCAGAGAGTTTGTGTTTGAGCTTGTCTCCTTCTGGCTGGTCGAGAAGCTCTAAAACAAACTGTGAGAGCTTCTTGCTGCGTTTACCGCCATAGTCCTCAGCAGCTGTTAGAAAAAGATAATCCTTAGCGCGCGTCGTGGCGACATAGAAGAGTCTGCGTTCTTCCTGAAGATGAAAATCTCCTTCTGGTAATCTTTCGCGGATTAGATCGTCTGGAATCGGTAGGGCTTCACGCTTTTGTCTTGAGGGGAATCTATCGGCGACACAATTGGCAACAAAAACAACTGGCCATTCAAGTCCCTTGGAAGCATGGGCAGTTAAAATATTAACAGCATCAATGTCTGGATCGATGTCGGACGTTATGACCTCATCGCCAACCTCGAGAATTAATTCTAGATTATTCAAAAAGGCGTGGACTCCCCTTTCGTCCGAAGAGTGATTAAAAGCAGAAATGCGATCAAAAAATTTAGCGATATTGTGAACTTTTAATTCATTTTCAATGTTATTTTCAGAAGATAATTTCTTGAGATAGTTTTTTTCTTTGAGGTAATCATATAAAACTTCACCGCAAGGATCATTTTTCTTTTCTGAATAATTCTTGACGTCCAAAATAAGCTCTTTGAGCTTAGTAAAATCTTGTTGAGTTAATTCATCACTAATATCAAGTGTCGGCTGGACTTGTTTGTCAACTATATCCTTTAGAGAGCGGTTATAACGCTTCGCCTTGGTATAATATTCGGCCAATCCTTCATGTGAGACTCTGTACATCTCGCTAGTAGCAAGCTGATAGAAGGCTAAGGAGTCATCGGTGTAGACAAGACATTTTAAAAATGCGATAAGCATCTTGATTTCTTGCTGAGCGAATAGTCCTGATGCTCCGGAAAAGATATATGGAATTCCGGCGACATTGAGTGATTGGACGAATGGCTCGGCTTGGCTGTTGGCTCTGACTAAAATCGCAAAATCATTATATTTGTAGCCATTTTCTTTTTTGAATCTAGTAATAGTCTCAGCAACTTTGTCGGCTTCACACGATAGGTTGTCGCAATAAAGTAATTCCGGCATCCTGCCTCTTTTGGGCGAGATAAGTCGCTTGTCTATCTTATTTTGGACTTCGAGTCGATCTGGATTGTTGTTTTGGATTAATTTGTATGAAGCATCTAATATCTGTTGGGTTGAGCGATAATTTTGGTTAAGAACTATCTCTTTTGTCCCAGGATAAGTATTTTTAAAATCTAAAATATTAGAAATAGAAGCGCCACGAAATCGGTAAATCGATTGGTCATCATCTCCTACCACTGTTAGATTCTTGTCTTTGGAGGCTAATAATTTAACGATTTCGTTTTGAGCAAAATTGGTGTCTTGAAACTCATCAACTAGAATATATTTAAATCTTTTTTGGCATTCTGATAGAACTTTCGGATTTTCCTTTAACAATTTATAGGTCATAAAGATCTGATCGCCAAAGTCGAGATTGCCAGACTGAATCATGAGATCGCAATAGCGATCATAGGCGTTGGCAAGCTCGAGAGTTTTGTTGTTTTCTTCGTTACTTTCTTCCAAAACTTGTTTCTGGGCATAATCGAGATATGTTTCTGGTGTGATTAGTTCATCTTTGAGTCGTGAGAAATGAGACAGGAGTGCCTGAATATGACTCAGCGGATTGGCGATCGGACGAAAGTATTTAAGGTCGAAAGCATAAATATTTTGCCGCATAAAGATAGCTTGTTCTGTCCCGGTCAAAACCTTGAAATTAGCCGGAAGGCCGAGATCGATAGCAAAATCACGTAATAATCGATCGCCGAAAGCATGAAAAGTCGAAATCCACATATCGGTGTAGCCATAAGGGACAAGCGTATCGACGCGCTCCTCCATCTCCGAGGCGGCCTTTTCGGTAAAAGTGAGAGCTAGGATTTCAGAGGGTTTGCAGATCTTTTGCTCGATTAAATATGCGATGCGACGAGATATTACGGTTGTCTTACCTGTACCGGCGCCGGCAATGATTAAAAGAGGTCCATCTTTGTGGGTGACAGCATCTTTTTGGGTGCTATTTAAGCCAGTCAATATTTTTTCAGTTGAATTTTGATTTGAGAAGAGGTCTTGTTGCATGGACAAATTATATCTAGCAACCGAACAAAAGTCGAGCGCCTTTGTGAAATTATTGGTTTTTGACCACAATAGTTTCAAGCGAATTAGCGGCATCCTCACATCGATCGGTTATTCTCTCTAGAAGCTCATAAATCTCTTTCATTTTGATAATCATGATTGGATCTTTTTCGTTCTCGAATAAATTCTCCAATGTTTTTCTGTGGTATTCGTCGGCCTGATTTTCAATGAAATTAACAAATTCAGTGTGCTTCAAGACTTCATTTAATCCCTTTTTGTTGCTTAAAGCTCTGACGCCTTTAGCTATCTCGGAGATTGCTTTTTCGGCCAAATGGGCATATTGAAATATTTCACGCGGAGCAACATCAATCTTGTATATATAGAGTCGGCTCATAGCCATGTCCATAACATCAACGATGTCATCGAGATGACTGGCCAAAGAAGTGATATCTTCTCGATCAATTGGAGTAATAAAAGTTTGATTTAGCGTCTTAATAATCTTGTGTGTGATCTCATCCGCTGCATGCTCAATCTTTTTGATTCGGATCGATTGTTTTTTTATATTGTCTTCGGCTTCATAGTCCGAGAAGACTTTGACTGCTTTTTGGAGTTCGGCAACCTGTTCTTCAAAAAGTTTAAAGAAATCGATATTTTTCGGGAAAATTTGCATTTTTGCTCCTTAATTAAAGAATTTAATTGCCCAATAAGTTATAAAAGAAAATGTGCCAGCCAAGGGAATTGTTAAAAGCCAAGCCCAGACAATATTAAATGTTACGCCCCAGCGAACGGCTGACATTCTTTTTGCTGCACCGACGCCTGAAATTGCACCGGTAATAACATGTGTTGTGCTAACGGGAATTCCTAAGTGAGTGGCAAAAAATATGCTAATAGCGCTTGCTGTCTCTGCGGCGAAGCCATCGATAGGTCTAAGTTTTGTAATTTTTGAGCCCATAGTTTTGACTATCCTCCAACCTCCAAATAATGTTCCGAGCGCAATTGCACCATGACAAGACAATACTATCCATAGGGGAATATCGAATGTTTTCATAATTCCGGCCGAAAATAGAAGACTGGCGATAATGCCCATTGTCTTTTGAGCGTCATTTCCGCCGTGGCCCAAGCTATAAAGGGCGGCAGAAAAGAGTTGTAAAATTTTCGACCATTTGTTGACTTTAGCGAGTGGTTGTTTGCGAACAAGCCAACTAATTGCTGTTATTAGAATTAATCCCAAGAATAGACCAATAGCTGGTGCTAAAACAATGAAAATTAAGGTTTTGGTCCAACCACTTGCAATGATTACCCCAAAACCCGCTTTTGCGATTGCTGCTCCAGCGTATCCGCCGATAAGTGCGTGCGAAGAACTAGTTGGTAGGCCCAAATACCAAGTAGTTAAATTCCAGACTATAGTACCAATTAAACCAGCAAGAATTACGGTTTGATCAACTTGACTGATGTCGATCATGCCTTTGCCGATTGTCTTTGCAACAGCGGTTCCGAAGACTAAGAAGGCGATAAAATTAAAAAAGGCTGCCCAAATGACAGCTTGTTTTGGAGATAGAACTCTAGTTGAGACTACTGTGGCAATTGAATTTGCAGCATCATGGAATCCGTTAGTAAAATCAAAAATAAGAGCAATTAAGATAATAATTATTACAATTGGAAGAATTTCTGATGTCATCTTCCGTCATACTATCAACCCAATCTTATCGTGTCTAGTGGATATCTTCATTCGCCAACAAAAAACCGGCTTTCGGCCGGCCAAGCTCCTTCGTGCTTCCTCACACAATGTGTGAGGAAATCATCAAAGAACTTTGAGAGTATTGATGTCTCCACCAACATCATCAACGATATATATTATAACATACTCATTCGTATAAAGTCAAGAGGGTATTATTTGAGCAAATAAAAAACATCCGTTAAGGATGTAGCTCGCTCCAACCCGGGTGGAAGATGTTCCCGGGTTGGAGCCTGCGAGCGCGCCTGTGCGTAGAGTGCGGTCAGGCGCATTGTGAGGGCTTGCCCCTCTTGATAGCGGTGAAACGCTGACGATCGCCCTAGCATCACGGGCGTGTCACGGTGTGTTGGTTTTTGACCGCTCGAAAGCGGTCGGTGGTCTGTGTCGTCCACGTTTGAAGCCGTGCACGACTCTCGATGAACCCTGAGGGCTTATCGAGGTTAAGAAGTAGTGGGGGTGATGTTCCCGCCTAGTGGAGCCTGTTCGGACTCCGACAACGCGGGTGCACATCGACCTCGGTCTTGGTGACTGCTTCCACCAATGTCGTAGCAGGTGAAGCGGGCGGGCCGCTCACTGCTAAAGCTTGAGTGATCTCTGATTGGATCGAGACGATGGCCCGGATGCTTGGAGCAACGGGAGCCACGGAAACGTATACCGAGATCACTTGGGCCGGTGGAGGAGGACTTTGAATGATAAGCATTCACTTTCTCCTACCGAGAGTCTTTGAACACTGTCACACAGCTTGACACTAGCTCAGTGCTCAATGCAAAAATGGTAGCAAAAACATGTTTTGCTTGTCAATAATATAGATTGGTATTTGCTAATTAAGCTTCTCTATTTTTTGAGTAGGTCGTCAAGTTTGGCTTGCAATTCTTCGCCCGAACGCATTCCAACCATAGTCTCAATGGCCTTGCCTTCTTGAAAAATAATAAAGGTTGGCACACTCATAACACCATATTCGATTGCGATTTCTTTAATCTCGTCTATATCAACTTTAGCAATTTTGACTTTATCGATGTTCTTATATTTTTCAATCATTTCATCAAGAATCGGCCCCATCATTTGACATGGACCACACCAGACAGCGAAGAAATCAACCAAAACTGGATTTTTTCCGGCTATTAAATTGTCGAATTCTTCTTTTGTGCCAACGTGAACTATTTTTTCTTTTTTGTCGGTCATTTTCTCTCCTGTTTTCTAATTAATTTTTATCTTTGGTTAGTTTTTCGGCTTCTTTTTGAAATTTTGATGCAGAGCCGAAGCTTTTGTAAACGGATAGGAATCTTAAGTATGCGACGTCATCTATCTCTTTTAGTCTCTCAATGGCAAATTTGCCTATCTGTTTGCTTGAGACGAATCTAGTTTTTAATTTGGTTACATCGTGCTCGATGGCATCAATAATGGATTCAATCTGCGTACAGGTGACCGGACGTTTTTCTAGGGCGATATGAATGCCATTGGAAAGTTTTTGGCGTTGGTAATCCTCAGACGTGCCATTGCGCTTAATGACCTTAATGCGTGGTGACTCAACACGTTCATAGGTGGTAAATCGATAGCGACAACGCAAACATTCGCGGCGGCGCCTGATCAATCTATCATCGTCGCGAGAATCTAAAACTTTGGTGTCAGACTTTTTACATTCAGGACAAAGCATGTGCTATATATCCCATAAATAATACACAAAATAATTGTACAGACACAAAATATAGTGGTCAATACTAAATACGGACCAGACAAACCAAAAAACCCCGACAAATCGGGGTTTTTTGGGAATATTTCTTAGAATTATTTCAATTTTCTACGTATAAAGGCAGGAACTTCGAGCTCATCCTCGTCATCTTCCTCTTCTTGTCGGGAAAGCTCTGGTTTGACTGGTTCTGGTTCTGGAGCAAAAAAAGCTCGATCGTTGCGGCGAAGAATCTGTGATGAGGGAATTTCAGAGATTGGTGTTTCAGCCGGAGTATAGAGTTTTTTCTGTGTGCGGCTCTGTTCTGATTCAAAGCCAGTCGCAATTACAGTGATCTTAACTTCTCCTTGCATTGCTTCATCAATGATGGCGCCAAAGATAATGTTGGCGTCGGCATCAGCGGCTTCAGTGATAGCCTTAGCTGCTTCGTCAATCTCATACATACCAAGATCTGGACCGCCAGTAATATTAAAGAGTATTCCTTTGGCTCCATCGATCGATAGCTCAAGGAGTGGAGAGTCGATAGCGGCACGAGCGGCTTCAATAGCGCGATTGTCACCAGTGCCATGGCCGATACCCATCAAGGCACTACCAGCATCAGACATGATAGCTTTCACATCGGCAAAGTCAACATTGATAAGGCCATGATAAATGATAAGATCAGCAATACCTTGGACACCCTGTCTCAAGACATCATCGACGATACCAAAAGCGTCGAAAAGTGAGGTTTTCTTATCAATTACTTGTAAGAGTCTATCATTTGGGATTGTAATAAGAGTGTCAACACGTTCTTTCATCTCGGAAATACCGAGCTCGGCGATTTTTTTGCGTCTCAGACCTTCAAAAGAAAAAGGTTTAGTCACGACGCCAACAGTAAGAGCTCCAAGCTCTTTGGCGATATCGGCTACAAATGGCGCCGCACCAGTGCCGGTTCCGCCACCCATGCCACAGGTAACAAAAACCATATCAGCACCTTTTAGCGCCTCATATACTTCTTCTTTATTTTCTTCAATTGATTTTCTTCCGACTTCTGGATCAGCACCAGCACCAAGACCCCGAGTGGTTTCTTTGCCTATCTGAATCTTGATGGGCGCCTCATTGAATGCAAGCGCTTGAGAATCAGTATTAATCGCAATAAATTCAATACCCCTCAGTTTTGAATTGATCATCCGAGTTATTGCACTCCCTCCAGAGCCGCCGACACCAACAACCTTGATGTTTGCGAAATTGGCGAGGTCTGAATTCTTTTCGATCATGTTGGTCCTTATATGGTATGAATACTTAATACTTTTTAAGGCAAGATGTGCTTAAAAGCAGACTTAAATTTAGAGACGATATTATTCAGTCCCGGTAAGTCTATACTCAAGGAATTGCCCGTGGTTGTTCTGTCTTTTCCCCAGATCATCAAACCTATGGTTGTAGAATATATCGGATCTGACAGCTTGTCAATAAGTCCGCTGATCTCAATTGCTGGTTTGCCAACTTGAGCAGGTAGCCTCATGGTCTCTTTTGTTAGTTCTACTATGCCTTCGATCTTGGAACCGCCACCGGTAATGATTATGCCGGCCGGCAAAGAAGTATTACAATTTACTTTGACGAGATTGTCCTGAATGATCAAGAATATCTCGTTAAGTCTAGCTTCAATTATCTCAGCAATGTATTTAAGATTGACCTTCTCGGTTTCGTTTTTATCTAATTTTGATAGATCTATTTCTTCTTTTTCGCCGATTCTGTCGGGAAGAGCATAACCGTATTTGAGCTTAATCATCTCGGCGAGATCAATGTTAGTCCTAAGGCCGATAGCTATGTCATTGGTTATGTGGGTCGAACCAACTGGTACAACGCCACAAGTTATTAGCTCACCTTCTTCAAAAACAGCATACGAAGTAGTGTTGGCGCCGATATCAACAAGCATAACGCCGATATCCATCTGGCGACTAGAAAGAAGGACTTTTGATGTGCCGAGTGGAGAAAAAACCAAATCGGCTATCTCTAATCCTGCTTGTCTGACTGATCGAGTAAGTGACTTTATGGCGTTGGAAGAGGCGGATATGATATTTGCAACAACTTCAAGGCGGATGCCGGTCATTCCAACGGGATCTTTGACAACTTCGGTGCCGTCAACAATAAAACTTATCGGAATAACATGGAGAACTTCTCTGTTGGGTCTGCTTGGTATTGCCTTAGCGGCCTCGACAACACGCATGACATCTTCTTCACTTATTTCTCCGTCTTGACGAGAGACTGCAATAACTCCCCTGCTTTGTTCGCATTCTATGAATGGTCCGGAAATACCAACAACAGCGTTTTGCAATGGCACTCCAGCCATTCTTTCCGCTTCCTCTAATGATAATGAGATCGCTGAGACCGTTTCTTCAATATCGACAATAATACCTTTTCTAATGCCATTGTTCTGGCTTTTGCCAATCCCGATAATATCAATAGCGCCTGCTTCGAATTTGCCAACGCAAGTGATTACCTTAGTGTTTCCTATGTCTATTCCAACTGATATTTGAGCTTCTCGCACTACACCCTCCAATAAACTACTATATAGATTTTATAATAAAATGGTCTCTTCTTGCAAGTCTAGAAGACCAAATTTTTGATATATGGCATGAAAATCAAGAAACCAACAACCCCGGCAATAATTGCGGCGATTAAAACGGCACCTGCCATAGCGTCTTTTGCCGCTCTTATTAGGACGTGATCTTCTGGATGGCAAACATCAAAAACTTTCTCTAGGGCGGTATTAATAATCTCGATAGCGAATACCATGATAACGGCAATAAATAAAATAGCTGCCTCTAATCGAGATACCTCTAGTATATAGACAGCAATGCCAACAAGAATTGTAATAACTGCATGAACTCGGGCATTTTGTTCAGATTTAAGCAAAAATATCACTCCTCGAATTGCATGATCAAAACTCGATAAAAACTTATTGGAATTAAATTTTTTGTAACATATTACTTCGTCTGAGGCATGAACTCTGGATAATTCTTCTTCTGACATTTTTTTATTTTCCATTGTTGTTCCTTTTATAAATTACAGTTGATTAGTTCGGCAGCCTTGTTCCAATCAGACTCGTTTTCTTCGTGGTCATATCCCAAAAGATGCAATAAACCGTGTTTAACAACGTCTTCAATCTCTTCATTTTTTTTATTAACATCATCTAAAGAAATCACAATATCTCCGAGTAGCACTATTTTTTGATTTGGAATTTTTGCTTGAGGAAAAGACAAAACGTCGGTTGGCCTATTGATATTGCGATATTTACAATTGAGCTCAGTAATTTCTTCAGCGGAGATGAATATAATATTAAGATGAGCGTTTTTTATCTTAAAAACATCAAGGCAATCAACGATGATATTTTTAATTTTAGATATTTCTATATTTTCTGAATTAGATTGAATCTGAATTTTGTTCATGCTTGGCCGTGATTCTTTGGTGATAAATAGATTTTAATGTTTCGGTAAATGATTTTTTAAGTGTTTCGAAGTCTTGATCGGATAGACCACTATTCTTAAACTGATTTTCGGTTTGTTTGTCTCTGAGTGTGTTTGTAACTATCTCATCCATTATTTCTTGGGTTAGATTTGGAACAGCTCGAGTCGCAGCTTCGATAGAATCAGCAAGCATGAGTATGGCTGACTCCTTTGATCTTGGTATTGGTCCGGAGTAACGAAAATCAGTTTTTTTGATCTTCAGTCCTCTCTCCTTGGCCTTCTCAAAAAAATACAGAACCTTGGTTGTGCCGTGGTGTTCGGAGATCATGTCTAGAATCTCTGCTGGAAGATGATGCTCTGCGCCAATTTTTAACCCTGAATCAATATGGCTGATGATTTTTGCAGCCGTTGTTCTGATATATTCAGCATTTTCAATTGTTGGGATTTCTTCTCCTGACTGGTTTTCAATAAATCGTGTTGGCGACTCTAGCTTTCCAATATCGTGATAATAGGCAGAAACTCTTACAAGCATACTGTCTGCACCAATCGATTTGGCTGCCTTTTGTCCCATGATTGATACGTTTATTGAATGATGGAATGTTCCAGGAGCTTCGTAAGCTAGTTTCAACAATAGAGGATGTGAAAAATTTTCAAAACGAGTCATTTTTTTAAGTGCCAAGACGGCGTCAAAGAAACCAGGAGATAGTGCTATAAAACCGACAGTAATCGCAATAGATATAAAAACGGCAAAAATAAACCAAACTAAAATCTTAATTATCAGCGAAAAAGACAAGAGAAGAAATAGTGATTCCAAAAGAAGGGCAGCAAAAGTTATTATCAGAGCAATTGCCAGAGTGGCCAAAATGGATATTTTAGGAATTACTTTTTTCATTTTTATTTTACAGAGAGTTTTTCTCTAACGATTTGAGACACAACTGAGCCATCACTTTGATTGCCTATTTCCTTCATTGCGGCGCCTATTACCTTGCCCATGTCACTCGGACCCAATGCTCCAAGATCGGAAATAATTCGCTCAACAATGGTCTCGATTTGAGCTTTATCAATCTGAGCTGGTAAATAGACATCAAGAAGTCCTATTTCGCTCTTATCTTTATCAACAAGATCTAGCCTGTTACCTTTCGTGTACTCAACAATAGCGTCTTGTCGTTGCTTAACTTCTTTGCGTAAAATTTTGATGATTTCATCATCATTAAGGTCGTGTTTTTCGTTGATCTCACTATTTTTAATAGCACTTTTGAGCAAACGCAAAACAGAGACTTTCTGTTCGTCGTGTGCTTTATATGCACTTATGAAGTCTGATTCGATCTTTTCTTTTAGAGACATTTTACCAACCTCGCTTAAGCTTGTTGATGGCGCTGCGTCTAATAGCTACTTTGCGTCTGAGTCCACGATTGAGTGATTTTTCAAAAAAACGTTTCTCTTTGGCGACAGTTAAAATACCGCTCTGTTGAACTTCACGGTTAAATCTGCGAACCATTACGTCGATTCTTTCGTCGCCCTTCTTTTTGACCTCGATCAAGTAAATCACCACCTTTCACTGGAAAAAATGGGAAAACATTCCCTTAGTTTATGTGACAAATTATAACGTAAAATTGTCTTCTTGGCAAGAGAGTTCAAGCAATTGGTCCAAGCTTTGAATCACCCAATAAGTGAAGATGAATGTGGCCAACGACCTGACCAGCATCTGGGCCGGAATTAAAAACCAAACGATACCCTGTTTTGTCTAGTTCGAGATCCGAGGCGATCTTCTTGGCCGTAAATACAAGATTGGAGATCATCGGTTTGTCCTTTTCGGCCAATTCTATGACGGATGTAATGTGTTGCTTGGGTATGATTAAAATGTGAGTTTCGGCCTGCGGGTTGATATCATCAAAGGCGATAAACATCTCATCCTCATATCGGATTTTTGAGCTGATTGAATGATCGGCAATCTTGCAGAATAAGCAATCCATATATTCTCCTTTTAAAAAAATTTAAATCTGAATTTAAAATGTGATTTTTTGCGTTTACCCACACCAACAAGAGCAACCCACTCATTTTTAAGCCATTTTTCTTGAAAATCAAGATCGACTCCTAATCCCCTTTTTCTTAATTCATCGTCGACAATATCGCCCCTATGCGGAAATTTGGAAAATTGTGGCAACGGTGAGGCGAATCCGTGAGCATAATGACAGAGCTCGTGAGCGATGGTGACCCGGACTATCCTTTCTGGTACAGTCTCATTTTTATAGAAACCCGTCACGAGAATCTTGGTATCAGACTTTTTATCTCGTCTATTTGTTTGTCTGATGCTCGCTAGTCTTCTTCGGGCCATTCTGCCAAATGATATGCTAATCTTATTTAATTTGGGAATATCGCTAAAATAATCTTTCCAAACTGTATCTAGAATTTTTTCAAGCCAAGCTGTGTCTCTCATATGAAAAGATTATCTCACGGAACGAAAATTAATCAATATTTTAGAGGTCGATCTGATCTTGACGCTGGGCTTATTTTGTTATGTTGCTATGATCAAAAGTTGTGAAACACCTGTGCTATTGACAAAAACACAATAGTGTGCTAATATATACTCAGACTTGGAGGTAAATCTTCAGGTTTTTTATTTAAAAAAGGTTTTAGGAATAAGGCTTTTACTCACGAATTATCCGGCCGAAAATCCTATTTATTCAAGATGCCTCTCTGCTTAGAGAGACTTTGCGTTTTATCAAGGAGGGTGTGTGAAAAAATTAAATCGAATCAGAAAATACTTGCGTCAATCGTTGTCGCATTCTTAGTTCTGGCCTCTGCTCCTATTAAGTTGGAAGCTATGCCAAAATCTTTGGATGTTTCAAGTGCTGACCAAAAGTCAATTTTGGAATTAAGAACAGATAGTCACATGGTTATTTTACCTACCGTAAGTCTTTCCAAGATTATTCCTGGCGAATCTCTTGCCCAGCGTGAGGCCCGTGAAAAGGCCGAAGCTGCTCTTAAGGCTCAGGCTGAAGCCCAAGCTAAAAGAGATACGGTTAGCCGTGATGCTCGTGTTGCTGTTAAAACTTACAATGATCCTACTAATTTTGATGAAATTTATCAAAGAGCAGGTGATGCCATGGGTGTAAGCCCGGCCTTACTTAAGGCAATTCACACTGTTGAGACCGGTGCTTCTGGCTCAACTTATAGAAGCAACCCTTCTGGTGCTACTGGTCCAATGCAGTTTTTGCCTTCAACTTTCAAAAGACATGGAATTGATGGTAATGGTGATGGAATCGCCGACATTTCTAATGTCGAAGATGCCATTTTTAGCGCCGCCGCTTATCTTAAGGCTTGTGGTTATCCTGATTTGAAAAAGGCTCTATGGGGTTATAATCCTTCGAGTTCTTATTACAATAAGGTTATGAAGCTTGCAATAAGCTTCGGCCTCTAATAAATAAAAAGCCCCTCGCAAGAGGGGCTTTTTATTTATGTATTATATTGTTCCGTTGCCTTTAATGTTCCAGGCAGCAAGGCTACAGTTACCCTGGTTTTTCTCTTCTATTTCCATTATTCGATTATATTTGGCATTTCGTTCCGATCGACAAGGAGCGCCAGATTTTATTGTACCGCAACCAGAAGCAACTGCCAGATCGGCAATGAAATGATCTTCTGTTTCTCCGGATCGATGAGAAACAACAACCTTAAAGCCAGAGTCCTCAGCAATCTTAATCGTTTCAAGCATTTCGGTGACTGTGCCAATCTGATTGGGCTTAATTAATATTCCGGTAGAGGCTTTCTCGGTGATGCCTTTTTTAAGCAGTTCTTTATTTGTGGCATAAATATCATCACCGATGATCTCTGTCTTACTACCGATTCTTTGTGTTAGTTCTCTCCAGCCATCCCAATCTTTTTGATCTAACGGGTCTTCAATAGAGATGATTGGATATTTCTCAGCCCAAGTAGTATAAAAATCTACCATTTCCTCGGTTGTTAGAGATTTGTTTTCGCGATGCAATTCGTAGAATCTGTCTTCTGAATACAAACGGCTGGCAGCTGGATCGAGAGCAATAAAAACGTCTTCACCGGCGTGATAATCTGCCTCGGCTATTGCCATAAGGAGAAGTTCCATTGCCTGTTCGTTGGAAAACAATGATGGTGCATATCCACCTTCGTCGCCGACAAGTGGCTGATAATTTCTTTCTTCTAAGATTGATCCGAGTGCATGAAAAATTTCCGTTCCAGCTCTTAATGCTTCGGCAAAGGAGGGAAATTTAACTGGTGCTATCATATATTCCTGAAAATCAGTTGATCCAACTGCATGTTTTCCGCCATTCAAAATATTCAAAAGTGGTAGTGGCAAAAGTGGTCCAGATTGAGCCTTACCCATAATAGAAGCAAGATATTGGTAGAGTTCGACATTTGTGCTTTTGGCGCCGGCTTTAGCTGCGGCCATAGACACAGACAAAATAGCATTTGCCCCAAGTTTTGATTTATTGGGTGTACCGTCAATCTCGATCATTCTTCTATCTATATTGGCCAAGTTGCTAATTTCCATGCCCAATACCGACTCTTTTATAATTGTATTTACGTTTGAGACGGCTTTTAATACGCCTTTGCCCTTATATCTTGATTCATCATTGTCTCTAAGCTCTAGAGCTTCAGCGTCTCCAGTAGAGGCGCCTGAAGGTACATAGCCGACAGCATAAGTCTGATCATCCAGTAAAATCTCGCAGGAGACGGTTGGGTTGCCACGAGAGTCCAAGATTTCTCTGCCGCGGATATCTTTAATTGTTGCCATTTATCCTCCTTAGTATATTTATTGTACAGTTACGCTTGATTCTGGTGGAATAACACAAATCCAGAACTGTCCTCGATTAAAAATAATTTCTTGATTGTTTTCGTCATAAAATATTTCGCGATCTGATGCAGAATTTTTCTTCCAAGTTCCAGTTATGGTTTTGCCGTCTAGAAAAATTTTAGCCGAACCAGATCCAACTGTTGTCATTTGAAACCCTGCCTCGTTGATTCTGGTTGTGACTGCTTTTCTATTTACTGTCATAACGATGATATTTTTTGGCGAAATTTGATCTTTGGTAATTTTGTCAACATGAGCTTTGCCACCTTGGAATCTTTTATATGAGTTGGTTGCTTTGTCATAATCAAAGTAAACATCATATGATGCACTAGAAAAATCAACGTTTATTCTTTGTTTTTCTGGCAAAACGAGTGTTGGGTCTGCGGCATCTTTGAATTTATAGACTGCAAAGTTGTTTTCGGTTGGATATCCATTTGTGGCAGCTTGTTCCCAAAGTTTCTCGGTTGAAGAATACATTGTGTGTTCTGAAGCTAACCCAGCGGCATATTCGCGAGCGTAAGGCTTCGAATAGGCGAACTGATCCAGGTCATAAGTTTTTTCAGCCTTGATCTTGTCTAGCGCGTCCATATTTCCACCAACATGAGCGATATAGGCGTTATAGCCATGAGCCCAATCGACGAAATACGTTCTAACCGATCTAATCGGTCCGACTTTCTCGGCTTGATGTGTGCTAAAAAGTGCTAAGAATCTTGTGATTCCTCCTTCGGCAATTGCTTCATAAACGACACTCGCCTTGTCGAGGCCTGCTTGTGGTCTAGCATCGACGTGATTTTCAACAATTACTCCTAGAGGATGACGAGTAGAAGAATCTTTATCAACCATTAAACCATCCAATACATTGGCATAGGTCATCGGTGTTTCAGTAACAACAACCTCTGGTTGCTCGATATTAGTAGTCTGTGTTGTTTGCGGTTTCTCGTGTCTCAGAAAGAAAAAACCGATTGCCGATAAAACTATTATCGCCAGAATAATAGATCCGATGATGATAATTATTTTTTTGTTTTTTTTGAAATATCTTTTAAATTTAGAGTCAAGTTGTCCGCTGTTGATGACAATCTGTTCTTTGTTTTGATTTTCTCTCTCCTCCATTGCACTCCTTAAATTAATGCCAGTCTGCTAATATGCCCTTTTTGCCTTCTAGTCTTTGAATATAGTCGAAACATGAAAGGGCAGCTTTGGCGCCCTCGCCTGCCGAGACAACTATTTGTTTGACTGGAGTTTGAGTTAGATCTCCAGCGGCAAATATGCCTTCGATTGAAGTTGATTGGCGACCGTCGACTATTACCTGGTTTATTTGATCCATATCAACAAGACCTTGAATCAGCGATCGGTCGATAATAAAACCAATTTCAACAATAACACCATCAGTTGCTAAATTTTTGCCAGATTTTAATTTTACGCTTTCAACTTTTGCTTCGCCTATTATTTCTGAAACTTCTTCGTTCATTAAAATCTCAATGTTTTTTAAGCCTTTGACTTGTTGAAGCAAGGCCTCTTCTCCGCGGAATTCATTTCCTCGATAAATGAGATAAACCTTTTTGGCGACGGCCGCTGAGACGATGGTCGCTTCAAGGGCTGAATTTCCACCACCAACAACGCAAACATTTTTGTCTTTAAAGAATGGAGCGTCACATGTTGCGCAATAAGTAACCCCCCTGCCCTTAAGATTTTCCTCACCCGGAACGTTGAGCTCTCTTGGTTTTTTGCCAAAAGCAAGTATTATCGACTTGGCTTGATATATTTCTCTGATGGTCTTAACTGTAAACTTCTTGTCTTTTTTAATTTCCTTGGCCTCATCAAATAATATTTCAGTGCCAAACTTTTTAGCTTGATCAAAAAGTTTTTTGGCTAGCTCGGTTCCAGAGACTTTTTCGAGTCCAGGATAATTTTCTATTTCACCAGTTCGAGTTATTTGGCCACCAATATCTTTTGTAATCAGCAAAGTTGCAAGACCGCGTCTTGAACAATATATGCCGGCGGTCAATCCAGCGGGTCCTCCACCGATAATAATAACGTCATACATTTTTTCGTTCATGAAAGGATTCCTCTATTTCTTGTGGCCTTGCCGACTCGATCAATAGCGAGGGCAAAGGCCGCTTCTCTTAATGTACATTTTTTGACTAATGTAAAATTATAAATATCACCAAATGCCTGAGTCATAATCTCGCGAAGTCTTGACTCAACTTTTTCTAGCGACCAATAATAACGTGATAAATTTTGAACCCATTCAAAGTAACTTACAGTAACGCCACCAGCATTGGCGAGAACGTCAGGAATCACATCAATCTCTCTCTTCGCTAATAGCTTATCTGCTTCTGGTGTGGTCGGGCCGTTGGCCAATTCAAGTATTACTTTGGCCTTTATTTCCTTTGCGATATCACTTGTAATAGCGTTTTCCAGTGCAGCTGGGACGAGTATATCTGTTTTTAATGTTAGCAGTGAATTATTTTCAACATTTTTTGTGCCATTCATGTTTTTGACTGAACCAGTCTTCTTTTTATGGGCCATGGCTTGAATCGGATCTATACCAACACTTGAATAAATAGCACCGCGAGAGTCTGATATTCCAACAATAGTAATTCCCTCTTCATGAAGAAGTTTGGCAATATTATATCCAGCATTTCCGAATCCCTGAACAATGGCCGTCATATTTTTGGCTATAAGCTTGTGGCTATTTAGATATTCCATCAAAACAAATTTACCACCGGCAGCTGTTGCAGTATCTCTTCCAAGTGATCCCTCGTTTTCCAATGGTTTTCCAGTAACTACAGCTGGAGAATGTTCGCGTAAGATCTTGCTATATTCATCCATAACCCATGCCATGATTTTGGCATTTGTATTGACATCCGGGGCAGGGACATCTTTTTTAGGGCCAATGAATTCAAATATTTTATCGATGTAGCCGCGAGTTAAATGTTCTAATTCGTGTTCAGATAAGGTTTTGGGATCAACCATAATTCCACCCTTGGCACCACCAAAGGGAATATTTACAACGGCACATTTAATAGTCATCCAAAGTGATAGAGCTTTAACTTCATCAATATTCACTCCTTGGTGATAACGGATGCCGCCTTTGTATGGCCCACGAGCATTGTTGTGCTGTATGCGGAAACCCTCAAAAACCTTAATTTTCCCATCATTCATTTTTAAGGGAATCGAGACCTGCAAAATTTTTTGAGGATATTTTAATATTTCAATCATTTCGTTATCGCAATCAGAAAAACGAGCGGCGGCCTCTATCTGTCTAACAGCGTTTAGATATGGATTTGTTTCTTTCATATATTCTATAAATTAATTTGAACTCTTATTAATAAAAATTTAAATAGTGACCAAACTATTAAAGAAATGGTTCGTATTGCTGGCCAACCACTTGGAAATAGAATGACAAATATTACCACAAAAATCCAGTGTCCGTGTTTAAACATAGAAACAAGCGACCAGACGAGTAGCAGTAAAAGTGTTAAGGATACAAAAAACTGAACGCCTGTCGGAAAACCGGCGATGAAACCATCATAGAATGTAAAAATGTAATCCAATATTTTCATGCTATTTCTTGCCCACAACCATCACGATGTCGTAGGTGCCACATATGGCTTCGTTGTTTTCCTCTATTATTGTTCTGGTTGGAAATAGGAGTTTTATTGCATCAGCGTTTGTTTTGAAGGCGGTTTTGTAATAAATGTATGTACTTTGATAAGTAAACACTTTCGCATTACCCAAGAAACCAACCACGTAGCCGTCGGCCTCCAACGTTTTCTTTATTGTGTTAGCTGAACCTGTTATGCCATTGCCGTTTAGCAGTTTGAGCTTAATAGCTGACTTTGCTGTTGTTGTGACAGTTGCAGGAGTTGTTGTTTGTGCTGGTGCAGTTATTGGAGTAGTTGTCTGGGCTGTCGAGCCGGTTGTTGCTGGCGCAGTTGTGGTCCCAGTAGAATAATCTTGGGGTACTATTTTGACAGTTTGTGTGATGTTGCCACCCGTACCATCCTCTTTGCCTGTTTGGGTATTGTAAAAATCCTTTATCTTCTCAAAGTTTTGAAAAGCTAAAAGCGATAGTGCAAAAACCAACAAAAACAACAAAAGCCAACGATTAAAAATTCTCTCAAATAAGGATTTTTCCGGGATAGATTTTGCCTTTGACTTTTGGGTTTCTTTGGTCTTCGGTGTTTTGTCGAAGAAACTTTCAAAATCAGCTACTTTTGAAGGCGCTTTTTCTTCTGTCTTTTCCTCGACTTTTTTTTCTGCAATCTCTTCCTTTGCCTTTTTTGGCTCTGGTTCGGGAGATTTTTCTGAAGTTTTAATTTTCACTTCCTCTGGTTCATTTTCAATCACAGGAAGCTCATGCGATGGTTTTGCATGATCAGAAAAACGCGAGTGCTTTCTTGGTTGTATATCGTTTGATATTCCCACGTGCCCCTCACTTATGGTTTTCTAAATTATAGCACAACTAAGTTTGTTGTCTATTTGAGATCTATAAAAAAGTTTAATTAAATAGTTTTATCGAAATTTTCTGATCACACCTTTGACTTTGCCCTGTATAGTGACGCGTTCTTTTTTAAACAACATTGGCTGCATGGTGTGGTTAGCTGGCTGAAGCCGAACGTTATTTTTTTCCTGATAAAAACGTTTTAGTGTCGCATTAGCGTTATCGATCAAGGCCACAACAATGTCGCCATTCTTAGGTGAGGCAGTTTGCTCGATGATAACATAGTCACCTTCTAATATACCATCTTCAATCATTGACTCGCCTCTGACTCTTAGAGCAAAAGTCCGTCGTCCAAGCATGTCTCTTGGAATATCAATGGTTTCGTTGGTACGGATTGCCTCAATTGGTCTACCAGCGTCGATGATACCCAAAAGTTGAATTGAATGGAGCTCTATGCCGTCATCAAAAGTTGGTGTTAGTTGAATCGCCCTAGCTTCCATGGCATCTTTGGTTAGATAACCTTTCTCGGCCAAGATACTGACATATTCGGCGATAGTGCCTGTTGAAGAGAGTTCAAAATAATGGGCTATTTCACGATAGCTAGGTGCATAGCCATTTTCATCAATAAAATTACGTATATAGTCTAATATTTCCTTTTGTCTGCGAGTGAGCGGTTCCATTTTGTTCGGTCTCCTTATGCTTACATTATCGAACAAAAACCAAACAAAAGTCAAACAAAATCTGTGGATAAATCTATCTTTGTTTAGCTATTGACAAAAAAATAAGCTAGGACTATATTACCTTCTAAGGTGAGGTAGTTGCTGGCTAGCAGTTCCCCACGATGACTCGACGCACGGCTTTGTGTGAGTTCCGCCATGGTTTCAACCTTGGTATTCTCTATCCCTGGGATACCATCCCAAACTGCCCAACGTCTCTCGTCGTCTGCAAACGAGCGCAAATCCCCGCAGCAATGCGTCCGTTCGTTAGCAATTACCGCTTAGCCTTCCGTCAGTGCCACCAGATGGTGGCCCTCTACCTCACCGACTTCTTTCCGAGATCCGTCACGGCCTATGCCTTGACGGATCTTGACTTTTGTAGCCCGTATTTAGTCTTGACAAAGTTATATAAAAAATGTAGAAATAATATGCCAATCGCTAGCTTGTCGTCGCGGGGAGACGCCAAGAAGACGATTGGTTTGCCGCCGTGGGGACGCCCACTTTTCCACTGGAGGAGCCTGATTCAGCCCTGTTTCAGGCTCCTCATAACACACCCGACACATTCAAGGTGATGAGTTTGAGGAAACATGTCCATTGGTTGGACTTTTTTTAATTCTAGACCATAAGTTTTAAATTCTTTGATATCTCTAGCAAAAGTTGCTGGATTGCATGAAACATATATGATCGACTGAAAATTTGTCTGTGAAATCACTTTGATTAACTCTTTGTTCAATCCGGCTCGTGGCGGATCAATAATTATTTTGTCAAATTTTTCTCGCTTATTCTTGATAAGCCACATCGTGGCATCGTCGCAAACGAAATCAATATTACTAACTTTATTAATTTTTGCATTTGATTTCGCATCATTAACTGCACTTTGAACGACTTCGACACCAAAGACTTTTTTGGCGATAGTTGAGAGGTAAATTCCGATTGTGCCAGTACCACAATAAAGGTCTAGCACGTTCTCACCAAATTTAATTTCAGCAAATTCTTTAATTTTGTCATAGAGATTTTTTACACCTAAAGAATTGGTCTGAAAAAATGAATCAGGCGAAATTTGAAAAGAGTATTTGCCGATTTTCTCATAAATGATTGGTGAGCCATAAAGTAAACGTCTTTTGACATTATGAAGCGAGCGATTGTGTGTAATTGTGTGATATATCGACTTAATCTCAACAATTTCTTTTAATGCGACTTTCAAATCTTTTTCTTTTATTAGTTCATCCGTGTCGGTGATCAATTCAACCATTGTTTCGTTGGTGAATTTTCCTTCTCGAATTTTTACTTGGTAAAAACCGTTCAAAGATTCTCTGTCGAGGTTAACAATTTCTAATATTGTATTTAAAATCTTGTTTGATCTCTCTGATTGCAAAAGACAGCTTTCTGCCTCAACAAAACCATCTTCGAAAAGATAATTATGGCGGGTAAATATTTTTTGGCCCGAAGGTTTTTCAATTAAAAAAAATCGGATGGAGTTTCTATAATAAAAAGGCTCACTTGTTTGAATTATCGGCAAAACATCAGTTTTAATGCCTTGCCTATCAAGAGTTTCTCGAAAAACCTCTTCCTTGAATTTGAGCTGATTTTGATAGTTAATATTTTGATGCTCACAGCCGCCACATTCGGAAAAATATTGACATGGCGGCTCAATACGATCTTTTGACGGCTCAATTATTTTCTTGATCACTGCTTCACAGTAGCTCTTTTTTTGTTTAGAGATCTCGACTTCCAATATATCTCCGGGCACACTTTTTTTGACAAAAATAGCCTGACCGTCATTGTGGCCTATCCCCCATCCTTCGTAGATAAGTTTCTCGATTTCGATTTTCATTTTATAATACTTCGGCTGGCAGGCCATCCTTCGTAGATCAATTCCTCAATTTCAATTTTCAAAATAGTTGATTAACCACGAGGCGTGGTCAGCTTGCATTTACCGGTTTTGACGATATTATTGTCAGCGTCCAGAAGATCGATGCGGACGACTCCGCTGCCGCCCTCAATGAATTTATATTTGGTCTCGGAGATTTGTACGAACCAGTAGCCACCTTCTTCAATAGTTGCAACTAAATGTGTGCCATCTGGTCTGGCGAAATCAAGTCTAATATCGGTGTTAAGCGGATCAACCAGATAGTAGCCGCTCATTGAGCCCGTGGTTAACTGTTCTGGCACAATATTCGTCAAGTCGTATTTCGCTGTAATAATTAGAGCTGTTGTGTCGATAACTGGAGTCGGATTTGTCTCTGGTATTATTGTGTTTGTTGGGGTTGTTGTAGTTGTGCTCGATGAAGCTACTGGTTTTGTTGTTTGAGTTGTTGTGACTTGTGGAGTTTGGGTTATTGTTGGCTGTTCCTCTGTATTTTGAGATATTTCTATTTCTGCTGTTTCCTTTTGAAATTGAGCAAAATTTTCTTGTTCGATTCTATTACGCTTGACTTCATCATGTTTTTTGATTTGTGGCTGTTTAATAAATATAAAATAAGACAGAGTTGTAATAATCAAAATAAAAATACTCCAAATTGAAATCAAAATTATTTTTTTCTTCCCCGGCTCAATCATTTGTCTCCTTTGTTTTTCTTATTATATCGAAAAGTGCAATTCCCGTCGCCACGGCAACATTCAGTGAGTTCTTTTGACCATACATTGGGATTTCTATTATACTGTCGGATAAATCCAATGTGCTCTTTCTGATTCCTTCAATTTCGTTTCCAATAATAATAGCGCAAGATTCCTCGATGTTTATTTTGGAATATTGGATCGATCGCTTGTCCTGTTCTAAGGCGATAATTTTGACTTCATCTTTTCTCAATTCTGAAATTATTTCCTCAACTTTTTCATAGTATTCCCAATCGACAAAATCGACGGCGCCAACTGCGGCTCGGTCGATTTCTTTTCGGGGTGGTCTTGGAGTTATACCACAGAGAAATATTTTTATAACACCGGCTGCGTCTGCTGTTCGAAAAATAGAACCAACATTTTCCATTGAGCGAATGTTATCTAATATTAGATAGATCTTTTGGGGCTCATTCTGCTTCATTATAAGCTACAGGTGCATTTGATCAAACGTTTTTTGACCTCTTCGGCAATAACTTTTGAGGAGAAAACTTCCTGTGACGAAGCAGTCAAGTCTCGCAAAATAATTTCATCCTTAAGAGCTTCTTGCTGACCAATTATGACCGCATACTTAGCATTGAGCTTTGCGGCGCCACGAATTTGCTGTCTTAGACCTTCATTGGAAGGAACAAAATAAACATTAATGTCTTCTTTGGTCAGAGAATCGTAGATCTTTTTAGAGACTTCCTTGGCTTTCTCGCCAAGCTGAAGAATACAAATTTCAACACCACGTGGTTCTTCAATCTTTATGTTCTGTTCCTTCATCAAAGAAATTAATCTTTCGACTCCGAAGGAGTAGCCAACGGCTGGAGTTTTTGGCCCACCAAGAAGCTCGACCAAATCATTATAGCGTCCACCTCCAACGATCGTATTCTGCCTTCCCTTATCGCTCTTCTCGACAATTTCAAAAACAGTTTGAGTGTAGTAATCAAGTCCGCGTACTAATGTTGGGTCGAGGTCGTATTTTATATTAAAATAGTCCAGATATTCTAATGTCTCTTGAAAATGTTGTTTGCATTCAGGACAAAGAGAATCTAGCATTATCGGAGCCGATTTGGAAATCTCTTGGCAGTTTTTTTCTTTGCAATCTAGTAATCTTAAGGTATTTGTTTCGTATCGTCGTTTGCAGTCATCGCAAACTTTTGACAAATTGTCCTTATAATGTTTTTTGAGTTTTGCAATATATTTCGGTCGACATTTTGGACAGCCAATAGAATTGGCATAGACCATGAGATTTTTTAATCCCAGTCTATTTAATATCTCCCAGGCAGACATAATAACTAAATAATCAGCTTTAGCACTTGGATCACCGAAGATCTCTGTGCCAACTTGATAAAACTCTCGGTATCTTCCTTTCTGCGGTCGTTCTCGTCTAAACATTGCGCCAAAATAGAAAAGTCTGACAGGCTGTGACCAGCTAGCCATACCGTTCTGAACAAACGACCTGACGGCACCAGCAGTTCCTTCTGGTCGCAAAGCGAGGGTTGTGGTGTCATCTTCATTTTTAGAGTCAATCAGAAACATTTCTTTCTTGACTATATCTGTGTCGGTGCCTATTCCTCGGGTATAAATTTCGGAGTTTTCAAAATGTGGTAGATCTATTTGGCTGAAACCGAGTCCGTAGAGAGTAGATTCGGCGACAGATCGAACCTTTGACCAATATGGTTGTTCTTGTGGCAATATGTCTTTAGTGCCGCGAGGGGTTTGAAAGACTTGTTTAGACATTTTTCTCCTTATTAGTAAAAAGGCTAGTTCTCTAGTGCCAATACTAACAATATTAAATTCAAAAATCAAATGTGTTAGAGCTCAATAAATCTTGAGTGATCAAGAGTAGTCAATCTTTTGCAATTTTTTTTATGTATACGAATGATATGTTCTTTGCCTAGGTAGCCGACAACATCACTGTCTTTTGGTGTTGGTTTGCAACATTTTGCAAAATCATGCCTAATACTTATTAAAGACGGGTGCTGAGCTGAAATTTGTTCTGATGTTTTTCGTTCTTTTTTTCTCTCAAAAAGACTGAATTTGGGATATAGAGTTTTTAGAAATTTTATCGGTTTTAGGTTTCTTTCAGCAATTGCGGCGAGAGCTCTGTCTAGTCCCTTGTAAGGTAATTTGGAGCTAGCGACAATTTTTTCGCTTTTATCTTTGTCGATATCAGGTAGGCCAAACTTAGAAATCTGCTCAGAAACAATTTTAAGACCATATTCAGATAGTTTGTCAACGGTTTTTTCTCTGGCGAATGATTTTATCCTATTGCGGGCGTATGTTGTTACAACAAAGTTGAGCCAGTCTTGGGACGGAGAACTATTTTTTGATGTTAATATTTCGACTACATCGCGTGACTGAAGTTTGGTCGAAAGCGGCATTATTCTGTTGTTTATCTTTGCGCCTACACACTTATTTCCGATGCTTGAATGTATTCTATAAGCAAAGTCAATCGGAGTTGAATTAATGGGCAAATTAATCAAATCTCCTTTTGGTGTAAATACAAATATTTTTTCTGAAAAGAGTTGATTTTTAAGTTCTTCGAGAAATTGGCTTTTTCTGCGAATATCTTTAAGTTTATCCAAAGCCTCGAACCATTCTTTGGCATTTTTAGCACTAGTCTTCTCATTGTTTTGATTATTTTTATAATTCCAATGAGCGAGGTGTCCATGTTCGGCTGATTCGTGCATTTCCTTGGTTCTTATTTGAATCTCGAATATTTTATTGTCCTTATTCCTTACGGTAGTATGGAGCGATCGATAACTGTTATTTTTTGGTCGTGCAATATAATCATCCATTAATCTCGGTAGTGGTTCATACATTGTATGAACAATTCCTAAGACCCTATAGCAATCCTCGACCGAATCAACAATTATTCTTAGTGCAACAATGTCATATATTCCTTTAGCTGAGCCCTTTCTTCTTATTTTTTTATAAAGGCTATATTTGTATTTTTCTCGACCGTTAACGCTGTAAAACTTAACCTTCAAGTCTGAAAGTTTTCTTTTTATGTCCGGAATAACATTATTTATGACTGCTAACGGATTTTTGTAAATGTTTCTAGTTTCGATTTTGAATTTTAGATATTCTTCTGGGTATGCCCACGGAAAGGCGGCGTCTTCTAATCGGCCCTTGATTGATCCCATACCCAATCTTTCGGCAATAGCGGCATAAATGTCGATTGTTTCTCGAGCATAGAACTTTTGTTTGTGTTCCGGGATATGCTTAATGGTTAGAATATTATCCAGACGATCATAAAGTTTAACAGATATGATTTTGGGGTTAGAAGCTGAGGCGACCAGAAGTTTTCTGTAATTATCAACCTGATCGATAAATGAAAATTGTCCAGAAAAAACTCTGTTTTTATCCTTAATTTTTACTTGAGAGATTTTTGTTACGCCCTCAACGATTTCTGCGATTTCCTCGCCAAAGTTTTGTGAAATTTCCTCTTTTGATGTAGCGGTGTCTTCGATCGTGTCATGTAGTAATCCTGAAGCAATTGTGATGGCGTCATACTTATCCTGTATTAAATAGGAGGCAGTGCGAATCAGATGCAAGAGGTACGGCGATCCAGAAAGTCTTTTTTGGCCATTATGTTTCTTTTTGGCAAAAACAAAAGCCTTCTCAATTAGAGATTGATCTTGTGTTTTTAGCCCAGCAATTTTATCGGCAAGACTTTTGGGTAGAGACATCTATTGCTCCAGGCTTATCTTGTCCTTTTTGATAACGAGTCTTATGTCGCCCGTGGCTTGTTCTGTTGCTAATATAATATCAGAGAGAATTGTTTCCACATTGTCTGCAATATATTTTCTAACTGGCCTAGCACCATATTCTTCATTGTAACTTTTTTCAGCAATAAACGTTGCAACTCTGGCTGGTATGCTTAGGTTTATACCCTGATTTTTGAGCCTATTTTTTAGCTCTTCGAGTTGTAAATCAACAATTTTTCGAACTGATAACTTGTCAAGCGGGTAAAAAACTATAACGCTATCTAGTCTGTTAACAAATTCCGGCCTGAAAGTTTTTTCGACAGTCTCGATAATGTTGTCGTGCATTTTGATGTATTTGTTCTCTTGAGATTTGGAATTGCCGAAACCGATGGCGCTTTGGCGTCTTAATATATCGGTGCCCAGATTTGAAGTCATAATAATAATAGAATTCTTAAAGTCTACTGTTCTGCCCTTGGCATCAGTTAGTGAGCCGTCTTCCATAATTTGTAGTAATATATTAAAAATTTCTGGATGGGCTTTCTCAATCTCGTCAAACAAAATTACTGAATATGGATTTTTACGAATTTTTTCAGTCAACTTGCCACCCTCTTCATAACCAATGTATCCGGCTGGTGCTCCAATGAGTCTTGCGACGTTGTGTTTTTCTGCAAACTCAGACATATCTATTTTTACTAATGATTCTTCACTGCCAAAAATTTCACGGGCCAAAACTTTAGTAAGCTCTGTCTTGCCGACTCCTGTCGGACCGAGAAATATGAATGATCCAATTGGTCTTTTGGGATTAGCAATTCCCGTTCTCGAACGCTTAATAGCCTTGACTAATTCGTTGATAGCATTGTCTTGGCCAATAATGTGTTTCTTTAATTTTTTATCAAGGTTAAGGTAATTTTTCTTTTCTTTCAGAGAAAGGGAGGAAACTGGCACACCGGTCCACTCCGAAACAAGATCGGCTATTTCACCAGCTGTAATAACTGGCCAATTTATCTCTGATTCTACAATATGAGACTGTATTTTTTCTTGAACCTTGATCTCTTTTTCCCGAAGAAGTGTCGCCTCTTCATATTTTTCGTTTACAATTAAATCCTCTTTTTTCTTTAAAATTTTAGATAACCTCTTTTTTAAGTCTTCGACTGGGTCAGCTTTGGTCCTTTTAGAGCTGTCTGCGGCACCGGCTTCATCTATAAGATCTATGGCCTTATCAGGTAAAAATCGATCGTGTATATAACGAATAGATAAGTCTGCTGCGGCCTTAATTGCCTCATCGGAGTATCTGACATTGTGAAATTGTTCATAACGGCTTTTAATACCGGAAAGAATTTTGATTGTTTCTTCGAGTGTTGGCTCGGTTACATAAATAGGCTGGAATCTGCGCTCAAAGGCTGCATCTTTCTCAATATATTTCTTATATTCATCAAATGTTGTGGAGCCAATAAGGCGAAGCTGGCCTTTAGCAAGCATGGGTTTGAGTAGATTTGCTGCATCAATTGATCCCTCAGTTGATCCAGCTCCAACCATCATGTGAATTTCATCGACAAACAAAATAACATTGCCTCTTTTCTCAATTTCAGAGAGAATTTTTTTTATTCTACTTTCGAATTGTCCACGATACATCGTTCCGGCCAAGATCGAACCAAGATCAAGTGAAAGTATTTCGGTTTGAGATATTTTTGATGGAACATTGCCGCTGTTAATTTTCTGAGCCAAGCCCTCGACGATAGCTGTTTTACCAACTCCTGGCTCGCCGATTAGGATTGGATTATTTTTTGTTCTTCTGGATAGAGTTTGGATAAGTCTGTTTATTTCTTTTTCGCGACCGATTACTGGATCCAATTTTTTTTCATGGGCCAATCTTGTCAAGTTAACAGAAAATGAATCAAGTGCTGACTCTTTCTTGGGCGGATTAATGGGCTGAACAAAAGATTGCATGCCGCCGAATTGGATTGGGTCGTCAAGTCCGTCATCAGCAATTGATGCCTCTGGGCTAATTATTGACGAAATACTCCCGGTATTTTCTGGTTGACTAAAAGAATTTTTTATTCCCTTAAAGATTGATTCTATTTGAGCTTTAATTTTGTTTGGATCAATCCCAATCCGTTCGATGATCATAAAAGAATTGAATGTTTTGTAGGAAATCAAAGCTAGAAGTAAATGCTCTGATCCAACAGTCGAATGGTTAAATTTTGAAGCAGCCTGAACTGCGAGTTGAATTGCTTTTTTGGCGTCATTTGTCGCCTCTGTGCCTGAAGATTTTGGATGAGCTATGAGAGAAGATATTAATTCTATACGATCAATTTTTATATTAAAATTTGCTAATATCTCCGCTGCAAGTGTTTCTTTATTCTGCAGAATGGCTAATAGCTGGTGTTCTGTGTCCTGGCCAGATTTTCTCTCCTTGGCTATTTTATCTGCCTCGATGAGGGTTTTCTTTAGATTGGGAGTAAATTTTTTGAATATATCGCTGTTCATAATATTTGAGTCCCTAAAATTACTAAATTTCTTTAGCCTCTAAGTAAGTAGAATATTTCGGCTTGAGATTGCGAGTGCAGAGATTATTCTTCGGGAGTTTCTTTGTCTTCTGTATCTTTTTCTTCCAAAAGCTTTATATCGATCCCCCACCCTGTTAGTTTAGAAGCTAGACGTACGTTCTGACCATTTTTACCAATAGCCAGCGATAGATTGTCTTTATCGACGTAAACTGTTGCCTTGCTATCTTTTGACGAGATGCTGATCTGTCTTGTCTTAGCAGGAGAAAGAGCATTCATAATAAACTGTTCAACATCTTCATCCCATAGGACAATGTCGATTTTTTCCATCCCGATTTCGTCCAGAACGGCCTGAACTCTAGTGCCGCGTTGTCCGACGCACGACCCGACCGGATCGATTTTCTCTTCTGTGGCGATGACAGCTATCTTGGTTCTGGAGCCCGCTTCTCTGGCAATACTCTTGATCTCAACTGTTCCAGCAAGAATTTCTGGTACTTCTACTTCAAATAGACCACGAATGAGATTCTCGTCACTTCGAGATACAATAATTTGTGGTCCTTTGGCTGACTGAGAAACCTCTTTGACATAGACTTTCATTCTTTGACCGGTATAATATTTTTCGCTCTGGATTTGTTCTGATGGATATAAAATTCCGTTTACCTTACCAAGAGCAATAATTACATTGCGTCCCTCAACCTGAGAAACAGTAGCATTGACGACTTTGTGTTCCTTGTCTTTGAATTCAGTGAACATCAAATCTCTCTCAGCTTCACGGATTCGCTGAATAATGACCTGCTTGGCGGTTTGAGCGGCAATGCGACCAAAATCTTCGTGATGAGGAAGGGCGACAATAACTTCTTTGCCGATTTCGGCTTTTTTGTCGATCTCTTTAGCTTCTTCGAGAGTTAACTCGTGTTCATGTTCTTTGATCTCTTCTGGATCAGCAATGACGTCATAAACACGAAACATCTCGGCTTGACCATTTTCTGCATTAAGCTTGGCGCGAATTATTTGTTTTGGCTTACCATAATCTTTACGATAGGCCGCAGCGAGAGCCGCTTCAACTGTTTCGATAACGATATCAATATTAAGACCTTTTTCTTCGCACAGGTCCTCAATTGCTGCCATGAATGGACTTACTCTTTTCATTTTTCTCCTTTATCAATACTACAAGCTAATTATATCATAAGTTGCAAGGTTTTCTTAAAGAAAAAGTGGCCCGAAGGGTCACTCAATCTTTTTTATTTATACCGAAAAAGATTTCCTGAGTCAAGAGCTAGATGGCGCAGCTCTCCAGATATGCCTCTGAGGCATCGGCAACCTTCCTCATCACTTTAACTGCCTGGACTGGATATTTGCCATTAGTTGTTTCATCTGAAAGCCAGACATAATGAGCTCCGTCAAAAACTGCATGAGCAATATCAGAAATCTCAGCTCTCGTTGGATATGGCGACTCCATCATGTTCTTGAGCATCTGTGTTGCCACAACAGCTGGTTTCAGATGCTGGTGACATTTTCTTAAAATTCTTTTCTGCAAAATTGGTAGCTGTTCATACGGTGTCTCGACTCCGAGGTCACCTCGAGCGATAACAACAACATCTGAAGCTTCAATAATTTCATCAAGGTTTTCTAATGCTTCTCTTCTTTCAACTTTGGACATAACTTTTACATCTCGGTCGCCAATTACCTTTTTGATTTTGGCAATATCGCCGGCGTTTCCAACAAAAGAAAGGGCGACGTAGTCAACACCAACAGAAAGGACAAATTCGAGATCTCTAATGTCCTTCTCTGTGACAGATGAAGTTGTGAGCTTTGTTGTTGGCAGATTCAATGCTTTTCTTGGATAAATTGTTCCGCCAATAACAACCTTGGCTTTGAATTTGTGGCTATCCTTACCCGTCTCAGTAATAACTAGTTCAAGCATACCCGATTCGATAAGCAGTGGATCGCCAACTTTAACATCGGCATGGAGATATGGATCCGTAACGATTAATTCATTAATTTTTTTGTCTTCGCATGGTTCTGTGACGAAAGTAAGTTCGTCGCCTTCTTCAACCCTCAATCCTTCCTTGGGAATATTTTCGCCCAATCGAATGCTTGGTCCGCGAAGATCCGCTTGAATCTTTACATCCAACCCGTGTTTTTTATTAATCTTTTTGATTGTATTGTATCTGGCCTCGTACTCGTCGTATTTGCAGTGAGCAAAATTACATCTCATGACGTTCATGCCAGCCAAAGCCAGCTTCTCGATCATTTCTGGAGAATCAGTGGATGGTCCAATAGTTGCGATGATTTTTGTTTTCATAAAACCTCTTTTAATTAAAAAATGCCCTTCTGGCCTTTAGCTACTATAACATCTCGACGATATTTTTTCAACCATGGTTGAAGTGGACAAATGTTTCATATATATTTTTTATATCTATCAAAAAGGAGAAGAATGTCAGAAATTACATTGAGAGTAGAATCACAATATTGGGATGGTGTGATTGAGTTCAATATGAATAAAGACCTATATAATAAAGAGTTAGTTGAAAATCCTCTTTTCCTCGCCTCTCTTTTGGCAAGCCATATAAACGGAGAACTTGTTAGGAGTGCACGTTCTCTTTTTACTGTAACTAGAGACGATATCTGTAAAGATATGTCTTTACCTCAAGACCAAAGGAAATACAGAATTACGATACGCCAGGAAATTCCTCGCGAAGAAGTAGTCTCGAAACCCAGTCGGGAAAATATTGTTACTACCGAGTCTACTCGTCCAACACGCAAAACTTTTGTGCCAGAGCCAGGACCAAGAGGTGAATTGGGCTATGTCGTTCAAGTTGATGAAGAAATACCACCCGAAGGACAAAAGCTGTCTTGATTAGATCGTGAAAAATGTTAACCAAGTGTTGACATTTTTTCTTTGTGGCAAGATATTGTAATAAGTATTCTGCATAAGGAGCATAAAATGACCGACCAGCCTCAACCCCAAGGGTCTGGGACCCTTTTCGCCGAACAAGATGGCGAGCTTGTCGCTAAGGTGACTCCGCCGCCGTCTGATGACCCGATTGCTGACCGCGTGCGATTCGTTTTTCCTGGTGCTGTCGAAATCACCACTGAGACTGACTGTGTGCCAGCCTAACTCTCTTCGTCCTTCCGGGCGAAAACTATCCAATGCCCCGTCAAGCTCTCAGTTTGCCGGGGCATTGACATAATCAAGTTTTGGTGACATAATATACGCATGTTTCGTTGTCAGAACGAGCACTTGTGCTCATCGTTGTAGTAACATTCTCAGTCGACCCTAAGGAGGTCACGATGAAAAAGAAGCCGTACAATCCGCTCAATCTTACCCACTTCTGCTCGGGCAATTGCCCGACCTGTGTCGCCAAGGCCGAAGCGCGCGCCAATCGCTGGCGCAACTTCTGGTTTGTGATCGTCCTTGTGGCGATCGTTGGCGGTTTCACCGCCGCCATGCTCAAGGTTCACAGCGAGGCCCAAAAGGCCGAGCTCTGGTATCTGACGCAGAACTCGGAGATGACTACCAGCGTGGTCGACCCCGCCGACGACACTCAGACTGCTCCCATCCGTCTTGCCCCAGTGCAAGAGGAGCCTTTCTGGGCGAAGCCTGGGTTTGATCCCAACAGGGATTACCCACGGCGTATAATCGCCCCAGAAGACAAGTAGAACCGTGCCCCCGATCCCCTTGTGGACTCGGGGGCACAGTCGTTTATAAGACAACTAAAAAGACTCGATGCAGTTTGTCCGAGACTTTATAACTAATTAGTCTATTCAACAAGTTTCTTTTGTAAGACTCTGAAGATAAATTTAGGAAGTGCAACTTGTCTAAAAATTCTTTTGGGTTCGATGACTAAGCGAAATAACCACTCTAGGCCTGTTTTTTGCATCCATCGTGGAGCTCTGGGGACGACCGAGGCTGTGAAATCAAATGTCCCGCCAAGGCCAATACCGACCCTGCAGCAAGTCTTGGAAAGATTTTCGACCAGCCAACGTTCTTGCAATGGCGAACCAAGACAAACCAAAATAATATCTGCTCTAGATCTGTTTATTGCTTCAACTATTTCTTCGGTTGGCTTAGTCATATCTCCCGGATAAACACCGGCGACTCTTAAGCCATAAACATCAGTTTGGAGTTTAAGCGCTGCTCTTTCGGCGACTGTTGGAGCTCCGCCGAAAAGAAAGAGGCGATAATTGTTTTTGGCTGAAAGCCTAGCAATTGACCAAATGAAGTCAGAACCGGGAATTCTGTCCTTTAAAGGATTTTTAAAAATATTTGGGACAAAGGGTATTAATATCAATGAAAAAAGCCAGACAACTGGCAGTAGAAGGTATCTCAGATAGATATTGTTAATTTTTTTCATACTCAAGAATCTGGCGGCCCAAAGCATGCCGAAGCTGTCGGCAAGATTCATTTTTGATTTTTTATTTAAAATATCTAAGAACTCTTGGTCATTTTGAGCACGCATAATAAATTCTACATTCGGAGTACAGCAAATTGAGCGATCTTTAGAATCAACTAATTCGGAAAAATGTGCCTCAGCTTCTTTATAGCTTAGAGTGTCGAGTTTTACGCCCAATATTTCGAAAGTTTGTCTAGGCATTTTCCATCATTTCTTTGTGTTTTATATAACCTTGTTCGACATGTTCACTCATTTTTTTCTTAAATTGTGTTTTAGAAAATTTCATAGCTTGTTCGCGGCATGATTTTGGCGAGAAATCAGAATAATTTTTCTCAAGTTTAATAATTGTGTCGGACAACGATTGAACTGATTCATAGTAAAAAAATAGCCCGGTTTTGCCATCAATAATCGATTCTAAGGTGCCGCCTTTACCAAAGGCAATTACGGGACGGCCAGCCGCCATTGCTTCGACTGGAGCAATACCAAAGTCATCTTCGCCGGGAAAAATAAAGGCTTTGGCGCGGCCGAGATAATCAAAAAGTTCTTGGCCGTATTTCCAGCCAACGAATTCGATTGTATCTCCGGCCATTTCAGTCAATTTTTGTTTTTCGGATCCTTCGCCAATAATAATCAGACGTTTTTTTAGTTTGTTACAGGCCTCTATCGCGAGATTGATTCGCTTGTATGGCTCTAGCCTCGAAGCAACAACATAAAAGTCTTCGGGTAGTTCGTCGGATATCATAATGTCGTCTGTCTCGACTGGTGGATAGACCACATCTGCGTCATTTAAATAATATTTAGCAATTCGTTTTTTTACGTTTTGAGAATTAGCAATCCAATGATCTACTCGGTCAGCTGAGACACGATCCCAAATTCTTAATTTATGTAAGACATATCTAACAAATAAACCCTTAAGGCCAAAACCAATATTATTCTCGATAAGATATTCATTGTGCCAATCCCAAGCGTATCTCATCGGTGTGTGACAATAAGATAAGTGAAAGGTGTCAGGCTTAGTGATGACTCCGTGAGCGTAGGAATCATTTGAAGAGATGACAACATCGTAAGACGAAAAATCAAAATTTTCAACAGCCGAAGCTAGTGAGCCAATCAGAAACTTTGGTTTCTGTCGTAATAACCTTGGCAATTTCTGAAGCTTCGATGGGATAATCTTGCAGTCTTTAAATTTCCCTTTGGTCCCCTCTTCGTCATATAGAAGGCAAAAAATTGGTGCATCAGGATAAATTTCATGAATTGCCAAAAGAACTTTCTGAGCGCCGCCAAATTTTGTTAAGAAGTCGCAAACTATTGCTATCTTCATAATTTCTCCAGAATTTCCAGAGTTGCTCGAGCCGTTTTTTGCCAAGAAAAATCTTTAGCTCGTTGCAATCCCCTCTTCCTTAAGTCTTTGTTAAGTTTATCATCGGTGATTAATCTATAGATTTTATCTGCAATGTCAATTTCATTTTCGGCATCGCAAAGTAAAGCTGCATTTTCGACAACTTCTGGTAACGATGAAACATCCGATGTCACTATCGCGGCGCCACAGGCCATTGCTTCTAATGCGGGTAGCCCGAAGCCTTCGTAGAGAGACGGAAAAGCGAAAACATCTGACCTGGCAATTATTTCCGCCAATAGATCGTGATTAATATGGCCCGGGATGACAATATCATTTGAAAATTTTGGATTGGATTTAATTTCTGAGATTATCGAATCATAATTATATCCAGGCAGACCAGCGAGGACCAACTTGTGCGGAATATTCTTTTCTTCTTTTAATGAGTAAAAGGCTTTTACCAGACGACGAACATTTTTTCTCTCCTCAAGTCTGCCAGTGTAAAGAACAAATTTTTCGCCGATATTTAATGTATCGCGAGGATTTTCAAACTGATGAAATATTTTTTGATCATAACCTAGATGGACCACCAAAGTTTTGTTTTCTGTTGTTGGAAAAAATTTATGAAGATCTTTTTCGGTCGATTTGCTAACACAAATTATTTTTGTTGCTTCCTTGGAGGCATCTTTAAGATAGTTAAGTTGTTTGATTTTACCTATTGTAGAATAGGCGTTGGGGAAATATTTATATGCAAGATCGTGAACAACGCTGATCGACTTTATCGGGGCTGACCAGGGAATAATGTCGGTTGGTTGAAGATAAACATCGCAAGGATTTTTCAAAACAGCCAGAGGTAAAAAAAATGAATTCCAAAATCTTTTTAATCCAAAGCGTTTTTCAACAAAATTGGCACTGTTTTTTAATTCGGTCGGCAACGAAGTATTGGTATAAAGAAAATAGACGTTATTTTTGTCAATATTTTTTAAATTCAAAATCAGCTCATAGACATAATTTTCTATGCCAGTACGATTTTTAAGAGCTGCCTTAGAGGCATCGATTCCAATAATCATATTTTATTTTTTATTTTAATCTTTTGCCCAAAGAACCGATTTTTTAAAAGAGTCGAGATTTTCAATTGCTATTCCGGAACCCTTAACAACGCATTCTGTTGGGTTGTTGGCTACTTCGCAAGGAACGCCAGTAACTTTTGTAAGCAAAGCATCAATATTTCTGAGTTGGGCTCCGCCACCGGTAACTATAATTCCTTTGTCCATCACATCTGAAGCTAGCTCAGGAGGTGTTTTTTGCAGAACATCCTTAACTGCGTTGATTATATCGAGAAGGGGTCCCTTAATGGCAGTGACGACTTCTTCTGAACTTAGCATTATGCTTTCAGGTAATCCTGTTATGGTATTTGATCCAGAAGCTTCCATTTTTAGTTCTTTTTTAAGAGATTGAGCTGAACCAATTTTAATTTTAATTTCTTCAGCGGTTTGATCACCAATAATAAGATTATGTTTTTTTCTGACATAATTAGCGATCGCGGCATCAAACTTATTGCCGCCAACTCTTACTGAAGTTGATGCAACAACATCTCCAAGTGAAATCACAGCCACTTCGCTTGTGCCGCCACCAATATCTATTATCATGTTTCCCGAAGGAATTGCGATAGGGATGCCGGCCCCAAGGGCGGCCGCAACTGGCTGTTTGATGACATATGTTTGTTTGGCACCAGCCGAATTGCAAGCATCGACGACAGCTCTTCTTTCTGTTGAGGTTACGCCAGCTGGAATTGACACCATAATGTCTGGCTTAAACAGTCTAATACTGCCAGAAACTTTATCTATATAATGACGCAACATCGCTTCGGCGATGCGAAAGTTGGCTATGACCCCGTCTTTTAATGGGTTGGCCGCAACAATGCTTTCGGGTGTTCGACCAATCATCTTCTTGGCCTCTTCTCCTATGGCCATAACTTTATTATCGGAAGCTTGAAGTGCTACAACGCTTGGCTCATTAATAACGATCCCCTTTTTGGGGACATAAATTCTAACATAGTTGGTTCCTAGATCGATTGCGATTTTTCTAATCATGAATATTGATAAATTAGGAGATTCTTTCTATTTTTGCACCCAATCGATTTAATTTTTCATCGATTTTTTCATAACCACGATCAACAAATTCAATATTTTCTATCATCGTCTCTCCGGAAGCGATAAGGGCTGCTATAACCAGGGCCGCTCCACCGCGGATATCGTTTGAAGAAATGAGTGCGCCTTTAAGTTTTTTGGGACCTTTGATGACAAATTCATGAGGATTTAGAACTTCTGCATCGGCGCGTAGCAATTTCAGTTGTTCCAAGTAAGAGAACCGGCCTTCAAATATCGTTTCGAAGATGCGCGATTCGCCTTTTGCTTGTGTCATTAAAACTGCATATGGAGATTGAAGATCAGTGGCAAAACCCGGATAAGTTCGAGTGTCAATGTCTTGAGCAACAAGATCGCCATGATGTTTTGTCCTAATATATTCCCGACCATTTTTTGAGATTATTTCGAATTTAGCTCCGGTGTCGGTAAGTTTTTTAAGCAATATACTCAAATGATCAGAGACTAGCGGACCAACTGTGATTTCCGAGTTGCTAGCTATGCCGGCAATTATATAAGTTCCGGCCTCGATTCTATCGGGAATAACTTCATAGTCAACTCCTGTGAGCTTATCAACTCCAATAACCGTTATCTCGTGAGTTCCAGCGCCAGAAACTTTGGCTCCCATTTTGTTTAGATAATTAGCTAAGTCAGCAATTTCTGGCTCGGCAGCAGCAACGTGAATCTGTGTTGTGCCTTTCGATAGAACAGTTGCCAAAATAGCGTTTTCTGTTGCGGTCACGCTCATTTTCTTTAAAATAATCTTGCCTGCTTTTGGTTTGCCGCTTAGAAAATAAGTATCATTTTTTTCAACGATTTTTACTCCCAATTGCTCAAATAGATCAAGATGGTCATCAATTGGTCTGGCACCTATTAAACATCCACCTGGACGGCTGAAAACTGCTTTTCCGAATCTTGACAAAAGAGCACCAACCAGAACAACTGAACCTCGTAACTTTTTGACCAATTTTTCATTCGGATGACTAGAATTAATTTTTGTCGGGTCGATATTAATAACGTGATCTTTAAAGTCTATTACAGCGCCAATGCTTTCGAGTATATCAACCATTTTGTCAATATCTAATATCTCTGGAACATTCGATATCTTCGATGTCGAATCAGCTAGTATGGCCGCTGGTAGAAGCTTAAGAGCTGCATTTTTTGCTCCGCCGACCAATATTTCTCCGTTAAGTTTTTGATTTCCTTGGACCCTAAAATTTGCCATAAGACCTCATTTATTTATGGTTTTGCAATTAGCCTCATTGTATGGTAATTTATTTAAAGATTCAATATCGTAACTAATTAAATTAGTTTTTTATATGGTCAGGAATGACCGCCGAACTCGGCTTTTACCAAAAATAATTTTAGGGCAATTGTTCGTTACGCTGATAATAGTGTTGGTTTCATTGTCGGTTGTTTTTTATACTCAAGGATATCGGTTTAATTATAGATCGATGAAAGTTGTAAAAACTGGAGTACTTTATTTTAGTTTTCAGCCCAGAGACGTCTCAATAACAATAAACTCTCAGACTTTCAAGGCAAGCTCTAATTTAGCCAAAAATTATCCTCCTGGATTCTATAATATATCAATAAAAAAAGACGGCTATACGTCCTGGGATCTGAGACTAAAAGTTGAGCCATCTTCTGTTAACGATTATAAAAATATAATTTTATTTAAGTCTGATATTAAGACTGCCGTTTTGTCTGATCAGAACAAGATCGATTTACTAAATGCTCCTATAGACACTTTGGCAACAAATGCGCCCGATCAGTTGCGAATTAATGGCTATGAACTTTGGTCTGGTGATAGACTAGTGTCGCGTTTTTCCGTTCCAATAATTAATGCAACTTGGTATCCAGATTTAAATCACATAATCTATCAGTCGGAAGACGAAATAAGGGTTATAGAGGTTTCTGGTCAAAACGATATTCTACTGGTGAAGCTTTCTTCAAATCAAAAAACAAACATTGCAATTGGCGCTCGAGGCACCGAGCTTTATTATAAAGATTTAGATCAATACAAGATTGCCACTATAAGATAAACTTTTCAGCTTTTTATCTACCGCTTGGCAATTTATTAGTTTCAATTGTCTCGTTTGAAAGCGGATTTTTCGATGGATCAGGATATATTTGGTCAGCCAAAACAACCAACCGCTTTAAAGATGTGCCTACGGGCCAACAAGTGACGAGGGTGAGTCTTGAGTCATTTGTCTGTTTTAAGACTGAAACGTCTGTTGGTGATACTGTCTTTTTGTCAAAAACTTTGTATTCATAGGTTACATTATTAAATTTTATATAGACCATATCGCCAACAACAAGCTTGTCCAGAAGGGCAAAAACGGAATTGTACTGTCCTTTTGACCAGACATAATTCGAACTGTGACCAGTTATGTAGACATTGCCCTTTTCTCCTGGTAGCGCTGTGCCATTTATATGTATAACTCCATTTTCTAGAGCGGCAGCCGTCTCTTTAGCATTGTTGTTTACTCTAAACAACACGGGGGCTTTGACATCAAGGACAGGTATCCCTATTTGATTGTCTATAAGCGTAGGAGTATTGCGTTTCTCTGCTTCTAGGTTTGGAACACCCGGAGCAACAGGAACATTCACTTCTTCTTCGGATGAAGTAACAGTTTTGAAGTCATTTTTATACCAAAAATCAATTTTTTCCCAAATAGCTCCCGAATTGATAATCAAGTAAGAGATACCGACAATAAAGGCGAATAAGATTAATTTATAAATCGTGCCAAAGACAAAGCAGTGTCTTTTTTCGGTTCTTTCTTTATAGGAGAATATTCTGACTAGGTCTTCTTCTGATATATTGTTTTGCATAACAAAGCCTTTTTATTTATCATATTCTATCAGAAAAATACAATGATTTAAAAACTTATTTAATAAAATAACGGCCGACCTACCGGGGGAGGATAGTAAGTCAGACCGTCTTCTTTTTTATAATAGAGACTTCAACTGAGAAATTGCTTAAAAAAAGAACATCTCGATTCTCAGAGATGTTCTTTTATATTATTCGCCTTTTAATTTTAGTCTTGTTTCGTTTCGTTCGTGTCCCTTAGAAATTTTTCCGAGGGATCGATACAAATAGTTTTATTTTTTTACTCTTTTTACCTCCTTCTCAAACTAATTTTTGTTTAGTTTAATTTTAGGCCGCATTTCTGAGAAAATGCTTAGAGATTAGAATCTGACTATGAATTCACTGCCTTTGTTCGGAGTGCTTTTAACATTTATAGTTGCACCGTGAATGTCAATAATTTGTTTTGCGATTGATAGTCCTAAACCATAGCCATCGGTTGTGATTTTACTTCTTGATGTATCGGCGCGGTAAAACCTGTTGAATATGAGGGGCAGATCTGAAGCCTTAATTCCAATGCCAGAGTCTATTACCCTGACAATACTGTGAGAGCCATCTTTTTGCATGACGATCCTGACCTTTGTGCCGGGATTAGAATATTTAATCGCATTTTCGAATAATATAATAAAAAGCTCTACGAGGCTTTGCTGATCACCAATAACCTTTGTCTTTATTAGTTCTGGAACAAAAGTTATATTCTTTTTCTTGCCAAGGGATTCAACTTTTTCGTAAGATTCTACAACAATTTCTTCTAGGTCAACTTTGTCGAAATGTTTATCAGACTCTTGAAACCTTGCCAATTTAAGAAGTGCGTTAGACAGATTCTCAAGTTTTCCTATTTCTTCTAGATTGCTTTCAAGAAGAGTCTTGGCTGACGTTAAATTTAGTTTTTTATCGCGCAATGAAACTTCAATCCCGGTTTTCATTGCTGTAAGGGGCGTCCTCAATTCATGAGATGCGTCAGCCGTAAAATGGCTTTGGGCGTTAACTGCCTCCTCTATCGGCTCAAGAGTTTTTCTGGCCAAGAAATAGCTAGATATCGATGACAGCAGTAAAATCAATAAGTTAAAATAGATTAGATTTAAACGCAAATGATCATTGCTCTCATCAAGCTGATTTTGAAGAATTAATTCTAGATCCTGAAACTGTTGAGTCAATGGATCTTTTCTGGTCATTTCTTTTAGAATTCCATTTTGTCGTCCTAATCCTCTTCCTAACTCGCTTAAAGATATGTTATATAAAACTACACTAAAAGATATGCTGATTGTCATAACAATCAATACATAAAAAGTAGTCAACTTAAGATAGGCAGAATTAAATTTATAAATTCTATTTGTCATCTATTTTATATCCAAACCCACGAATAGTTTTTATTAGCGGGGTCATTTTCTTAAATGGTCTGTCGATCTTATTTCTTAAATATCCCACATAGACCTCGACCGTGTTTGGCAAAACATCGGCGTCGTAGTCCCAAACATGGGCAATGATATTGTCTTTTGTAAGTATGTGTCCTGGGTTGCGCATTAGATATTCCAAGAGAGAGAATTCTTTAGTTGATAATTTAATCTGCGATTCTCCTCTTTTGACAATGAATTTTGTTGGGTCCAATTCAAGACTTCCGACTTTTAACACCGTCTCATTCGACTTTTGGGGTCGACGCAAAAGAGCTCTGACCCGAGCCAATAACTCCTCGAAAGCAAATGGTTTTATTAAATAATCATCTGCGCCAGCGTTCAGACCGTCAACTCGATCGGAAATTTTATCTTTAGCTGTCAGAAACAAAATTGGTGTGTGTATTTTCTTGTCTCTAATTAATCGACAGATGTTGATGCCATCTACTTCGGGCAACATTCTATCTATTATTATTAGGTCATAATCAATTGTAAGAGCGCTTCCTAGGCCATCTTTACCGTCAAAAGACAGATCAACAGCATATGATTCCTGCGATAAACCCTTTTTTATTGCATTGGCAATTTTGTGATCGTCCTCGATAACTAAGATTCTCATGGCAGTATTATATCTTTAACTTGCTTAGAAATAGCTGAGACAAACAAAAAAACCACTTTTGGTGGCGTTTTTGGTACCGATGGTGGGACTCGAACCCACAAGGCATGAAGCCACACGATTTTGAGTCGTGCGCGTATACCAGTTCCGCCACATCGGCATAAGGTTATATTAGCAAAAAAAAGCTCATCTTTCAATTTCCTTAGCTCCTGAGCTGGTAAGATCAAAAATTCTTGACGGTTGTGATTTTTCAAGTGTCCCACCATCAAGAATAATGTCGATTGAATTAATCTCTTCTAACGAAAATTGATCTTTGAAATCGTCCAGCGACCAACAATTAGCCATCCCGGACTTATTTGCGGATGTTTGAGCAATAATGCCACCATTAAGTGAAGCAATTTCAAGTATTAAATTGGAAGCCGGAACTCTAGCGCCGATTGTTCCCGATCTGTAACAATACTTCGACAGAGACGAGTCTTTTGCTTTCAATACAAATGTGAACTTCCCAGGAATTCGATCCTTAACGAAAGATATGTTTGGTACATGTGCTATTTTTTCGATTGCAGAAACAGAATCCATGGCCAATCCAATTGACTTGGACGTATCCCTGCCCTTAAGTCCAAATATTTGTTCCAGTGCAGAATCATTTCTGGCATCGCAGATAAAACCGTAGACTGTATCAAATGGAACGACGGCTATGCCGCCATTCTTCAAGATTGCAGAAACTCTCAGCGCAACATCTCTTTGATTCGACTCATTAAATACTATAATATTCATGATTTCTCGCTTGCCTAATTGCTTTTACCATAATATAATGAAAACTAAGTTTAAGAAAGAGGCGAAATGGGAAACATGGAACAACTTGAAAAGATTGATTTTCATAAATTTGATCCAAATGGCATGATCAAACATGTTGAAAATTTCCCGAGTCTTTGCAAAGAGGCGTTTGATTTGGCTCAGGATTTTTCGATTCCTTCATATTATATCAAGGCAAGAAAAATAGTTTTTATTGGCATGGGTGGCTCTGGCCAGGCCGGAGATATACTAAAAGATTTGCTAGCCGATACTGATCTCATTGTCGAATCGGTTCATAATTACTCTATCCCCAATTGGGTTGATCAAGATACTCTTGTTATAGCCAACTCGTATTCTGGTAACACCGAGGAGACATTATCCGGATTTATTCAAGCTTATCAGAAGGGCGCTAAATTATTAGCAATTACCACTGGCGGTAAACTTAAGATCCTGGCCGCTAAATATAAGGCTCCAATTTTTGCATTTTCTTACGATTCTCCACCAAGAGCAGCGTTCCCCTATCTTTTTATGCCATTGATTTCAATTTTAAATAAACTCGGATATATTGAATTCTCTAATGATGATATTGGAGAGACGCTTAGTATATTAAATTCCGCTGTTACAAAATTTGGCAGCGAAACATCTTCATTCCAGAATCCAGCCAAGATATTGGCCCAAAAGATTCACGGCAAGATCCCAGTAATTTATGCTTCCGAGAGGTTAAAAGGAGTTTCGGCCAGAATCAAAGCTGCTTTCAATGAGAACGGAAAAAATTTTGCTTTTAGCGAAGATTTGCCTGATCTAAATCATAAATCACTTGAAGGACTGACTAATCCATCTGAGATGGTTTATGTTCTTATGGTCGAATCCAACACTGAGTTTGAGCGAAATTTGCTTCGAGAAAATATTACCGCTGATATTCTGGCTAAATTTAAGGTACCTCTTGAAAGAATCAAGTTTATCCAGGCCAAGGATAGAGTAACTGAGATTTGCTTACATGTTATGTTTGGTGATTTCGTTTCTAGTTATTTGGCAATTCTCAACAAGGCAAATCCTGGAATTAATGAGATTGTCGATCTTTTTAAAAATCGCTTAACTTAAAGATATCGGAGGGGCACCTGTTCGGTTTTAATTCTCAGTCTCAAAAAAAGATTTATGCTCTAATCATATTGGATGGTTGGGGTATTGCTCCTGTTTGGGGAGGAAATGCCATCTCTCTTGCTTCTCCTCGTGTATTTACTGAGATCACAAAAAGATTTCCTTATACAACCCTATCAGCGTCTTCACTTGCTGTTGGACTGCCCGAAGGCTCACCCGGCAACTCTGAAGCTGGTCACTTAAATATTGGAGCTGGTCATATTGTTCATCAAGACCAGCCGATAATTGATCGTCAGATCGAGAATGGCCAATTTTTTACTAATCCAGTTTTGCTTGGCGCTATAGATCACGCCAAGAAGAATAAATCCAATATTCATTTAATCGGATTACTCTCCAAGACTGGCACCCATAGCCAGATAAAACATGCTTATGCATTACTCAAAATGCTAAAACAGGCACAAATGAATAATGTATTTATTCATCTTTTTACTGATGGAAGGGACTCAGATTCCATGTCTGGCATCGAAATGCTTTCTGAACTTGAAAATGAAACCAGACTAAATGGCGTAGGTCAAATTTCAACCATAATTGGTCGTTTTTATGCAATGGATCGAGATAATCGCTGGGATCGAGTCTCTACTGCTTATGATCTATTAACAAAAGGCAAAGGCACAGTTTTTAATTCTGCCGGAGAAATATTTACAAAATCATATGCTAGAGGTGTTACTGACGAATTTATCGAGCCCAGTATAATCACCAATAAAGGCCAACACTCAGAGGTGATTTCAGATAATGATGCTGTAATATTTTTCAATTTTAGATCAGACAGAGCCAAAGAAATAACTCAGGCCTTTCTCGACCCTTTGGTGAGTCAAAATATCCCGAATCGTAAAATACTGTACAATCTTTATTTTGCAACTTTTGTTATGCATGGCGACAATACTTTGGGCCATCACGTTTTTGTTCCTGAAAAAGTTAACAATCCATTGGCTCAAATCTGGTCTAGTAACAGATTAAGACAATATCATACTGCCGAAACTGAGAAATATGCCCATGTTACTTACTTTTTTAACGGCAGTCAGGAAAAGCCATTTCCTGGTGAAGACAGAGTTATGATCCAATCACCAAAGGAGTATGAGACTTATGATAAAATTCCAGAGATGTCTTCGGCACAGCTCACTAGCACTTTAATTAACACAATTAACAGAAATATTCACGATTGCTTCGTTGTTAATTTTGCCAATACTGACATGGTCGGACACACGGGCAACCTCAAAGCAACTGTTCGGGCCGTTGAGCATGTTGACAAATGTCTAGGTCAGGTTCTGGACGCTGTTCTCTCGAGGAATGGTGTTGCCTTTGTTTTTGCTGATCATGGAAACGCTGAACAGATGGTAAATCCTCGCACTGGAGAGCCAGACACTGAGCACACCATTAATCCAGTGCCTTTTTGTATCGTGGGCAAAGAGTTTAGGGACAAAAAATTACCCCTTATGAATAATGGTGCTTTGGCTAATATCGCCCCAACCGTTTTGGATATCATGAATATTTCTTATGATAAAAATTTATTTGCTAATTCGTTAATAATAAAGCCTTAATGATAACAAAAATTAAAAATCCGGTTGTGATTCTCATGGTAGACGGCTTGGGCCTTTCCTCTAGTTGGCAAGGCAATGCTGTCGCTACGGCAAATCCGATTAATTTTAATAATTATTGGAATAATTATAACCATTTGGTCCTCCACTCTAAGCCAGATTTAAATATCTTTCAAAATTACACAAGAATATCCACTGGTATTAACGAGTCTGTTAACGTTTCGATTGAAAAATCAACAGAAGAATCGCTTTCTCAGTCACAAGAATTAATGGCTGCAATCGATACTGTCAAGCGAAATAATGCGGCTGTTAATCTAATGGGGGTTATTTCGAAAAATGATAGCAATAAATCAATATCTAACTTGATAAAAACTATAATTTTTTTCAAAAAAAATTTAGTTCAAAATATTTACATTCACATTTTTATTGATCAGACCTTCATGTCAATAACCGAAATTGGCAGCGCTCTATTCGAGCTTGATCAAAAATTAGTGAGGTTTGACGCACAAATTTCAACAATATGTGGCTTGGAAAGCTTAACTGATAAAAATTTACAAAAAAATGTTGAGGCCATCTTTAATCGCAATGCTCAAACATTTCTTTCATCTAGACAATGTTTGGCGAAACATCAGAAAGTGGCACATCCAGATCAGATACCTCTGTCGATATTAGAAATCAAGGGCAATATTTCCATAAATGACTTTGACCTAGTTTATTTTTTTAGTTCACCAACAGATAAATTTGCTAACTTTATAGAGCAATTACTGATTCTGAATAAAAATCATGCATTGCCCAGAAGGTTAATGTCTATATCGTTTTTTTCTTATTACGATTATCCCTTTAATTTCTCTGATGGTCTTGGAATTATCTCGAGACGAGAAATAGAAAACTTCTTACCGGTTAAAATTACTAAAAAAGGAAAGAAACACTTGCTTGTTACGGATTCTGGCAATATCGCTGCGATGAACTATTATTATCTCGGCCAACCCTCTGTTGCTGAACAAAGTGTAGTAACCATAGATGAATCGGTAGCTCTATTAAGCACGACAAGAGAAATAATGTCTCGAGCGATAGCTTCAATAAAAGAACAAGCATATGATTTAATTACCGTAAACATTACATCCCTGTACCGAGCGTATAAATCTAATTCTTTTGCAAATTGCGTTTCGGAAATTAGTCTAATAGACGAATTTTTACCCGATTTTTTCAGTTCCATAAATGATGGTTATCTTCTTATCACATCTGCTTTTGGCGGAAGCGAGTCAATGGTTGCCAACACATCAAATATTAGCGATAATAGAAAAAAGAAGTCTGCCTTCGAGAGTCTTCCTTTGCTTCTTGTGTCAAACAAGACGGAGAAAAGGACTAAGAGCGATTTGTTGCATGAGATATTAAGCTCTCACGAAGACTTAACTTTTGTTCACAAGGTTTTGGAAAAATTAATTAGTTAGGCCGTGTCTATGAATAACTTATCTTATGCTATAAATCCCAGAACCATCGCCGTAGTAGGTGCGTCATCTAGCCCAGAAAAAGTTGGTTATCAAATTCTTAATAACATTGTTGCCTCTAAATTTGGTGGCGAAGTTTTTCCTGTAAACCCAAAAGATGGCGAAATCTTGGGCTTGAAGACTTATAAAAACGTAAATGATATAGACAAGGCTCTCGATCTAGTTGTTATTGCAGTCCCAAAACAAGTCGTTATGGATGTAATTAACAGTTGTGTTACTAAGAAAGTTAAATCGATAATTGTAATAACCGCTGGATTTTCTGAAATTGGCGATGAAGGCAAAGAGGCCGAGTCTCAGATTGTTGATATTTGTCGCAGAAATAACATTTGTCTAATTGGCCCAAACTGTTTAGGAATAATTAACACTTCCTTAAATCTAAATGCGACTTTCGCAAAAAGTATGCCAGATTCCGGTCCGGTTTCCTTCGTTTCTCAGTCTGGTGCGATTATTTCCTCCATGATTGATTTATCCAAGAGTTCCCCTATCGGTTTTGAAAAGATATTTTCCCTTGGGAACAAAGCTCAGGTCGGCGAAAATGAGATACTGGAATTTTTATACAATGACGCCAAAACAAAGGTAATTATTGGCTATCTAGAAAGTCTAGATGCTTCTGAAGAATTAACCAAGACTTTGATTAAATATGCTAAGAAGAAGCCTACTATTATTTTGTTCGGCGGAAAAAGCAGTTTCGGAGCTGCTGCAGCTAAATCACATACAGGGTCAATAGTTTCTTCCTATATCACAATTCAGACATATCTTGAGCAAGCAGGTATTATTTTGGCTGATAATTTAGAGGAGTTGCTTATTTTTGCCAGAGCTTTTTCGTCATATCAATCCATATCAGGTAAAAATATAGCCATCATCACCAATGCTGGCGGTCCAGGAATAGCGGCATCAGATGCCCTTTCTTTTGCTGGGCTGGAACTCGCAAAAATTAGCAATAACACAATTGATTCTTTAGCAAAAAAACTAAGGCCAGAGGCAAACATAAAAAATCCGATTGACGTTCTAGGCGATGCTTCCGATCTAGAGTACAAGGCTGCTCTCGACATAGTTTCTCGAGATAGTGGGGTTGATGGAATCTTGCTGTTGCTAACGCCGCAAACATCGACCAAGATTGCTGAGACAGCAGCAATAGTGGCCAACTATTCTGACAAGAAACCACTATTGTCTTCTTTTGTCGGCGGTGAGATATTATCATCTGCTAAAGAGATTATAGAATCTTCAGGAAAACCATGTTTCGCCTTTCCAGAGGAAGCAGTTCTCTCATTGAAAGCGTTGACGCAATTCTCTCTTAGGCCTCAGGAACTAAAAAAAAAAAAAAAATCCCACGCTATATTTGA
>CAYOQP010000003.1:0-29652 GCA_964406145.1 uncultured Candidatus Saccharibacteria bacterium
TAAACTTAAGAGAAATTTAGCACAATAGAGCTGAAAGTTCAATAAGAAGTAGTAACTTTTCCTCTCAAAAGCATTGACAAATGAGCTCAATTATGTTAATATATTGAGTTCTAACGGTGAATCTTACCCACGCCGTTAAACGCACCCTTCCTCGAATCATTCGGGGAGAACAACCAAATAGCCTGAAGAAAAACAGGCACAAGGAGAAGGAACATGCGTATGCTCAGTTACCTCGCGGCAGTCGCCGCCCTGTTGCTCGCCGGTCTGCTGACCGGCTGTGGTGGTGGATCTTCCACCACATCGACCCCCATCTCCACCGAACGGATTGCCCTGATGCAGGGCAATGTCGAGGTCACGCAAGTAGCCAGTGGCATTGCCTTCGGCATTGATGTTGTGACTGCGACCCGTAACGGAATCGATGTAAATCCTGACTCCATTCACTTCTATCAAAATGGGGCCGAGGTAACACCGCGCCGCGCCGATGGAACCGCAAAGTCAGGTGAGATCTATATCATCGACAATGCCGGCACCTACGGTGTTACCTGCAGTTACGGTATCGGTACTGAAACAAACCGTGCCAGCCTGCAGTTCCGAGTCGTCAACGGATCAGGTCTCGTGTGGAACCCAGTCATCAGAGGTTATCGGCCCTATACGTCCACTGGTGACTACAAGCCCGCCGCATCCTACACTCTCGAAAAAAATGGCGACCAGTTCTTGGCCAAAGTCGATCAAAAGCTCGTCATTGAGATCGACCGCGTCGATCATCGTGGCGGACTCGGCGATGGCGGAAATGATCCGTATTCCCTCCTCTGGAAAGAGGTAAAAGTGGTAATTCTCAATAACATCGGCGCCGAAGTCGCCACGAAATACGAGGATTATTACTGGGGCAACGGACTCCCCGTGTTCAGCGTCCAAACCTCCGGCGACTTCACCGCGAAGATTTCTGTTGTCCTGGCCAACAACCAGCAATTGAATTTTGAGCGGAAGCTACGCGTCGAGGACAAAGTCGTCGAGGGACCCATGACCCTGGACATTAAATGGGTCTACCCCACCGACAGCTCACTCCGGCCTGTCACCCTCTCCAACAACACCCTCTGGGTGTTGAGTGGCAATCGCTACAACATCAAGGCCACCAAGCCCGGGTGGGAGAATGCCATTCAGGAGATCGTGATCTTCAACATGGAGACGCAGGTCTCCCCGCCACTAATGGTGAATAACACCTTCATTCAAGGACTTATGACCGGAACCGGTGAAGGCACCGTCCGCGTCATGTTGAGGCGCCCGAACAACCTCAACGATTACGTTTACATAGATTTCCACGTCGTCGTCATCGACGGCCTGGGCATGATTGCGGGCGACCGCAAATAGACCCACTTCCTTTTCAAGAACCTCCTTCACCGGAGGTTAGGACAGCTTCACAGCTGTCCAATGTACAACCAATTTCCATCGCGCCGCCACCCAACTGGGTGGTGGCGCGATTGCGTTTTAAGAGGATTTTATTATTTTAGAGCACTCTTATAGACGTTAAGTGTTTCCTTGGCGGTCTCGTCCCAATTGTATTTCTTTACCTGGTCGAGGCCTTTTTTGATTAGTTCTTCTCGCAGTTTATGATCTTCTATGATTTTACCAAGCGCCTGTGTTATTTCTTCGATTTTAGAAGGATCAAAATAATAAGCGCCATCGCCCAAGATCTCCGGCATCGAAGATATATTGGCTGATATTACTGGCGTGCCACAAGCCATCGCTTCTAGAGGCGGCCAACCGAAACCCTCAACAAAAGAAGGGATGACGTAAGCAATGGCACCAGCATAAGCAATCGGAAGCTCTTCGCTTCTGACATCAATCGATCCGGTCGTGATTATGGAATTTTGGATATTGAATTTAGAATATAGAGATTCATTGATCTCTTTGATTTTGGCCATGACCTCTGGCTCTTTTTTGTCTATGCCACCAACCAGAACCAAGTGTATGAATTTGTCATTCTTCTTTAGATATTGCTTGTAAGCCTCAATTAAGCCGAGTAGATTCTTGTGTGATTTCCAAGCGCCAACATAGAGAAGATAATCTAACGAAATGCCGTGCTTTTTTTTGAAAGCTTCGATCTCTTCGCTTTTGCCCTTGACCAAGATATTGAATTTGTCGTGATCGACACCATGATAGATAAGATCGATTTTCTTAGTATCTACCTTGAAAGTTTTTTCTATTTCATCCTTGGTCGCCTTAGAGATAGTAATAATTCTCTTGGAATTTTTAACAGCAGAAGACATGACTCTCTTGAAAGCAACACGCTTGAGCGGATTGCCCTTGGAGTGATTAATAAGGATCAGGTCATGAATCGTCGCAACGAAAGGTTTCTTGTAAAGTATTGGGTGATTGAATTGAATAAAATGAACGAGATCAAAGTCGTTCTTCTTGAGATAATTTAGAAGTCTTACCTGTTCGCCGATCGAATAATGAGGAATATTTTTTTTCTCGATCATCAGATTTGGCGCTTGCTTGATCTCCGGATACCAGTCTAACTCTTTTTCTCCAACTGGACGAATTAGCAAAGTATATTTATTTTCGGTGTCTAATCGCAAAATACCTCGCAAAGTCTCGAGACAATAACGAGTCATTGAGTCGCCAACTCCGATAAATCTACCATCAATTAGAATTTTTTTCATGAACATCCTTGCTTAATAGTAGCCCGGCCAAGACAAACAAAGTAAATGTCAGCGGTACATTGTCGGCAAACGTATGAAGAAATATCGCCGAGACAGAGACACCAACAATTCCCAAGGCCAAATAGCCATTACTTTTGAACATTAGGTTGACGAGCATAATGATTATCAAGACTAGCCACAGGGCAGTACCGATGATGCCAGTTTCGAGCAATATTTGCAAATACCATGACTCAGAGACAATGCCATCATTGTACTTAATAACAAGCGGCCCAGCCGTACCTAAGCCCGATCCAAAAAATAATTTCACTGGCTCGTCAAAACGATTCTTAAGCTCTTCAGTGCTAGCCTTAAGGGATGTAACATGGCCGGAATTGGAACTGTCGTGGGTTAGAATAGAGCGCACAGAATGTTGCCCAATGGCCGCTGTCGCAAATGGAACTGCCACAATAGCGAAAGTAATACTAAGTATGACCCAGAATTTACTAAATTTTTTAATCGGCTTTTCAAGGATGAAATAAAAAGCAAAAAATGCGAAACCTGCCAATAATCCAACAAGAGCGGCCCGCGAGTAGGAAAAGCCGACAGCAAGACCAAGCAAAGAATAAAAAATAATATTTCGAGCTTTCCAACTTTCAATAATTTTGCCCAATGCAATGAAAAAAGCTGGAATCAAATAAGCACCAAGCTGATTCGGTCCGCCAATAAAAGAAGCGCTCCTGACCAATCCAGAATCGCCGACAAAGTCATTGCCGAAACCAAAATTATCGATGTTAAACCAATTTTGCCAATAATTAATTGGTAAAATTCTTTCAATTATCGCCCAGATCGCGATGATCAAAGCAACAAAAAGATAAAGGTTTAATAATGATTTTTTTTGCCTCTCGTCTGTGTAGGACAAGAAGATCAAACCGAATGCAACAATCGACAAGAAATCGAAGCGAAAGCCTTCTATGCCTCGGCCAATCGAGTGGGATAAATAAAGGACGGAAAATATTGAAAAGATTATTAATAAAAATGTAATGAGATGCCCCAAGCGCAATCTTTCCTTGTTGAGAATCGCAAGAATTGTCGCAATCGAAAAAAGTACGATCAAAACCGGCTCGTACCAATGAGACAACCAAAAAACAACACTTTCACCATATCCAGATTTCGATAAAAAGCTAGCGAAAAGTGTCTGAAACGGCAAGAATATGATTAGGACAGCCGCAAATAAGAAATTGATTTGAGAAATGTTTTTCTTCATACAAATGAAGCAAGAGCTAATATTATCCAAAAAATTGCCGAGAGATCATTCTTGAAATATGTTGTGTCAAATAATCCATGCAAAAGAATGGCAAGCATGGCAGCAAATAATAATCCCTTAATTGGGTTTCTCTTTTTGAAGACTGTGGTAAAAAACCTGACCAAAATCAAGGCGAATAAAATAAGACCAATTAAGCCAATGTTAAGCCAAACTGCCAAGAAAACATTGTGTGGATGAAGTGCATAAGGCAAAGTATTTCTTTTAAAATTTATATCATTTGCCGTTAAAGCAGTGATCTTTTCTTTATAACTACCCAGGCCTATTCCAGTAATTGGATCTAGCTTCAAAAGTCTAACTGAATATTTATAGATATCCATTCTCGAGGAATTGCTATCTGCGCGCCCGGTAAAAGATTGATTCAGAAAGAATGCAGTTGCAAAAATAATCAATAAGCTGATAATTACCACTTTCGCAATCTGTTGTTTTTTGTTCGACACAGAAAACGTTTGATAGACGAATAATCCAACAAGAGACACAACAAGTGCAATGATACCAGCTCGTGAGCCTGTCATTAAAACATTATATGTGGCAATACCAAAAGGAGCTAGAGCTAGAAGATAGATCGGCCGAGGAAGTTTTTGGATATAAGCTTGGATTGGCAAAGAGAGAAAAATCATTGGTACCAAATACATAGCCAAATAATTCGGCGACTCAAATGGTCCAAAAATTCGCAAAGCATCCGGCAACAAATATTGAGCAAATTCTCCGGATCCCCTCTGATAAAAAAGTGTTCCTACTATCATGAAACTCTGTAGCAATCCCCAGATACTTACGATAGTGAGTGAAAAATAAAGTGGAATGGACAATTTTGGAATTTGTTTTGACTCAAAAACGTTGATAATGACAAAGTAAAGCACAACCGGAACTAAAAACCAGCCCTTAAATATGCCGAGTGCAGCTATTTTGTCAGAGGCAAAAAAGATCGAAATAAATGCCACTGCCAAGAAAAGATATGGTCGAATTGAACCAAAATCTGGTCTTCTTCTAGTGAGAAGACGAACGAAAAGAAAAAAAAGAAAAGCAAGCAATACTGAAAGTTCAAAAATATTCGTTTTGATTGGCCCGAATGAATAACGAAAGAAATAAAAAGGAACTAGAAAAACCGCTAGATAGATGAGTGAGCGATTGATACTTAATAAGGTTTTGTTCATTTGTTTTCATCTTACTTTTTTTAGGCATTTTTTTCCAGTTCTTTCTTGGAGAAATAGCTCTCCCGTGATAAAATATTGACGGATGGGCAAACTTAAACAAAAAATATCCATATTTTTGAGTGTTATTACTCTATTGGCACCGATTTTAATATCGGTGACCCCAGCCAAGGCTGTGAGTTCGGCTGATTTTGTTAATGGCGGCCTTTTGAATAATCTGATCAGTAACACTGATTTTCTTGATGTTAATTCAATGTCCGAAAGCGAAATTCAGAATTTTCTGAATAATAACAACTCCTATTTAAAAGATTATTCTGAAAATGGCCGGTCCGCCGCTCAAATAATTCACGAATCAGCTCATGGCCTCTATGATGCAGGTGGATCCCTTAACGGCATAACTATAAATGAAAGCACTGGCACAGTTAGCCCTAAAGTTTTATTGGTCATGCTTGAAAAAGAACAGTCTCTTGTGCGTAGAACCACCAGAAATGATTGGGCAATGTTAGCCTCTTTGGGCTATTACTGTTATCCCGGAGTCATTGGAGACAATAACGACAATGGCTGTAAGGATTCTTTTGAAGGATTTACCAAGCAAGTTGAAAATGGCGCTTGGCAATTGAGATACAATTACGAAAGAGCCCAGGGTAAGGGACTAGACTATCAGGTCGGACAGGTATTTAACACCTCCGATGGTTATGCAGTAACTTTGATAAATGCTGCCACCTCATCTCTCTACCGATATACCCCTTATGTCTTTTATGGCAATTATAATTTTTATAATTTTTTTACCGGCTGGTTCTCTACTCATATTGATGCCGAAACAAACGACACAACCAAATTTACATTAAAAACATATGAGACAAGCCAGGTTATTTCAGGACAGAAAGCTTCTACATCAATCGCCTATCTAGATGGACAACAAATTGCTGGATCGGGCACAAAATCGTGGGAAATAGCTTTGACCAACATAGCAACCGGCACAAACGAGCACACAATCACATATAAAGATAGTGGTGGAACAGTACTTGGCACAAAACAAATAATTATCGTCGTCCAAAAAGCTGGTGATGTAAATGGTGACGGCACGGTTGAGATTCAAGATCTTTCAATCTTCGCAAATTATTGGAATCAAACCAATCCGGAGGAGCCTTTGGCTGATTTGAATGGAGATCACGTTATTAATATTCAAGACTTATCAATTTTGGCTGGGTATTGGGGAAGCTAAATTAATTAAAAAATAGGAGAAAAATAAAAATGAAAAAATTTACAGCCTCTTTCATTATAATGGCCTTCTTGGCAGTGCTCCTGCCTAAAAGCGCTTTTGCCGCTGGGGTGTCTCTTTCGACTGGCGGAGCAAAATATGCCGGAGACGAATTTTACGTCACCGTAACTGCTAGTGGAGCAAGCTTTAATGCTTTCAGTGGTACGATTTCACAGTCTGGGTCTCTTAAGATTATTGGCTGCACTGCTGGTGACGCGCTCTGGGTCAACAAGCCGACAGGGACAGGAAGTTTCGCTGGAGCACTAACAACTACTACTTCATCATTTAAAATTGCCACTTTAAAGGTTAGAGCGAATTCAACTGGAGCAGGTTCAATCTCAGTTGGAGGGGTTCAATTGGCAAACAAGGGTCCGATTGTCGGAACCGGCGGAGATACGATCAGTCTAACAATTCAGCGTCGACCAACGCCTCCAGGTACAATCACCGTAACGTCTTCGACTCATCCAGATGTTAACACTGCTTATGAAGCGACTACCGTAACGTTGTCATGGGATAAGCCAGCTGGTGTCACTGGTTTCTCGTATCTTCTTGATCAGGTGGCCGATACCACACCGGCAGCCTCAGTCTCTTCTGATGGCACAACTGCGACATATGAAAATCAGGCCGTTGGTACTTATTATTTCCATATTCGCGCAATCAATGGTGATGGTTGGGGAACCACAACTCATTTCAAAATAACCATCAAGGAACCAGACCCAAGGATTAGCGACGGCTTAGCCAAACCATCAAATATAACCATTACAAGAGTAGACGGAGCTATTAACGATCCTCTTTCAGGCACATTTTCAGGTATTTCGATCAAGGGCACGACAGAGCCAAACTACATGGCCAATATTAAACTAGACCCGATGCCAACACTACCAGAAGGTCGCATATTTTCGGTCAAAGCCGATAGTCTTGGCAATTTTGAGTACCTTATTGATTTTCCGATCAAAGCCGGTTTTTACAAATTAATAATTCAAGGACAGGACAATAAAATCCTGACACCCGACAGCGATCCAATCCCGTTCGAGATCGCCCTAGCAAAAGGTGGCTCGATCAATCTTCTCTCGGCTGCTGATGAGAATTTACCGGTAATACCAGAGCTTAAGTGGTACGAAAAAGTAAACTACAAAATAAATCTTGCAATTTATGCTTTAGCTGCGTTACTATTTGTTTCTTTAATAATCTTCACCCTCATAGTTATTATTAAGAAGAAATCATTTAAGAAATTGGCAAAATCAATAAGAATTGATTAAAAATGTTTAACAAAAAGGCCGTCTTCTTTAACACTGCGTCTCAAGTTTTGGTCAGATTTATTACTCTAGCCTTTACTTTAATATCGATTAAGCTTCTGACGAGCTACCTTGGCACTGCTGGTGTTGGTCAATACAATACTATTATTACTTATATTAACTTCTTCATCGTTATAGCTGACCTTGGTCTCTTTGCCGTAACTGTCAGAGAAATAGCCAAGAATCCAGCAGACGAGAAAAAGATTATTTCTAATGTCTTTACACTTAGGTTGGTCTCAGCTTTGATCGCCTCCATCGTAGCGGTTGTCATAGTCTTCTTTACTGATTACGATAGCAACCTAAAGCTTGGCGTCTTGATCGCCGTTGGTTTCCTGTTCTTCAATCTAATGGCGAGCATTTACGATATTATTTTGCAGTATCGCCTCAAAATGCAGTATTCAGCACTAGCTGAATTTCTCTCCAAACTCGGGGCAATAATTGCACTCTATATCATAATCACTAACCATGGTAATTTTCTCTGGGTTATGTCGAGTGTGGCTATCTCCGGAATACTAATTTTTCTCTTCAAGTGGTTCTTTGGCAGCCGTTTTCTTTCGTTCGGACCAAAATATGACCAGAAAATTTTTCGTTGGGTTTTGAACATTTCCTGGCCTATCGGACTAGTCTTCATAATTAGCAACCTCTTCTTCAAGCTAGATACTTTAATGTTGTTCGCTATAAAAGGCGCTGCTACAGTCGGAATTTATTCTGTTGCTTATAAGATCCTCGAGGTGACCGCATTTATCGGGTCATATTTCACTAGTGCTTTGAAACCTGCACTATCTGAAAATATTAATAAAAATAAAGAATTTGTTAGCTCACTAATCACTAAATCTCTTACCGTAATGCTCTTTGTTTCACTGCCAATTAGCGTAGTCTGTATCTCTTTCTCGAAGGAGATTATCCTCTTCTTAAGTACTCCAGACTTTTTATCAGGCAGTAAGGCCCTCATCTTCTTGTCCTTAACCCTTCCCCTTCTCTATGTTGACGTTCTATTGGCAGAAATCTTGATTGCCAATGATGAAAGAAAGCTATTGATCAGAATAGCAATATTTATTCTAGTCTTTAACTTGATTACTAACTTAATTTTTATTCCCCTATATTCCTTCATGGGTGCCGCCTTCACCACCTTATTGTCAGAAATTGTCCTCTTCGCAATTGACTATCATTACACTCAAAAGATTGTTAAATATAAAATTGATTGGGGCATAATACTAAAGCTTGTCTTAATCTCGGCAATATCAATCGGCTTCGCCATGTATCTGAAAAATGTCCTAATGGCAAACTTTATTATCCTAATAGTCATAACTCTCGCCTATTACTTTGCGCTAACTTTCATCTTTAAAGTGATAAAGCTAAGCACTATCAAATCACTCTTAGAGACCAAAGCTAAAACAAGCGAACTATGAGAATAGGCGTCGATGCAAGAGAGATAATCAAAGGCAGGAATGGTAAAGGTTGGTACGTCTTCCATGTTCTTTCTAATATTTTGAAAATCGATAAGCAAAACACTTATTTCCTCTATTCTGATAGCGAGATAGACCTACCAGATTTTGCTAATGCCCAAAAGATAATACTCAAAGAGAAGGATCTGCTCTGGCATCTTGCCATGCCGAAAAGACTCAAAGCCGATAAGATAGATCTCTATTGGGCGCCGACCAGCCCGATCGTTCCAGCGCTGATTAAGATTCCAACCGTATTTACTATTCACGATCTAACAAATCTGCTATTCCCTCAAACTCACACCCTTAAAGGCAGAATTATCGAAAAGATTTTTCTTAAAACTGCCATTAAAAAAGCTAAAAAAATCATTGCTGTCTCTAATGCGACGAAGAATGATGTTATTAAGTTCTTCCCCAAAGTTCAAGATAAGATTCAGACTACATATTTGGGATTTGACCAAGCCTTTCGCAAGACAACTCCAGAAGAATGTTTGTCTGAGCTTAAAAAAAGAAAATTAAAACCAGGCTATATCCTATTCGTTGGGACGCTTGAGCCAAGAAAAAACGTGACAACAATCTTAGAGGCCTACTCGAAGCTAGGTCCCGATATTCAAGACGCTCATCCGCTAGTTGCCGTTGGCAGTAAAGGCTGGAAATTTGGGCCAATATTTGAAAAAGTTGATGAGCTAAAATTAGCCGACAAAATTAAATTCTTAGGATATCTAACCCCAGAAGAGCTAGCGCCGATTTACAATGGTGCCAGCGTCTTCGTCCTACCATCACTTTATGAAGGTTTTGGCCTGCCACCACTTGAAGCAATGGCGTGCGGTGCGCCAGTCATCGTTAGCAACTTAAGTTCCCTGCCAGAGGTCGTGGGAGAGGCCGGAATATTGGTTAGTCCACTAGATAGTGATGATCTGGCCAAAAAAATCACTAAAATTTTGTCTGATAATGTCTATCGCCAAAAACTTTCAGAAAAATCCTTGCTACAATCAAAAAAATTCTCCTGGCAGAAAACCGCAGAAGAAACCTTGTCTATCTTTAACGAGATCATAAGATAATTTAATCTTTTGTTTCCAACAACTCAACTACCTTCCCGACAAGAAAGGTGGCAATTAAAGTTGAAACGAAAACAAAGACTACTGTGGTCATTATAGAGATACTCATTGGCAATCCTCTCTCGATCAGATAAGGATACGGCGTCGGGATTATTTTAAAGAAAAATAAACCGATCAAAGCAAGACAGGTCAAGGAACGTGCAGTTACTAAAGTTTTGAGATCAAGCATGTTCACAACCACCAAAACCACAGAAATAACCATAAAATAGCGTAATCTAATAAATTCTGGCAGCAAGTAGCAGATTAGTATGTAAATTATCATAAGCCCGAAGGCTATTTTTTTTATTTTTTCTGATTTCATTTTTTAAGAGTATAAATTTTAACACCATCCAAATCGTATATAATACGACATTTGCTTACAACATAATCTGTTGGTTTTTGATCCCAAGGATAGTAAATATAGGTACTGATTCCTATATCCGGGAGAGGATTGCTTAATGAATTGTCGAAGAATCTATTGTCGGTGATGCCCCGAACTGAAGTTAATGCATTGAGCCAAATCGTACGTTTATAAGGAGCATAAACATAGTCGTCAGAGTTTAGGTTCTTTCTTACCCATTCTATCGCTACTTGATCGCCCTTAGTCATGCTATTATCAGCAGATCTATCATTAACTTGATACGAAGTAATAATGTTGTCTCCCTTAAAATGCGGGTAAATAATCAAGAATCCCAGCAATGTGGTAAAAATAGCCAGATAAATTTTGTTCAGCTTAAAGGCAGAGACAACACTCCAAAGACCATAACCAAGAAAAATCACGACGCCCATCTGAAAATATGGAAAGAACCGAAAAACCAGAAATCTAATATCGAAGATCTGATTCATTGACAAAAATAGACCGACAAAAAGAAGTAGATAAGAAATTTTAATTATTGGCTTCTTCCATTCCTTAATTGCAGAAACGAGACCGACAACACTAAACAAAAGCCCAACAGCACGAAGTGGATCATTGCTGATCAAAACTTCCCAGATTTTTCTTTCCCCCCATCCAGCACGCTCTGGGTTGATAAAATCTTTGAACCTCTCGATGATTGTCGGGTAAATCAAATAAAGCGCCACAAGACCAGTTAGATAAACTCCGAAAATTATTAAGGTATTTTTGCGTTCTTCTTTTACAAATAACGAAATAATAAAATAGATAGCAAAGACCAGAGCATAAATAGTGAAGGCAAATGGATGTGATATAAGCAGTAGGAAGCTGAAAATAAGCGTGAGAATGATTTTCCCTTGCGATAGAAACAAAAGTGTAAATATTAACATGCCCCAACCGAAGGCCTCTGCTAGAAGCCCCATCCTCAAACCATCAACCGTCCAGATGCCAAGAGCGAAAACAGAGCCAGCGACAAGGGCGATAAGATTGGAAGATGTCATTTTTTTAACAAAAAAGAATATTGCAATCGAAGAAATAAGCAAGAAAAGCGATATCACGATCACAAAAGCCAGCGGGTAGGACATATTCGTAACAGATTGAATGAATTTAAAAATTATTTCTGGAAGAGGATAGTTGGAGTGAAATAGGTCAAGATAAGAACGTGTTCTAGCCCAAAGAATATGAAAAGCAGGGTCATCGCCGGTTGGGAAGCCTTTCGTCACAAGAGCGTATTGGAAAGAAAAGAATGCCATCACAACTACAGAGACAGCAAAAATCAGCCAGTCCCTGACTTTATTGTTAGATAGACACAAAAAAATCTTCTTTTTCACTTGTTTATTTTACCAAAAAAGAGCTAATTTAGAAAATCAAAAATAATTAGTATCGGTAACTATCGCTCTTGTAAGGACCGGATTCTTTGATGCCAAGATATTTTGCCTGCGTGGGGTTTAATTTCGTCAATTTAACTCCCAGTTTATTAAGATGAAGTCTGGCAACTTTTTCATCCAACTCTTTGGGCAATGTATAGACTTGGCCTTTTTTATATTTTTTGCGTTCTGTATAAAGGCTGATCTGAGCCAAACACTGATTGGTAAATGAGGCACTCATCACGAAGCTAGGATGGCCATGGGCATTGCCAAGATTGACAAGCCGGCCACGAGACAAAAGGATAATACTGTGACCATTCTTCCCGCCTGCATCAGCTGAACCTGAAGCATTGCGGGCAGGCAAAGTAAATTTGTCGACTTGAGGCTTGATGTTCTCTTCTTGGGCATTTTTCTCAAGCCATCTGACATCGATTTCAGAATCAAAGTGTCCAATATTACAAACGATAACTCCATCCTTCATTTTCTCCATATGCTTGCCGCTAACAACATCACAACAGCCAGTCGCCGTCACAAAAATATCACCGATAGCGGATGCGTCCTCCATGGTTACAACCTCGTAACCCTCCATTACCGCCTGAAGGGCATTTATAGGATCTATTTCAGTGATAAGGACTCTAGCACCAAAACCACGCATACTTTGAGCACAGCCCTTGCCAACATCTCCGAAGCCGGCAATGACTACCACCTTTCCGGCAATCATAATGTCGGTCGCTCGCTTAATACCATCGGCTAAGCTTTCACGGCAACCATATTTATTGTCAAATTTAGACTTCGTTACAGAATCATTGACGTTGATCGCTGGAAAATTCAATTTTCCCACTTCCATCATCTGATAAAGCCGATGAACGCCGGTAGTGGTTTCCTCCGAAACTCCAATAATATATTTGGCCAATTCCGGTCGCTTGTTTACAATCACAGTCAGATCTCCGCCGTCATCAAGAAGCATATTCGGACCAAGACCACCCCCCCCAGAAGAGGCCCCTTCGGGGCCAAAATCAAGCGTCTGCTCGATACACCAATCATATTCTTCCTCCGTCTCGCCTTTCCAAGCAAAGACCGCAACACCTGCTTTGGCCATTGCCGCTGCCGCATGATCTTGAGTCGAAAAAACATTACAACTACTCCACCTGACCTCAGCGCCTAATTCAATCAGGGTCTCGATCAATACGGCGGTTTGGATAGTCATATGAAGACAGCCGCTAATCCTAGCTCCTTTTAGAGGCTTCGACTTGCCAAACTCTTGGCGAATTGCCATCAATCCTGGCATTTCCTTCTCGGCTAGGATTATCTCTTTCCTACCCCATTCTGCCAATGAAATATCAGCAACTTTAAAATTCTCTGATTTTTGTAAAGACATTGTAGCGCTCCTCTATCTCTTTTAATCTAACATTTTTGCAATATTCAAGACCAAATGATTCAGCACAGAACGATGCGATGATACTGCCATAAATAACAGCTTTGCGAATATTTTCATCATTGACTTCGCCCAAGTTAGCGAGATATCCCATTAATCCTCCAATAAAAGAATCACCAGCTCCAGTCGGATCTTTAACCTCTTCAAGAGGATAACCGGGCGCAGAAAAGAAACCAGATTGAGAAAATAGCATGGCACCATGCTCCCCTTTCTTGATAATGACATATTCCGGACCCATATTTAAGAGTTCACGACCAATCCTAATTAGATTCGGCATCTTGAGAAATTGTCTAGCCTCGCCTTCATTAAGGACCAAAAGATCGACCTTCGCTATCAGCTCGATTAATTCTTCTTTTTTGTTCTGTATCCAATAGTTCATTGAATCCAAAGCAACAAAAGGTTGCGACTTCATCTGAGATAAGACACTTAGTTGGATGATAGGATCGACATTAGCCAGAAGTAAAAATTTTGGTTGGCGAGATTTTTCTGACAAAATTGGATTAAATAATGCAAGAGAATTGAGCTCTGTTTTTAAAGTTTGGGCCTCGTTCATATCGAACTCATATTGGCCACTCCAACGAAAGGTCTTGTCCATAATTTCAATACCAGACAAGTCGATATTTCTTTTTTTGAGAAAATCCAGATATTCATTTGGCAAATCTTTACCAATAACACTAACTAATGCGGGCTTGGTAAAATATGAGGCAGCACAAGCAGAATATGATCCACTGCCTCCTATGATAGACTTCTCTTCACCAAATGGAGTTTTGATATCATCAAGCCCAATTGTTCCGACGATTACTAAGTCTGACATCTTATTTTAAATTTTTAGCTTTTTCCCAAGAAAGATCGAGATCCGGTCGGCCAAAATGGCCATAAGCGGCAAGAGAGCAATAAATCGGTCGACGCAGATCAAGCTCCTCAATGATTGCGCCCGGTCTTAAATCAAAATTTTTCCTAATTTTTTTCAAAATTTCTTCATCAGAAATAGTGCCAGTGCCATAAGTATTTATATAGAGCGAAAGTGGCTCGGGCCGGCCGATGGCATAGGCAAGCTGGAATTCACATTTGCGAGCGAGCCCTGAAGAGACAACACTTTTTGCCACCCAGCGAGCAGCATATGCGCCACTTCTGTCGACCTTCGATGGATCCTTACCAGAGAAAGCGCCGCCGCCGTGAGGGGCATAGCCACCATAGGTGTCAACAACTATCTTTCGGCCAGTCAATCCCGTATCGCCCTCCGGTCCTCCAACGACAAATTTGCCAGTAGTGTTTACATAAACAATAGTATCTTTGTCGATCGAATAGCCATAGAGCTTCGCAACTGGCTTGATTACTTTTTCAATAATTTCTTTCTTGAGAATCGCCTGATTTTTCTTTTCTTCATGCTGAGCGGCGATCAAGACAGTGTGAATCCGGCTTGGCTTGCCATCAATATACTCGATGGTCACCTGCGATTTGCCATCAGGATAAAGGCCTTGTATAATGCCCTTTTTTCTCACCTCGGCTAACTTCTGGCACAATCTCTGAGACAAAATAATCGGAAGAGGCATTAGCTCTGGCGTCTCGTCACAAGCAAAACCAAACATTAGGCCCTGATCACCTGCACCAAGATTTTCGAGATCCTCTTTAATAATCTTGCCACTTTTGTCAGCAACAAAGCTATCGACTCCTTGGGCAATATCGCTTGACTGTTCTTTGATTGCTATCATAACTCCACTTGTCTGATGATGAAATCCGCAACCGTCATAGCCAATGTCTTTGATGACACCGCGAGCGATCTTAGCCATGTCCGAATAAGCACTTGTTGTTACCTCGCCAGCAATAATACAGATGCCATTGGTCAATAATGTTTCAATGGCCACACGTGAACGCTTGTCTTTGGAAATTAGATCGTCCAATATCGCATCTGAGATTTGGTCAGCCATCTTATCTGGGTGACCTTCAGTTACAGATTCCGAAGTGAATAAATAATTGTTCATGTTATTCTCAATAATTTAAAGTTTATTATTTAAAATTTAAAAAGATAAAAATATTAACTCTTTGATGATGTCGCGATTTTATGAAAAATCATCGCCAATTGTTGTACTTCATCCATCAAAACGTCAATTTCGCTAGAATTTTTATCAGCGACAATCAACATTTTAAACCAATGTCTAGTTTCCTGAGCTTCTTTTTTACAGATATATATTTTGTTGCAAAAATCTTTCTTTGAACTTGCTCCATTGGCCTCCAAATAATTAGCGCCGATACTTGTGGACGATCTTAAAATCTGTTTGATCATTGGTTCTGTATATATGGTAACTTTAAGAGATTTACAGAATTTAATGACATTCTCGCCAAATAATGCTGTTCTTTCTTCCAGATCATATTTTGGTGTATTATTCATTGTCTTTGAATTGAAAATTTTTAAAATTTAAATTAAAAATATCTTGTATTTAAGACAAGATATTTTATGGTTTATCTTGCCTTCCGGCTTGGAATTAGCACCTTGCAGTTGCAGGTTGCTGGACGGTCATCGAGCCAAAACTCTCGCGTCACTCTTGATAAATATTTAAGTTTTCGCATTCAATATATCAATTTTTTAGATTTTTTTCAACGCCCTGGTTAGATTAAAATTGATTGTTAAATATCACCCTTTCTGGTATAACAAAATCAAAGATTTATTTCTCAAAAAATATGAAACTAGCCATAATTATCCCCGCTTACAACGAGGAAAAAACAATTAAAAGTGTTCTGCAAAGTCTGCCTAAAAAAATTACTGGCGTAGACAAAATTGTTTCCATTGTCGTCAATGACGGATCAGGCGACAATACTTCTCTTATTGCCAAAGAACATTGTGACTATTTGGTAAACCATGCAGTGAATCTGGGGGTTGGTGCGGCAACTATTACCGGGCTTGCTGTCGTTAAAAAGATTGGAGCAGACATAGTCGTCACTATCGATGCCGACGATCAACACAATCCAGACGATATACTAAAGTTGGTTAGGCCGATTATTGATAAAGATAAAGATGTTGTTATAGGAACTAGAATGCTAAATTCTAAGGGTATGCCACCGTTGAAAGTCTTTGGCAACTGGACAATGAATATGATCACCTATCTAGTATTTCACAAGTGGTCGACAGACTCTCAGTCTGGCCTAAAAGCCTTTAATAAAAGAGCGATCAAGAAAATGTCTTTGCATTCTATGGGTTATGAAATATGCTCCGAGATTATCGGCGAAGTCCAGAGGAATAAACTCAAATACCTAGAAGTTCCGATCGAGGTGAAATATTCTGATTATTCTAAAGTGAAGGGACAGAATTGGCTCAATGGGATCAATATTTTGACGAAAATTTTAGCAATTAAATTGGTAAACAAAAAATGATTATTCTAAAAATTCTATCTCTGATTCTCGGGCTGGTCGTCATCACGAAAACCGTCCATGATTACAAAAAGAAAAAAGAAAGTTTCATTATGTTTATTTTCTGGATGATTATTTGGACAGCAATCATCATCTTATCAATCTTCCCTCTTTTAATTGATAAGATAAATCTAATGATTGGCGGAGTAGGATCAGGCGCAAATACCTTTATCGGCGCCGCGATAGTATTTCTCTTTTTCATAACATATCGAGTCTATACAAAAGCGAACCGTATCGAGAGGCAGATGCACGATATGGTAATGAAGCTGGGTCTGAAAAATATTGATTCCGAAAAGTAAAACGGGAATTATTTTAATAGTCTAAGATACGGGGTTAGTCCCGGTTAGGATAATATCATATGAGTTTATTAATTCCAGTAATAATAATAGTTATTTTGTCAGCATGTTCTTCCTATATATTCAATAAGAAAATTGAATATATGCTGCCGTTAAATACTGCGCTTATTAGTTTTGTATTGTACGTTTTTGCTTATCTCGGGATAAGGTCGGTCGGCGTAATGTTTATTGCACTGCTTTTTATAACATCAATAGGGTATTCAATATATAAAAAAATTCGTTTTGGCGATTCATTCGGCCCGGCATTAAAATCGTCTGGGCTTGTATACTTTATTATAATGATAGTCCTAACTTGGGCTATAACTCGCGGATTCGTCTTTAATGGATGGGATGAGTTTTCACATTGGGGATTAGTACTGAAAAATCTTTTTGCATCAGACAATTTTGGCAACCTGAGCAACTCAACGTTACAGTTTAAGTCATATCCACAGGGCATATCATTATTTTTAAACTTTTTTACTCATTTCTCTAACATTTTTAATGAATCAAATGCCCTTCGCGGAATTTTAATACTTTCATTTGCACAACTAGTAATAATATTCGCAAATATCGGATATCGCGATTGGAAAAAAATATTATTAATATCTATCATTTTATTGGTCATGCCCTTAGTCTTTTTCGATTATTATTACAGTGTAATATTTGTCGACGCAATTATAGGTCTAATTTTCGGTAATATTTTATATTTCAATTTTTCATATCGCAAGAAAGATCTTTTCTATTGTATTTACATGAGTTTGCAACTTTATTTATTAACGAATACCAAACAAATTGGGATACTCCTGACATTGATTGCATTTTCAGCAGTATTGGCCGATTTTATATATTCGAATAAGATAAAAAATTTAAAATTATTCCTGGCCCAAAAAAAACAAGAGCTGGTTTATTTATTCATTCCAATATTGGTTGGTATATTAACTGCTATTAGTTGGAAGCTGTTCTTGGGATATCATAACATCGCCGAGGCTTTTCAAATAACTGGCCTAAAATTACATGATATTCTGAGCGTTTTTGGAAGTGAGGCGGCACCATATCGTGAGGTAACAAGGGATAACTTTGTCAGACATTTATTCATGATAAACCAACATGGCGCAGTATTTTATTCCCAATTATTACTCACGCTATTCATCTCGCTAACAATGTATTTAATTTACAAACACGAAAGAGATTCACAAAGATCATTTACTTTTCAAGCAATAACACTCTTGGGATTAGTCGTCTACGCTGGTATGCTTTTATTTCTATATTTATTCGCCTTTTCTCCATTCGAAGCACAGCAGAATGCATCGATCGATCGTTATTTTGGCACCTATTATTTAGGGCTATTGACTCTAACTGTTTTCACTTTAATAGATTACTTTTCTAAACGAAAAGGTCTTGATAAACATTTGTCAAATTTCAGTCTCTCCTTATTGCTGGTTGTGTTACTTTGCACTATACCTATGTCTAATTTTGTGAATAATGTAATCTTTTCATCAGGAGCAAATGATGCAAGAAGAATAAAGCGCGCACCGTATGACAATGAAGTTATAAAATACAGTAATTTACTGGATTCGAGGAAAGACAGGGTCTATATAATTTCTCAAGATACCACAGGAGAAGATTATTGGATACTGAGATATGATTTCTCACCTGTTCGTGTCTCTGAAAATTTTTCTTGGAGTTTGGGAACACCAAAATCGCCAGAAGATCTCTGGACACGTGACATAAAAGCTGACGGATGGTCTCAGGAACTAAAACAAGACTATACTTATGTTTATCTCTACAAGGTTGATGACAAATTTATAAATGGTTACGGTCGACTGTTCGAAAGCTCAAGCGACATTAAAGAGAAAAATATTTACAAGATCGACAAAACTAACAGCGTGATAACCCTTAAGCGGGTTGCCATTTAGCGCGTCAAGCAAAGGACCAATTGAAGCATATTGTTAACAAGTTAGGCAGATTTTTGATCGCGGGCGGAAGTGCCGCAGCCGTTGAATATACTGTCTTCATTGGTCTGCATTTTTTTATTGGAGATAGATTTCTAATAATTAGCCAGTCAATTAGTTTTTTGTGTGGTTTCGCCGTTAGTTTCATATTGAACAAAAAATGGGTTTTTAAAAGCGATGGCGACTCAAAAAAAGAATTGACCAAATACGCAATTTTGGCTCTTATTAATCTGACTCTTAGTGATCTCCTAATGTTGTTATTCGTTCACAAAGTGCATATTGTCTTCTGGCTCGCAAAATTTATAATTATGGCACTCGTTGCCGCATGGAACTATATAATCTATCAAAAAATTGTTTTCGCAAAAGAAGTATAATTCTGATTATTAATCAATAGATCTATTTCGAGAAAGACACAGTTTTTCTGGCGGCTTTTTCAAAGTTGGAATAAACTTGGACCATCCACAATTTCTAGCGAATGAATTCAAATATTATTGATGCTCTGCAATATTCCCCTTGCGATATTCTGAAGAGAGGGATTCTTGTCCTTAACTCTTTGTTTGCCGATTTTTTTGAGTAGTTGAAAAAATTCTTCCGGCTTATTCAGGTCGAAGTAAAAAACATTGTCCTTGCCACCATTATCAGGAAATATTTCCATCGCTCCCTTGAGTCTTGTGGCGATGACTGGCTTCTCGCAAGCCGCATACTGATAAATCTTACTTGGGAAAATAATGTCGGTGACTTTGTTAATAGCAAATGGATTAATGCAAACGTCAGCTAAATTTATGTATTTATTAAGATCTAGATAATTAATAAATCCGGGCATCAGAACACAGTCAGAGAGATTATTGTCTTTGACAATTTTTTTAAGCAACTCATCCTGTTGGCCACGACCAAGGATTATTATCTTTAGATTTTTCTTATGTTCGGGATGATTTGCCAAATGATTTAAGATCACGTCAAGTCCAGAGAAGTTGTAAAGTGTACCAGCGAACATAACCACCTGATCGGTTGGCTTGATATTGTATTTTTTAAGTAATCTTTCGTCTTTGTCTTGAGGATAGAAAAAATCTAGATCAGAGCCAGTCGGCAGATATTTTGTCTTTTTGGGGCTACCTCCGAGCTCAATGGCATATTTCGTTAATCTTGGAGTGATAGCTGATATTTCGTCAACTCTTTTATATATGAGCTTTTCTATCAAATATGTTGGCCAGGTGAATAATTTGTATGGAACCAATTGATGTAGAACATCAAGAAGACGAAAGTGAACCGGCACCTTGTATTTTTTAGCCCAGTATAAGGTCTGTAAACCATTGGTCGGAGCTGAATAAAGAACGATTCGATCAATTTTGTATTTTTTTATCACTTTACCAATTAAGAAAAAATACTCAAAAAAAGCAAATAAACGGCTTAATCCATGAACCTTAATCATGCCGGGACGGATAATGGTGACTCCCTTCGCTTTGCCAGCTTTACTCACGTTATGCAAAGTCTCACTTTTAACAAAAAGATCAAATAGTCCCTTTCTCTTCCAGCTCATAGGATAGTCGACTACAAAAACATTATGACCAGCCGAGGCTAAAATCTCAGGAATTATTTGAAATTCAAATACCACTTTATCGATATATTCAGTTTCGTGTACAAATAAGATATTCAACTTCGCCTGCCGTGTTTATTTTTAGCTTGCTATGCTGTAACATGATTACTAGATTTCAGCATTATTATATACTAAAGACATGAAAATACTACAGGTGATTCCCTTCTTCGTGCCATCGTGGGGATTCGGTGGTCCCGTTCGGGTTTGCTATGACATATCTAAAAGATTGGTCAAATCTGGCTATAAAGTCACTGTTTTAACGACCGATGCCTATGATCAGACAAAAAGAATCGAAAGAGTCCAAGAAGAAATGGATGGAATCTCAGTCTTTCGGTTTAGAAATATCTCAAACTATCTTGCCAAGGCATATAATATATACTTGCCCAGAGGTTTTGCTGAATACTTTTCCAAAAATGTAGAAAATTATGACGTAGTCCATTTGCATGCCTTTTTCACTTACCAAAATATTGTCTCTAGCAAGATATGTCTTAAAAAGAATATCCCATATATACTGCATCTCCACGAAAGTCCAATTCCGAAGGCAATCTTAGGCAAGGTTCTAATTAAAAAGATTTTTAATTTCCTATTTGGTCATAAAATTCTCAATGGTGCTACTAAAATATTCGCTCTGACGACAGCAGAAAGAGAAGACTTAATCACAAGTTTCCCCAATCTCGAGGATAAAATTGAGGTTATCCCAAATGGCATTGAAATAACCAGCCGGAGGAACAAAGCAAACAAAGAAGAACTAAGAAAAAAATACGGATTCAAAGCTGACGATAAAATATTTCTAAGCCTTTCACGACTTGCCAAGATTAAAAGGATCGACCTAATTGTTCAAGCATTTTCAAAAATTTGTGAAAGAGATAATCAGGCAAAGCTTCTGATTGTTGGACCAGACGAGGGCAATACACAAATTGGGCTCGAAAAACTGTGCCAAGATCTCGGCATTGAAAAAAACGTCAAATTCACCGGACCAGTCGAGGGAGACAAGAAAGAGGACATGTATAATCTCTCCGATGTTTATATCCTAATGTCTGAATACGAATCTTTCTCTATAACCTGCCTGGAGGCTCTAGAACACGATTTGCCGGTTTTTCTGTCTGAAAACGTTGGGTTAGTAAGAGAAATCGAAAAGTTTAATTGCGGTACTGTGTTGTCCTTTCCCAATGACGCAATAAAAACTGCTAAGCAGCTGGTCGATGGATATTCAAAAAAAGAAGAATTGGCAAAAAATTGCCAAACGGCTTTAAAGCAATTTGATATCGAAAAAACAACTGAAAAAATACTAGGTATATATAAAAATATTAAGGAAGCTCGATGATCATGTGTCTCGCCGCGTTGATTGCAATTTTAGGATGGAGCCTACTTTTTGTAGTAAAATTTCCACGCCAAAGTCCAATATCGGTTTTATTCGTTTTGTCTTCGATTATCTGCCTTCAATATTTAGCCTCTTTTTTTTCAATTGTCTTCTACCTAAATATGTCTATAGTTGTCTTCGGTGTGGCACTTTTTGTACTTCTGATATCTCTTTCTTTATTATCAAAGGACAAGACGTACGCACCCGTGAAAAACATGTTGCCATTTATTTTAGTAATGATCGGTATAGCAATTTATTGGCTTCTTTTTTCAAAAAATGCGCCTGTTCATAACAACGACGAATTCTACTGGGCAACATACGCCAAATACATACATGAGAACGGCGGACTTAGGGGAGCTAGCATTAATATCTCAAATTATGGTTTACTCTATCCTCCCGCCTCACCCCTGTTTCAAAGTCTATTTCAATTTGGCCATTCGCTAAAAGAGAATGCCCTCTACTTTGCTCAGGGAATTTTTGCGATTTTAATGTTTTCTCCACTGTTCCTTGTGCAAAGAATAACAACAAAGAAAAAAATAGCTCTGGCGATTTCTCTTATAATCGTGACAAGTTATTTCACCTTTAACTACTTCGGATTGCTGTCAATATTGGTCGATCATATTATGGGAATCATATTCGGCTCTCTGATAGTGTTATCAATCTTCTTTTTGCGAACACCTAAGGATAAATTATTGCTCATACCAGCGCTTTTTTGTCTGTCTTTATACAAAGACTTTAGCGTGTTTTTCGCCATAACCATTGCCGTGATTAACGTTCTTGATATTCTTTTCTTTAGACATGTAAAAAATTACAGGATTAGCAAAAATGATTGTCTAATCGCACTATTTTTAGTATTAACACCAGTTATTGCTTTTGCTAGTTGGCGCATTTATTCAAAATCAATTAATGTTGCGCCCAATTATGAAATAGCATTTGATTCACAAAACAGGATAGATTTTGTAAGTAGTATAACTGGATCAAATAATGATTCATCAGGATCGAACGAGGGCCAGGTCAAAAGTACTAACAGAATTATTATAGAGACCTTTATGCGTGGCATATTTGAAATCCCAATTAACTATAACTTCAACAAAGACATCACAAATAATCAATCACTGAAAAAGGCAATACAATTAGTTAATCCCAAGGGTTTTTCTGCGGCATTTTGGTTGTTATTATCGATTGCGATTGTGTTCAGTATTTCCTCTTCGCGAAAAATATCAAAGGAAAATTCACGAGTTTTCGCTCTTTATTATACCCTGCCAATATTTTTCTTATTATATTTAATCTCTATACTCTTCGCTTATTTACTAATATTCCCCAAGAATGAAGCACTTGAGTTAACCTCATTTGTTAGATATGTAGATTCATTCGCGATTGGTTTATACATTTCTATAGCTTTTTTAGTTATAAAATTAATAGATTTTTCTCACAAGAAATTAAATCACAGAAATTTTATCTTTCTCTGTTCGATTGCTCTTTTATTAATACTACAATTGCCGCCGGCTGTTTATTTATTCACTTATCCGAGATCTGAAATCAATAGAGTAAAAAAATTGGAAAATAACGTTGCTGATCTTTCAGAAACAATAAATGAAAGAACCGCAAACAAATCGAGAGTATTTTTATATTCCCCGCTCCATGATGGCGAACTTTCGATAATTAAATATCAGATTTTTCCACGCATGATCACCAATAACAAATGGCAAGCGCCAGAGAATAGGACCGACGGAACATGGATCGTTGATGAAAAAGTCATTCTTAAAGAGGAGTTAAGGCATGGAACATACGATTACATATATTTCGGGTCGATGGATCAAAATAATATTGAGCGTATCAAAACTGATATCGGATTCTCACCACAAATAAACACAATATATAAAATAAACAAAGTTAATGATAAAACTGAATTATTAATTGAGAATTAAATAACACCACGAAAATATTATGATATTTTCGAAATTAGTGCTCACTAGTTAAATATAAACCGGGAAGAAAAACTCAAAGATTTATTTGAAATTGTATTCGCCGTCTCTATTTATGCTAGCTAAGCCCAGAATAAGCTTGACTACCTTGGAAGAAACATTTTTGTCCTGATAAGCCAATGGAATCAGTTTTTTGAGTCCTGCTTTTCTCTCGTCGACTACAAGCTGAATAGCCGCAAGAATTGTGTCGGTGTCGTGACCACTCAAAATAATTGAACCGGTGTCAAACGCTTCTGGTCTCTCAGAGCTTTTTCTAACCTGAATTGCGCGAAAACCAAGCATGCATGACTCCTCCTGAATCGTTCCACTATCAGACAGAACACAAAGGGCATGTTTCTGCAACTTGACGTATTCAAAGAATCCAAGGGGCTTCTGAAGCTTAACTAGCGGACTGATCTTGTCCCAGACACCAAACTCTTCTAGCTTTTTCTTTGTTCTTGGATGAAGTGAGACAATGACTGGAAGCTTGTATTTCTCGGCAGTAACGTTAAGAGCTTCAATAACTCGAAGTAATCTTTCTTTAACATCGACATTGTCTTCTCGATGGATGCTAGCCAGGAAGTATTCCTGCTCCTTAAGATCCATTTCTTTCAAAACATCAGACTTATCGATCTCATCTTTGTAATTTTCTAAGACCTCTGCCATTGGTGATCCGGTCACATACATCGCCCCAGGATGTATTCCCTCTCGAAGGAGATTGGTGCGAGCATGCTCGGTATAAGGCAAATTAACATCACTGATATGATCGATGATCTTTCGGTTGACTTCCTCCGGAACGTCTCGATCAAAGCTTCTGTTGCCTGCTTCCATATGAAAGATCATGATCTTCATTCTTCTAGCAACCATTGCGGCCAAACCGCTATTGGTGTCACCAAGAAGCAAGATTGCATCTGGCTTTTCTTCGATGAAGATTTTTTCAGTTTGAGTAATGACATTGGCAATCTGACCGCCCAGGGTGTCGGCTTTAACAGAGAGCATAAAATCTGGCTTTCTCACCTGGAGCTCATCAAAGAAGATCGTACTCATCTCAAAATCATAGCTTTGTTGAGTAAAGAGAATCTTATGATTAAAATACTCATCAGCTTTCTTTAAGACACAGCTCATCTTAATGATTTCTGGTCTTGTGCCTAAAATTGAAATTACTTTTAATTTTCCCTTGCCTGACTTTGTCATCTTATTTTCTCCCAAAATTAGCTACTTCCTCGTTGACTTCTGGCAATTTCATAAGCAGATCGATCGTGCCTTCAAGATCGAGTCTTTCCGCATTTGCCGAAGTATAGGCTTCGATTTTAGAAACATCAATTTCGTTGCCGTCGGAAAAATATGTATCATAATCAAGATTCTGACTTTCTGGCTGGATGTCATAGTATTCTTTAAGATCAACTGCTCTCATCATCTCTTCGGCAGAGATCAGTGATTCATGCATCTTTTCGCCATTTCTAATTCCGACCTCTTCGTACCCTCCTTTGTAGCCAAAGAGTTTGCACATGGACTGAGCCATTGTTTCCATGGTTGAAGCTGGCGCTTTTTTGACATAAATATGGCCTGATTTTCCCTCTGTAAGAGCGAATAAAACAAGATCAACGGCATAAGGAAGTGGTAAGAGGAATCTAGTCATGCCTAATTTTGTAACTGTTAATTTCTTGCCCTGCTTCATCAAATCAATAAAATAAGGGATAACGGACCCCCTTGAATACATTACGTTGCCGTAACGAACGCCACATAGAGTCGTCGATTTGTCGCTAATCTCCTTACGAGAAGAAGCGAGCATTAACTTCTCCATCAAGGCCTTGGACATGCCCATTGTATTAATAGGGTAAACCGCCTTGTCGGTGCTCAAGACAACTACTTTTTCTACATTGTGTTCTTGTGCAGAAAGTATAACATTGTTGGCACCAAGTATATTAGTTTTTATCGCCTCTATTGGAAAAAATTCACATGAAGGAACTTGCTTGAGAGCAGCAGCATGAAAAACAAAATCGATACCCTCATTCATCGCAATGTCTATGCTCGCCCTATCTCTGATATCGCCGATCACAAAACGAAGCTTTGGATTATTAAAGGCGTTGCGCATGTCAAACTGTTTCTTCTCGTCTCGACTGAAAATTACTATTTTTTTAGGATTGAGCTTCAACATCCTTTTGGTAACGGCCGTGCCAAATGAGCCCGTACCACCAGTAATTAAAATTGTTTTGCCATCAATCTGCGATTCAATTTTTTCTTTCATAATTTTCCTTTTATGTCTTATCTATTCTGATAATATTTTGACGCCTTGTAATCTTCGTACATCATTTCAATCATTTTATCCCAAGACAAGGGTTGGTAACCAGTAGCATGTCGAAATAGGTCCGAATTTAAGCTTCTGTCGATTTTTGTCGAATCATTAGGATTTATTTTAATCTTTTTACCATAAACTTTGGCGATTAGACAAAGCAAGTCGTATTTATTGATCGGATCAGATGAGACTTGATAGAGTCCGTGGAGCTCAGGATTTGGCAAAACATATTCGGCAATAACTTTCGCAATTAAAACCGTAGGCAGACCCGAATAGATCGCCTTGATGAATCCTTGTGTCTCTTCGCCCTGTGACAAAAACCACTCTAGAAGACCGTGACTAGCGCCTAGCTCATGGCCGATAAATGAGGTACGGAGAGTTATGGCGTTTGGATAATCAACTTCACCAAGGAATTTAGTTCTGCCATAAAGATCTGTTGCATCAGACGGATCAGATTCAGTGTAGTTGCCTTTTACACCATTAAAAACACAATCCGTGGCTATCTGAATCATGCGAGAATTAACCTTGGCACATTCCTTGGCCAGTCGATGAGGATAACAAGAATTTACCTCAATAGCATGAAGTGGCTCCTTATCATCAATCAACTTCTTAGTAATACCAATGCAATTGATAACAACATCTGGCCTTATTTTCTCAAGCTGATCTATGATTGTCTGAAAATCATCAGCCGAGACACCTGAAATAATTTTGGAGACCGAATCTGAACCAAAAATTTGAGTGAATTTGTCGAGTGAGCGGCAGGTTGCATACACATCTAAATCTTGTCTCTTCGATAATTCAGCAAAAAGTTTGTGACCAACCATACCGGTCACACCAAGAATAAGAATTTTTTTAACTACCATAAATTATATTCCATTTCTCTATTTAAGTTATCTTTTTTCTCTCTTTTTTTCAAGAGAAAATGGCCTTACCAAGCAAATAACTTTTGCTCTCGCGCCCCGATTATTTTTTTGAAACTCCGAATAATAAGAAATTTAATATTTTTGATTTCATAAATAATAATATTATTGCATAAGAAAAAAGAACAATTGCTATTGTTATAAAAGGAGCATAAAAAATATTCTTAAAAAGATTTCCAGAACTAAACTTGTGTGCTATTGAGATAAATATCGGATGAATTAAAAACACCCCGAAGCTAGCAACTGAAAGCGTTGGTAAATATGTTTTACAAAATGATGTATTTAAAAATTTAAAATTAATATTTTTGAAAAACAAAAAAATTCCCGCGGACATTAAGATAACATTAGCACTAAGATATTGATAAAAATATTCATCGAGGACGCCGCTTTTCTTAGAAAGGAATAACGTGCCAAAAAAAGTGACAAGTAAGCCAATAGGATAAAGAACAAAATATGCGTATCTATTTATTTTTTTAGAATTTGTCTGATTTAAATAATGCCCAAATATTAAATAACCTGAAAAACCAGCAACACCGACAATATTATAGGATGAGAACCAGCCAAGCAGCGCTAATACGCCGGACAAAAACCACAAAAACAAAAGATACTGGATACTTTTTTGTTTTGCGAAGTGAACGAATGTGCTCAAAAATGGCAAAAGAAGATATAGACCAAATAATAGATATAGGAAGCCAAGATGAGGAGCAACGGGCAAATTTACCGATTTCTTAATAAGTTCTATGAAATGTTGTCCCGAGAAACCTTTTTCATGAAATGAAAGATAAAATGCATAGATCAATGTCCAAACCAACAAAGGAATACCAATTCTCGATAAACGCTTCTGAAAAGATCTCCATGAAATATCACTATTCTTTTCATTCAACAGCAGAACGCCGCTTATCATGATAAAGATAGGCACAGCAGGGCGCGCAAATGAGTCAAAAAGGTTCCCGGCCAACCAATATCTCTGGAACGAGTAAATCGATAATGCAGGCGAAGCAGCTACAACATGAATCATTACGACCAAAAAAGAGGAAAAAACTCGCAAAAGATCAAGATATTGGATCCTGTCTTTCGTGATCATTTAACAACCTTATTGTAAAAATCGATCGTTTTATTTTTAACTAGTCTATAATCCAACCTCTGAATCGCTGTCTCGTAATTTTTTTTGGCCGCTGCGTCTACTAATCCGTCATCAGCCAGTGCTCTTCTAATGGCTTTTTCTATAACATCTGGATCCTCTGGAGGAATCAATAAGCCGGTTTCGCCATCTTTTATCCATTCATCAGCGCAAGATGTCGAGGTTTGGATCGGGAACGATCCCATGACTATCGCTTCTAGCACTCCTGTGCTGATGGCGTCACTGATGCTTACGCCGATAGACATCCTGGCTTTTCCATGTAGTTTTAAGAGTTGGTCATGGGAAGTATTTAACGGAATAACTTCGACCGGGATATTCGTGTTCAGCTTGAAGAGGTCTATAGCCATTTCCATGCCAGAATTCGGCTGGATTGAATACACAACTATTTTGTAGCCTGTTAACAGGTCCTTACAACGCTCTAATGCTCTGAGACCCACCATCGCTCTGCCTGCCCACCCTTGATAACCCTTAAGCATTATAACCTTTCTGCTTGATGGTTTGCCGGAACGCCATTCTTTTATGCGCTCCAGGTCATATCCGCCAGAATTTGGAAATACCGGTAATGGCATGCCTTTGAGTCCAATGTTTTTCGCTAGACAAACATCTCTGTTGCATTCGCAAGAATAAAAATCACAATTTTTAAGAACACTCTCTATCCTCGATTTATGCTCGTCGAAGCGACCAAACAAATAAATGTCGCTTCCCCAGTTTGTTGCAATCCACTTAGGAAATTTGCCTTTCCATTCTTTCTTCACTTCATTTACGAGATAAGCGCCTTGCTGAAACTCCATAGAATGGATGATGTCTGGCTTAATCAATCTTATTACTAGTTTAAGATATGCCTTGTGGTAGTCTTTGAATATCAGCTTCAAAAACATTTTGAATACTACGGCGATTAGGTGTCTTCCAAGAGGAATGCCAATCGTCTTCACGTTCCGATTATAGCTGTCTTTTCCGCCAAAAAAAGTGTGGAATATCCTAACATTCTTAAGCTCTGCATTTGTTGTACCGGTGTCAACGCTTGGAAAAAGATACAATTTCCAACCCTGATCTCCGATCTGGTTAATCCATCTTGCCGTGTGAATGCTATTTGGAAGGGCAACATATAAAATCTTCATTTTTCCTCTGCTATTTTAAACATTCGAATAATTTCTTTTGAGAAGCTATCGTTGGTGAGATATTTCATAAATGCTGCCGATGCTTCTTGGGCATATTTTTTGTACTCCTTGTTTGAAGAGACAATTTTCCCAAAACATTCGATAATCAGCATCGAGTGATGGGCA
>CAYOQP010000003.1:29662-78447 GCA_964406145.1 uncultured Candidatus Saccharibacteria bacterium
GATAATCTTATTTGTTTCTAGCGAATTACAATTAACACCACCACCGTTTTCTTTGATGAATCTGGCCGGAGAAGAGTAATCCGGCCCATGGAAAAACACTGGGCAGCCAGCGGCAAAGTAGGAAGAAAGCTTGCTAGGAAAACTGGTTCTGGCAATAATCTCAAACTTTTGATCAAACCAGTATGGACAATAACAGACATCCATTTTTGAGACTAATTTAATTAAACTTTCCTGATCCATGTAGCCATGTTTAATAATGGGCCAACTCTTTGGATATTTAACATGTTTAAAGTTCCCGATGAGATTGATTTTTAGTTTTCTGCCACCGAATATCCAGCCTTTATCTTGAAAAGCTTTGATGAATGCGTTCCATTCTTCAGTCGCATAAATTTGACCGGCAATTACTACGTTCAATTCCTTACTATCAAAGTTGCCAGCCGTATTGAGAGCAATCTCTTTTTTAAGACTTGGAACCAAAACAACGGTTCGTGTATTCTTGTAATCTTTATTACAATCAACTTCCATGGCCCAAGACGCAACGGCACAAACCTTGCTACTCAATATCATTTCGTCAAACTTAGCTAATAGTCTTTTCTGAATTGATTGATCGAATCCTGAATTAATTATTACCCATTTCGGGGCATCCCAAATCTGAGTTACAAGTGGAACCCGCAAACGATCTGCGATTTTTTTTGCTGAAATGATTGTCGTCTTTCCTTGGATGACCGCCCAAACACAATCGACTTTGTTCTTTTCGCCAAAATCAACTGCGCTTTTTACAACAAAGAGATTTACATAGATATCCTTGATATACTCTAAAAAATGATTTATCAAACTCGCAAACGGCCAGTCTGTTGGGAAAAGCATTCTTTCTATCGGTCTAAAAACATTCTTGTAAGGAATTTGTTTTAATCTTGAAGAAATATGGATATTGAGGGCGGGATCATTAACTGCAAAACAAAATATTTTATGTTCAGTTTGTTCGCATATTATTTCGCACATCTGTTGCAACATCAAAGTTCCTGAGTGGTTCTCATTCGGAGGAGCAGGTGTATAAAGTAAAATGTTCATCGTGATTAACAATCTCCTTTTATAGAAATTATTCCAGTCTAAGACCAAGTGCTAGGGACCCCTATATATCCCGGAGTATTAATCCCATATGTTGCCAACAAAGAATCGTGAGGCTCTTTAAGCTCGAAAGTTATCCTCTTGGTTGGATCATGGAATATGACTCCTTTGCCAGGCGACACAACGGCCATGTGTATGGAATATCTGCCAGCCGTAAGTAACCTTCTGGGGCACTTGCAGTTTAGAGTGATCTCCCCAACCTCAGGCTTATTAAACCTAGTGGAATTAATATCTGAAGTCCAATAGATAACTGAATCAAAAGAATCGAGGATACTAAAAGTTACATAAGCCCCGTCAATTATTTTTCTCGTTTTTACTTTTATTTCCAAGTTTATCTGACAGTTAGAATCTAACTCCTGATTATCTTTGTCAAATTCAGCAGAAGCTTCCATTATTTGCATCTCTTTATCTGCCTGATCATCAAAAGAAATCTTATAATTATTCTCGCTAGAAATTGTAGCGGAATATTGTTCGATTACTTCATCTGTTTTACCAAAGGCAACCATTTTGCCATCGGCGAGGAAGACGGTTTTGGCACAAAGGCTTTTTACCGCTGCCATATTATGGCTAACAAAGATGACTGTGCGACCATTTTGTCCTACTTCTGACATTTTACCCATGCATTTCTTTTGGAATTGCGAATCGCCAACAGCTAAGACTTCATCAACTATTAGAATTTCTGGTTCGAGATGGGCAGCAACAGAAAAAGCAAGCCGAACATACATTCCACTTGAATAGCGCTTAACTGGGGTGTCAAGAAATTTCTCAATTTCAGAGAAGGCAACAATCTCATCAAATTTTCTTGCGATCTCTTTTCTGGTCATGCCAAGTATAGCGCCATTGAGATATATATTTTCTCTACCGGTAAGCTCAGGATTAAATCCCGTACCAACCTCCAGAAGAGAGGCCGCTCTTCCCCTCATGGTTATCTTGCCTGTTGTTGGTGGCGTAATTTGTGAAAGAATTTTCAAAAGAGTGCTTTTTCCAGCGCCATTTCTGCCAATAATTCCGACGGTTTCCCCTTTCTCTATTTTGAGACTAACGTCTCTCAAAGCCCAAAATTCTTCCTTTTTGACTTTGTTTTTAAACGAGAAAATATTTGAGAGTTGATCCCGAAGAGAGAGATACGACTCTTGATGTCCTATTAAATATCTCTTGCTTACATTTTCTATATTGATTATTGGTTCCGTCATTATAATATATCCGCTATATATCTCTCTGTTTTTCTAAAATATGAAACTCCGCCGATAACCAAGAGAATGCTGATACCAAATGAAACCAGAAGATGGGTCCAGTTTATTGTTCCATGACCGAGAAGTGCGGTTCTGGCGGTCTCAATCACTCCTGACATCGGATTGAGATAAATAATCCACTGATATTTTGCCGGAATTAAGCTGACCGGATAAATAACAGGTGTCACAAAGAGCAAGATCTGGATGAAGAACGGCAGAGCATGACGGACATCACGATATTTAACATTTACCGAAGTCAAAAAGATTCCCAATCCCCAAGCGCTTAACATTGATATAGAAACAAGAATCGGGATGAGTGCTAGTCCCAAAAGATTCGGTGTAAAGTGATAAAAGAACATTAGACCCACAAGAACAATAAGTGCGAGAACAAAGTCGACAATCGGCGTCACGACTGTAGATAGAGGCAAAAGCAATCTCGGAAAGTAAACTTTTTTGACTATGCTTTCATTTAATATTAGCGAATCGCTAGTATTTACCAAAGCAACAGAGAAATAATTCCAGAGGAGAAGACCGGTATAGACAAATATTGGGTATGGGATACCATCTGATGGCATCTGAGCTAGTCTGCCGAAGAAAACAGTAAAGATGAGCATCGTCAAAAGTGGCTGGAATATCGCCCAGACCACACCAATAGCGGTCTGCTTGTAGCGGACTTTTACGTCGCGCCAAACAAAAATATAAAGAAGATCACGGAAACGCCAAATCTCGGGCAGGTTTAGGCTGACTAAGCCCTTTGGCGGAGTTATTTCATACTTAATTTTAGTATCAGATGGATCTGAATGCTGCATAAGAAGTTGCTATTTAAAACACAAAAACTTAAGATTTCTTTTACACGAACATAATACCCCAAAATGAGCGCGAAAAGCAACTAGCGACGAGGGAAACTACTTCTTATAAGTCCAAAATTTGTTCGCAAAAAAGTTCCAGACTATTGCCGCACCGGAAGCAAGAACAAGTGGCAGGAGATCACGATTAAAAATTTCAATTTGCAGATCTTTGGCTGCGATTGCATAAACTAAGACATTTAATCCCCAACCAACCAATGAAACAAGGAAGAACTTGCCAAAAACCGTGGATTTGTTTTCTTTGACCTTTTGATATTCTTTCTTGAAAGTCCAAATGGTATTCCAGATATAAGAATTAAGCATAGCAACTATAAATGATATTGCCTTGGCGATTGAAGAAAAATCAGACAGAAATGTATTGATCAAGACATAGAAGACAACCCAGTCTACACCAGTGTTAGCAACTCCAACTATGCCGAACTTCACAAACTGAAAAAGCCCAGGATATTTTTTACTAAATTTTGAAACAATTTCACTAAACACTTTCCTCCTTTTCTTGTATTATAGAACAATTTTAATTATTGGTCGAGGTTTGACGTAAAATTAATTCATAGATAGAATGTAGTAGAAAAGATAAAATAGGAGGATGATGTTGGACGTTAATATTGAGAAAATTTTGCCAGTGACCGAGGTGCGTGATTCACTGAATAAGATCATCGACGAAGTCGAAAGCACAGATGAGCTCTATGTTGTAACAAAAAATGGTAAACCGTCAGCTATTATTGTTGGCGTTCATCATTTAGAAAAATTAACAGGTATTAATCACAAGGAGATTATGGCAGACGACAACGCAACAAGCCAAACGGGCGGCATTACTAGCGATACTGCTAGTAGCGTTTCAGATCCAGCGACAACTAGTGTCACTACCCCCGCAGACACATCAATGGCACCGGCTGACACAACTATGCCTGCAGCTGCTCCAGCTACAGCAGTAGAACCAGCTCCAGCTCAAGACTTGGCGATGCCAGCGCCCACGACTCCAGTTATGCCAGAAGCAACAAACGGTAGCTCATTTGCACCGATCGGTCAGGACTCAGCGACGGAAGCACCTGCAGCAGAGACAGCCGGAACTGACGCTCCAGTTGATGCCGCCGATGATATCTTCGGTCCAGTCGACGAACCAGAGATTTCTGCTCCAGCCGGAACTGACGCTCCAGCGACACCTCCTCCAGCTCCAGCAATGCCAGCACCGGAGACGCCTGCAGATGATTCACAAGCAACACCACCAGCGACTCAAGTCTAGTTAAAGATAAAAAAAATCGCCCTGACTTTCTCGGGGCGATTTTTTATTTCTCTTTTGAGTGTTTGATGTGCCGCAAAATATATAGAACTATCAAAATTACGAGAGTTACCAATATCGCCATATCAAAGTTGTGCAACTTCTCTCTGATCAATTCCCAATTGCCGCCCATTTTCACTCCGAGCCAAGCAAATAAGATACACCAAGGTAAGGCGCCAAGAAAAGTATAGATGCTAAACTTCTTTAGATCCATCCGAGCAATGCCAGCTGGAAAAGAAATATATGTTCGAACCACAGGCAAAAGTCGGCCAAAGAAAACTATCTCGTCGCCGAACTTTGCGAACCACTTGTCAGCCAGATTGAGATCGTGTTTGGAAATAAGGATATAACGACCATATTTCTCAATCAAGGGACGACCACCTTTGGCGCCGATCCAATAAGCCAACAATGACCCAACCAGATTGCCAAGAGTCGCAATAATAACAACTGGCCAGAAAAGCAGACTGCCATCAGCAATCAGAAAACCAGAAAATGGCATAATAACCTCTGAAGGCATGGGGATTCCACAGCTTTCGACAAGCATCAGGCCGAAAATACCGCTGTAACCCAAGTGGCGGATAGTCTCAACAACAAAGTTAGCCAGAATATCAATAATTGAAGTAATCATATAATAGAGTAATTATATTAGTTTTTTTTATTTTTTTAAAGGTTAGAGAAGTTTCATGTTGGAATCAACTTTGACATCTCGCCAGCCAGAAACCTTACCTCTTTTAATATGATAAAACGCGGCCAAACCGATCATCGCCGCGTTATCCCCAGATAGGCCACGACCAGGAGTCAGAAGTTGTAATTGGCCGTCAATATTTTTGATTTCTTCTTCGACTCTTTGCCCCAGATATTTATTAGCTGAGACGCCACCAACAAAAATTACTCTTTTGGGATTGAGCTTTTCGACTGCTTTTGCAGTCTTATAAGCCAAAACATCGCCGACTGCCTCTTCGAAAGCGGCGGCGATTTTTTCTTTAGTTTTTTGATCAATCTGATCTGTATTTTCTAGATTACCAGTCGCTAAAATGTCTTTAACTTTTTGTAACACTGCAGTTTTGAGGCCAGAAAGGGAAAAATTAAAAGTCTTGTCCTTGATAATTGGCCTGGGGAAAGAAAAATCGACGTTTTGACCACTATCGCGATATTTTTGTGCCATTTTGGAAATAATCGGACCCCCGGGATAGCCGAGACCCAATAGACTTGCGACCTTGTCATAGGCCTCACCAACAGCATCATCGAGAGTCTGTCCAATTGTCTCGTATTCGCCATGACTCTTCATTAATATCAGCGACGTGTGACCACCAGAAACAGTCAAAGCCAGAATTGGAAAGTCGAAACCCTGTTTATCCGAAAAGGCCGAATAAATATGACCTTCAATATGATTGATTGGCACAATCGGTTTGTCAAAAGCATAGGCAATAGTCTTGGCCGCATTAAAACCAACCAGTAGAGATCCGATCAACCCGGGACCAGCCGTGACAGCAACGTGTGTTACATTGTTTCTTAATATTTCGCGCGCCAAATCGTAATTAACCTCTTTGTTTTCAGCCAAAGAGCTCAAGACAACTGGGACTATTGCCTCCATATGAGCTCGAGAGGCTACTTCAGGGACAACACCTCCGGTTATTCTGTGTAGATCTATTTGAGAACTAATAATGTTTGAGATAATTTTAGGCGAATCATTCTCTTCGACAATCAAAGAAGCGGCTGTCTCGTCACAACTTGTTTCAATAGCTAAAATTTTTATTGGTTTTTTGTCCATGGTCTCGCATTGTTTTACCATTTTTGACCACTTTATTCAATTGGAAAGTTCTCGTAATTTTGATAAAACGATGCTAAAATTGTCATATGAATAATATTTTTCAGTCAAAAGAGTGGGAAGAATTCAAATTGTCTACCGGTTATAAAAAATCTTACCGTGTAAAAAATATTTTAGTTCTGGAGAAATCTTTACCACTACGACAATCGATGCTTTACTCACCGATGGTCTCGGCCGATTTGTTGTCTAATATTAAAGAAAAAGGCTTTTTGTCAGAGATTGAAGAAATCGCCCAAAAATCTAATTCAATATTTTATCGCTTGGAGCTCGATATCTCAACTACTTTCTCTGGAGTTAATCCAAATAAACTTGGCTTTATTAAGGCCTTCGAAGAAATGCAACCGGAGCACACTCTGGTCCTTGATTTGACTGAAAAAGAAGAAAAAATATTAGCCCAAATGAAACAAAAGGGTCGCTACAATATCAAAATTGCCGAAAGAGAAGGTATATTTTTGGAGAGTTCAGATAGCATCGGAGCACAGCTTGATGACTTCTATAGACTTTATTCTGAAACCGGCAAAAGACACAAGATCACCTATCGAGCCAAAAGCTACTTTAATTCCCTACTTGAAATCCTATCTAAAAGTGGCTATGCTCGGGTCTACACGGCCTACTTTAAAAATAAAGGCAAAAAAACAGCCCTAGCCTCCGCTATTATCGTCTACTCTGGCAAGAAAGCTATATATATGTTTGGCTCATCAAGTGATGAATACAAAAACATGATGGCACCATATAAGCTTCATTGGGAGATAATTAAAGAAGCGAAAGAGGCCGGATTTGAAACTTACGATTTCTTTGGAATCGCTCCAAACGAAGATCAAAATCACCCTTGGGCCGGAGTGACAAGGTTCAAAAAACAATTTGGTGGCAATCAAGTTGATATATTTGGTGGCTATGATTACATTTTTAATCCAATCAAATTTAAATTATTTAAAATAGCGGAAAAGATACGTAGATGAAAAGATTTATTTCCAAACTAGTCTCGCAAAAAGCCAAAAACGAGCTTCACAAACTTGAAGCACGTGCTGCCATAATCAAGAATGGCTCACCAGCCAAAAAGATTAAGGTCATCGGCGTGACTGGCACAAAGGGCAAAACGACAACATGCAATATGATTGCGGCGGTCCTTGATGCGAATGGTATTAAAAATGCCATGGAGACGACAATCAATACCAAGATAGGCAAAGAAGTTGTCAATCACACAACAAAATCACGCTGGGTCACGACTCCTCCAGCTCCAGTGATTCAGTCTTTTCTTAAAAAAGCTGTCAAAGCTGGTTGTGAATATGCTGTTTTGGAAACAAGCTCTCAAGCCATAGATCAAAATAGGATTTTCGGAATCAAATATGACACTGTAGTTTTTACCAATCTGACTCAAGAACACCTCGAGTATCACAAGACAAAGGAGAACTATCTCAACGCGAAACTAAAACTCTTTAAGGACAATCCTCAGGCCAAATTTGTTATCAATGCCGACGACCCAAACTGGAACAAATTTCACTCTTTGCCATCTAGCGAGAAATTCCTCTACTCTGTTAAGAAACCAGTCGATCACGGGGCAACTGCTCGCAAGATATTAACTTCTCCAGAAGGCGTAACATTTACTATAGTTCACGACGAAGGACAGGTTACGGCCGAGCTTAATTTGCCAGGAATTTTTAATGTTCAAAATGCTTTAGCCGCTTTTTCTGTCGGTCTAGCCTTGAATCTTGATCCGGAAAAAATTAAGGCCGGACTAGAAGGAATTACGCTTGTGGCAGGCCGAATGGAGCAGATCAGAGTCTCCAAAAAACAGGATTTCACCGTCATAGTTGACTATGCTCACAATCCTGATTCACTTAAGAATGTTTATGAGACCGTACAGGACGGTATGAAAAATACCGGCGGTAGACTCATTGCTGTTCTTGGCGCCACTGGCCGCAGAGACAAAACCAAGAGACCGATAATGGGAGCACTGGCCGGACATTACGCCGACTTGGTTATCTTTACCAATGAAGATCCTTATGACGAAGATCCAACAGCAATTATGGAAGAAACCGCAGAAGGCATCCATCGCGGTGGCACAGAGAAACATCAGTGGAGACTAAACCGCAATTATTGGAAAGTTCTTGACCGAACTCAGGCCATTCATAAAGCGATTAAGGAAGCTAAGAAAAACGACGTCGTGCTTATAACCGGCAAAGGTGCCGAAGAGGTAATGGCAGTTGGTGAGAATAAATTCATTCCATTTTCCGACAGAGAGATAGCCAAAAGTGAGCTTCGAGCCAAGCTTGGACCCGGCAAGATCGAACAATAAAAACATACTATATCTACATACGATACCACGATTAGAAAGCTTTACCTCTTGACAAATCGTGGTATTTTTGATACAATAACTTAATTTATTAATAATAAATACAAAAATGAAAACAAAAATTCAAGTCAAAAGAATAGAAGACCCTGACACCGAGGTCTCTATTAATTCTCCTGAGCACCTCATCTCTGAAATCAAAAAAGAAATTAGCGATTGTACTACAATTGAAAAAGAACTAGCTCAAGCCGAAGTCATAGAGATGTGCGGAAATGATAGTTAAAAGTTTTAAAGTGGAAAGTATTAAAGCTGATTTACTGCTTCAGAGACTTAATAAGACCTGATAGCATTTTCGATATCTCTTCGGACTTGGAATAGATTGATTCAAACTGTTCTTTTTTTATATATTCCCTGTCAACCGCCAGATATAACATTGACCGCAATTCGCCACACGATCCCTTCGAAATATTAAGAAAATTTATCAGTTCTTTATTACTTCTGCGTTCGAATCCCTCGGCGACATTGTTCATAATTGAAATAGCACATCTTTTTATTTGATCACAGAAGCTAAAATCTCTGCAATTTACAAGCAGATTATATGTTTGATTTACCAGATCACGTGATTTCTGCCAGACTAATAGTTCTTCGAACCTAGTTATCTTCATCTCTATCGCCTTCTTTATCAGCTTTCCACTTTCCACTTTCCACTTGTGACTCTTCGCTGTCTAGCGATTTGCCATGGAATTTTTGGTGAATATCTCTCAGATGTTGATCTGTCACATGAGTGTAAACCTGAGTAGTAGTAATGGAAGAATGTCCCAGCATTGACTGGACACTCCTGATATCAGCGCCGGCGATTAATAAATCGGTTGCAAACGAATGTCTCAAAGTATGTGGTGAGACTTTTTTGGTTATTCCTGCTAGATTAGCACACTTCTTAACCATTCTTTCGATCGATCTAGCTGTCAGTCTTCCGCCGCGATTTGAGACAAAAAGTGGTATGTCTTGATAGTCCTGCAGAGAAGTAAGATTATAGGATCTGCTTTTAAGATATTGTGAGAGTAGTTCTTTAGCTGTGTCAGAGAGAAATACAACTCTAACTTTCTTGCCTTTGCCCAAAACCGAGATCTCACCGCGATCAAGATTGATTTTAGCAACATTTAGACTCACCAACTCCGAAACTCTCATGCCAGTTGAAAAAAGTGTCTCAAGTATTGCCTTATCCCTGAGACCCAAAGCACTATCATCTGGAATATCAATAATATTCTTAACTTCATCCGATTCCAGAAAATTAATCTCCCTATCTTGTGCTCTGGCAACGGGGATTTTCTCCGGCGATAAACTCGATATACCTCTCCAAGCAAGGTATCTAAGAAAAGCGCGAAGAGCCAGCATATGGTAATTCTGAGTGACACGCTTCAACTCATTCCCCTCTCTATCCTTGAGACGATTAATATGAAGACGATATTCTCGGACTACTTCTGGTGTAATATCTGAGGCCTGAATACTTTCCTTGGTTGTTTCCTCAGATCTATTAGCTTCTTTTTTTTGTTCGTCCAGAAAAACGAAGAAACGATCTAGATATCTGCTATATGAATTGATTGTTAAAACCGATTGACCCTTTTCTAGCTCACAGTGTTCTAAAAATTCTCTTTTTAATTTAAAGAGATCCATATTATTCCCACTTACTCTGTGATTTCGAGACTACTTTATAAGCAATATAGCCGGACAATATACCGATAAATGCTCCGGCGATAGTATCCGATGGATAATGAAGACCGGCCCCGATACGGCCAAGGCCGACCAATGTTGCTAGAATAAATAATATGATTCCAAGTTTGCGGTGGCCATAAAGAAAAACCGAGGTAGCAATAGCGAAAGCAACGTAAGTGTGAACCGAAGGAAAAGATACTCGGCTGACTCTCAAGCCATCGATTATTGGAGTAATGATCTCTTGAGAGTGAGAGACAAATGGACGCTGACGTTGCCAGAAAAGCATAATGAAAAAGTCAAAGAAAACAGCGGTGGCCATTGCCGTGGCGGCACAGATCAAAGCATTAATGCGACGCTTCAAAATCAGATAAATAGAAGATGAAATAATAAGAATGATGCCATATTTGGCGCAGAACAAATAAAAGCCATTTAAATATGGATGATCATGAATTGCTCCGTGAATCGCGAGATAAAAGTCAAAATCGTAAAATCTTATTTTGTTTAATAAATTCTCCATGAATCTATTTTACAACGCAATCATGATTTCTGGAATGGCATCGAGCATTAATAATACTAGCTAGATCAGTATTTTCTTGCTAAAATTTCTTTATGGAAATATTTCAATCAGTTTTTATTGGTCTTGTGCAGGGAATCACTGAATTTTTGCCCATTTCTTCGTCTGCTCATCTGGTCATAATCCCATACATAATGAATTGGCCCTATCAGGGTCTTACTTTTGATGTTTCACTCCATCTGGGCACAGTCTTAGCCATTCTTCTTTTTTTCTGGCGAGACTGGATTTCGATTATTAAAAATGGATTAAGCAAGAACACTACTCAGAGCGATTACCCAAAAAACTTTCTCTGGCAGATTGTTTTGGCCAGCATACCAGCGGCGATAGTTGGATTTTTGATCCAGGATAAAGTTGAAGAGTATTTTCACGAACCCCTTTTGATCGCAGTTAATATGGCTATCTTTGGTTTGATTCTTTTCTTGGTTGACAAATATTCCAAAAATACCTTGATGATACAAGAGGCCGGCATTGGCAGAACCCTCATTGTTGGTCTGGCTCAATGTCTCGCTTTGATCCCAGGTGTTTCCAGATCTGGCATCACCATTATTGCTTCACGCGGAATTGGGCTTAATCGTGAAAATGCTGCTCGATTCTCCTTCCTTTTAGGAACTCCGGCAATGGTTGGGGCTTTTGTGCTAAAAATAAAAGACGTTGATCCAACCACCCTCGATTTCACATTTTGGATAGGCGTGCTTGTTTCTGCTATATCTGGCTATCTTGCAATCAAATTTCTCATCTCTTTCTTACAGAAAAGCAATTTCTCTTTGTTTGTCGGCTATAGAATGTTATTCGCTATAATAGTAATTTTTGTTTATCTACTGAGATGATGAAGGATTATAAGAACGCGTCGGCCAAATCAAAAGCTCCCTCCGGAAACTCTTGGATTGTTTTGATCAAATATCTTTTAGTAATTATCTTGACTATTTTGATTATTGATTTATTACTAAAGCCGCTTCGAAGTAATTGGTCTGATGACTATCTTGCGAAGGGAGATATTTATCTTGAACAGAAGAAATATCTCAGCGCCGAAATTCAATATAGGAAAGCACTTTTGCTTAAAAAGCAAAATGCCAGCGCAAAAAAACACTTAGATCTGGCTCAAAAAGCCCAAAGTAACGTTTGGGTTTTGAAGGATTTTTTTACCGAAAGAAAGATTGATTCGGAGATATTAAAATTTGAAAAAGCTGGACAAGATTTTAAGACACCGTTTGAAGCAACTAAAACATCAAGAGATCTACTTCAACTCGGCGAATATCAATTAGCCGAGATTCCAGCCGAATCCGCAACAGAAATTAATAGCGAATACAAAGATGGCTGGATTTATTTGGGTCTAAGCAGATATTTATCCTCGAAAAACATTGAGGCGACAGATGAGGTCAAAAAAACAGAGTTATCTGAAGCTAAGACTGCTTTTGAAAAAGCCTTGGCAATAGATCCTGATGATGAAACCGCCAAAAAGTACTTGGACGAATTATAGATTTTTGATTTTTTCTGGTTTTGATATACAATTGTTTTAAGTAGAGTTTCTCAAATTTCTATGGAGGGGTATGAAAAAATATATAACTTGGCTCCTACTCTTTGGGCTATTTTTAACTTTTTTCCCGACTGAAAAGATAATGTCGGCAGAGCTTCCAACTCCCGTAAATGTAGGTGTTGATGCGGAAAATGGAACTTGGGAGTGGCAATTCAACGATACGAATGGTGAATGGCAGGTCGAGAATATTGTCAAATACAAAGATAGTGCTGGCAAAATAAGTACTATAAAGGCTATCTGGTCTCAAGACACCACTCCAACATATTCAATCTATCTAAGAGATGAAACTGTCGACAAAAGAGGTGAAGGTGGAAGATATTTTCTACACCTCGATAAAATTTATGTCGACGGCACGGAACAGGCTGAGAAGCCTGATGGGATTTATGTTTTTATAAATCCTGGAGCAAATCCTAAGGGTCAGTATTTTACTGATTCGTTTAATTATGTCACTTTTGCGGCAAACGGCGAAAATAAAACAATAGGCGGCGTCTACAAATTATTAGCGATGGGATCGATATCAAGATTCCAAACAACAGACCCAAATGACACTGATGATACTGGCAGTAAGTACTATTGCCCGACCTCAACTGATGCTTCAAAACAACAGATACAATTGGGGTACGACACAAAAATAGTTGCTGTTCCTGATACTGGCGGATCCTACAAAATCAATGCAAGGGTTGCAGACATGTGGAATAACTTCTGGGGCAATAGCGAGGCCTTGTATACTAACACTGCGGGAGCAATGTGTTTCGATGATATTGCCGGAGGTAGTGGCGATATAATGGACGGAGATAGAAATGTCTCTGGAACTATGGCTGGACTCTATGTGCGAGGTACCGGAGGAAAGCTCGGAGGCATTGCCAAAAACGGGAGTCCAAAAAGAGTTACGGTTCCTGTTATAACGGACGCCGCAAAGGCAGCTTGTGCTAGCAAATACATAGACCCAATTAGCGCGGCGAGTCAATTTGAAACCAAATTACCAGAGTTACTTGTCGACGTAATCAATGAGGTTGATCCGACAACCGTAGCAAAAAAAGCAGAAAACATTGCAACACTTGCTGATTATTACAAGAAAATGTTTAACGGTGATCCCGATGGAACATTCACGGCCGGACCAGATAAAGTTGGCCTACACTCACACTATTTTGGTGACCTCGGCGCACAAAAATACTCCAGCGCTGTTTTGACAGATAAGATGACGGCAAACATAAGGAATGAGATGACGATGGCCAAAATAAACGACTGGTCAGATGTTCCACCCAATTTTTTTGAAAAAATGTTCTCGGCTCTTGGCAAAAAAGCAGGCGAAAATCCTGGCGCAACCGTAGTAAGTCTGGTGATTTTAGGTCAGGTTGCCTCAAGATATGGCCTACAGTTATTAAAAGTTGTTGGACAGGCCGCAATTGCCAATCCTATAGGTGCTTTGGCGTTCCTGGTTTTGGCTTCTTCTATAGTAATCGCTTGGAATGGTGTTCAAGCCTTTCAAAGCTATTGGAACGATCAGTATCGTTCATTTGCCCTATATTCACTCTTCGTCTGGTATCTGAGTAGTCTTAATGCAGAGTACAAGGGCTGTATCGTCGAAAAAGGCGGCCTAGAAGCAAATCTAGCGGCCAAGACTGGGTTTTCCCAAAAAGCCCTTGATCTTCAGCTCAAAAATACCCACTTAGTTAAGCATGTCGCCGGAGAAGCAAACAACGACATTGTCAACAGTATGCCGGACCTAGACGAATGCGGCTGTCCCAAAAATAGCCTGTCAATTGCGGGCTTTAATATAGTCGGTTTATTCACCTGCGTTATTTGTTCTGTCTTTAAACTCCTATATGAAGGAGTCGAAAAAGCTACAGACTTTTTTCAAAAACAAGCGATGAAAGTAGTACGGCTTGTTCCTTCTCGGATCTCGAGTCGGAATATCGATATCGGTCCACCATATTTAATTAGAGCGGGTTAATGGCAAAAAAAAGTCGTTTAAAAAATATGCGCTTTTGGGCGGTATCAGCCATTTCGCTGATGGTTTTTTGTTTTCTTTTCCTGACTTTTGCTCCATCAGCTAGTGCCGGTAGTTTCCTCGGTGCCAGACCATTAACAGAGGAACTAAAGGTCTCGAGCTCATTGCACGACCTCTGGAAGTTCTTCATGACAACGGTCAACAGTCTTATTATTGTTCTTTTAATAGTTGTGGCCTTTGCCGAAATATTAAGAATTAATATCAATACTTACGGGGTCAAAAAGATCCTGCCAACACTGGTACTAGCTGTCATCGCCGCTAACTTCAGCTGGATCATCTGTCGTCTGATCGTTGATATTTCCTATGTTGCCAGAACTATGTTCACCGATAATGGCGGCCTTTTTGCTAATGTTTTTCAGGGCGCCAGATGGACTGATAGCCAGGGCTGGACAACTGCAGTGCCAAGATTTATATCAGCAATCATACGACTTATCTACGACATATTGGTCCTTGTCGCCATTGTCCTGCTTTGGTTGCTGTTCTGGGTCAGGAACTGGGTCATCATGACTCTGGCTATTCTCTCGCCTATTGCCTTCATGGCCATGGTCTTGCCACAAACAAAATCTCTTTTTACTCGTTGGTGGACAGAGATGCTACGCTGGACATTCATGCCTGTCGTTTCTTATTTTTTCATCTGGCTTGGAGCGAGATTTCTTCAGTCGCTTTCACCTGATCCTCTTTATGCCATGCTTGTCGCTGGAGTCTGTCTATATGGCGCAATCATTACCCCATTCAAGCTTGGTGGTGTCGTCATGGCGCCGATCGGTAAGCTAGCCAATATGGGTCTCAAGAAAGGCCAATCAAAGTGGGTAGATCCAGCCATCAAGGAAATGAAGGACGCCTTTATGGAAAAATACCTCGGGACTCAGGACGAGGAGGGCGGCTTCAGAGGAGGATGGAAAAAAGGTGGTCTGGGAGGTGCTATAAAAGGAGCGGCTGGCTATATGGTCAGACGCGCTGAGAGAGTTAAGTTTCGAAGAAGCGAACAAGCTCGTGCTGTTGAGGGAAAATTGGATTCAGCAGTCCGTGCCGCTTTCGGCGGCAAATATGGCCAATTCAACAAAGAGCTAGAGGGTTGGGTCAACAAGTCTGTACCAAAAAGCAAGCGAACCGCTAGCTATGTCGGAGAAGATGGTCAAATACACGAAGAGTTATTAACCGGCGCCAAAGCAATCGCTTATCGCACTGATAGCATCAATGGTGACTTTGGCGAAAAAGATTGGATACACAAGAAAAATTTGGGCGACTTCTTTGAGGAGACAGAATCCGGCAAACAAGCGATGGATCGTAGCGTCCAATACGCTTTCCGTGTCGGCGCCGAAGATGCTCGTATGAAGGCGCTGAGAATGGAATCGGAGTTGCTAGCATATCACTATACTCCGGACATGCCCAATCGTTATCATGACAATACCATGTATGGCTATGGCGAGGATGATGATCCAAGACGCCATCACTTCTCTCTGATGCAGGCTAGGAAACAGGAGTGGGATGGCAGACTTTTATGGATGGATATGATGAGACAAAAAACCGAGGGAGACGCTCTTACAGCAGACATGCAAAACGCCATACCTCTGAATAGATTTGCCAGTAATTTCCAATACTTGAGACAAATGTTGACAGACGATGATGCTCTTCCTGTTGGACATGCCGACAAATTAACCGCCGAAGAAAGAGCAGATGCGGCCGAAGCAATGGAACTTCTCAGAGAAGCATACCGCAATATGGCCTCTCATGAGGTTATTACTGACAATGTCAGAGATGGACGCCTTGTTGGTGGTAATCTGCCAACAGTCCGGGCGATGACAGCCAGAGCAGACGGCACTTTTAGTGATGATATTGAGGACTGCCAATTGATGCAAACTCTTGCTCACGTTCAAGACGAGAACCTGTATATGTTTGAGGGCAGAGAAGCAAAACGTTGGACTGCTCGAGCCAAGGAAGAGATCAGTTCAGAGCAAGGCAAGAGAACTTCAATCCAATCTGGTCAAAAAGGCTGGGATCATAAAAAATATTCTGATACCGCTACAGATGCAACCGCAACAGAAGAAGACAGAAGGCGCGCCGAAGAAAGACTTCGACAAAATGCCGCTATTTTGAATGGCGATCTAACAGCCATACCCGCTGGCCACCCCCTTGAGGTTGCTATTGCTCAGTGGCGCAATCTCTCGACTGCCGCGACTCGACCTGGTGATACTGATTATCGACCAGCTCTTACTCAGTACTTTATTCCAAATGTTGCTTATGCGGCGCAACAAGCCAATGGCCAGCTAACAAGAGAAATGATGGCTCAAGCCATTAAGATCGGGGTCGAACAAGGGCTCAGTAACTCTAATTTTTCTGGGACCATAAAATCTGCTTTTGTTGAGGAAGCTGTAAAAACAAGAAGAGCAGCGGCGGAAGCCAGATCTGCCTTGCCGGCCGGAGCAAGTGAAGATGACAAGAAGGCACACAAAAAAGAGCTTGACGACCAAGATGAAGCATACAGAAAAGAAATAGCCGCACTGGATGCCAGGGCGCTTCACGAAAGGGTATCGACCGACACAGGAGGAACATTATCGTTATTGCAGCAGTATCAGAATAAAATGGCAACTGATCTAGGAGCACATATTGATGCTCTTGGCAGTCACGCACAACTTGGTTTTACTGATGCCGGCCAAGTCACGATAAAAATCAATCAAGAAGGTGCCACGACAGAAGCAGAAAGATCGGCTCTTGTTGGCGCGATGGAGTCAGTCTGGCTTTCTCTTGCTTCACAAGACCCAAGTGATCGAAACAGAGGAGCATTTTCACGAGGACAGGCAGCAGGCGCCAGCCAAAAGAATGTTCTGGTTAACAATGAACCAGGAGTCAGAATTATTGAGGGTGCTGATGCGGTTGGGAAAAAAGGAATAGTAGCGAAAGCGAGGAAGCGTGCCAGAGCAGAAGGCGGAGACTAACAATTTAGACAGGAGCCTAGATCCAAGTACTTTGGCTTATATTTTTGAGCTGAAGAAATTTTTTGAGATTAGCGATTTTATCGAAACTCTGAAAAAGAAGAGGCCCGATAGATATATACAAGCCCTTTACCACATTATGGAAGGTGATGTCTTGGGCGAGATTTATTGGCATAAAATAAGATTAGCCAAGTTTTTTGCCAAGGCAAGCAAAGTTGCGGCCGAGCCAGAGGACTATATGAGAATCCTCTTTTTACTGGCCAAGCACGCTGACTCTAGTATCGGCGATACTAACGCCGCCTTCTCAAAAGAATTTGGTCCCAATTTTCATGTCTATGAAAGCTATAAGATCGATGGCGGTGCGACCAAAAGTTGGCGCGATCTAGCTATCAGGGCTAGGGAGATTAAAAATGGCATGCTTAATCACTCTTATCTCATAGTCAAACCTCTTGTTGAAGAGATTATTAGCACATATAAAAGAAATACGGACACCGATCTGGAGAAAATTGATAAAATTTACGCTCTAGCAAATGAGATCGTTGGCCAAACCGGGGTTATGATTATGGACAATCCAAATGCTCCAGAAAATGCCGAGATCAAAAAAAAGGTAATTGAATTCTATAAATTGACCAATCGGCTCAATATGGACATTGAGAGATTGGACGATGAGTATAATTTCGACAAGATAACAGCATATGTCAACAAAATGAGGTCGGTTTATGCAATTAAATTGCATATGATTAGCAAAGATATGCCTTTCGATAATCTGGAGGAAGCAGAGAAGTTTTTAATGAAATTATTGGGACAACAGGAATTTGCTCAATATATTGATATAGAAGAACTTCAAAGAGCTGGCGTTAAATTGCCACAGTTGAAAGTAACGACATCAAAATAAATAATTAGGGCTAGGAGAAAAATGCCAAAGAAAGAAACAGACGATGGGGGCATTGCTTTTGACGACCAACCAGATGGTGCCGAAATAAGGAATTACTATAATTTGCCGAGTGATGAGGAGATGCAAGATCAATATCAGGAAAGACTGAGTCTAAGCGGACAAAGAATAGCTGACGCAAACGAAACAGTAGAGGGTAAAAGATCGGCCGAAGAGTCTCTTGCCATAATTGAAAGAGATGAAGACGATTTAGACGGAAACACGACAAAGGAAGCAAACGCGCCAACTCCAGAAACAGAAGGAACGGAATTTTTGGAACAAAAAGTTGGTGATGTAATGCAATATGTTCATTGGCTTAATCCAGATATGAAACTTGGCGACATAGATATATTAGATCTGATTTCGATCCCCTGTTACCTCAGAATTACGATGGAACAGTTTGAACAATGGAGTTGCAAAGGTATAGCAAAAGAAATAAAAGAAGACATTAAGGTTTTTAATCGCATCTTGCAATACAAGATACCCAATGCAGAAGAAATGGGCATGACAGTAAAGCTCGATGATGATGAAAACAAAGAAGATAAAACCACAGATTCAACAAATGATAGCAGTGACTCTCAGGACAAGATCGCCAAGAGAGATCGTCTCTATAAAGCGCTTTTCGCCAAAATATCAGAAGCCGAGAACATGCTTGATCTTGGAGAACGCGACCAAGCGATAGATTGCTTGACCCGTGTAGATGAAATGAGAATGACACTCGAATTGGAAGAAGACGACAGAAGCGTTATGGTATTAGGCAGAACAGCAGTCGGCCTCTATAAAAGCGGAGAGGAAGATTATTCCATTAGATATCTAGAAGAAGCCACTGAAATTGCCAGAAAATCTGAGAATTCGGCATATCTACTGCTATTTTTGGCCGCTTGTTACACATTCGTGAAAAAAACCGAGGACGCAACCGCCATTTTAAAAGATCTGCCAGACGCAGAAAAAAGCAAGGAAATAATAAAGAGATTAGTCGACACAGAAGAAGAAAGTGGTGATACGGACAACAGATCGAATCTCCCTCTCGCAGCTTAAACATTGTATCAATATTGTTTGACATGCTATAATAAAGCCAAGACACATTGGAGGGGTTTTGAAGTTTAAAGTACCGCAAAATATTGATATCCAAGATCGCATTCTAGGCCCCTTGACCATGGTTCAATTTATTTATGCCGTGGTCGGTTTTGGTGTGTCATATATTATTTTCAACGCAATTCCAAAGCCATTCTCGTATTTCTTGATTGCCCCGATAGTCATCTTTGTTATCTTATTGGACTTTGTAAAAATAAATGAGCGACCATTTCTTGATTTTCTAACCTCTGCAATTACTTTCTTTATGTCACCGAAACAACGTTTCTGGCACCAAGGCGACGATTCTGATTTTAATATAGAAATATATAAAGTCGCCAAACAAGGACCAACAATACAACATAAAAATATTACGAGTGAAGAGATTCAAAAATTTGCAAATCGCACCGATAGTGGAAAAACACAATTAATCAAAAACTAATATGGTTGATTCAACACAACAAGCAATAGATATTGCCGGAATCAAAGACGGCATCATGGTAATGAAGGACGGCAGTTATCGCCTCGTTTTTCAAGTTTCTGCGACAAACTTTGCCCTAAAATCAGAACAGGAACAAAATTCTATCATTTTTCAATACCAGAGTTTCTTGAATTCGCTCCACTTCCCAATACAAATTGTTATTCGTTCTCGTCAGCTAGATTTAACACAGTACATAGCAAAAATCGAAAAAATGTCTGAGACTCAAAGTAATGATTTGATCAAAGTTCAGACGCTTGATTATGTGGATTTTTTAAAAAAGCTTATCGAAATGGCCAACATCATGAAGAAAATCTTCTACGTGGTCATAAGCTACAATCCGATTACCATAAAAAAATCTGGCCTTTTTGATAAGTTTTTCGCCAAAAAGTCAGTTTTTGAACACATCAAAATATCTGAAGACGAGTTTAAAAATTATACAAACAAGCTCTCCGAAAGAGCAAATATTGTTGCCGGTGGACTAGGGCAGATGGGTCTACATTGTTTTCAGTTATCAACTGAAGATCTGATCGAGTTATATTATCAAATATATAATCCTGACGACGCCACAAAGGAAAGAGTTAAAGACATAACTATGCTCTCTTCACAAGTGGTCATGAGCGAAGAAGAGTTTGACAACAAAGAGGAAATTAAAAAACAAAGCCAAAAAGAAGCTGGCATGATCGATAATACGGCAATTGTAGAGGAACAGCGCAAAAGAGATGCCAAACAACTTCAAGATGACGAAGCCGCACAACAAACGCAGACTACTACTGAAACTAATGTAAAAAAAGAGGAGCCTTCAGCCCAACAACCAGCCGCAGAAGCAACGACCGGCAGTACTGATGGTGCTACGAGCACAATACCGGTAAATCAAGACGCTACGACCGCAGAAGCAGGAACAAACAATAATCAAACTAATCAACAATAAACTATGGCAGACGTAGAACAAAAAAATACACCAGCAGCATCTCCAAATCCGGTAGTTCCGCCCGCGGATGCTAGAGCCGTCGCTCAGGAGAATATTGCCAAAAGAGAAAAGACTGTAAATCCAGCTGAATTCTGGCAAAAAGCTCAAGCAAATAAGGCCATGCTAAAACAAGGCTCAACCTCTGTTAGAGATATCATAGCCCCAGCCTCTTTTGTTGTTACACCAAATTATGTTCAGTTGGGCGGATATTATGTCAAAACCCTTTTTGTTTTTACTTATCCGAGATACATCGAAACAAACTGGCTTTCACCTATCATCAATTATGATCTGACCATGGATATGAGCCTGTACATCCATCCTCTAGAGTCAAAAGATGTCATGAATGAATTAAAAACTCAGGTGGGTAAAATCGAATCGACCATGTCGATTGATCAGGAAAAGGGTAAGCCGAGAGACCCCGAGCTTGAAACAGCTTTGGGTGATGTTGAGGCCTTAAGAGATGTTCTTCAAAGAGGAGAAGTGAGATTATTTCAATTTGGTCTTTATTTTACGCTTTATGCCAGAACACCAGAAGAGCTTAAGACCGTTACTGATCAGCTCGAGTCAACTTTGGGCGGCCTATTGATCTATACCAAAGAGACCCTTTTTCAGATGGAGCAGGGCTTCAACGCAACCATTCCTTTAATGACCGACAACATCAGTGTCTTGCGCAATCTCGATACTAGTTCTCTTTCCTCGACCTTCCCTTTTACCTCCAGCGAATTAACTCAGGATGAGGGAATTTTGTATGGTATTAATAGACACAATAATTCACTTATTATTTTTGATCGCTTTTCTCTGGAAAATGCCAACTCTATCGTCTTGGCCAAGTCTGGCTCCGGTAAATCTTACTTTGTTAAGCTCGAGGCCTTGCGATATTTGATGATGGGGACAGATGTCATCGTTATAGACCCAGAAAACGAATACAAGACCCTCTGCGAGGCTGTCAGCGGTAGTTATTTGGAGATATCTTTAAACTCTGATAAACGTATTAACCCTTTTGATTTGCCTGTCTCAACAGAAGAAACTGGCGAAGATGTACTTAGATCTAATATTGCCTCAATACATGGATTGATTAATTTAATGGTCGGTGGACTTAACCCAGAAGAAGATGCTGTTGTTGATAAGGCTCTTTACGAAACTTACGCTCTCAAAGATATCACGACCGATCCAGAGAGTCAGAAAAATGAACCACCATTATTGCAGGACTTCTACAATATTTTATCCAATATGCAAGGAACAGAGTCTTTACGAGCGAGATTGTCAAAATATGTCGAAGGCTCATTCTCAAATCTCTACAATCAGAGAACTAATTTCGAGCTCAAACCTGGCTTTGTTGTCTTCTCTGTTAGAGATCTAGAGGAGCAGCTTCGTCCAATCGCCATCTATACCGTGCTTGACTATATTTGGACCAAAGTACGCATGTCCATGAAAAGACGTTTAATGATTGTTGACGAAGCTTGGTGGATGATGCAGTACGAAGACTCAGCTAAATTCCTTTATGGTCTAGCCAAGAGAGCTAGAAAATATTATTTGGGACTAACAATCATTAGCCAAGACGTCGAAGACTTCCTTGGAAGTCGTTATGGTAAGGCTGTCGTTGCCAACTCTTCGATGCAAATTCTAATGAAGCAATCGACAGCTTCAGTTGATGTCGTCGCAGAAATCTTTAACCTTACAGAGGGTGAAAAATATATGCTTCTTGAGTCTGATGTTGGCGAAGGCCTTTTCTTTGCGGGACTTAATCACGTAGCTTTTAAAGCCGTGGCCTCTTACACAGAGGACCAGATCATCACAACAGATCCCCGACAACTTACAGGAAAATAAATGGAAGCAGGGGGCAAAAAAATCAAGACGAAAAAAGGTTTTGCCATTGTTCCGTTGGTGATGCAGTTTTTGTTGACGGAGGGCTTGCCCATTATTATTGCTATTGCCATTATTGGTTTGGCTTTTTTTATTTTTGCGAGCATGAAAGGAGACGCTAATACGGCCACCACGAATTCCGACACTGTTACTTGTGGCAAATGGGCGGACGTTGGTGAACAAGAACAAACACTCATGAAACAGGCAGCGACTGAAGCGGGTATTCATCCGGCGTTGTTGGCGGCAATATACTGGCAAGAAAATGGCAAGACATGGAAGCCAATGACAGCTGATTTTCCCTGCGGAACAAATGGCTGTGGACCATTTCAATTAAACTCTGATAATCGCGAAGCATACGGGCTAAGCGAGGCCGAGGCCAAAGACTTTACTAAGTCAGTCGGTCCAGCCGCAAAGATACTAAAATCAGCAGTGACTAATCTTGGCGTCGACGGATTATCCGAAAACGAAGACTCCACTCGAGCAGTCGCCTTGGCTTATAATCGCGGCCCGTGCGTCGCTAAAAAATGGGTAGAGGATGGCCGCCCACTTAGTGCTGAAAAAATAAAAACCTATCAAGATGCTTGCAATTATGCCACGAGCGTTTATCCAAGATCTGGCTTTACTCCGATGGAGCTGGCTCAAATTGGTCTTGATTACCTAATGTCAGCCGGCACAATGTTCAAAGATTTGGCCAAAGGTTGTGATAGATTAAATATTATCGCCGGCGGGAGCTACTCCGGTGAAAGCTTTATTAGCACTTGCCAAGGAGTCTCAACAAACATTACAACTGGGGGTAAAGTAATTGTTCTAGATCCAGGACATGATACCCCAAATAACAATGCTGGAGCAACGGGTGAAGGAGCGGCAAATTTAGAGGTAGCGCTACAAGCTAGAACAAAATTAATCGCAAGTGGATATACTGTCTATCTGACCAGAGGAGACCCCAATGGTGGTGGAATTGATTTAACAAAAATTGCCGGAGCACCAAGTGATGCTAGTAATGATGAGGATAACAAAAGAAGGGCGGTGTTTGGTAATTCTAAAAACGCAGCATTAGTATTTCGAATTCATGGTGATGCCGGCGGATCACCTGGGTACTATTTTATCTATCCTCGCTCCATGACCGCAGATAGAACCGGTCACGTCGGACCACCAGCAACAATTGCAGCTCAAAGCAAGGACATTACCGAAAAAATATCTCGGTCTTTGGCGACTCAAGGCCTAACAAAACAAAAAGATCCTGGTGATGATGTCAATTACACAAGCTACAAAGCCAATCTTGTCGGTTCATCATGGAGCACGGTTCCGGTAACACTAATAGAAATGTTTGGCATGACCTCTGCGAATGCTAAAAGTGCTGAATATAAAACAAAAATGGCAAATGGAATTGCAAAAGCAATATCTGATAATGTTCCGATCACACCAACAGGATCAACTACCGTTGTAACTCAGACGAAGGCTTGTTCTATCGCAAATTATGCTCTTCAGACAGTGGAAGATGTTACAGAAAACGATGGCTGTAAAGATGGTAATGGCTTTCCAAATGGTTGCGCTGCTTCAAGCAAAAGCGCAGGGGCAAGCAATTATGCAAGCAATCCCAAGAAATCAGCCTTTTCTCAAACACCGAAGACACGAAGCTGGTATGCTGGAAGCGGATCTTGGCCATGGTATGCCGACTGTGGGTCTTTCGTTGGGTATATTGTCAGATCTATAGCCGATCCAGCTTTTCCACTAAACGGCTCTTCCGCCCAGTTCTCTTATGTCAAAGCTCATCCAGAAAAATATGAAATGTTGTCGAATAATGGCAACAATCTTAAACCTGGAGATATCCTATTTAGAGGAAGTTGTAACGCTGACCAAAACAAAAACAATGATGATTCTGACAGTATTAGATACGAATGTAGTTATGGCACAAGTAAGGGTTTTGGACATATAGAAATTTATGTGGGTGATAATTCCAAATATCCAGGATATGCTGTTGCCTCAGCCTCTTATGGTAGCTATGGGCCAAAGGTTAGAAAATCCTTTGGCGGAACAATGGGAGTAATCGCTAGAATTAAAAATTAATAAATTTGCGGTATAATTAATCGAATGAACACAGAATTAAAGAAAATCAAAAGAACTGTTTACTTGGTTGGTCTCGTAGTCATTGCCTCTATCGGCATGCTACTGTGGTTCATGATGCACTCATTTGCAAAAATAGTTATTGAACCGAGAAATGCGACTGTGACTGTGGACGACAAAAAAATAAGAGTCTCAGCCGGAAAGGCCAATATAAATACCTCGACAGGCGAACATGAAGTCAAAGTAGAGGCTGATGGCTATATCGGCTATAACCAAACTCTGAATTTTGACAGAGGATTTAATAAAACAATAAATATTACTCTTCAAGAGGTTCCTAAACCAATTGAAATAAGTTCCAGCGCTAGTTTACTAGCAAAAGGAAGTGATTTTAGTGATGGTTATTATTTGTCTAAAAGTGCAATTTATAAAACCAAGATTGGTCTTGACGAGAATAGCAATATTTCTATCTTGGAAAATAGGGCCATAACAGAAGCAAAGATCACAGACTTAAAAGAAATAATATGGTCCCCAAGCAAAGAACTGGCCTTATTCAGAAAATCAAATTCTGTCACCTTATTTGATTTTATGAAGTACGACTTTATAAATCAGACCGAAACGCCTTGGGCCAATGGAGACGTTGGAAATATCGCTTGGGCACCAGACAAATCAAAAATCGCCTACTATTACTTCCCCTCTACCGGAGAAAAATCTTTAATATTCGCCAATACAACAAACACCGAGATAGAAAGAGTTCTGAATTTTGTTGAATTAGGCATAGAGCATCCCTTGCTTCGTTGGTCGCCGAATTCCGAGTGGCTTTTGATTATTCCCCGCAACTCAGATAAGGATAAAAACAAAATTTATTTGTTCAATGCTTACTCTCGAAGAATTAAGGAATTGACTGATGTCGGTGGACAGACAGACGCTAATTTTTCGCCAGACAGCAACAAGATTCTTTATTCGACATATTCTAAGGAAGATGGCAGCTCTATCTTAAATAAATTGTTTATCATGGATATTTCTGGCAACAACAAGAGAGACCTCGATTTAAGAGCAGACTTGAGCAAAACAGCCTGGAGTAAAGATGCAAGAAATATCGTTGTTGCATCTTCCAACTCAGACAATGGAGATCAATCAATCTTCAAGTTCGACACAGAAAAAAAGGAGCGCTCTGGCTTTTCTATTAACAATTTGGGTAAAATTAGTATAGATACACTCGCCTTTTCTGATGATGGCAAATTGCTTTTTTACGAGGCAGGTAATCAGATTTTTGCCTTGAAGGTAAATTGATTATCTTTTTGAAGTTTTAAATAACAATTTTATTCAACTAGAGCTAATGACGGAGGGGTTTTGGCTCATAAAAAATATTCAATAATTCTTGAAGCAGGAAATCTGGCCAAAGCAGGCCAAAAAGAAGCGGCCGCAAGATTGCTAAGAGATAATCAGATCAGTTCTCCGGATGCTAATGCCGAGCTTATTCGCAACCAACTTTTTGACGAGGCAATGGCTCTTACGAATGCCGTTGAAGAGGCTAGCCTTGCCGAAATACACAATGAAACAGTCGGTGGCGATCAAGCTCCCGCAGACACAACTGTCAACAACAATAGCGACACTCCATCAACGGTCTCGGAAGAAAAAGTAACGAGTGATAGCGGATCAGGGGAAGGAGATGGGGAGATAGATCTCGCTCCAGTGACTACTGATGACATCGAAGAAGCAGAAGCGGGAAAAACAGATACGAAAGACAAGCCAGTAATAGAAGAGAATGGAGAAACAATCAACTCTGGTGGATCCGACGCTGATCTAGAACCAGACGACAATAGCGCTGTTAGAGAGGAGGTAATATCCGAGACTCCAACAGACCCTTCTCAAACGAGACGACCAAATTTTAATGGTTTAGATGGAGTATTCAGACCATACTCTGGACCAAGCCGGGAAACAGACGAAGCAATCGGGGTCGAGCCCGACCAAGAAGAAAATGAGGACGACGACAAAAATCCCAAAATAAAGGTCTCTGGCCCAACTAGTGTATATCCTGATCAAAAAGCCTCGTATACAGCCTCTACTTCTCAATTTGAAGAGGAAGAGACTTATTTCTGGGCAATTGAGGGCAGAAGAATTGGTGGAGTTGGCTTTGAATATTCTGGCAAAGAAAGTGACGGTTCGGCAAAAGGATTAATAATCAAAACTGCCGAAAAATGCGGCGCCGGAACTATCACCGTAATGGCCAAGGGCGTAAAAAGTGGCGTTATATCGGGATTGAATGTTTTTATTAAAAAAAATAAAAACGACCTAAAGCCAAAAGTTGAAATTGATGGACCAAATTCGGTCAACGCTGGCTCGAGCATTACTCTAAGCGCTAAAACAACAAATTTTGACGAGGAAGAAACTTATATCTGGAGCCACGAAGGAAGTGTTGCTGGAGTCACACTTAATCCATCTGGGGGTAATTATGTAATTACAGCCGCACCAGAATGTGGCAAGGGAGCCATAACTGTTTTAGCCAGAGGAGAAAAAAGCGGCGCCAGCTCCGGTGGATTCAATGTCATCGTCATCAATAAGAAGAAAGAGGACGAAAAAGAAGAAGAGAGCGAGGAAGAGAAGAAAAAAAGAGAAGACCAGGAGGCCAAGGAGAAGGCTGAGAAAGAGGCCAAGGAGAAGGCTGAGAAAGAGGCCAAGGAGAAGGCTGAGAAAGAGGCGGCTGAGAAAACTGCTGCAAAAAATGGCGGCAAGGGAGGCATAGGCAAAGCACTTGCGGCCCTCGCTGAAAATCCTTGGTTTTGGGTTGCAGTGATTGTCATCATCATAGCTTTAGCAATCTTCGCTTGGTTTATTAGCGTGGCGCAATCAGGCGCAAATGGCAAAACTCCGACTATCCAGGTGAATGCGGCCACAAACAAGGACTCGTTACAAAAATTAAATTTGCTTATGGGCGACAAGGACTCACAACAGCAAATTTCACAACAAACTTTTCAAGAAGCTCAAAAAAATTTACTTGCCCTAAAAGAACAGGTAGCCGATCCAGCAATAAAAACCAAGATCGATGAAGCTTTGGCCAAAATTGAACTTTATTTAACTAACTTTGATACAGAAACAGGCAAAGCCGCCATTGAACTTATAAGACAAGCTCTAGCCATGTTAGACGCCATGGTGCCAGCAATCCAAGGTCGCTACCCGATCAATCCAGGTGATGTCATTGCCTACAATAACGAACTCCATCTTGCGACACCCATGAGACCAGAACCACTCAGCTACGACAAAGGACACGGAACTTACATATATCCTGGCGAGAACAGGTGCGATGCAGTTGATATATTTACTATTCCGGAAGCCGCAGTTTACTCTGCCATCACCGGAGACATTGTTGATGTTTCTGATGATGGAACAGGTCATAAAAAGGTGGTTATAAAACAGGGAGACTACGAGCTTCTTTATGCTAATTTTGACCCTACTGTTGTAGTCGGAGACAAAATTACGAATTTAGAAACACCTATTGGCAAAACTGTTGATATAAATGGTGCCCACCAATTACATGTAGAGCTTTCTTACTGTGGAATCTGTCTGGTTACAACGCCACTAGACAGGATAATTAAAGAAGAAAGAAATCAATCTTCTTGGGGAGAATTACTTTGGACACATTATAAGGAGACATTAAGATTGCCGTGATACAAATCTGTAAAAATTTCATCATTTATCTAGTGGGGATATCGCTATCTTTGAATCCTCTTGTCGTGCTCGTTCCAGAAAAAGTCTCTGCGGCTACAACAACGCCGGCAGCAAATGTCGCAACACCGCTAATTGGAATAAGAGACCAGGAAAGCTTCGGCTATGCTCCCAAAGCCGCTGGGGCGCAATGTGATGCTATCAGAAAGACTCGACCAGAAGCATACAATTCTCTAGTATCAATGCTACAAAATTTTTCTGGTGTCGGTAGCAGTGCTTTGGCCTTTAATGACATATTGACCGCTCCAGGAGAAGCAAGAATCCTTTTGCCACTTAAGGATCGCAAGGCGGTTAAATCTTTACTTTGTCTATCGCAAGTAATACCAAATTATGCCGAAGACACAAAAGCACTATACGACGCCCTCCCGGCATCAGAAAAATCAAATATTGATGGGGCTGTCTCTTTAGAAGCGAATAATCCATTCCCTATTTACAGGACTCGAGATGAATATTTTCTCTTTTTAAGATATGGCTATGAAGGCCAAGATCCCAATGAAAAGCTAGCCAATTTTGATTACGTTACTGGTCTTGTAAAAACCGCTGAGAAAAATTTCAGCGAAAAAGAATTAAAACGAATCTGGTCAGAACAAGCTGATCGAATTGCCAAAGGATTAGACACCACCATTGAGGCCAACACTTTGTCTTGTGTTACCGGCCTAGACAGAAATGAACTAAGAGCAAGAATTGGAACAACCACAGGCGGCCAATATATTGCCGAAAGAATAAACGATGCTGTAAATTCTTTAATTATAGATATTCGTGTCGTAAATACCCTTATTTACTTGGTTACGCCGAAAGATAAAGGTGGAGCTGGACACTGGCGGGTTTCTGTAGCAAGGATATTACAAGGCAGTGAAAAATCCAGAGAATCAGATGCCGCAATAGAAGAAAATGCTAGGATGGAAACCCCGACACTAAGAAGCGCTTCTGAAGGTTCGGCGACTCAGATTGAGTGTGATGAGAATATGACCGCCGCAGAATGCGGAGCACAACAAAATCAAGGACAGGCCGTTGTTGAAGATAAAGACGGAACTCAATATGAAGCATTTTTTGAGAACATGGATAACGAGCTAGACGATGAAAGAAACGTTTCTGCTCACTTCACCGGCCAAGCTGTTGATATCAAACAAATTGATGATATTCGCTGTACTCTGGTCAAAAAAAGACGAATTGGCGGAAGCTCTAAGCAAAAACAACCGATTAGACCTATTAAACTCGTCTGGCAGACTACTGATGGTTGGAGTCAAGCTCGGGGTGAAAATGACTTTGACACCATGAGCATGATGAGAGATCTTGCCAAGCAAAGTATTATAGACCTTCTAAGTTCAATGAACGAAGATATTACCGACTATGATGGCGATCTGTCTCGAGCCAGTTTTGATGACCTAATTGGGATACTTGGTCAATCGCTTCTCGCTCAAATTGTTGATTCCCCGTCTCACAATCTTAAGGGCTACAGCGTCACCAACACAATAGAACAACTTGGAGCAATGTATTTTGCAGACTATCTCGAGCTTCCACGCGAAATATTTAAAAACGAGGATCTAAAAGATTTAGAAAAAATTAAATACATTATCGGTCGGGCCGCAATAGAAAAACGACTTGGACTTCCCTTTGGCTCTCTGGATAGTCTTAATTTGATTGAAACAACACGAAACGGACTCGAGAAACCTATCTACAATTTAGAAGGATTGGTTTTGAATATCGGACAACGCAAGATCGAATATGAGATGGGCTTTGAAGCTCATGATCTTGATCCATATTTTAAGATTAATACCGTTCAAGGAGAATACTTACTAGATTACAAGTCAATCGGGCGTATCGTAATTGAGAATGAATTAAATTTACCCAAAGGCTCCTGGCCCAAAACTGCAATCAGTTTTGCCACACTTAAGGACTATATTTCAGAAGTTCGAGCAAATGTCCTAAAAGTTGACCCCGGATATATAGACTCTATCCTCCATATCGACCCAGGAACAACGCAATCATTCATCCTTGGGCGGATTACAAGCGAACAACTTGCCGAAAAAGTTGGAACGGTCCGATACAACAACACAACGGCAGGATTGAAGTATTTTGCTATGAATAATGTTGCCTATCAATTACCAGGCCCAACAGTAGAAGATCCCGATGTTCCCGACACATGGAAAGAAGCACTGAAAGGCAATCCCGAATATATTAAGGTTATCGGCATTTATACCTTGGCTCGTCTACTTGGAGAGAATTCTCTAGATATTGATCTGAGTTACGTTGACGGTGGAACTCTTAAAAAATATGTTCCGGACGATGCTACATTGGGCAAAGTTGTTGTCTCAACAAAATTCAATGAGGAAAAAGAAATTGTTTATGATAGAAAAGAGTACGGGTTTTTCGTTTTTCGAGAATGGATAAGAAGAAATCTTGATGAAAGACTAAAGGCGGCCGATGGTTGTTCCGAGGGAAGAACCACTGGTGGTATAAATGTTTCTGCAACCTATCAAGGCCAGACCGTCTACAATGGACCAGTTGATTTGAACAATCCAACACGAGAAGACATACAGAATACCATCGATAGTGTGTGCAAATTAAAACAAACAATAATTGTTAATGAAATAAATTATACCGACAAAGACGGCAACGATCATCAGATAAAAAACGTTGTGGCTGATGCCTATATATCCGACGCCAAGGCAATCGAGATTGGTCTAGAAAAAATGGATCTTTATTCCATAATGGGCTTTCGAGAAGCAGACGCTAGACCTGTTTTCAAAAGAATTGGCGCTAAACTACTCTACTATGGAATCGCCAACAAGGTCCTTAACGAAGAAGAGCGTTTGAAAATAAATTTAATGGATGTTAATCCAACCATTAATGTTGATGAAAACTCAAATGACGTAACAGCTTTCTATATACCTAGGATTTTAAAAGTTCAAGAATTAACAAGAAAACTCAAAACAGATTGGGAAGCAGTCAGAACGAATGATGCCGAAACTCAAGATATAACCGATAGAATCAGCAAGATCTTTGCTCGACTTGAATCAATTTATTCTGAAAGCGACGTAAACCTTTTGAAGATACAACGTGTTGCTCAAGCAATTAAAGAAATCATGGTTGACATAAACGCAATCAAAGAAGAGCTTGAAATCCTTAGAGAGAGATATAACACTAGAACTGGAACAGAGGTCGTCAATAAAATTGCTCAAATTAATGCCTTAATTTATAACACTAACGAACTCATTAGGATCGTTGCAGAGATTTTTTCTGGCAAACAAATTAATAGTTCTGATCTTTTGAACATTAAACAAATTAGTCTAGGCGCGGATTCTAGTGGAGTGAGTGACGCTGATGGCAGAAGGACAAGATCCGGTCTCTCGAGGTGGGAGATGATTATATTGTTGTTTTCTTTCTTAAGTGGAGAAATTAGTGTTCAAGAATTCATCATTCGCCTTGGGGCTAATACCGCTGAGGCCAAGCTTGGTCTTCCGGCAAACTCTCTTATATATTTGGTTCAGAATTTTGACAAAATGGGCATTCACGGTGTTGACGCCTTTTATCAAGCAATCGGCCAGGCCAGAATTGAAGAAGAATTTGCGATGCCAATGTACTATTTTCAAGGCTATGATTACAATAAAAAATTACCAAAATTTGACAAACTAAATGATAAAGACGAATTTGCCGATCTGATTCAGTGGGCAGTGAACGAAAAGGGAGAAAGCGTAATAAAACCCGAGTATGATCTCCACGTAGCGGAGCTTAGAGAGGCATGGATCACAGACGAAGTGACAATGACCAAGTTTATATTTGGCCAAAAATGGGTTAACTGGGAAAAGTTTGATAGCTGGGTTGAGCTGGCCAAAACACGCTGGCTTGAGAAAAATAAGGTCAAAGCAAGAGACATGGCTGTTTTTGAAAAAACTATCGACGACGTTGTCACCAACATAGGTAACAAAGGATACGGTGACGGTTTCCGCTCGCCCGAAGATGATTTATTGTTCAGAATGGGTTTGCCAACGGGTAAATATTCAGCTTTAAAGGACGCCTCTCCGCTCGCTTGGCAGGTAGCAAACAGTCGAAGCCAGACCATCGATGCCGCCTTTGACGTCCCGGTAAATTCAACGAAAATGTTATTTACAGGAAGCGAAGAAATAACATCAAAAAGCTTAAGCAACAAAGAAAAAAATCTTCTTGAGGCATCTGACTTAAAAATATCCAAAAACGAAATAGAAAAATATATTCAGATGCTAAACGGTGATTTATTACCAGGCGAAAACAATGAATACAATAATGGGCTAGACCCTGATTACGTCAGCAATAATCCCTATGCTGATCCGGCCATAACTGGACCTATTTGTCCTATTGATTTCACTTCTGAAGACGGTTTCATGGTTAATAATACAACGCTTCCGGCAAATTCATTCTGCTACTACGACAAGACAGGCAGACATTGTTTCCAGAGCTGGGAAGAGGCACAACTATACGCCAACGAACATCCAGATGCAAAAATTACCGACATACTTGAAGATTTGGCCGTAAAAATAACAACCGCCTATAACCAATCGCTGATTGCAGCTGATGGCAGCTCAACTGGCACCAGAATAAGCTATATTGATGTTTTCTCTGGCCTGACAGACTTTGTTAATGACAAAAAGAAAGTCTCGGCATTTAACGATACTGCGCTAAACACAATAGCCAGAAATGATGGCGGAGAAGTGTCCGGACAAAACAACGCCTCAAGACTTGAGTTATCCAAGATTGCCTTTGAAAACATCTCCAAAAATAGCACCGTTCCTGTTGACATATTCATGAATATTTTCACAAGAGAGAGCATCGAAGCTCCTTTGTCGGCCTACAAAACAAAAGTTGGAACAACAGAAGCTCAAAAAATATTAACAACCAAAATATTCGATAGCTTAAACCTAGAGATCGATCCAGAAATGTTTGACGGCTCTGATCTTTACGATATTTTAACCGGTGATTATAGCTCGCTCTACAGACTTGGAACTTCATACATGGATCGTGCGCTCGACCTCAAACAGGGCACGATAAATTTGATTTGGACGGCTAGAACTCCCGAAGCCAGGAAATGCGCCCTTGATAAAGCAGGAGGGGTACTTCTGGGCGAAGTTTTTGGCCTTGATTATCTTCCCTTGGACAGACTAACCACCGATATGGGCGATTTTATGACATCCTTGGGTCAGGAAAAAATAGAAGAAGCTCTCAGTCTGCCGAGAGGAACATTTCGAGTCGATGACCAAACAACAAAAAATAACCTAGATAACCTCATAAAAAATGTGGGAATTATCAATTTTGTTTCGGTTTTTAAATTGCCGATAAACCTTATTGACGAAGGCGACAGAGCAACTTTTGAAGACAGTGTCTATAACATCCTAGGACAGGACGGGTTTAATAGAGTTTCAAATACTTCTCCTCAATATCAGCTTCAGAAGGTTAAAGAGTTTTTAAGTTCGACTCTAGTCTTGACCAATAACGCCAATGTCGGCCGCCGAAGCCTAGAGGCTTTGCTGGCGGAACTCATGCAAGGACCGGGAGGCATTTTGGCCCTCATCGCTTCAACCGATCCAGCCGCAAGCCTAATTAAAACAAAACCCGAGAATATCAACAGTGAAACTTCTCTTGCTTATAGTTTATACAATCTTCAGGTTCAAAATTTTTATGCACAACTAAATTATATTGACGGACTTTTGGGTCTTAGCCATTACTCCACTTACTTAATGCTTGGAGGGAAAACCGCGCCTGTGGCTTATATAAATAAAGTCGGTGACTCTCTTGGAATTAAAATTGCTGGATTAAAACTCGCCGAAATGCTCGGTCTCGATGCCATGGAATCAGAAGCGGCCCTAGCAATTGCCACAAATATTAGACAGATTTTCGTCTGCGAGGGCAATGGCAGAAGACTAGTAAACATAAACGGCAGACAAGTCTGCTTAACCGGGACTGGCATGAGCCCAGAGTCAGACGGTTGGTATCATAACTGGGGACTTATTTATGACAATCTTGATAAGATCTTTCACTTTAAGCTTGATGAAAAAGCCGGTCTACCAATAGGAACAATTCAGAAATTAATCGATGATCCAAAAGCTACTTTTCCGGTACTTCTTGAAATTGGAGCCCAAAAACTTGATGCTAAGATGTTCCCTGACGACCCAGAAAGGTCTAGCAAAACTGCCTCCTTTTCTGGTTTGTATCGAGCACTATTCCCAGAGACACTTGCACCAATACAAGCTGAATGTCATGCAGAAGCATTCCCTGGCGGAGTAGATATGGAGCTTGACAATAAGATGGCTCTTGCCAATGAGCAACTCAAAACGATTGAGCGTGAATATGAAACATTGGGCCTTCCGGCTGGTGACAACAATTCTACTGATTGGCTTAACAGTTTAAGTGCTACCGATCGAGCAAAATACGATGCATGGAAAGCCAGAAAAGATGCCAAGTTGGCCGAGATAAGAACAATACAAAACGAATATAATACTAGAGCAAAAGCCGAGCAAGATTGTCTACGAACAAGACAGGAAACGAGTGCGGCTCTAGGCAGTCTTGGCGAAGTACCTAGAGATCAGTGGGATGTCTACGGTGCCAGAGCTTGGGAGTGGGCTCAAGCCGCAATAGCTGAAATAATTCACGACAAGCTTTTAAATATTTATGTTTCTCTTCCTGGTTGTGATAGCACTGTTCATTCGCCAATGGGCGATTATCAAAATCCTGAAGCATGTAAGGTCAATGTCGGCATCGATATGCCTACAAGCGATATTCGCAAAATGATGGGCGGCGATCTGCGCTATCTTATGGCGGTCACTCTCGCTATGGGAGCTAACCTTGCATATATTTTGATCGATAATATTTCATCGACCAATTGCAATCCGGACGAACGAGATTCTGAGGGCTGTAGAGCTCCAGTCCCAGCCGAAATGAGAATAAGCTACGCCGACATCATGCTGGCCCTCTTTGGCCTACCTCAGAACGAACTTAATGCTTTGGCAGCCTGGAGAGAAGTAACCAATCAATCAGGTAATGTCTATGAGGAAGATCCGGATAATCATTCTTGGAACGGAGAAAGCTGTCAGCCAGGGGAAGTTTTTGATGGGATTATGTGTGTTGCCTCTGCTGGCACCAATACTGACTCGGCTGGTGGAGTTCGCCAAGAAACAGCCAACAATTATGGTTATAGTCCTGAAAATGTTGAAGCAGAAAAAGCCAGAATAGAGGCTTCTATCGCTGAAAATCATCAAGCGGCTATCGATGCTTGTAATGAATTAGGCTATGAAGATCCCGAGGCGTATGATAATTGCGTCAATAATATTGATGGTTATTTGAACGAGAGCAATCTTCAGAACCTTGACATGTTAAATCATCCGGAAAAATATAATTTTGATCCTAATAATAATGCGGCAGCAAAGGAAATCAACGACAGCGCTAAGGAGATAGCCAGAACAAGACTTCAATACAAGCTTATGGATACTGCTCTTTGGAAATTGGACGAGAATATTTTTCCTGGATTTTCTCGGGCGATAATGAAGGGCAATACTGGTGAAAAGTGGGCGGCCTTAGCTCGATATGTTAAGAATGGTCTTATTAATGGACACCTATTTGGTATCAGGTTTGATAGTATAGATCCAGAGATTATCGATGCCGGTTTGGCTGTGGCTGCCTATCTGACTGCCCGAACACAGGAACAAAGAGATATAGCTATTGAGAATTTCACCAACCAAAAATTCAATACTTTAGTTCAATTTATTTCAAATAATTCAGAGAAATGGCTTGGGATTAGACTTGATCTTGATATTACCGAGGGACTTCTCACAAGTATATTTACTGGAAACTGGGGGGCAAATTCATTCTCTTTAGACGGAATAATGGGTGATACTGGCGCCAGAGAAACATTTGCTGGCCAAGAAAGGTGGACACTTGGCGGCGCAGTCGTAAATTGGGGACTTGGTAGGATCTTTAGCTGGGCAGATAAAGCTCTTGGCTTAGAAGCCGGACAGTCTTTACAAATATTTAATCTTGCTAAAAATGCTTACAAGGCTTACAAGGCTTATCAAGCAGCAAGCGCAACTTTGGAGGCAGCGAATAAATTAGCGGCAGCCACAAAACAACTAGTAGAACTAACAAAAGGAACTATTTTTGAAGGAACGGCGATTGCATTAAATGACACCGCCCAAGCCGCCCAAAAGGCAGCCGAAGCACAAAAAGCCGCTAAACTAGCTGGTTATGGAGCCGCTGTCGGCGCTGTAATTCAATTCGCTATTGGCTTATTGGTGGACAAATTACTCGGGAAACAGATTGGGCAATGGGAAGAGGCGCTCGGATTGGTACCCGGTACACTTGCTCCTGTCATATCGGCTGGTATTTATACCCTGGCCCTGCCAGCTATGAATGCAGCTATTTACGCCGCAGCACCTTCGCTTGGGTCAAGCTTCTTGCCTGCACTCGGACCATGGGGCTGGGCGGCGATTATTGGCATATTTATTATTATGAATTTGTTTGGAGTTTATAGAGTTGAATATTGGTGTACCGCTGATGGTTATTTCCCCAAACTTGGTCAGCCAAATTATTTAGAAAACGACATTTCTCCTTATGGTGTTTGGGGTGGCAGAGTCAATGGCAGTCTTAATGACATAATTAAAAACATGTCGATTAAGGTAGCACAATACAAAGCCCAGCGACTAATTGGCGACATGCTAGAGATGCAATATAATTCAGATTTTAACGATTATAATGGCATGCCAACCGTACCAACACAAATAATGACCGGCCGAGAAGAGGATGTTGAGTATTGGAAAAATGTCGTTGAGACAAACGTTTGTCAACAAAGACTAGGAGACAGGGCTCATCTTATATTCGATGGTAAGAACGCTGTCTGCGATGCCGGCATGAGAAGAATGGGACTCTGGTTCAACCCACAAACAACAGCTTGGACACATATTGGCTTCTAACTTTTTTGCCTAGCAAAATTATTAATAGCGCTACCACTTAATAGAGATCTTAACGAGACGAACCGAATTGCGGCCTAGTTTTTCGTTGATAAAAGAAATTAAATCCTCCTTTTGTATTTCAAGTTCCGAGGCCGCAGGAGAAGAATCGACAGAAACCCGCAGAATGCCCTTTGTGAAAGAAATGGCTTGACATGGGGTCTTTCCCCATTGGGAAACATAAAAACAAATCTGGGCGGCCTGGAGGGTCCCAGAGAGCTTCTTTTTTGTTAAACGCGAATGTAATATTTGATCAATTTTTTCCATTTATTTTTTCTAATTCTATAATAAAGGCGCTGTTTAAAAGTTCACTCGCAAAATGTTCTTTGTCCGTCGTTGTAATAACAGATTGGTATTCAGCAATTAATTCACAAAGATGCTCTCTTCTTTTTTGGTCAAACTCCGAAAAAACGTCATCAAGAAGTAAGATCGGCTCCATCTCGGAGTCAATCGAGAGATATCTAAGCTCACAAATCTTCAAAGCCAGAATTGCGCTTCTTATTTCTCCCCTCGAGGCGAAGTTTGCCATATTAATAAAGTTCAAATTAAAAATAAGGTCATCTCTGTGTGGACCAATTAATGTCCGACCTGCTGCAATTTCACGGCGATGGTTCGCCTTTAGAGCATCCTTAAAAGAGTCGCCCGCATTGTTAATATAAACAACAGAAAGCTGATCCCCTCTCCCGGATATTTGACCATATATCTTTGAAATTTCCCTATTTATATAATCCAGTGTTTCTTTTCTTTTTTTGATTATAGATTCGCCATGTGCGATTAATTCGCTATTCCAAAAATCTAATTCCCCTTCTTTGGCGACATTTTGAGATATTCTTGTGAGTAAAGAATTTCTCTCTTTGCGAACTTTTTCATAATCAATAAGAGATTGAAGATATACTCTGTCCTTCTGACTAATCATAATATCTAAAAATTTTCGACGAGAAGAGGGAGATCCAGTTATAATCGATATTGTCTCTGGGGAGAAAACAACGCTTCTTAGGCGCCCAATGAATTCGGCTTGTTTTTTCAACACTCCCCTGTCTTTGGCTCTAAAAATGAAGTTGGGATTTTTCTGTATAAAGACTTCGAGGTCATCTCCCGTAATTTTGGTGTAGTCACATTCGAAATGAACAAGATTCTTTTTGTCGTCGTTTCGGAAAGAACGACAAAAAGACAGGAGTGAAATAGCTTCTAAAATATTGCTCTTACCTATGCCATTGGCACCAATGAGAATAGTGGTTCTTTTGAGGTCTATCTCTAAGCTCTTGTGGTTGCGAAAATTCTGTAATTTTATTTTCTTAAGCATTAGAGATTAAAATTTATTTAATTCAACTTTCCAATTTCAACGGCATAATAATATAAACATAGTTCTCGTCTTTCTCTGATTTGATAGTGCCAGCAGAAGAGCTGTCGTTAAAACCAATAGTGATATCGTCGTCAGACATAACATTCAAAACATCTAACAGATATCTGGCATTAAAAGCAACCTCTAGGGCCTCCCCGGTGGTTTTGGCCTCAACCTCAGATTTAGAACTGCCGGACTCTGAAGCAATTGAGGAAACAGTCGCCATATTCTTGCCAATTGAAATTTTAATATTGTTATTAGCAGAATCTTTAGCAAACAAAGAAGACATTTTAACAGCAGACAGAAGCTCTGGTAGTTTTACTTTGGCAGTTGTTTTGGTTGAGGACGGAATAATCTGAGCATAATTAGGATATGAGCCCTCAATTAATCTGGAAACAATATATGTTGTGCCAGACTGAAAAGAAATTTGATTTTCTTTTGCTGATATTGATATATCTTCGCTATTATCGGCAGAAATTACTCTCAAAACTTCTGCCATGGTTCTAATCGGCACGATTAATTTCTGATCAGTTGCCGCAGAATCTAATTCGACCTTTTTCTCAGCCAGACGATAAGAATCAGTTGCCGCCAAAACTAGTTCTTTACCATTAAATTGTAAGTAAATACCGGCAAGAACAGGCCTTGTCTCATCTGTAGCAGGAGCGATATTAACTTTCTTCAAAGCATCAATCATTTTAGTCCTGGAGATTGTAGCAATAGCGTCAGCTGGCGGCTCAGGAACTGTTGGGAATTCTTCGGCCGAGATACCCTGAATTTGGGCTTCGAATCTAGTTGATTTTAAAACTGCTAATGAATTTTTAGTGGATAATTCAATAGATTCATCTCTGTTATTCAAAACAAAATCGGAAAGAAGTCTGGAGGGGATGGTTATTTCTCCCTCTTCTTCGATCTTGCCTATGCTCTGTGACGTAATTCCCACCTCAAGATCGGTAGCGGAAAATTTGATTTTGCCTTTGCTGGCAGAAATCAAAACATTACTAAGGACCGGGAGCGTTGTTCTTGACCCGACAATGCGCGATATCTGGCCCAAAGCTTTAGCAAAGTTTGATTGCAACAATACGATTTTCATTGTTTCCTTTCTCTTATTACTACTTTTTTCCACAATATTTTTTAGTCATGTGTATAATTTTTATTTATTTATAATCTTTTATAAAGTCCTGGACGCACTTTTTGTTTAAGACTATTTTATCTGTGGATAAGGCGTTGGTAGATGATGATTGTTTGCGGATAATGTGTGTCTTGTCCCCTTATTTGTCTTTTCAGGGATTGGTTAGTTTAGTTATAAACCGTCTATTCACCTACTATTAACAGTTTTTTCCACAATATTTTTTGGAGTTTTATTTACTGTCAGACTGCCTATTTTTATCTTAAACACAGTTTCCACAACCCTTATTACTACTACTGTTCTAAAAAGCTATTTAAATATATCCCGCCCTGGCTCAATTGAAAGTGGAAAATATTCTATCTTTTAAAACAGTAAGATCTTCCTTAACTTTGACATCCTTAGAGACATTAGACTCTATCTTCTCGCAACCATGCATTATAGTCGAGTGGTCTTTGCCTCCCATCTTCCTACCGATTTCAGGGAACGAGAGATTACATTCGTGTCTCAACAAATACATGGTTATCTGTCTGGGTAAAACAAGCTCTTTAGTTCTTTTCGGCCCAAGAAGGTCTTCGATCTGGATATGGTAATACTTGTGCACTTCGCGTATGACTAAATCTGCCGTTAAGGTTTGCTGTTTTTCCTCTATAATATTGGATAATACTTCGGCTGCTTTCTCTTTGCTTGGGGTGACATTTGTTAGCTCGCAAATAGCTATTACTTTATTCAGGGCGCCTTCCAATTCTCTTATGGACGACTTAACATTGCTAGCTATAAATGTGATGACCTCATTGTCTATCACCTTTTTGAGTCTCAGCGCCTTATATCTAAGTATCGCTTCTCTTGTTTCCAAGTCTGGTTGGCCGATATCGCAAACCATCCCACCTTCGAATCTTGTTTTTAATCTTAGTTCCAGTCCTTTTATGTCCTTCGGGGATCTGTCTGAGGTTAATATGACTTGCTTCTTATTCTGATGCAAATGGTTGAAGGTGTGGAAAAATTCGTCTTGGGTCTGCTCTTTTGTTGAGAGAAACTGGATGTCATCGATTAAAAGAAGATCGACATTGCGATATCTGTTTTTGAAATCTTTGGCCTTGCCGAAACCAGACCCGACGGCCTGGATAAAATCATTAATAAATGTTTCAGTCGAAACATAAAGAACTTTTTTGTCAGGATTATTTTTGAGAAGCTCGTGCCCAACTGCTTGCATGAGGTGCGTTTTGCCTAGCCCAGACTCTCCATAAATAAAGAGAGGATTATATTGAGTGCCGAGATTACCAACAACGGCCTGTGCTGCGGCAAAGGCTAATTGGTTAGATGGCCCGACAACGAAGTTTGGGAAAGTGTAGTTGTCGTTCAATGTTGTATTTTGTGGCAGTTGTCGGACTACTTCCTCCTTCTTAATCTCTGCTGGTTTATCCACAGCCTTGTGTATAAGTCTGTCCTTTTCGAAAGAAATAACCTGCTCTGGTTTCGGCGCAGCGATTTTGAATTTTATAACAGTACCATTTTCTTTGGTTTGATTTTGAAGTGCTTTTTGGATGTCTTTCAGATACTTTTTTTTGAGCCAATCCTCAACGAAAAAAGTCGGCACTCCGATCGTAAAAACACCTTTTTTGTACTCAAAAATAAAAGTGTTTTTAAACCATGTTTCAAAGTTGGCCTTTGACAATGTAATTTGAAGTTCGCCTAGAATGTTGCGCCACAATTCATTCAGATCCATGAGATAGCCTTTGGATTAAATTTGTCTAATCGAAAATATAACAAGTTATCCACAAACGATGCAATACAGCGTAATTCGAAGCATTGTTTAGCCAAAACGGAAGCGATTAATTATTATTAATAAAATATATTTATTTTTTGTCTTTTTTAAAATTAAAACAGGTTCCGGCAAAAATAGTCACTCCGTAAGGAGTTGATTTATTCGCAAAATCGTGTTAAAGTCCTTATGTTATGAAACCTACCTACAATCCAAACAAAAGAAGAAGACAGCGAGTCCACGGTTTTTTAAAGAGAATGGCGACCTTAAATGGACGTCTTGTTTTGAAAAGACGTAGAACAAAAAAAAGAAAAATTCTCGCAGTATAAGCAAAAAACAATTAAAATGAGCGCGAGCTCATTTTTTGGATTCTGCTTGGTTTTGACTATTAATCATGATAATCTAAATTCATGCTTAGCAAAATAAATAGAATCAGGAAAGATAGTGATTTCAGAAAAGTCTTCAAACTGAGCAGGCCAGTTTATGGCGAAAAAATCATGGTCAGAATTGTGCCCTCTAAAGACAGGGGCGAGACCAGATTCGGCTTTGTTCTGAGTAATAAAATTGAAAAACGTGCCACAAGAAGAAACTCGCTAAAAAGAAGGCTCAGAGCAATTGTGCGCAATCAAATGATGTTCATCTCTCCTTCTATTGATGTGATTATAACCGTGAAGCAAAATTTTAATTATCCTTACAGAACAAAAGATATAGAAAATGAACTGATTTCTGTTCTGAAAAAGGCAAACATATATAATGAAAAAAATTATCAAGACAATCATAAGGCTATATCAAAAAACCCTGTCTCCTGATTATGGTTGGTTCAAGCATCTTTATCCGACTGGCTATTGCAAATTTCATCCAACTTGTTCAGAATATTGTCTCCAAGCTGTAGAGAAGTACGGCCCAATAAAAGGACTTATTCTTGGAGCTTATAGAGTGTTGCGCTGTAATCCTTGGAGTAAAGGTGGTCCTGACCCAGTTAAGTAATTGGTTTTTAGCTGCTCTAGCTAGGGCGGCTGAAATAACATTTATTAAAATGGACCAAAATGAAAGAATTCTTTTTCACAATCCTCTATCAGCCGCTTTATAATTTTCTTATTTTGATAGCGTGGCTTCTGCCTGGCCATTCTATAGCTTTGTCAATCATTATTCTGACAATCATTATCAGGCTTATTCTTTTGCCAAGCTCGTTTAAAGCAGCTAAATTGCAAGTTAAAAATCTAGAGATTCAGCCCAAAATAAATAAAATTAGAGCTGAGATCAAAGATCAGAAAGAACAGTCTCAGGCCCTGATGGATTTATACAAGAATGAAGGCGTCTCGCCTTTCGGCTCTTGTTTGCCACTTTTAATCCAGCTTCCCATTCTTATCGTTCTTTATCAGGTTTTTAGAAGCGGTCTGACTGTTGATAGCTTTTCTGATCTTTACTCCTTTATGCCGAGACCAGAAACATTAAACACTCTATTTTTTGGCTTGGACATGACGAAGTCTGATCCGTGGATCTTGCCTATAATTGCGGGTCTTTTGCAACTTGGTCTGTCGTTCTTAACAATGCCGCCAAAGCCAAAGACCGAAGAGACTAAATCTGATCCAATGGCGATGATGAGTCGTCAAATGTTGTTTCTATTGCCAATAACAACGGTACTCTTCGGCCGTGCAATGCCATCAGCCCTTGTTATTTATTGGATAGTCACGACTGCTTTTAGTCTTGTCCAGCAATGGTATGTAAACAGAATGATAAAAGAGGAGAAGGAAAGATTGGCCGAAAAGGAGCCAGCAACATCGACTATTTCGACCAAAGAGGAAAAAGCCCTGATAGCTGATAGTACTTCGGCCAAAGAAGACAAGAAAAAAAATCTTATGTTTAACATAATGAACAAGCGTCTCGAAAAACAAGAAAAGAAGTCGGGAGTTAACGTAACGGTACGAACAAAAAAGAGGTCTTAGACCTCTTTTTTAAATCATTCATTTTTTTGGCGGAAGGTAGAGGATTTGAACCTCTGAGGATATTGCTACCCAACTGGTGTTCGAGACCAGCGCCATAAACCACTCGGCCAACCTTCCTTTGTTGTTCGATATAGTCATATTATTTAACAAGACTAATCGCAATGGAAATCATAGCACAGTTGATCTCAAATTTCCATATTTTTATTAGACAATAAACTGACTTTGTTTTATAATTTAGTCTATGGTAGACGTCAACAGAACAATTTTTTTCCTGAATCGCCAACAAGAGGAACAGCACGCTAAGGATCGAGCTGCTAGATTGGGTATATCCTATATCGATCTAGCTGGATATCCTTTGGTCAAAGAGGTGCTTGATTTTATTCCCCAAGAGAAAGCAATGCAGTTTCAAGTGATACCATACCTAAAAGTGGGCAATGATATAAAAATTGGTGTTGTAGATCCACAGAATACAGAAACAGCCACATATTTAAAGCAACTAGAGGCGTCAACGAAAAGACACTTTATTGTGACTCTTATCTCTAGGTCCAGTCTTTATTATGGCGTTTCTTTCTACCAAAAATTTATTGCTGAAGCTGAAGCTAAAAAGGAAGCAGCTATACCGAAAAACGACGGCCCATCTTTTAATATAACTGATCTCAAATCGGCTGCTGAGGCGGCCAAAAAAGTTAACACAACAAAGTTGCTTGACACGATAATTTTGGCGGCAATCAAACTGAATTCTTCTGATATACATTTTGAGCCATATGAAGATGCTTTTTTGACAAGATACCGTGTCGATGGGGTCTTGCAAGATGTTGTGAAATTGCCTCTGCAACAATACAAACAGCTTGTTTCACGAATTAAATTCATGGCCAAGTTAAGAATGGATATTATCGACAAACCACAAGATGGTCGATTTTCATTTTCTGTTCCCCCGGACATTAATATAGACCTGAGGGTTTCGATCATGCCCTCATCTTCAGGCGAGTCGATTGTTTTAAGACTTCTTGGACAGGAAAAATCGATTTTACAGCTTGATAAGCTTGGTTTTAGGCCTGATGCTCAAGTGGCAATCAAGGAAGCAATCTCCAAGCCTCATGGTATGATTTTGACATCTGGTCCAACTGGATCTGGAAAATCTTCAACTCTCTACGCTCTTTTGATGGAATTAAAAAAACCAGGTATTAAGATTATAACTTTGGAAGATCCGGTTGAATATAAGATTCCTGGAATCGAGCAAAGCCAGGTCCAGCCAGACAAGGGATACACTTTTGCTGATGGTCTCAGAGCCTCTCTACGCCAAGATCCTGACATTTTAATGGTCGGAGAGATACGTGACTTAGAAACTGCCGAAATAGCTGTCCAGGCGGCCTTAACGGGTCATTTGCTTTTATCGACGATTCATGCCAATACAGCACCGGCGGTTTATGCTCGACTTTTGGAGATTGGCGTTAAGCCATTCTTACTTTCTGGCTCCATAAACTTAATTATGGCTCAGAGGTTGGTGCGAAAAGTTTGTCCGTATTGTGCTCAAAAATATCAACCGACACCAGAAATTTGGCAAAATGTTGTGACAACGCTCGCTCCAATAAAAGCACAATTGCCACCAGAATTAATAAATAAGCTTAATTCTGTATCCCCAGAGTTAGTTCATGGAGCTGGGTGCGACAAATGTAATAAATCTGGCTTTATTGGCAGACAGGTAATTGTAGAAATATTAGTTCCAAACGATACGGTGGAAACCTTGATAGCAAAGAGTGCTTCAATCTCTGAATTCGAAAAAGCTGCTGCTGCAATGGGTATGATTACTATGGAACAAGATGGTCTAACCAAAGCTCTGGCCGGAGAAACAACGCTTGAGGAGGTCTGGAGGGTTACGAGGGGCTAGTTATTTCTTTCTAAACAACACAGATATTTCGTCTCTGTACACTTCTTCCCAATTTTCAGAATTTTCTAAATATAAAAGCAGATAATTTTTGTTCATGTCGTTTTCTGTCAATTTTTTTTGCTTTAATATCCAAATATTTAAGAAATCAAACTTGTGGAGAGATCGTCGTCGCGTATCAACCATTGCGCAAGAGATGTTATATCTTATTATGTTTTCCTCTATTATTTTAGGGTTGTGTGATTCAAAATCGTTCCTGATTTCTAAAATAGATTTATTTGTGCTTTCTGGCGCTATTGTTTGTGGTCCTCTACCATCAATAAATACTTTTTGTTTTTGATTTGCCCAGACTAAATATCCGCCCCAATCGTATGGATTTAAAAAATTTCCAGAGTTTTGACAAGTTTGATTCTCAATCATAAAGGCAACTGCTTTTTTGGGATAAGAGTCATTGTTAAATGGCTCTGACCAAGCGTCTCTGCTTATCCTCAAATTTATCAATATTGCAGATATTATAAAAAACAAGGGAATAAAGACAAAAAGAGACTGTGTTTTTTTGGTTATTCTTGTTGTTATAAAAAAATTGTCTATAGATCTCACAAAAGCTGGCAGAACTACAATTACCGCAATAGGAAAATAACGACTAAAAATTATTCCCAATAAAGAAAAAAAACAAATAAGTAATAGCTCATTTCTCGGTATTTTTTTAAAGTAAGAGTCAATTGTTAAAAAGAAGATGATCAAGCCCATGATTGTCAGATACCAAATATTTATAGGAAAACTAAATATGGGCAACCATTCCTCAATATTAAAAAGATAGTAACTGTTGGTGGCGTAACTATCGATTAATTGCCAATAACTAATATTGTTTGGATTAATCATTAGCGCCAAAACCAATGTGATTACAAGTATAAATATTTTAACGATTATTTTTTTGTAATCCTTCCTTAAAAAAGAAAGATCAAGCTCTAGCAAAAAAGGAACTGGCAATAAGGTTATAATGCCGCCATGAAGATTATTGCCTACTGCTACTAAGAGAAAATATAAAAGTAGACGCATTCGAAATTGTTTTATGACGTTTTTTACCAAAATAAATATTGCCACCGCCAAAAACAAAAGATACTGGACGCGAATACCATCAAAAGTAAAAAATAAAGCAGTTGCTACAGTTAAACAGCCAATCATCCGAGATGTTGCTAGTCGAGCATTTGTTTTGACTATTTTGATTATCAATAAGCCCAGAATTAAGCAACCGAGCAGAGTGATTAATATTAAAGACCAGTATCCAAATTTCTCGTAGAGCTGATATAGTATTAGGTCGGACAACCATTCATGATCTGGAATTGAAAGATCCTGGAAATAATTGTATCCAATTGCTTTTGTAATAAGAGCATGACTCTCAGACATTTTTTGACCAAGAAAGAGATGCCATCCAAAATCTGGATCAAGTGACAATGTGGCTTTTATTCCGATAAATGCAAAAATTGGCAAAACAAGCAAATAAATCATACTAATAACGTATCATAGTGGGTTTTTTTGTAAAAGTAATACTAAAAAAGCCTCAAAATTATAGAAGAGGCTTTTTTAGCTGCGTTCAGTATCTATTGAATCGATTTAAGAAATGCCGCCTTTAAGTGCGGTAACTAGACCCCATGCGAGAGCAATGATAATTATACCGATAATGGCGTTAATAATTCCCTGTCCACCCTTCTTGGCTTGATCTGGGTTGCCAGCTGCAGTGATGTAAAGAAAGCCAGAATAAATTAGATAGAAGAAAGCGACGATACCAGCAATGATTGCGATCCAGTTGGTTAAAGTTCCAAGAATCTGATTTAAATTCTGTGATCCTCCAATATCAATTTTGAGTTCACTAGCGTTCCTGTTAGCGGTCGTGTTACCCAGAGCAAGGGTTTTTTGAATTAGATCCATAATCCTCCTGTTATATTTTTTATTAGTTTATGATCTGTTTTTTTATAATATAGACTAGTGTATTGGCTAGAGCCAAGAAAACTACGCCGATTATCGCCCAAAAGATTGTTTTTTTGGCTGTTTCGGCCTTTGAGTCATCTCCATAAGCCGTAACATACAAAAAGGCGCCGTACAGAATAATTATAACAGCGAGCATGCCGACAATGTCAAGGGCTATGGCAAAAATTTGCTGGATAAAACTAATAACACTGCCGAGATCTTTGCTTGGATCAGCACCATTGAAATTATTTAGGATGTCGCCCAAAGTTTTCAGAGCATAAGATTTTTCAACTAAAGAAATCATGCCAAACCTGCCTTTTTCAACTCCGCTATCACCAAAGTAATTATAATATAAGAGAATATTGCCACAAAAATTCCGATAATGCCATATAGTATTGCTTTTTTACCCTTTGCTGCTTTAGTCGGATCCCCAGCTGAGGACATTATTTCTATCCCCCCTACCGATATAGATATAAAAGCTAGAATTCCAATCAAAACCGGAAAGATATTTGCAAGTAAAAAGTCGAATATTCCTTCAACGGTTTTAAGGTCTGGCTTAAGTCCAGACAAAGCAAGCAGTCTGTTGCCGCTAACAGTCGGATTGAATGTCTCTGTTGGTATTGTTGGGGTATTTGGGTCTACTGGATCGTTGGGGTCTGTGGGTTGATTCGGTGCTGTACAAGTTGAAGCGTTGGCTGCACAAACCCTGACGTAGCGAATCGCTGATTTTGGTTCAGCACTGGGATTGCCAAATGATTGTCCGGCGTCTTGAATATTAGCGATAAAGCCGTGGCTGTTGACGCTACTGCCAGAATAGTCCCACTGAAAAGAACAAGTTGTTAGGCTTTTTCTTGTTTTCAAAATCCAGCCACCAGCTCCATCTCCAATGTAAATGTAACATTCCTTGCCTGATAGGGTTGGACTAGTTGGATTTGATACTGTGGCGCTTATATTTACAGGGGTGATACTTCCTCCTGCGGCCGGAAGCTTGACAGCGGCTGGATTAACAGAGAGTCCAATTGCGGGTACAGGACTGCATGTTCCGGTGCAAACATTAACAACTTCCGAAACAAAAGGTGAGGGCAGTGATGCTGGATTTGTTGCTGTTCCAATAATAGTAGAGCCAACATCGGTAAGGGTCACGCCGACAGTGTGCCAGCCGATGAGAGTGCTCGAAGCTGATTGCCACTTTAAAACACAACTTGTGTTGTGGTCTTGTTTATAATAAGTTCCTTCGCCATTCCCAACATAAAGAAAACATTCTTGAGTGGTAGTTTTGTTTTGGAGAGAAGCGGTTAC
>CAYOQP010000004.1:0-66200 GCA_964406145.1 uncultured Candidatus Saccharibacteria bacterium
CAGCTAATTTTGCGATTGATACCTACACAGTTCGATATTATAGTGTCGAGCCAGGGCCATCTGCTGGCACTGCTCATGGAACAATCTCTGGTACTACGACTCAATCAGTTGATTATGGTGGCAGTAGTACTGCTGTTACTGCTGTTCCAGATGCTGGTTATCACTTTGTCTCTTGGAATGATGATTCAACTGCAAATCCTCGAATTGACACAAATGTAACAGGAAACCTAAGTATTGTGGCAAATTTTGTGATAAATTCATATTCGATTTCTTATTTAGCTGGCACCGGAGGAACTCTTTCTGGCATCCAGACGCAGTCTGTCGATTATCTAAATAGTGGCTCTGCCGTCACGGCGATAGCTAATTCTGGTTATCACTTTGTCTCGTGGAGCGATGATTTAACTGCGAATCCTCGAACTGACACAAATATTATGACTGATATGACTATCACAGCTAATTTTGCAGTTAATAATTATATTCTGACCTATATAGCAGGAGAACATGGTTCGCTTGTAGGTACTTTGTTGCAAACAATCAATTACGGTGGTGCTGGCACTGCCATACTTGCTTCCGCTTGGCCGGGATATCACTTCTCATCATGGAGCGATGGCTCAATGCTTAACCCTAGAATTGATTCTGGGATCATTGCCAATCTTCTGGTGACGGCTACTTTTACAGCAAATGAAGCAGTCCCATTTACTCCAGTTGAGACCAGTACTTCTTCTTCGTCGACACCGACAATCGCGGAGATTGTGGCTGTTCCGACGTTGGTACCGGCAGACCAGGATACTTCGGAAGATGTAGAAAATCCTTTGACAGAGAATATTAGCCAAAATATGAGTATTACTTTTCAAGTTATTGTTGACGGCAAGCCATTGTCAAATGCTAAAGTGTTTTTACACTCAACTCCAAGAGAGGGAATGACTGATCAAAACGGTTATGTCACTTTCAATAATGTGGAACCAGGAGATCATAAAATTAAAGTGGTTTACGGCAAAAAACAATATACTCAAGAATTGAGCTTGAAAACTGGAGATGAGAAAAAGATTGATATTGTGATAAATGCTGATCTTAAAGAGCCAGGACCAAAATTAAATCATCCATTGTTTTACTTGTTTATATATAGTCTGGCAATCTCGTCTGTATTGTTGTTTTTAATTAGATATAAAAAAATAAAAGGAAATTATGGCAAAAGTTGATTACAAAAAAGAGCTAAAAGAATTCTACAATCCGTCGACGAAGGAAGTTTCGGAGGCTGTTGTACCGAAGATGAATTTCCTGATGATTGATGGCAAGGGTGACCCAAATACGGCCAAGGAATATGCCGACTCGATCCAGACTCTCTATCCGGTTGCTTATACGATCAAATTTGCTATCAAGAAGGCGACTGGGTTTGATTTTGGCGTCATGCCCCTTGAGGGCCTGTGGTGGTCTGATGACATGAATGATTTTATTCTTGGCAAAAAGGACAATTGGTATTGGACAAGTATGATCATGCAGCCAGACTGTGTAACTCGAGAAATTTTCGAAAAAGCAGTTGCTGATGTTAAAGAGAAGAAAAATCCGGCTTCGATTGATAAGATTCGCTTCGAATCATTCGACGAAGGAAAATCCGCCCAGATCATGCATATCGGTCCATTTGCTGACGAGGGACCGAATATTAAGAGAATTCACGATTTCATTCTGGCCAAGGGCGGAAAATTCGATGGTTTGAAACAAAAGCATCACGAAATCTATCTTTCGGATATGCGCAAAACTGCGCCAGAGAAATTAAAAACAGTTGTTCGGCAATCTTATAATCCTCAATGAATCTATGGTGTTATCTCTTTTTAGCTAGATTGACCAAGCTTTGAGCTATTTCTTTGTGCAGTTTTTCGTCTTTTTCCCAGCCGTCTATCATTTCTAGCGCCGAAGGATTGTTAGCAAAATAATGCTTCAAGTCTTGTGCTCGAATAATCATAAGGTTTTCCGTTGCTTCTATCTCGGAAAAATATTTCAAGTAATCTTTTTTAACAAACATAATTCCTCCTAGGCCATTTCGTTTAGTTTTTGCAATATTTCTACATGTTTCTTTGAGTCAACCACTAATCTTGCGAGGCTTTCCTTAATATATTTCTCTTCTTCGTCGGTGAACGGCGACCAGAAAAGAGAATCTTGAAGATGGCGCTCATAGATCGGTATCGCCATCTCTTCAACGACGATCGAATCACTGATCGTGCTTTTGACGTTTTCTTTATCCATTTTTTTCTCCTCTTAAAGATGCTAATTTGTTGTTACGATTATATAATACCACGTCAGAAAAATATAATGACAACACATTTGTAGATTTTCGCAATATTATATATAATTTTATTAAAATAAAATTAACAAAGACGAAAATGCCAACAACAAAAAATGGGTTTACTCTAATAGAAATTATTATCGCTGTCCTGATCATCACGACTATTTTTCTGGTGGCTCTTTTCCTTATCAACCCCAAAAGACAATCATCTGAAGGCAAGGACGCTCAGAGAAAAAATGATGTTAGCACTATTCTTAACGCTGTCTATCGCTATCATTCAGACAACAGTAGTGTTTTTCCAGCGTCTATCACAACTTCTAATACTGAGATTTGTGATATTGGCAAGGATTGTTCTGGTCTGGCGGACTTGTCAGCACTTACTGTCAAAGAAAAATATCTCGTTTCCATGCCAAAAGATCCAAGTTGCACTTCGCAAAATGGTACATGTTACATGATATCCAAGGACAGCAGTGGCCGTCTTACTGTTTCGGCGCCAAATGCCGAAAAGACCAAAATAACTGCCACTAAATAATTTTCAAATACTTTATTGAGCTTTAGATTTTCGAGCCTTGAGTCTCAGAGTTGGATCAAGGATCTTTTTGCGAAGTCGCAAATTTTTTGGTGTCACTTCGAGTAACTCATCGTCTTCAAGGAAGTCGATACACTGCTCAAGTGACAAAATAGTCGGGGGAGTAAGGACCGTAATAGCGTCAGCGCTAGCCGCACGCATATTGGTTAATTGCTTTTCTTTATTGACGTTGATTTCAAGATCATCTTCGCGTTGGTTTAGGCCAACGATCATGCCAGCATAGACTTCGGTCTGTGGATGAATAAAGGTGGTACCGCGTTGCTGAGCAATATTGAGGCCATAAGCTACCGCTTTGCCACTAGAAAAGGCGATTAAGACACCATTTCGAAGCTTTGGGATGATCCCGCCAGCTTTTTCATAGCGCAAAAACATTGTATTCATGATCGCAGTACCCTTTGATGCTGTCATTAAGACGTTGCGAAGTCCAAGTGTGCCACGAGTGGTGATCTCAAAGACAAGGCGGGTTGTACCATCACTATTTTCTTCCTGATGCATGAGGATACCACGTCTCTTGTTGAGCTCGCCAATGATATTGCTAGCAAATTCCGAGGCAACGTCTATCGTGACTTCTTCGACTGGCTCACAAGTCTCATTGTCAATTACTCTGGTGATGACTTTTGGCTTGCCGACTTGAAGTTCGAAGCCTTCTCGACGAAGAGTTTCGATGAAGACTGAAAGGTGGAGCTCACCGCGACCAGAGAGAATAAATTCGCCATTTTCGTCAGTTGCAATTCTCATCGAGACGTTTGTCTCGAGCTCTTTGATAATTCGGTCATGAAGATGACGAGCGGTGACAAATTTGCCTTCGCGTCCAGCAAAAGGTGAAGTGTTGGCATAAATTGAGATGCTCAAAGTTGGCTCTTCGATAGCGATAGACGGCAAAGCAGTCGGATCTTTCGGATCACAGACAGTGTCTCCGATGGAAGCATTCTTAAGTCCGGCAATCGAAACGATATCCCCAGAAGTTGCTTCTTTGACCTCGATTTTCTTTAAGCCTTCAGTTATATAGATTTTTTCAATTTTGCCAGTGTCTCTTGTGCCTTCCTGATTGGCAAGGACGATTGGCATACCAGCGGTGGCACGGCCACTCTTGATCTTGCCTATTGAGTATTTACCCATGAAATTATCCCAGTCAAGAGCAGAGATCAGCATTTTGAAAGGCTTATCGTTTTCCTGGATAGGCGCAGGAACATATTTAATGATTGAGTCCAGTATCGGAGTTAGGTCGGCAGGAGCGGTTTCATCTTCTGGAAAAGCATCCCAAGCCTTGCCTTCGCGGCCGATGGCATAATAAATCGGAAATTCGAGTTGAGAATCTTCCTGAGCAAGCTCTAAGAAAAGGTCGTAAGTTTTATCAATTGTTTTTGGAACATCAGCATTAACTTTGTCAATCTTGTTGATAACGACAATTAATTTAAGTCCTAAGGCAAAAGCTTTTTTAAGCACAAACTTAGTCTGAGGCATTGGGCCTTCTTGTGCATCAATCAAAAGGATGGCACCGTCGGCCATAGATAGAGTTCGTTCGACTTCGCCACCAAAATCAGCGTGGCCAGGAGTGTCGATAATGTTAATCTTGACGTCTTTGTAGTGAACAGCGGTATTTTTGGCCAGAATAGTAATACCACGTTCTTTTTCCTGATCGTTTGAGTCCATGATTAGGTCCTGAGACATGGCGGCCTCATTTTCTCTAAAAGTTTTTGACTGCTTCAAGAGTCCATCGACTAGAGTTGTCTTGCCGTGGTCAACGTGAGCGATGATTGCAACGTTTCGTATTTCCATCATTTCCTTAAAAATTAATATTGATGTCCGGTTTTTGCCTCGACAAATGTATAGGCAATACCAGTTTTGTCGCCACGGCCTGTTCGACCGATTCGATGAATGTAATCGTCGTAGGTCTGAGGTATGGTGTAATTAATAACGTGAGTAATATCTTTAATATCAAGTCCGCGAGCGGCAACATCGGTAGCAACCAAAATATTAACAGTATTTGTTTTAAATGCTGTCAGGGCTCGCAGTCTCTGATTTTGCTTTTTGTCGCCATGGATTGATTCGGCGCGGAAGCCTTCAGAAATAAGATTATCGGTTAACTTCTCCACTTCTCTTTTTGTTTCAGAAAAGACCAAAACTTTTTTAAGTTCCGGCTGTGACAAAAGTTCCTGCAATTGATTAAATTTGATTGCTTTATCTCGGACACGAATGATATCCTGATTGACGTTACAAGCGGCCTGGCCGGAATTTATCTCAATAGTGATTGGATCCTTCTGAAATCGGAGAACTAAGTCTCTGATTTTGTCTGGCATAGTCGCTGAGAAGAAAAGAGTTTGTCTGACTTCCTGTACTTCGCTCATAATCTGTTTGATATCGTCGACAAATCCCATATCAAGCATACGGTCGACTTCGTCTACGACAATATTGTTAAACATGCCAAAATTAAGTACTTTTCGCTCAGCGAGATCTTTCAATCGTCCTGGAGTACCGATAACAAAGTTAGGATTTCTTTCGAAATTGTGAATTTGTTTATAAATTGGAGCGCCACCAACACAAGCAGCTGAGAATATTTTCATATTCCAAGAAAATTGTCTGAGCTCGTTGTCAATCTGAAGTGCCAGTTCTCTGGTCGGAGCAATGATCAGAACTTTCTGTGATCTGTCGGCAAAAACTTTATTGATCAATGGCAAAAGAAACGCACCTGTCTTACCTGTGCCAGTACTGGCAAGACCAATAAGATCTCGACCCCCTATAATGTGATTTATTGCCTGGTCTTGGATTGGCGTAGGGATGGAATACTTTTTAAATCTTAAATTCGTTTTGATTTCATCACATAGAGAAAAATCATCAAACGTGTTCTTGGTCTGATATTCGGGCTTTTTCTCGATTGTGCCAGAATTTTGAATGAATTTGGAGACGTCGATTGACTCTCCGCGTCTTCGTTTCGAAGACGAATTAGAAGAGAACCTGCTTTTGTTGCCAAAGCGAGAAGAGGATCTATTTGCACTAAATCCGCGATCATTAGATCTGTTTTTCGAACCAAATTGTCTACTCGAACCACTGTTGTGAAACGGCATGATTGTTTTCCAATTGCCAAAATTTGCAAAGCAAAAAGCGGCAAAATAATTAATAAATTTCGAATTGCTGTATAGAACATCGAAATTACTAACTACTTTTCGGAAATCTATAGAACAATTAAACGATGGATATATAATAACACAATTTAAAATTTAATGCAATAGCTATGTGTCCGCATGGAATTGAATTGTGGTTTGGATTGTAATAGTATTTGAGTGCATAGAAATGGCTGAAAATAAAAGTGCTTTAAGTATATATTTTTGATAAAATATATTAAGGATTTATAAAAAAATAAGATGGAGGAAGATATGGATCAGTTCGAACAAACAACTAGCGAAAAAAAGGCCGCAAAATCTAAATTATTCATGTGGATTGGTATTCTTCTGGTCGTTCTGGTCGTTGCCGGCGGAACTTATTGGTTTTTGGTAAAAAATGATTCCGTTACAGAAGAGAATGCCAATGATCAAGTTGCTGATGCCGAAGAAGAAGCGGCCAAAGCAAAAGATCCAAGCCAATACAACTGGTCGACGATGGATCAAGGACCCTATAAGGATAGTATTGGTTATGCTATGGGCGCAAATCCGACAACGTGGTTTGACTCTAAGATCATTTTAGCTGAGCATGCTAGTGTTCCTGATGCGATTCTGAAAAATGGCGTAATTCATGTATATTTTGTCGATGTTTCCGAAGATGGCAAACCTGAACAAATTGGTCACATCCAGTCTTCTGATAATGGTAAGACTTGGAGCAAAAAGACGATCTTAACTATCTCTGGTTTAGGAGATAAGGTTGCAGTAGATCCAAACCCATATTTATTGCCAGACGGAAAGATCAGGCTTTATTATTTTGATATTAGTAAAACCCGCACAGAAGGAACGGAAAACAACTCAATTTACTCTGCGATTTCAGCCGATGGTATCAATTTTACAGAGGAAGAGGGTGTTCGTTTCAAATATAAGGGCATTTATGATCCTAGCGTTATTAAAGTCGGTGACGCTTGGAGATTATATGTCGGCACAGATGAAAACAATGTGCTTTCGGCCACCTCGGCTGATGGTTTGAACTTTGTTTATGAAGGGGTTGCCCTGTCTGGCGGGTCAATTCCTAAGGTGATTTATACGGATGACCTTTATTATCTCTATACTGGAGGTATTCAGATTTCAACGTCTAGCGACGGTAAGATTTTTAAAAAGACTATGGATCGATTTGATATTGGTGGACTTACGGCTGATCCTGGCGTGATCAAGCTTGCCGACGGCACTTACTTCATGGTTTATAAAACTAAGATTGATAAGGCACAGCCTTAAGGACAATATGGAAAAAATAAAAAAAATTGGTCTTCTAAACGCACTCGGAGTTTTGATTTATATTTCTCTCGTTGCCATTTTAATAGATAATGGCGAAAAAATCTTTGGCCAGGTTAATGATTATGTCGGTCCAATAGCGTTTCTACTTCTTTTTACAATTTCGGCTGCTGCTGTTGGCGGATTAGTCCTTGGACAGCCAATAATTCTTTATTTCGAAGAAAAGAAGAAAGAGGCGATTCAACTATTTTTCGCGATCATGGGTTGGCTTGTTCTCTTTATGGCTATTGCGCTAATTACAGCTACTCTGCTATAACTATTGCTCCAAGTTTAAGAAATTAATAAAGAAATTGTGAAGAATTTTAAATATCTCGATATTATCACTGTGTTTTTCGTTGTCGTTCTTTTGGTGTCCAATGTGGCATCAACAAAAATTGCCAAAGTTGGCTTTATGGAGCTTGATGGTGGAACCATTCTATTTCCATTAAGCTACATTTTCAATGACGTGCTTACCGAAGTTTATGGCTATTCGCGATCTAGGAAAGTAATATGGTTGGGATTCTTCAGTGCGATTTTGATGGTTGGCGTATTTAGTCTTGTTGGTGTTTTACCTTCGGCTAATGGTTGGGACAATCAGGATGCGTATCAAAAGATTCTTGGACAGACTCCGCGCATAGTTCTGGCTAGCTTGGTGGCATATTTTTTTGGGGAATTTACCAATTCATTTATTCTGGCCAAGATGAAAGTTGCTACGAAGGGCAAATGGCTTTGGACAAGAACCATAACCTCGACGATATTCGGAGAGCTAATCGATAGTATTTTATTTATTCTTATTGCATTTAGCGGCGTCTTACCCATCAGTCTTATTGTGAGCTTAATAGTTTTTAACTATGTGTTTAAGACCATTATCGAAGTTATTCTTACTCCGGCGACATATGCAATTGTTAATTTCTTGAAGAAAAAAGAGTCAGAAGATTTTTTTGACAATAAAACAAATTTTAATCCTTTTATAATCTCGACTAGTAATAATAAAAAATAATCTCAATAAATTATGAACAAAAAAACGCTCATTTTGGATTTTGACGGTGTAATTGCTGATTCATTTGACTATTGTCTCAAAATCAACCAAACCGTTGTCGGTGATATTACTGCCGATGAATATAAAAATATGTTCCTTGGTAATTTTTATGAGGCACACAGAAAAAGGGTCCCCGAGTCAGAATCAATAGAGAACAAGAAAAGATATTGGAAGATTTTTCTTAGTGGTATTGATCAAATTCATTTAGTTGGTGGTATTGCTGAAATTTTAAATACTTTGTCTAATGATTTTAGACTGGTAATTATTTCCTCGGCGACTTCTGATGTGGTAAAGGCTATCTTGAACAGAGAGGGTATTTCCGGATACATTACAAAAATCTTTGGTGCAGATGTTAGCGAGAGTAAGTTTCTCAAATTTAAAATGTTTTTTAATGAATATTGTGTTCAATCATCCGATTGTCTTTTCGTTACTGATACTCTTGGTGATCTTTTGGAAGCCGAAAAGGCTGGTGTTAAAAGTCTTGCTGTTAGTTGGGGCTTTCATGATGTAAAAACATTAGAGAGGGGAAATCCGCTAAAAATTGTTGACAGCCCAAAAGATTTACTTAGGGAAATAGAACAATATTATTTGCAATCCAATTGAAAAAAAGCATCAATAAGACTATCATTATTAATAATGAAACGATCTGAACTTTTCTTTACATTTATATTGCTTCCGATTGATATCGCCATGTTCGTTTTTTCTTTTATATTGGCGTATTATTTTCGTTCTCATCTAGAAGCTCCTTTTTCAACCGATGCAAGCCTGAACACTTACATCGCTTACTCTCTTTTTCTAATTCCGGTTCTTGTTCTCTTCTTCTCGCTAAACGGTCTTTATAATAGAAGAAATTATACGGGTTACTGGTCGGAGTTTTATAAGGTAGCTGTTTCGGTTTCTACGACAATTTTAATTTTAATTGTTGCAATATTTTTATCAAAGTCTCTTTTCTTTTCTCGTTTGATCCTTGTTTTCACTTGGGCGCTTGCCTTGTTTATGGTTTCTTTTGGTAGGGCGATGCTCAGAGTTATTGAACGATATTTTCTGCGTTACGGTATCGGGGTTAGAAATATTTTATTAGTTGGCAATAATGAAGTCTCAGAAAAAATAGCTTCAGAGCTGAAAAAACAAATCAATTCGAGCTATAGATTGATTGGTGTTGTAACAACTGAAAACGAAGCTGTATCGAACCTGAAAGTTTTAGGCGATATTGACAATATTTCGATGTTGCTCAAAAAACACAATATTGATGAAGTAGTGTTGACTGATAATGGCATCTCGAGCAAAAAGCTGATGTCTTTGATTCAGACCTGCGAAGACGGTAAGATTGATTTTAAATATGCTCCAGATTTGTTCGGTATCTTGATCAGTAGTTTTCGCCCAAGCCTAGTTGGTTCGACTTTTGTTATGGAATTAAGACGAATTCCCCTGGACGGTTGGGGCAGAATACTCAAGAGAGTTGTTGATATTGTTCTTGCTTCAATTTTATTGTTAATTTTTTCTCCAGTTATGTTGATTATTGCTATAGTAATCAAGATTACCTCTTCGGGGCCAGTATTCTATCGTCACGAGAGAATTGGTCGAGACGAAAAGAAATTCGTTTTTTATAAATTCAGATCAATGTACTGGGATAAATGTGATTTTGATGGTGGCACCAAGTGGACAACAAAAGAAGATGAAAAAACTCGAATTACACCGGTTGGTTTGATAATCAGAAAAACCAATCTTGATGAGTTGCCTCAATTTTGGAATATTTTGATTGGGGACATGAGCTTCGTTGGTCCAAGACCAGAGCAGCCTAAACTTGTTGAGAAATTCGAAAAAGAGATCCCGGAGTACTTTCGTCGCCATAGAGTAAAATCTGGTCTGACGGGGTGGGCTCAGGTTAATGGATTAAAAGGGGACACTTCTGTTAAAGAAAGAGTTCGATATGACATTTATTATATTGAGAACTGGTCCTTGTGGTTTGATTTTAAGATAATATTAAAGACGATAGGGCTCACTATCCATGAAACGCTCCGTGGAAAATCTGAATATCGCACTCGTACATGAGTGGATTACCAATGTTGCAGGCGCGGAAAAAGTTCTTCTTGCGTTAAAAGAGCTTTTTCCCAAAGCTCCGATATATACGGCTGTTTATGATAAGAATAAGGCTAAACCCTTTGAGGATTTTGAGATTCATACTTCTTTTTTGCAAAATATTCCCTTCATGAAAAGCAAGCGCGAGTTGTTAGTTCCTTTTACTCCATTTGCTTTTGAACAATTCGATCTGTCTAAGTATGATCTTGCCATATCAAGCACTACTATTGCTGCCAAAGGTGTAATTACCAAGCCAGAAACACTTCATATCTCATATTGTCATACCCCGCCACGTTATCTCTGGGATCCTCAGGTCGATCCAAGAGCGAAAAAGGGCAGATTGTCATGGTTGCGCAATAAAACAATGCATGACATGCGTATTTGGGATAGGGTCGCAGCCGATCGAGTTGATCATTATCTGGCGAATTCACACTATATTGCCAAAAGAATTAAAAAATTTTACGGCAAAGATTCGACAGTAATATATCCTCCTGTTGATTTGGAAAGTTTTAAACTGAATAAAAATGTCACCAGAAAAGATCATTTTCTATTCGTCTCTCGTTTAATAGACTATAAAAAGTGTGATCTCGTAATTGAAGCCTTTAATTCTCTTCAAATTCCGCTTAGAATAGTTGGCTATGGGCCGGATGAAGCCAGACTAATTAAATTAGGCAAAGATAATATTACTTTTGCCGGGCCAAAGTTTGGCGCTGATTTAGCCAAGGAATATCAAGAGGCTAAGGCATTAGTTTTTGCCGCAGAAGAAGATTTTGGTATCGTCCCAATTGAAGCAATGGCCTGCGGGTGTCCGGTTATTGCCTATGGTAAGGGCGGTACTACGGAATCGGTTATTGATGGAAAAACAGGCATATTCTTTAAAGAACAAACAAAAGATTCCGTTATTAGTGCTGTCAAAAAGTTTGACGAAATAAAGTTTGACGAAAAATCTATTCGTGAGCAATCAGAGCGTTTTTCTAAAGAAAAATTCAAGTCCTCCTTTATGAAAGAAGTCGAAAAGTATATTTCTTAAAATTAAAAATAATATTTAAAAAAGGAGAAAATGCGTAAATTAGCTTACTGTTTGGCGATAATGTTCGCTTTGATTCCTATATCGGCAGTTGCCGCTGATTTTAGAGCAGAAGATTCTGGCCAAACAAATATTGCCAAGAGTGAAAATCCTCGAAATCTATATGTCGTAGGAGAGACAGTTTCTGTCGATGCCAATGTTTCAAAAGATCTAGTTGCGGCTGGCAGCGATGTCACCGTTAATGGCAATGTCGAGAATTCTTTGTTTGCGGTCGGATCAACTGTCACTGTTAATGGCAATATTGGTTCAAACGCGCGACTGGCTGGAAGCTCTATAAACCTTAATGGTAGGGTTAAGGATGATTTTTTTGTAGGCGGAAGTTCAATTAACATTAACAAAGACTCTGAAATTGGCGGTGATTTGGTTGTTGCTGGCGGTTTGGTCAACATAAAAGGTCATATTTTTGGCAAAGTTTTAATTACTGGCGGAAATGTAACAATCTCCGGACAAATTGATGGCAATGTTGAAGCCAAAGAAGTTGGCCAAGTTACTGTTCTAGACGGTGCTGTGATTAATGGAAAGCTTAGCTATAAGTCGACAAAAGAAGCAAAGATTGCCAGCGGAGCAAAGATTGTTGGCGGCGTATCTTTTGATCAATCATCAAGCTCCTCAAAAATGATGGCTGCATCAGCGGTAACTACTAGCGCATTACTATATAAGATATTAGGAATTCTAGTATTCCTGTTAATTTTGATTTATCTAATTCCTAAATTTACTGGTAAATTTGTTGAAGTAGCCTACTCAAATTTTTGGAGTAATCTTGGCTGGGGATTTTTGGCGCTAGTCGCTGCGCCAATTGCTTTTATAATTTTATTAGTACTAACACTGACAGTTAGTCTAGCTTTTGCTTTGCTGTTCTTCTATATTGCCTTTGTTATCCTTTCGACGATATTTGCCGCACTTCTAATTGGCGCTGGCGCTTACAAGATGTTTAAGAAGGAAAAAGATTGGAGAATAGACTGGGCAACAGGGCTAATCGGGGCTATAGCTGTTACAATAATTTGGTTCTTACCTGTCGTTGGACCATTCGCAATGTTTGCTTTCTTTTTAATATCCCTCGGAACATTCGTGAGGATATCGGGAGACTTCATTAAAAACAATCGCAAATAAGAGAAAAAATAAGTGGACTGATCAGTCCACTTATTTTTTTGTTTAACTGTTTTTAGACTTGCGGCGAGGTTGCGCGAATGATACTATAAGTACAAATAGTCACTTTCAATTAGTGACAAAGTTTATTGTGATTTAATAGGAGTTTTACAAATGCTTTCTGACGATAGTAAAAAACAGCCAACAACTGAATCATATGACGCTTCTAAGATTACTGTCCTTGAGGGATTAGCCCCAGTTCGCAAGCGCCCTGGAATGTACATCGGTGGCACTGGATCTGATGGCTTGCACCACTTAGTTTGGGAAATTCTAGACAACTCAATCGATGAAGCAATGGCTGGATATTGTACTAAGATAATTGTCACTCTTCACAACGATGGTTCGGTTTCTGTCCATGATAATGGTCGTGGTATTCCTGTCGACAAAGTTAAGGCGACTGGGAAATCCGCCCTAGAAACTGTTCTAACGGTTCTACACGCTGGTGGAAAATTTGGCGATAGTGGCTACAAGATGTCGGCTGGTCTTCATGGTGTTGGTGCTTCCGTTGTTAATGCTCTTTCGGTTTGGGTTAAGGCTGAGGTTCGAAGAGACGGCAAAAGACATTTTATGGAATTTCATCAGGGCGAGGCGCTTGAACCAATAAAAGTCATAGGTGACGCTTCGGATACCGGTACAATTATTACATTTTTACCTGATCCAGAGATTTTTACTTCAACCACTGAATTTTCTTTTCAAACGATATTAAACCGTTGTCGACAGCAGGCTTATCTTACCAAGGGTGTTATGGTTACGATTTTGGATGAAAGAGATAAGAAAACTGTTCAGGCTAAAGTCGAGAAAAAAGAAACTGATGAAGAAGGCGAAGACGAAGAAGTTAGAACTGGGCGAAGTGGTGGTGATGAAGACGAAGAAATTATTGAGAGAGCTGGTCCTCAAAATTACTCTTTTTATTTTGAGGGTGGAATTGCTTCATATGTTAGGCACTTAAATAAAAATCGTCAATCGCTCAATGATCCTCCAATGTATGTCGAGAAAACTGTCAATGATGTCTTGGTTGAGATCTCAATGGCCTATACGGATGATTTCAAAGAGCATATTTATACATTTGCCAATAACGTTAATACTCCTGAGGGTGGTACTCATCTAACTGGTTTTAAGACTGCCTTGACTCGTGCTCTTAACGATTTTGCTAAGAAAAACAATTTGACCAAAGATTCATTGACCGGTGAAGACGTCCGTGAAGGTCTGACAGCTGTTCTGTCGGTTAAGCTTAGAGATCCTCAGTTTGAGGGCCAGACCAAGGCAAAACTTGGCAACACCGAGGTTAGAACTATTGTCGAAGCAGCTACTAGCGAAGCTCTTTCGATCTATCTTGATGAACATCCGTCAGAAGCCAAGAAAGTTATCGAGAAATGTTCGCTTTCAGCTAAAGCCAGACTGGCTGCCCGTGCTGCTCGCGAAACAATTATCAGAAAAGGCGCACTTGAAGGCATGACATTACCTGGTAAATTAGCTGATTGCTCGTCCCGTGACCCCAAGAGGACAGAGCTTTATATTGTCGAGGGTGATTCGGCTGGCGGCTCAGCTAAGCAGGGTAGAGATCGAAATTTTCAGGCTATTCTGCCGCTTCGAGGCAAGATTCTAAACGTTGAGAGGGCTAGACTTGACCGGATGTTATCTTCTGACGAAATTAAAGCCCTGATAATCGCTATGGGTGTCGGTATCGGCGACGAAATAAATTATTCCAAACTTAGATATGACAGAATAATAATCATGACAGATGCTGATGTTGATGGAGCGCATATTCGCACTTTGCTTCTAACTTTTCTTTTCAGAAATTTTCCAGAGCTTATTAGTCATGGTCATGTATATATTGCTCAACCTCCATTGTTCTCAGTTACAAAAGGTAAAGAAAAGCGTTGGGTTTATACTGAAGCCGAACGAGATCAGGCTGTTTCGGAAATGATCAAAACAAAAATAGTCAAAGATCCCGACGATCCGGAGGCTGAAGTGGTAACAAAAGAGGGTAGCAAGCCAGTAATCCAGCGGTTCAAGGGTCTTGGTGAAATGAGTGCCGAACAGCTTTGGGAAACAACAATGAATCCAGCGAACAGAGTCTTATTGCAGGTTACTATAGACAGTGCCGAAAAAGCCGATGAAGTCTTCACTATGCTTATGGGCGATCAAGTGCCTCCTCGCAAGAAGTTTATTCAAACCAGAGCCAAGACTGTTCAAAATCTTGATGCTTAATTTAATAATTAATTGATATAAAAATATGTCCGACGACCAAAACAACTTAGATAATCAAATTATTGAGCCGCAAGAGTCTAAAGAAGATTTAAATCTGGCCGATAATTTAGAAGATAGCTCACTGGAAAATGATGAAGTATCCAAAGAGCAGACTACATCCTTGGTTATGGTGCCAAGAAGCGATATGTCCGACAAATCTATCACTCAGGACTCTTATTCACCAGAGGTTGGCCATTTAAAGCCTCGAGAACTTGTAATGGAAATGGAGACATCATATCTCGATTATGCCATGAGTGTCATTGTCTCGCGTGCTTTGCCTGATGTCAGAGATGGTTTAAAGCCGGTTCACCGCCGAGTGCTATATGGTATGTACGAGACTGGTCTTCGTCACAATGTCAAATTTCGTAAATCTGCTAAGGTCGTCGGTGAAGTTATGGGTAATTATCACCCACATGGCGATACTGCGATCTATGATACATTGGTTCGTTTGGCTCAAGATTTCTCTATGAGATACCCTATGGTTGATGGTCAGGGCAACTTTGGCTCAATGGATGGCGATTCTGCAGCCGCTATGCGTTACACGGAGTGTCGTATGACTGCCATTTCGGAAGAGATGCTATTGGATATTGATAAAGATACCGTCAACTGGCAAGACAACTATGATGGTACTACTCAAGAACCAGTTGTATTACCGGCTCGAGTACCTAATTTGTTGTTAAACGGTACGGTTGGTATTGCTGTTGGCATGGCAACAAATATCCCGCCACACAATCTAACCGAAATTTGTAATGGCATAATTGAATTAATTGACAATCCAGAGGCCACCGTCGATGATCTTATGAAGCACATCAAGGGGCCAGATTTTCCAACTGGTGGCAATATCTACAATACTGAAGATATAAAGATCGCTTATGCCGGTGGTAAGGGTAAAATCATGGTGCGGGCTAAGGCTGACATTGAAGAGGGCAAAAGAGGTTTTCGCATTATCGTGACAGAGATACCATATCAGGTGAATAAGGCATCACTAATTGAAAAGATTGCTGATCTCGTTAAGGAAAAGCGAATTGAAGGCATCTCAGATATTCGCGATGAATCAAGTCGTGTTGGTGTTCGGGTTGTTATTGAACTCAAGAGCAATTCTTATCCAAAGAAAATCCTAAATCGTCTTTATGAATTAACCCAGCTTCAAACTGCTTTTCATGTTAATATGTTGGCTCTTACTCCGGACATGGAGCCAGTCGTCATGACGTTAAAAGATGTTTTGGGCTACTATATAGAGCACAGAAAAGAAGTAATTGAGCGCAGAACTCGTTTTGAGCTCAATAAAGCCGAGGATCGTGCTCACATCTTAGAGGGTTTGAAGATAGCCCTTGATCATATTGATGAGGTTATTAACACAATTCGCGCTTCGGCCAACAAAGAAGATGCCAAGAAAAATTTGATGGTCAAGTTTGAGTTATCCGATCGTCAGGCAGACGCAATACTTGAGATGCGTTTAAGTGCCTTGGCCGCATTGGAACGTCAAAGAGTTGAAGACGAATACAATGAACTTTTAAAGCGCATTGCTTATCTTAAAGATATTCTCGACCATCCTGAGAAGATTTTGATTTTAATCAAAGAAGATCTTAAGTATTTAATTGATAAATATGGTGATGCCAGAAGAACGACAGTAGTTCCTCACGCTCTTGGAGATTTCAGTGCTGAAGATCTTATTCCTGACGAACAAGTTATAGTTTCTCTATCGCGTAGCAACTATATAAAGCGTCAAGAAGTTGACACTTACCATAAACAAATCAGAGGTGGTGTTGGAGTTGTTGGTATGACAACCAAGGAAGAAGACATTGTCGACTTTCTTTCGTGTGCTAGGACGCATGATGATATTTATTTTTTTACCAATAAAGGCAGGGTTTTCAGAAGTAAGGTCTATGAGTTGCCTGCGACTTCTCGTCAATCCAAGGGCACACCGGTCGTAAACATTATTCAAATAGGTCAGGACGAAAAAGTAACTGCTATCTTGACTGTTCCGAAGGGCCAGAACGACAATAAATTCTTCATTATGGGCACGGTTTTTGGCCAAATAAAGAAAACAGAAATTGAAAAGTATGAAAATATCCGCAAAACAGGAATCATTGCCATGGGTCTCAAAAAGGGCGATGAACTCAAATGGGTTAAGGTATCCGGCGGTAAAGATGTTATTGTTGAGGTCTCTGAGAAGGGTCAAGCCATCTGCTATGCCGAAACAGACGTTAGACCGATGGGCCGAAGCGCATCTGGCGTCACTGGTATGAAATTGCGTTCCAATGACAAAGTAATGTCCTTGGATGTTGTTTCTGGCTCTAATTGGCCATATGAGCCAGAAAAGAAAAACCCCGTTGAGCCAGACATGCTGATAGTTTTGGAAAATGGTTTCGGCAAAAGAACAATGTTGAAACATTTTCATATTCAAAAAAGAAGCGGAATGGGTATTAGAGCGGCAAATTGTACTCCCAAGACAGGCAATGTTATTGGTATGCACATTGTTTATGGCGAAAAAGGCGATGTGGTTTTAGCATCACAAAAAGGCCAGTTCATTAGAATGGAACTAAAAAATATAAAGAGACTCGGACGCGACACTCAAGGTGTAACGTTGATGAGACTTAGAGAGAACGACAAAGTTTCTTCGGTTGCTCTTATTTTGCCTGATGAAACCATTAATGAACAACCCAAAATGGACTTTGACGACAACACGCCAAAACTTGAAAAGATAGAAAAAACTTTGCCCCAAAAAGATGAGCCAAAAAAGAAAATCTCTGTCGAGCCAGAGCTGAAAATTAATAATTACAAATCATCTGCAAATGATGAATCTGAAGAAAGTGTTAAAAAGCCGGCTGATTCTATTGTTAAAAAAGAAGTTGGACAGTCAATTATGGGCGATCACAAGCCAATTAATTCGATGCCAGGCAAAGCTGGGTTGAATGTGAAGTTTTATGACAACAAAATAGTTGTTGATAAAAGCGCTGATGGTATCAGTTCTAAAAAATCTGATTCAGTTATGAAGAAGGATGACAAAAACTATTGGGGCAAGGTTTAGCTAGTCTTTGTCATTGTTCTTGGGCTTGACTTGTGGTATAATCAATCTTCATAAAGACTTAGGCATGATAGAAATAAATAAAAAGACAATCGAAATACCAGAAGTAATCACCGTTAAGGCCTTTGCCGAGAAAGCTGGCCTGCCAGTTACGGCTGTAATTTCTGATCTCATCAAAAATGGTGTTCTAGCTTCAATTAATGAAACGATTGATTTCGAAACAGCCTCTATCATCGGTGATGATTTAAATATTAACGTTGTTTTGGAAGAAGAGACAAAAAAATCTCAGCTTACAGCCAAAGAGGATAAAAAAACCGAAGAAAAAGATCTAGTTGGCCGTCCGCCGGTTGTTACTATTATGGGCCACGTTGATCATGGCAAAACTTCTCTGTTGGATAGAATTAGAGAAGAGCATGTCGCCGAAGGTGAGTCTGGTGGGATTACACAACACATTTCTGTGTATCAGGTCACACTTTCTCATACAAAAAATAAAGATATTAAAAACAAGACCATTACTTTTATTGATACTCCTGGTCATGCCGCTTTTTCAGCTATGAGAGAGCATGGTGCTGCCATCACTGACATAGTCGTTCTGATTGTTGCTGCTAATGATGGTGTTATGCCTCAAACAATTGAGGTAATTAATCAAGCCAAAAGCCAAAATGTTCCAATCATAGTTGCGATTAATAAAGTTGATCTTCCTGATGCTGACCAAATGCGCGTCAAACAACAACTCTCCGAATATGAACTAGTTCCAGAAGATTGGGGTGGCAAAACAATTATGGTCGAAATATCAGCCAAAACTGGACAAGGAGTCGACGATCTACTAGAGATGATACTCCTTCAAGCTGAGATGATGGATCTTAAGGCTAATCCTGCTGAAGAGGCGATAGGCATTGTAATTGAGTCACATATGCAAAAAGGTGCTGGTCCGATGGCTGTTGTTTTGATTGAAAATGGAACACTCAAACGCGGTGAACCGATTGCAATTGGTTCTTCTTATGGCAAGGTCAGAATTCTAGAAGATTTCAGAAGCAAGTCTATAGATAGCGCCGGACCAAGCACACCGGTCAGAATTGCCGGACTGAAATCAATGCCAGATTTTGGAGACAGGTTACTAGCTTTTTCTAGCGAAAAAGAGGCTAGAGACAATGCTATAATGTCTGAAAAAAATCATCCTTCGATTAAGATTGCTACGGCCAAGAGGATCTCCAATGATAACGAAGATGGTGAAAAAAATGAGAAAAAAGAACTTAATTTAATTATAAAAGCTGATGTTGCTGGTTCTCTTGAGGCTATTAAAAAATCGCTCGAAGAAATCAACAATAATGAATATGGTATGAAGATCATTGCAGAAGGGGTTGGTGCAATTTCTGATTCCGATGTAACATTGGCTCAAGCTACAAACGCTGAAGTTCTCGGTTTTCGCGTTAATATTTTCGGTGCCGCCAAAAGAATTGCCGAAAAAGAGAATATTAAAACCAAGATTTTCCAAGTCATCTATGAACTAATTGACTATTCGAAGGAGGAATTAGCATCTATTTTACCTCCTGAAATAATTGAAGAAGAATTAGGTCATGGTAAAATCCTGGCAATTTTCAGAGACGACAAAAAAGGCTTTGTTACTGGTGGCGCAATTGAAAGTGGTAAGGTCGCTGTTGGCGATGAGATCAAATTTCTACAAAATAAAAATGAAAAATATCGTTCAAAAATTCTTTCATTAAGACGGGAAAAATCAGAAGTTAAAGAATGTGAATCAGGTACAGAGTGTGGCTTTTCATTGGCTCCGGGAGGCAACATTGCTGTTGGAGACACTTTTATTACCTTTAAGACGATTACTAAAAAAAGAGAGATAGTCTAGTTGACACGATAATTCATTTATGTTATCATTAATAAGCTTAGTAACTCGCCTCGTTCTAATTGGAAATGAATCGGCCGAGAAAATAAGATAAGGTCGATTTTTTAATAAGTTGTAAGGAAAACAATGGAAGAGCAGAAAAACAAACTCTTTGTTAGCAATCTTGCTTATAGCGTCACTGATGACATGCTTTTGGATATCTTTGCTGGTATCGAAGGTGTAGAAGTCGTTGAAGCTAAAGTTATCGTTGACAAATTCAACGACGGTAGATCTAAAGGTTTCGGTTTCGTAACCTTGGCTACTGACGAGATGGCTGAAATCGCTATCAAAGAGATGAACGGCAAAGAAGTCGAAGGCCGTGCAATCTTCGTTAACGTCGCCAGACCACAAGAGAAGAGAGATAATTTCAATCGTGGTGGAAGCAATACTAGACGATCATTCAGATAAGAAATATATCTACAAAACAAAAAAGAGCCATCTTGGCTCTTTTTTGTTTTGTTAAGATTTTGACTGAAATATAAATTGAGTTATAATATAAAAAACGAATTAATTCGGTAGGGGTTTTGTGGAATCAGTGCTAAGTGGAAAAATTCTGGGAGTTTCTACCAAGTCTTTTTATTTTATTGACAATATTAAGACTGTTTCGGGGCCGGTTCTGGCTTTGGATATATTTCTTGTAGCAATAATATTTTACTGGATTTATCTCTTTTTAAGAGAAACAAGGGCCATGAGAATACTCTATGGTCTTTTTCTGCTATTTGCGGTCATGGCACTTGGTAAACTTCTTGATCTTGCTCTTCTCAATTGGATTTTGAAATATTTTGCCGCAATCTTGGTTGTTGCTATACCGGTCGTGTTTCAGCCAGAATTACGAGCTGCCTTGGAAAAATTAGGCCGAGCTAGAATTATTAATGACCTATCCTTTAGTAAGGAACGCTTTGGTAGGGTTATTGATGAAGTTGTCCAAGCTTCGGTTATCTTATCTCAAAATAAAATTGGTGGTTTGATTATTTTGCAGCGTCAGACCGGTCTTCGAGAATATATTGAGAATGGCACAGCGATAGATGCATCGGTGTCAAAAGAACTATTGATGTCAATATTTTTTCCTCGTTCGCCATTGCACGACGGGGCTGTCATTATTGTCGGTGACAGAATTGTCTCGGCAAGATCAATATTACCGGTATCGGCCGCACAAATTGGTTCGGATATGGGCACCCGACATAAAGCAGCTATTGGTATTACCGAAAACTCTGATGCCATTTCGGTTGTTATCTCTGAGGAAACCGGCTCTATTTCTTTGGCGGTTGGTGGAAAAATTGAACGTCGTATTTCTGAAGAGCGTCTCAAGAATAGGCTCTCGGGGTTATTGAGACAGAATAAGGGCTAAAATGATTTTTAAGAATATATTAAAAGCAATCTTTCGAAACTGGCCAATCAAGCTTCTTTGTATCTTGGCTTCTGCTAGCCTTTGGTTTTATGTTACTTCTAGTCAGAACACCATCGCTAAATTTCCTGGTAGTTTAAATATAAGAACGGCGAATATATCTACAAATCTTGTGGCAATATATGATGTTAAAACAGTTGAAGTCAAAGTTATGGCCGAGCCATCTGTCTGGCAGAAACTTTCAGCAGAATCATTCTCGGCCAGTATTGATCTTTCTGGTGTTTCGGCTGGAACCCACGAAGTTCCTGTCAATGTTACTACTTCAATACCTGGTGTTCAAATAATTGAAAAAACCCCGGACAAAATATTGGTTACTCTGGAGCCGGTTATTTCGAAAGATGTTAGCATAGCAAAAAAAATTGAAGGTGGCTCTGCCGAAGGCATGGTTCCTGGCAATATAACCTTTTCTCCCGACAGGGTTCGGATTAAGGGTGGTCAAAGCGCTATAGATAATATTTCAGAAGCTACAGCAGTGATTTCATTAAATGGTGAAGGTGAGAATTTCAAGAGAAATATTTCGCTAATTGTTCTAAATGATTCTGGCGAAGAGATGAAGGATGTCGAAATTTGGCCCAACGAAGTTGAAGCAGACGTTTCCATCGTCAAAGGGTCAAACGTTAAAACAGTTGGAATCAAGGTGAAGATTATTGGATCTCCGAAAGAAAATTACTACGTGTCAGATGTTACTTCTATGCCTGGTGCGGTTGATATTAGCGGAATTAGAGACATTGTTGTCAATACTAAATATCTAGAAACGCAATCAATAGATATTTCTGGGGTTAGCACTGATATTGAGAGAGATATAGCCCTGAGCGCTCCAGACGGCATTACCATTCTTGGTAACAGCTCTGCTAAAGTTCATGTTATAATCAACATATCTTCATTTGAAATATCCAGAAGTTTTGATGTTTCAAATTATAAAATACTAAATTCTAATATTCAGGTCGCTTCCTTTGACCCAACTACGGTTAAAGTTGTTTGCGAAGGCCTGCCTAATATTCTTGGAACTTTAACCAAAGATAACTTTTCTATAGATCTAAATTTAATTGGCAAAACCCCGGACCCTAATGGCGAGATTAATGTAGCTATAGTTCCCGAAAATGTACATGCCGTTGACGGAGTTACAATTATTTCGGTTGAGCCAAACACTATAAAAATCAAGTCAAAATAGGCACTTTTGTGACCAAAAGACTTGACTTTGAAATTGGTAGTGATAAACTATTAAACTGTATTGTGAAAAGCAATACACAATTATTATGGCTTTATTGCTAGACAACGAACCCCCTTCGTCTCTCAAGGACGATAACAAAAAAAATTCAAACATCGGTGCTCAAACCAATATTAGTGCTCTTGGTGCTAATTTTGCTCCAACCATTCTAAAACCTTTTAGAGCTATTCTCAGTCTCTTTAAAAAGGTGTATGGATATTTTTTGGTTGTTAGTCAAAAAGTAAAATCATTTTTAAATACTATTGTTGGAAATAAATATTTACCGCATTTTACTATTGTGGTTTTATTTTTTGTTGTAATTTTTGCCAATGTTAACGATAGGGCTAAGGCTTATTATCTGGCTCGTGATATCAATAGCTTGGACCCTAATATTGAACTTTCGATAACTGATTCTATCGACTCTTTTACCCCAACTATCAGTCGTGATGCCGTCTATGCCGAAAAAGCTAATATGGCTTCAAGCTACTCTCAGGGTTTTGCTAGTATTAATGCTCCAATCGATACTAAGATAACAGAAAGAACAGAACCACTCCCGGATAATTCCAAGGAACAAGTCTATTATGTCGTCCGTAGCGGTGATACTCTTTCTGGTCTTGGTTGGAAATTTGGCGTTAAATTAGCCACCCTAAAATATGTTAATGATCTAAACGTTGATTCCATTAAAGTTGGGGCCAGACTTAAGATTCCAGTTCGAGGATACGAGGTTTCCCCAACTTTAATTGCCAAAAGAGAGAATGAAAGAAATGCTAAACTGGCAATTTCAAGTAGAAACACAGTCGCCAGAAATTCTGCTTCTAGGGGTACCGTATCAAGCTTGCCTGGTTCTATTAAAAATGCCTATCCTTATGGCTGGTGCACTTATTATGTCGCCACCAGAAGGGCAATCCCCGCTCGTTGGGGTAATGCTGGTCAGTGGCTTAATTCAGCTAAGCGCGATGGTTATGCGACTGGTTCTAGCCCGGCAGTCGGTGCCGTTGTTGTGACTAATGAGTCGTGGTGGGGCCATGTTGCCTATGTCGAGAGTGTCAGCGGCGGCAACATTACAATTTCAGAGATGAACGCTCCTATTTGGGGTGTGGCTACATCGCGCACTATTAGCTCTTCTGATCGAAGGATCAAGGGTTTTATTTACTAATTTTAGATCTTATATTTAAATGCCTAGTCAAAAAGGCATTTTTATGTTAGAATAAATAAGTATTAGAATAATTATTCTTATGTTTACAGACGAAGCAGAAATTTATTTGAAAGCTGGCAATGGCGGAAATGGCTCCGTCTCTTTTCGTCGTGAGAAATATATTCCTAACGGTGGTCCGGATGGCGGAGATGGCGGCCGTGGCGGAGACATTTATATAGAAGTAGATAGCAGGCTAAGGAGCTTGGCTTTTTTCAATCGCCAAAAAAGATTTTTAGCTGAAAATGGCGAAAACGGTCATGGTAAGAAAATGTCTGGCAAAAATGCCGAAGACCTTATACTCAAAGTGCCAACCGGAACGGTGATATATGAAAAAAATAATTTGATATCTGATCTTGTTAACGATGGCGAAAAGATTTTAATAGTTAGGGGTGGTAATGGCGGCTGGGGCAATCAACATTTTGCGACTTCGATTAAACAGGCGCCACAATGGGCCAAGAGTGGCATGAGAGGGGAATCAAAAAAAGTTCAACTTGTCTTCAAAACTATCGCAGATGTCGGTTTAATTGGCTTGCCAAATGCCGGTAAAAGCACCTTGCTTGCAACATTGACCAGCGCACGACCAAAGATTGCTGATTATCCATTTACGACCTTAGAACCGAATCTGGGAACTTATGTCGGCGACAAGATGCGCATTATCTTTGCGGATATTCCTGGTCTAATCGAGGGAGCCTCTGAAGGCAAAGGTCTTGGTGAAAAATTCTTGCGGCATATCGAGCGCACTAGATTATTAATCCATCTACTTGATGCTAATAGCGATAATTTAGTTAATGATTATAAAACAATCCAGAACGAGATCAAAAAATTTTCCAAAGAGCTGACTAAGAAAAAGACATTGGTTGTTTTGAATAAGATCGACACAATTTCAGAAGATGATTTGAATAAAAAAATAAAATCTTTCAAAAAAGAAAAAGTTTCAGTTATTGCAATTTCCGCCGTTACTGGTTTTGGCGTCAAGAACCTAGTTGATAAAATCAAACAATTTTCAAATATTTAACTATTTTGAGATCAAAATAGTCTAGTTGACAGACAAATTGTCCTCTAATATACTTGATTCATATATGAACTTATTACCCTGCTTGCGTGTTGACAAGTAAATTCTTGTGTGCTATTATTCATCTTAATAGAATAATTTTAGAGTGGAACAAGAAGTTGGGAATTCAAAGTGCTCTAAATAAAAGAGAGAGATAGGTCCACCCCCACTATTACTGGGGCGGTTTTTTGTGGTTAAATTTTACGCATATAAATTTTATAAATAAACGTCTAATACGCCAAGGAGAGTAATGCCAATCCAAGTTAAGAGTGCCTCTAGAATTAAGCCTAGAGAAGAAGCAGATTTCGAGAAATTGCCAAATTTAATTGAAGTTCAAACCAAGTCGTATGATTGGTTTTTCAAGGAAGGCCTCAGAGAATTATTGGATGAAATTTCGCCAGTTGAAGATTTTACCGGCGAGCTTTATTCACTTTCTTTTGGCGATTATTATCTAGACAAGCCAAGAATTGATGAAAAAACTGCCAGAGAAAAAAATCTAACTTATAAGGCTCCACTTCGGGCCAAGGTTTCTCTTCTCAACAAGCAGACCAAAGAGATTAAAGAGGGCGAAGTCTTTCTTGGTGATTTTCCTTTAATGACTGCTCATGGAACATTCATTATCAATGGCGTTGAGCGTTGTGTTGTGTCTCAGATCGTTCGCTCATATGGCGTACTCTTTACTGCTGAAAAAGTTAATGGCGAAAGCTACTTCGGTGCAAAAGTCATTCCTAACCGTGGCGCTTGGCTTGAGCTTGAAAGCAACTCCAAGGGCGTTATCTCTATCAAGGTTGACCGAAAAAGAAGAATTCCAATTACTACATTCTTGAGAGCTCTCGGTATCTCTACTGACGAAGAAATCAAATCCCTCTTCTCATCAGTTGATGACGGCGAAAACATTAAATACATCGATGCAACCCTAGAAAAAGATCCTTCTAAGAATTATGAAGAGGGATTAGTCGAAACATATAAGAGAATTAGACCCGGCGATCTAGCAACTCCAGAATCAGCCAAAGCTTTCATTGAGATGATGCTCTTTAATCCGAAGCGTTATGATGTTGGACGAGTTGGCCGTTATAAATTAAATCAAAGATTGAACCTTGATATTCCTAATACTGTTGAAAACAGAGTATTTAGAAAAGAAGACCTCATTGAAATTATCAGAGAAATTATTCGTCTTAACAATACTCCTGGATCCAAGGCTGATGATACTGACGCATTGAAGAATCGTCGTATTAAAGCTGTCGGAGAATCTGTTCAGGGACGTGTTCGTGTTGGACTTCTTAGAGTTGAAAGAATTATTAAAGACAGAATGAGCGTCTTGGAGCCAACAGACATTACTCCACAAGCTTTAGTTAACTCTCGTCCAATTGTTGCTTCGCTACAGGAATTTTATTCATCTTCTCAGCTTTCTCAGTTTATGAATCAGACCAATCCACTTTCAGAACTTGAGCACAAAAGAACTTTGTCTGCTACTGGACCTGGTGGTTTATCTCGTGAACGTGCCGGCTTTGAAGTTCGAGACGTTCATGAATCGCACTATGGTCGAATCTGTCCTATCGAATCTCCAGAAGGTCCGAATATCGGCTTGGTATCCTATATGGCCGCTTATGCCAAGGTTAATGATTATGGATTCTTAGAAACTCCATATCGAAAAGTTACCATCGATAAAATTGGTGCTAAGGTAAGCAATGAAGTAGTCTTCTTGGATGCTGGCACTGAAGAAAAAACAATCATTGCCCCAGCTTCTGTTGAGGTGAACGAAAAAGGCTATATTGTCGGAGATAGGGTCATTGTCCGAAGACATGGCCATCCAGATATGGCGCCAGTATCTGAAGTTGAGTATATGGATGTTTCCCCTCGTCAGATCGTTTCGATTGCAACCTCTCTTATTCCTTTCGTTGAGCACGATGATGGTGCTAGAGCGATGATGGGATCTAACATGCAGAGACAGGCAGTTCCTCTTATTTGTCCAGATTCTCCGGTTGTTGGAACGGGCATGGAAAAATCAGCCGCTCACTACTCTGGTCAGATTGTACTTGCTAAGAACGGCGGAACCGTTACTCATGTTTCAGCACGTTTAGTCCGAGTTAAAACCGATAAAAACGAGGTCAACGAGTACTATCTTGAGAAGTTTGCCAGATCAAATCAGGGCACTCTTATCAATCAACGCCCAACTGTCACAGTCGGGGACAAGATTAATGCTGGAGATGTCATCGCTGACTCTTCTGCTACAGATCATGGTGAAATTGCTCTTGGCCAGAATCTACTCGTTTCATTTATGTCATGGGGTGGTTCGAACTTCGAAGACGCTATTATCATTTCAAATCGTTTAGTTAAAGATCATATGCTTTCATCTGTCCATATCGAACAGTATTCGATGGAAGTTAGAGACACTAAGCTTGGTCCTGAGTTGCTCACTCGAGACATACCTAATGTTTCAGAAGAAGCATTATCTAATCTTGATGAAGTCGGAATTATCCGAATCGGTGCCGAAGTCAGATCCGGAGATATCTTGGTTGGAAAAATTTCACCTAAGGGTGAAACCGAGCTTTCAAGCGAAGAAAAACTTCTTCGAGCAATCTTTGGTGAGAAGGCTAAAGATGTCCGAGATTCTTCTCTTAGACTTCCTCACGGTGAATACGGCAAAGTTGTCAATGTCAAAGTTTTCTCCAAGGAAAACGGCGACGAACTCTCAACTGGTGTTTACCAAATGGTTGAAGTTTCAGTTGCTCAGCTTAGAAGAATTTCAGTCGGCGATAAGTTGGCTGGCCGTCATGGTAATAAGGGTGTTATCTCGGTTGTCCTTCCTGAAGAAGACATGCCTTTCATGCCAGATGGTCGTCCAATCGACGTAATCCTAAATCCACTTGGCGTTATATCTCGTATGAACGTTGGTCAGATTTTGGAGACTCATTTGGGCTTAGCCGCATCACATGGTGGATATAAGATCGCTACTCCAGTATTTGAAGGTATTTCAATTACCGAGATCAAGAGAAGGCTCAAAGAACAAAATCTTCCCGAAGACGGCAAGATTCAATTGATTGACGGTAAGACTGGTCTTAAATTTGATCGCAAATCAACTGTCGGTATCATGTATATCTTGAAACTTCATCACTTGGTTGATGATAAAATGCATGCTCGTTCAGTCGGACCATACTCTATGATCACTCAACAGCCGCTCGGTGGTAAAGCTCAGTTCGGCGGACAGAGATTTGGAGAAATGGAAGTTTGGGCACTAGAAGCTTACGGTGCCGCTCATACTCTTCAAGAAATGTTGACCATCAAATCAGACGATATTGTCGGACGAAGTCGAATTTACGAGTCAATCATCAAGGGTGAAAAGATTCAGAAGCCAATTATTCCAGAAGCCTTCAATGTTATGGTCAAAGAACTTCAGAGCCTTTGTCTTGATGTTGATCTGATCACAACCAAAGAGGAGGCTATGATCGCCGAGAACTTGCCTGTAGAAAAACCAACAGAAGTTATCGCTCCTCAAGCATCTCAAGATTATCCTATTGATATTGACGAAGAAGAAGCAGTCGACGAGGAACTCGACGAAAAGCTGACCGAAATTGCTGCCGAACAGACCGCTCCAGAAGAAGACATTGTTTTTGATGAACCAGCTGATAATAAAGACGAAGAATAATTATAAATATTTGAAGGAGATAGAATGGCAAGTTTAGAAGTAAAAGATCAAGTTACGGTATCTGACTTTGAGGCGATCCGACTCTCGGTGGCTTCTCCAGAAGATATTTTATCTTGGTCTCATGGTGAGGTGCTAAAACCAGAAACGATCAACTATCGCACACAGAAGCCTGAGCGCGATGGTCTTTTCTGTGAAAAAATATTTGGTCCGACCAAGGACTGGGAATGTTATTGTGGAAAATACAAGAAGATTCGCTATAAGGGTGTTATCTGCGATAAGTGTGGTGTCGAGGTCACTCGAAGCGCTGTTCGACGTGTCAGAATGGGCCACATTGATTTGGCTGTACCAGTTGCTCATATCTGGTATGTTAGAGGAACATCAAGCATCGGCTCAGCAATCTTGGATCTAACTGGTGCTGATATTGAGAAAGTTGTTTATTTTGCTAGCTATGTCATTCTTGATGTCAACGAAGAGTTGAAAAAATCAAGCCTAGAGAGCCTGGAAAAAGAATACAAAGAATTTCAAGAAGCGATGAAGGGCGAAGAGAAGCCAGAAATCTCAAAAGAAGAAGTAGACCAAGTTTACAAAGAAACAAAGACTGAGCTTGGCAATCTTTCTCGCGGCAAGATCATTTCCGAGCAGGTTTATCGTGAGCTCAATATGAAATATGGACAAATTGTCCGTGTTGGTATTGGCGCCGAAGCAATCTTGGAACTTCTTAAAAAAATTGATCTTGGTGAAGAAATCAAGATTTCTGATACCAATGCTAGAAAACAAACAGGTCTCGCCAGAACAAAGATTCTAAAAAGACTCAGAGTTCTTCAGAGCATGCAACGAGCCGGCATCAATCCAGGTTGGCTTGTTCTAACCAGACTCCCAGTTATTCCACCAGATCTAAGACCAATGGTTCAGCTTGATGGTGGTAGATTTGCTGCCTCCGACTTAAATGATCTATATCGAAGAGTTATCAATAGAAACAACAGACTTAAGAGATTGTTATCTCAGGGTGCTCCAGAGGTAATTTGTCGAAATGAAAAGAGAATGCTTCAAGAAGCAGTAGATGCCTTGATTGACAACTCGGCCAGAAAAGACAAAATTGCTTCTTCAACTGGTGGCAAGAGAAAACTACGATCGCTTTCTGATATGCTTCGTGGCAAACAGGGTCGTTTCCGACAGAACTTGCTTGGTAAACGTGTTGACTACTCTGGACGTTCAGTTATTGTCGTTGGTCCAAAATTGAAACTCTATCAGTGTGGTCTGCCAAAGGTCATGGCCTTGGAGCTTTTCAAACCATTTGTTATTGGTCGTTTGATTGCCGATGGATATGTTCACAACGTCAAAAACGCGACAAGACTTATTGAAAAAGGCGAGTCATTCGTTTGGGATATTTTAGAGGACGTTATTAAAGACAAATGTGTTCTCCTAAACCGGGCCCCAACCCTTCACCGTTTGGGTATTCAGGCTTTCCAACCAATTCTTATCGAGGGTAAAGCTATTCAGATCCACCCTCTCGTTTGCTCGGCTTTCAACGCTGACTTCGATGGTGACCAGATGGCCGTCCATTTGCCACTTTCTGACAAGGCTCAGGCTGAAGCACATGAAATCATGCTTTCTTCCAAGAATCTTCTAAAGCCTTCTTCTGGTGACCCAGTTTTGACACTTTCTTTTGACATTGTTCTAGGCTGTCACTATCTAACAAGGGAAAAAGAAAATGCTTTGGGTGAAGGCGCAGTTTTTGCCTCAGAAAATGAGCTTATTTCTGCCTATCATCTTGATAATGTTGATCTTAACGCCAAGATTAAAGTCAGACTTAAATCTGGCGAAGTTATGGAGACAACTTGTGGGCGTGTTATTTTCAACGAGGTAATGCCTGAGGGTCTTCCATACATCAACGAGACGATGAACAAGAAACTTATCGGTAAATTGGCCGATAAGGTCTATAGACTTTTTGGTGGTGAAACCGCAGCTAAGCTCGTAGATGACCTTAAGGATCTCGGCTTCATTTATGCTCAAAAATCCGGCATGACTTTTGCAGTCGATGATATTTATATTCCAGAATCAAAATCAGAGATTTTGACCAAGGGCCAAGATGAAGTCAACGGCGTTACCAAGCTTTTTCAACGTGGTCTTATCACCGATGAAGAGAGATACAATAAAACCGTTGAAATCTGGATGAGTTCTCAGTCTCAGATGGAAAAAGACATGATGAGCGGATATCCAAAGCAAAATGATATCTATATCATTATGAACTCTGGAGCTCGTGGTAATATTGCCCAGATGACACAGGTTGGTGCTATGAAAGGCATGGTTGCTGATCCAACCGGTGCGATCATTGAGCTTCCTATTAAGTCAAACTTTAAAGAAGGTTTGTCAGTATTCGAATACTTCGTATCAACTCACGGTTCCAGAAAGGGTCGTGCCGATACCGCACTTCGAACTTCTGAAGCTGGATATTTGACCCGTCGTTTGGTTGATGTTTCACAGGATGTTGTTGTTACCGTTCCGGACTGTGGTACCAAGAATACCAGAGTTGTTTCTAAGGCCTTCTATGCTGAGTTCGGCGAGGAATGGGACAAATACATCCTTGGACGCACATTAGGGAAAGCTATCGGTGGTATTAAAGAAGGCGTTACGATTACTGCTGAAGAAGTTAAGATTCTAAAAGAAAAGAACATTGAAGAGATCGAAATTTTCTCACTTCTTGGTTGTGAAGCCGAAAAGGGCATCTGCCAGAAGTGTTATGGAATTGATTTGGCAACCGGTCGACCAGTTCAGATTGGAACTGCCGTTGGTATTATCGCCGCTCAGGCTATTGGTGAACCAGGAACACAGCTGACCATGAGAACATTTCACACTGGTGGTGCTGCTGGTGAGGATATTACTGCTGGTCTTCCACGAGTTGAGGAGCTTTTTGAAGCTCGAATCCCCAAGAAACCCGCTATTCTTTCTGAAGTTGCTGGCGTTGTCACTATTACAAAGGATCACGATATCATTAAGATTAATGTTTCTGGCAAGGGCGAGAAGACTGATCTTTATGAGATTCCAAGTGGCTACAAGATGATAGTTGATAATGATAGCCAAGTTGTTAAGAATCAGGTTATTGCTGAGCCGGAATCAGGTGACGGCAAACCAGTCAGATCTGTTGTTGCTGGTCAGGTTATTATCTCCGGTAACAAAGTTAAGGTTGTCGGTGTTGGTGAAGTCTCTATCGAATACGCTACAGCCAAGACGACTCAGGTGCTGGTTAAGAACGGCGAGACTATCGAGAAGGGTCAAGCTTTGACCGAAGGTCACTATGATCTATCACAGAGCCTGAAGCTTAATGGACCAGTTAAAACTCAAAACTATATCATCAAACAAGTTCAGTCTATCTATGAATCACAGGGACAAGACATCAACGACAAACACATCGAAGTTATCGTTAGGATGATGAATAGCAAGGTCAAGATCTTGGAGCCTGGTAGCTCAAAGTATCTTCCAGGACAAGTTGTTTCCAAGTTTGAGGTTAATGCCAAGAATATTGGTTTCAAAGCTTCTGGCGAAAAACAGATCAAAGGTGATGACATGATTATGGGTATCACCCGAATCGCTCTTAAGACCGATTCCTTCTTGTCTGCCGCTTCGTTCCAAGAAACCACCTCAATTTTGATTGATGCCGCCGTATCTGGTCGAGTCGATTATCTGATGGGATTGAAAGAGAACGTTATCATCGGTAAATTGATTCCTGCTGGCACCGGTTTTGATCGAGAAGCGATCAAAGAAGAAGCCATTGCTGAGCTCGAAGAACAGCTTTGACATTCGGCTTAGTTTATGCTATTTTATTAAAGTGCAAAATTTAAATTCAAGTTTTTATGCCTACAATCAACCAATTAATTAGAAAAAGTCGCAAACAGACAGTCAAGCGGTCAAAGACCACTGCTTTGAAGACCACTTTTAACTATCTTCAGAATAAGCCAGTTAAACTCGGATCACCTCAAAAACGCGGTGTTTGTATCAAGGTTGGCACTATGACACCGAAGAAACCAAACTCAGCTTTGCGAAAGTTTGCGCGTGTCAGATTGACCAATGGTTACGAAGTCAACGCCTATATTGGTGGTGAAGGACATAATCTTCAGGAACACTCAGTCGTATTGATCCGCGGAGGTCGTGTTAAAGACCTTCCGGGTATGCGATATCATATTGTCCGTGGCAAGCTAGACTTGACCGGAGTGCAGGGTCGAAAACAGGGACGTAGTAAATACGGTGCCAAGACAGGAAAAAGTTAATTTTTAGGACTTATCGATGCCAAGAGGCCATATAAAAATGAAAAAACAGGCGATCGAGCCGGATGCTAAATACAGCAATCCTACTTTAACCAAATTCATTAATTACATAATGAAAAATGGCAAAAAGACTGTCGCCACAAAGATCGTTTACAAGTCATTGGAAAATGCTTCCGAGACACTCAAGGGAGAAGCGATTGATATTTTTGAGCAAGCCTTGAAAAATGTTGGTCCACTCGTTGAGGTTAAGAGCAAGAGAATCGGTGGCGCTAATTATCAAGTGCCAATGGAAGTTAGCCGAGACCGCAAGAATACTCTTGCGATGCGCTGGATTATTGCTGCTGCTCAGTCTGCTAAGGGCAAACCAATGCACGAGAAACTAGCTTTTGAGTTGATCAACGCTTACAACGGTGAAGGCTCAGCCATGAAGAAGAAGGAAGATACTCACAGAATGGCTGAGGCCAACAAAGCCTTTGCTCACTTCGCTCGATTCTAAGAATTCTACACACATATAAAAAGAAAGCGTCCAGTCATTGGGTGCTTTCTTTTTATTAAAAGAATGTTTTGATAGGTGAGTGGCGCAGGTGGCGGCGGTTGATTGCCGCCACCTGTCCGGTCGTGGTCTAGTAAACCGTTGAGTAGGTTCCGTCCGGATTGGAACGGAACAGGTGCGCGTCGTAGCTGGGCTTGGTATCATCGGGATACTCCGTGGAGTAATCCCAGACGTCAGCTTCTGCTTCGACGAGCACAAAGTAGGTCGAGGTTTTGTTGAGGGCCGCGCCGTCCCATTCGGAGACGACAAAGATCCCTTTGCCACCACCGCTGTTGCCCCAGGCTTCCATTCTCACCCACGATTCACGCAGGTACACTTTGGAGTTCGGGTTGGCCGGATCAGTCAGTCGGTAGATACCAAACTGATTGAACTGGCCGTCGCGGCGGTTGACATAGACAGCCACACTCGAAGAATCGCGATCAACGCTGATTCCTTCAATCGAGACATGGGGCTTGCGCCCCAAGACGTCGTCGAGGGCTTCAGATGAGCACCCAGCGAACATCAGAGTGGTGATTGCGAGGGCGATAAGCCCAAGAAGCATGCGGATTCGCATCACGGTTCTCCTCGTTGCCTTCGCTAGAGTAACTGCAGAAGAAGGTCAACTGATTATTTTACCACTATTACTCTTAAATGTCAAGTAGATATTGCTCAAAATTGCAATTTTATCCCGTTGACACTTTTGGCATCTGTGTGTTAATATAATAAGGATTTGAGGGGGAATTTTTAGTTTTGAACTTTAGAATAAAAATAATTTAAATTTAGGATTTGCTATGGCCCGGGATTATCCACTCGATCACATTAGAAACATTGGTACGATTGCTCACATTGATGCCGGTAAGACAACTGTAACCGAAGGTATTTTGTATACCTCTGGTCGAGTTCATAAAATTGGTGAAGTTCATGAAGGTGAAGCAACTATGGACTGGATGGAGCAGGAGCGTGAGCGTGGTATTACTATTACCTCAGCTGCAACCACCTGTTTCTGGCATGATCACCGAATCAATATCATCGACACTCCTGGTCACGTCGACTTTACTGTAGAGGTAGAGAGATCTCTCCGTGTTCTTGACGGTGCCGTCGTCATCTTTGATGGCAAGATGGGTGTTGAGCCACAGTCTGAGACTGTCTGGCGCCAAGCTGACAATTACAAAGTTCCTCGAATGTGTTTCATCAACAAGATCAATCAGACCGGTGGCGATTTCTATCGTTCACTTGATTCTATTCATGCTCGACTTTCTAAAAATGCTTTGCCAATTCAGATTCCTGTTGGATTTGAGCAGGCTATCAATGGTGTTGTTGATCTTGTTGAAATGAAATCTTACACTTACTCAGATTACAAAGACAAACAGCTGACTGAGGGCGAGATTCCAGCTGACATGACTGAAAAAGTTGCCGAGTGGCGAGAAAAATTACTCGAAAAGGTTGTCGAATTTGATGATGCCTTGATGGAGAAATATCTTGGTGGTGAATCAATCTCCAATGACGAGCTTCGTGGATTGATCCGAAAAGCCTGTATTTCCGGCAAATTCTTCCCAGTTATGGGTGGAGATGGCCGCGGAATTATCGTGGCTAAATTGCTGGATTCTATTGTTAACTATCTGCCTTCACCTCTTGATATTGAGCCAGCCAAGGGTATTGATGCTAAGACAGAAGAAGAGGTTCAGGTAATCGCTAGCGACACCGAGCCATTTGCCGCCTTGGCTTTCAAGGTTGCAACTGACCCATTTGTTGGTAAACTCATCTTCTTCCGAGTTTATCGAGGAACTCTTAAAAAGGGTTCATATATCTATAACTCTACTTCAGACAACAAAGAGCGCATTGGTCGAATCGTTCGACTCCATGCTAATCACCGCGAGGAAGTCGACGAGGTTTATGCTGGTGAAATAGCCGCTGCTGTTGGTCTGTCTAACACCACCACTGGTGATACGCTTTGTGATCCTGAAAATCGAGTCATTCTCGAAAAGATTGTCTTTCCAGAGCCGGTTATCGATATTGCTATCGAGCCAAAGACTAAGGCCGATCAGGAAAAAATGGGTATTGCACTTCAGCGTTTGGCTGAGGAAGATCCAACCTTTCGAGTCCGTTCTGACGAGGAAACTAGCCAAACAATTATCGCCGGTATGGGCGAGCTTCACCTCGAGATTATCGTTGATCGAATGAAAAGAGAATTCAAGGTTGAGGCTAATGTTGGCGCTCCTCAGGTAGCTTATCGTGAAACAATTCGCAAGGAAGTCACATCAGAAGGCAAATACATCCGTCAGACCGGTGGTCGCGGACAGTATGGTCACTGTTGGCTTCGTATCAAACCAAATGAAACTGGTGTTGGATTCACCTTCGTCAACTCGATTGTCGGTGGTGCGATTCCTCGTGAATATATCAAGCCAATTGAAGAGGGTATTAAAGAAGCCATGTCTCGAGGTGTTATCGCTGGCTATCCAGTCGTTGATGTCTCTGCCGAAGTTTATGATGGTTCTTTCCATGAAGTTGACTCATCTGAAGTCGCCTTCAAAATTGCAGCTTCTCAGGCTTTTCAGGATGGTTTTAAAAAGGCCAATCCCGTTATTCTCGAACCTATCATGAAGGTTGAAGTCACAACTCCTGAGGAATTCATGGGTGATGTTATCGGCGACCTCAACTCCAAGCGTGGTCAGATCAATAAAATGGAAGACTTACCAAACGGCATTAAACTCGTTGACGCTTTTGTGCCACTTGGATCAATGTTTGGTTATACTACCAGCTTAAGATCAATGTCACAGGGCCGAGCATCTGGCGTGATGGAATTTGCTCACTATGCTGAAGTTCCAAACAATGTTGCTCAGCAGATTATCGAAAAAAGAGCCAAATAGAAGAACAATTCATGTTGGTTTATACTTTGATTTGCTCTTGCATTAAAGTGATAAATTTGTTATTATTTGTTGGCAAATAAGCAAAATATTTAAAAAATTAGTTAGAAAAAGTAAAAAGGAGAATTAATGGCTGCTGAATCATTCAAAAGAAACAAGCCTCACGTAAACATCGGTACTATTGGTCACGTTGACCACGGTAAAACAACCTTGACTGCTGCTATCACAACCGTTCTTGCTAAGAAGGGTCTAGCTCAGGCAAGAAAATTTGCTGATATCGACAACGCTCCAGAAGAAAAAGAGCGTGGCATTACTATCGCAACTTCACACCAAGAGTATGAGACCGAGAAGAGACACTATGCTCACGTTGACTGTCCGGGACACGCTGACTATGTTAAAAACATGATCACCGGTGCTGCACAGATGGACGGTGCAATTTTGGTTGTTGCTGCTACTGACGGCCCTATGCCTCAGACCAGAGAGCACATCCTTCTTGCAAATCAGATCGGTGTTCCTGCTATCGTTGTTTATCTCAACAAGTGCGATATGGTTGATGACGAAGAGTTGATCGACCTAGTCGAGATGGAAGTCAGAGAACTTCTAACAAAATACAAGTATGATGGCGATAACGCCAAGATTATTCGTGGTTCAGCTCTTAAAGCTCTTGAGGGTGATGCCAAATGGGAGAAATCAATCGATGAATTGATGGATGCCGTTGATGAAGCTATCCCAGAGCCAAAAAGAGAAATTGACAAGCCTTTCCTTATGCCTGTTGAAGATGTTTTCTCAATCAAGGGTCGTGGCACGGTTGCAACTGGTAGAATTGAGCAGGGTATTGTCAAAATCAATGACACTGTCGAGATCGTCGGTATCAGAAAAACCAGAAACACAGTTGTTACCGGTGTTGAGATGTTTAAGAAACAGCTCGATCAGGGACAAGCTGGCGACAATGTTGGTCTTCTTCTTCGTGGTATTGAGCGTGAAGATATCGAGCGCGGTCAAGTTTTGGCCAAGCCAGGTAGTATCACTCCTCATACCGATTTCGAAGCTGAAATGTATGCTTTGACAAAAGAAGAAGGCGGACGACACACCCCATTCTTCAAAGGCTACAAACCTCAGTTCTACATCAGAACAACTGACGTTACCGGCGACATCACTTTTGATCAGGAAATGATCATGCCTGGTGACAATGCCACCGTTAAAGTAACTTTGATTCAACCAATCGCCATGGACGAAGGTTTGAAATTTGCCATTCGTGAAGGCGGTCGAACAGTCGGTGCGGGTGTTGTAACAAAGATCACTAAATAATAATTATCAAAAGAATTCAATGTCAGTAGATAAAACAGCAGTACGTCAAAAAATTAGAATTCGCCTCAAGGCCTACGATCATCGCATTATCGACAAATCGGCCCAGCAAATTATAGATACAGCTATCCGCTCAGGAGCTGTTGTCGCTGGACCAATTCCTCTTCCTACGGAGGTCAATAAAATCACGGTCTTGAAATCAACTCACGTTCATAAGGACGCCCGCGAACAGTTCGAGATGCGAACCCACAAACGTTTGATTGATATTCTAAATCCAAGTCCCAAGACGATTGACAACCTCATGAGTCTCGATTTGCCTCACGGCGTCGACATTGAAATCAAGATGTAGTTTAAAGTTTCAGGGCCCAATATTTCTTAACGGGCCTTGGACTTTTGACTAGAAGCGTTGACTTTCTAGCTCAAATAGGGTAAGTTTATAGAGTTACACGAGTGATAATGATACTCAAGTGACGAGTCATGGATATCACCCCATCATCCGATAGGGTAGATCTAGGACATTTATAAAGTTGTATCGGAATTATTTAGACATATGGGCCCTGCCCACTGTCTGGATAATTCCTAACACGTTAGCCGAGGGCGTGCTGGGTGAAACAACAAAGCCCTCGGCTCGGTGCGAGACGTAGCAAGCTGGCGAGTGCATCTCTGCCGCTGCTTTCCTCGCATCGACGGGGGCATGATATACATGAGCGGTTGTTTACCGCCGTGACCCGAGCCATCAAGGCTCCGTGCCCCCGAACAATTTTATGAGAGCTCTGCTCTCACTCACTGGCGAGTTCGCCAGGAGTTACCGCCGCGAGTGCGGCACATCCGGTCGGAGACGGAAAGGAAGGTTTGCCCCTTTCCGTCTCCACCACAATTATAAAAAAGAACAATGAAATTCATTTTAAGCCAAAAATTAGGTATGACACGCGTCTTTGATCAAGACGGCAAAATGATTCCTGTTACCAAGGTTGCTGTTTTGCCATGTGAAATTACTCAGGTCAAGACTACTGAAAAAGACGGTTATACTAGTGTCCAGGTCGCCGCGACTAAGGGCGAAGGCAAAAAAGTGAAGAATGTTATGGTTGCAGAGTTCCGTCTTGATGAGATCGATGGTTACAAAAAAGGAAGCAAGGTTCTCGCCTCCCAGTTTGTTGCCGGCGATGTCATCGAAGTGACTGGCACAAGCAAGGGCAAAGGTTTCGCTGGTGTGATCAAGAGACACGGTTTTCATCGTGGTCCTGAGTCGCATGGTGGAAATAACGTTCGCGAGCCAGGTTCTATCGGTGCACAGCAACCACAACGTGTTGTTCTTGGTCGCAAAATGGCCGGACACATGGGCAACGCCACGGTAACAGTCAAAAACCTAAAGATTGTTGATGTCGACAAAGACATAATTTTGATCTCAGGAGCAATTCCTGGACCAAACAAAGGTCTTTTGAAGATTTCAAGCAAAAATAGTGTTAAAACAGAAGTAGCAAGCGAAGAATAGAATGAAAATTGCAGTCTTAAATCAAAAGGGTGATAAAATCAAAGATTTGGAGCTTCCAAAGGGCTTTGATGTTGAAGTTTCACCGGCCGCTCTGACTCTTTATGTCAATTATCTCCGCGCTTCACTTCGTGAACCAATTGCTAATTCCAAAGACAGAAGTGAAGTTTCTGGCGGCGGCAAGAAGCCTTGGAAGCAAAAAGGGACTGGTCGTGCTAGACATGGCTCGAGCAGATCACCACTTTGGGTTGGTGGTGGTGTTACATTTGGTCCAACAAACGAACAGAATTTCAAACAGCGTATCAATAAAAATTTGAAGAAAAAGGTAATTTTGGCTTCAATCGCTGATGCTTTCCGAGACAAAAGAGCAATTGTGGTTGAGAATCTTTCAATCGCTGATGCAAAGACCAAAAATGCTGTTGAGATCCTGTCCAATGTTAAGGCCGAAGGCAAAATTTCAGTTATCTTTAACGATAAAGATGAGAATACTAGTCAGTCATTTAGAAATATCGCCGGAGTTAATCTGATGATGCCTGATAAGCTCAATGTTATCAATATTATTTCTTCTAACAGCATTGTTGTTTCTGAAGATTCAATTAATAAAATCGCAGAATTGTTTGTAAAATAAGATGAAAAGCAATATTCTAAAAAAGGCATTGGTATCAGAAAAAAGCTTCAAAGAGGCAGCTCTTGGTAAGTTTACTTTCGTTGTTGATAAAGATGCCACCAAAGAAGATGTTAGTAAAGCAATTAAGAACATTTTCGATGTCGATATTATTGCTATCAACTTGTTAAATGTCAAAGGCAAGGTCAAGAGAACAAAAAAAGGTTTAGGCAAACGTTCTGACTTCAAAAAGGCCATTCTTACCCTGAAAAAGGGTCAAAAGATCGATCTTTTCGAGGTTGAAAAACCAGAAGACAAAAATACCAAAGCCGGCAAAGAGGACAAAAAAGTTCAGTCAAATCGCGAAGAAAAGACTAACAGAGACACCACCGTCAAGGTTCGTGAGAAGAAAAATAACACCAGAAAAGTTATAGGTTAATATCATGCCAGTAATTAAAGTAAAACCAACAACCAACGCCCGTCGAAAGCTATCCTACCTTAAATTCGAGGGCAACAAAGTACAGCCAGAGAAATCTCTTACTTTTGGTGTTCGCAGAACTTCAGGCCGAAATAGCGCTGGTCAGCTAGTTGTTAACCATAAGGGTGGTGGAGCAAAAAGAAAATACAGAATTATCGATTTTTCACTTTCAACTTATCTTGGTCAAAAAGCCAAAGTTGCAAGTGTTGAGTATGATCCAAATCGTACTGCTGATATTGCACTGTTGGTATTCGGCAATGGTGACAAAGCTTACATGATCGCTCCTCAGGGCATGAAAAAAGATCAGATCGTCACAATCGACGAAAAGGCTCCAATCCGTGTCGGCAATAGATTAATGATCAAGAATATTCCTGTTTCGACTCAAATTTACAATATCGAAATGACACCAGGCAAAGGTGGACAGATCTGTCGTAGTGCTGGTTCTTTTGCAACACTCTTGGGTGTTGACGCTGGATTTGCTCAACTTCGACTTATGTCGGGGGAAGTACGCAAAGTTAAGGCCGAAAACCTAGCTTCAATTGGAATCGTTTCAAATATTGACCATTCCAAAGTAGTTATTGGCAAGGCTGGCCGAAAACGCCACATGGGTATTAAGCCAACAGTCCTTGGTAAGTCCAAGAACCCTGTTGACCACCCACATGGTGGTGGTGAAGGCCATACCTCAATCGGTCTTAAGTATCCTAAGACTCCTTGGGGCACGCCTGCACTTGGACGAAGAACAAGAAATCCAAGAAACAGCAGTTCCAAATTAATTCTTTCAAGGAGAAAGAAATAAGATGCCACGTTCACTGAAAAAAGGTCCCTTTATAGATGAAAAGCTTTTGATGAAAGTTCAAAAGGCTATCAAGTCTGGTGACAAAAAGCCAATTAGAACTTGGGCCAGAGCTTGCACGATTATTCCCGAAATGGTTGGTTTTACTTTTGCTGTTCATAATGGCAAAGAACACGTGCCAGTTTTCATCGTCGAAGAGATGGTTGGACACAAGCTCGGTGAATTTTCTCCAACACGAAAATTCCGCAGACATGGTGGCAAGATGGCCAAAGAACAAGAAAAAGGTGCTAAATAAATTTAAACTTCAGTAAGATTCAAAAAATATGGAAATCAAGGTACACAATTTATACGTCAGAACTTCACCTCGCAAAATGAGGCCGGTTTTGCATGGCTTGAGAGGTCAAACAGCTCAAGAAGCCAAAACCAACCTTCAATTTGTGAATAAAAAAGGTGCCGATTTCCTTTATAATCTTGTCAAATCAGGCATTGCCGCAGCTAAAGAAAATTATCTTGAAGCTGATCAGGTCTTGATTAAGGAAATTTTCTGCAATGAAGGTCCGAGACTCAAGAGAATCATCCCTTGGTCAAAAGGACAGGCCAGAAGAATCGTTAAGAAAATGTCACATTTAACCTTGGTTTTAGAGTCCAAAGAGGATGTCAAGCCAGCCAAAAATGTTAAAGAAGTTAAAAAAGAAGAAAATAAAGAAAACAAGGAAGTATCCTAATGGGACAAAAAGTTAATCCAAAATCAATCCGATTGAAGATCAACGAAATTTGGCAATCCAAGTGGTTTGGACGTCTTAATTATCGTGATAACTTGATTTCCGATATTGAAATTAGAAAACTTCTTAATGTTAAGCTTAAAGATGCCGCAATTTCCAAGATTGCCATCAATCGTGATTCCAATAAAGTTTCCATTGATATCCATTCCGGTCGTCCAGGTGTTGTCATCGGCCGCGGTGGTGCTGGAACTGACGAGATCAAGAAACTTCTCGCTCAGACAATCAAAGAGAAAATACAAATCAATATTATTGAAGTTAAAAAGCCCGATGGTGATGCCGCAATTATTGCACAAGGTATCGCCAATCAAATTGAGAAAAGAATTCCTTTCCGCCGAGCCATGAAACAGGCAATCGAAAAAGCTAAGACAGCTGGAGCAAAAGGTATTAAAGTTCAGGTTTCTGGACGACTAAATGGCGCTGATATTGCCCGTTCCGAGAAATTAGCTTATGGTACAGTACCACTTTCAACATTCAAAAGCGTAGTCGATTACAAATATCTTACCGCCCTGACAACTTATGGAATTATCGGAATCAAGGTCTGGGTTTATAAGGGCGAGAGACTACTATCTGAAGAAGAGTTAACAAAATAATTGTATTTAAAGGTTTTATATGTTGATGCCAAAGAAAATGAAATATCGAAAGCAGCAGCGCGGAAAGAGGCGCGGAGAAGCCACTCGTGGCAATGATTTTGCTTTTGGAAAATTTGGTATCAAGGCTTTGGAAGCTGGTTGGATTTCAGCTCGCTCCATTGAATCAGCTAGACGTGCCATGACCAGATACATTAAAAAGGGTGGTCAGATTTGGATCAGAATTTTTCCTGACAAGCCAGTCACGTCAACTTCTCCGGAAGTACCGATGGGATCAGGTAAGGGTGCAGTTGACCATTTCGTCGCTGTTATCAAGCCGGGCCGAATTCTCTTTGAGATGGATGGCGTTGATTTCGCCACTGCTAAAGAGGCAATGAGATTAGCCGAATACAAGATTCCTATGAAGACCAAATTTGTCAGCAAGGAAGAGGCATAAGATGAAAAAAGTAGAAGAAATCAAAAAATATCAAGAAATGAGCTTGGAAAATTTAAAATCAACTCTTAAGGATCTTAAAAAAGAGTTGGTCAGTAATTCTCTTAAAGTTCAGGCCGAAAAGCTGACAAATTACTCAGTTATTTCAAAAACAAAGAAAAGCATTGCAAGAATTAACACACTTATTAGCGCTAAAAGCGCGGAGTAAAAATGGAATCCAAAGGTAAAGTAAAAATTGGTACAGTTATTTCAGATAAAATGGACAAGACCGTTGTCGTTCGAATCGACCGTGTTAAAGCCCATCCAATTTATAAAAAGAAATTTGTCGTTTCCAATAATCTTAAAGCTCATGATGAAAAAAATGAGTACAAAACTAACGACTTAGTCGAAATTCAAGAAACAAAACCAATATCGAAAGATAAGAAGTTTGTTGTCACGAGAAAGGTTAAATAATGATTCAGCCTGGAACAAGATTACATGTTGCCGATAACACTGGTGCCAAAGAAATTGAGTGCATCACTGTTTTGGGTCGTGCCAGCCGATGTGGCGCCGAAATTGGCGATATTATTTCTGCTTCAGTCAAAGATGCCATTCCTCGTGCAACAGTCAAGAAGAAGGAAGTGGTCAAAGCAGTTATCGTCAGACAGGCCAAGCCAATTTCAAGAGAAGATGGTTCATACATCCGATTTAGCGAAAATGCTGCTGTCATTATTGACGCCAACAAAGAACCGAGAGGAACAAGAATTTTTGGCCCGATTCCTCGCGAGCTCCGAAATGGCTATATGAAGATAATTTCCCTAGCTCCTGAGGTTTTATAGTAAGTAATTTAGAATAAATCATGAAAATAAAGAAAAATGACAATGTAATGGTAATAACAGGCAAAGATAAAGGCAAAACAGGAATTGTTGAGCGCGTTTTTCCTGAAATCAACAAAATTGTTGTAAAAGGCGTTGCCATTTTCAAAAAACATGTCAAACCTTCAAAGAAAAACCCACAAGGTGGAATTATCGATATAAATCAGAAAGTAAGTGCTTCTAACGTAATGTTGCTTTGTCCTTCATGTGGCAAGCCTTCTAAGGTTAGCTATCAAGTTACCGAAAAAGGCAAAAACAGAATTTGCAAGAAATGCAGCCAAAGCTTAGAAGGTGGAATCAAATAATGGAAAAGTTATCCGTAATCTACAAAAAAGAAATCGCTGGTGCTTTGAAAAAAGAGCTTAATTACTCCAACAATTTTGAAGTGCCGATAATTCAAAAAGTAGTTGTTTCTACTGGTATCGGCGACTTCAAAGAGGATAAGAAGGCAATTGAAAAGATCAGTGAGGAATTTTCCAGAATTACTGGTCAAAAGGCCAAGATTAACTTATCGCGAAAAGCAGTTTCCGCCTTCAAACTCAGAATTGGTCAGCCTGTTGGCCTTACGGTCACACTTAGAGGTGAGCGGATGTACGACTTCATCAATAGACTAGTAAATGTTGCTTTGCCAAGAGTAAGAGACTTTAGAGGTCTATCTTTAACAAGTTTTGACCAACAGGGTAATTATTCTATCGGCTTAAAGGATTACACTATATTTCCAGAGGTTAAATACGAAGAAGTCACATCATCATTTGGCCTCGAAATTAATATCAAAATTAGAGCCAAAGCCAAAGAGGACGCCAAATTACTACTTTCAAAACTCGGGTTCCCCTTTAAGAAAGGAAACAAATAATGGCCAAAAAATCACTTATATTAAAGGCGAATAAAACGCCAAAATATATGACCAGAACAATTCGAAGATGCAAAAACTGTGGTCGAAAACATGCATATATTCGAAAATTCGGCTTATGCCGTATCTGTTTCCGCGAGTTTGCTTCTCGAGGTGAAATACCTGGAGTTTCAAAGTCTAGCTGGTAATTTTTAAGGATTTAAGGATAAAATGGATCAAATCGCAGATTTATTGACAAGAATTAAGAACGCTTCCGCTATCAGGAAGAGTGAAATCACAGTTTCTTTTTCCAAGATGAAAGAAGCCATTTTGACTATTCTTAAAAATGAAGGCTTTTTGTCTGATTTTTCGGTTGTAACAGAAGAAAACATTAAGACAATTAAGGTCACAATTTCACGTAAAAAACTCCCTACCCATATTCGTCAAATTAGTCGACCGGGTAGAAGAGTTTATATAAAGAACAAAGAGGTCCCAAAGCCGCTCAGAGGCCTTGGCACCGTCATCGTTTCGACTTCAACTGGCGTAATTACCGGCAAAGAGGCCAGAACTAAAGGTTTGGGTGGAGAATTAATTTGTGAAATTTGGTAGGAATTATGAGCAAGATTGGTAAAAGACCCGTTACAATTTTAGAAGGCGTCGCTGTTGAAATAAAAGATGGTAAAATATCTGCCTCTTCTGGCGATAACAATCTTGAACTTGCCATACCTAAGGAAGTTAAAGTTGTTGTTAAAGAAAACCAGGTTTTGGTCACTAGAGTTGATGATTCAAAGCCAGCCAGAGAAAAACATGGCCTTATTGCTAGACTTATCAATAATCTGATTATTGGTGTCAAGGAAGGTTTTAAAAAAGAGCTTACTTTTACTGGTACCGGTTACAGAGCTTCTGTCGACGGCAATAACCTGCTTCTGAACATGGGATATTCTCACGAAATAAAGCTCGTCATACCAGAAGGCCTTGAAACTAAAGTTGTTAAAAATGCTATTATAGTTTCCGGAATTGATAAAGAAAAGGTTGGCCAGTTTGCCGCTGTTGTCAGAGAGGTTAGAAAACCTGAAGTTTATAAGGGCAAAGGCATTAAATATAAAGAAGAACACATTAGACGAAAAGCTGGCAAGACCGCAGCTTCAAAATAAGGATTTTGCATGACCAAAAACATATTAGGCACAATTGAACGTCCAAGAATCTCGATTTTCAGATCCAACCGTTTTGTCTATGGCCAAGTAATCAACGACGAAAAGGGGATTACGATAACTGCTTTTTCTACTAAAAAGATTGAGAAGGGCACTCCTGTTGAGAAGGCCAAGGAGGCCGGAAAAGCTCTTGGCGAAATTCTTAAATCAAAGAAAATTACAGCAATAGTATTCGACCGCAATGGTTTGAGATATCATGGTCAGGTCGCTGCTTTCGCAGATGGTGTTAGAGAAGTTGGTATCAAATTTTAATTCTAGGAAATAAGATGGTAGAAATCGAAGCAACAATCATTTCCGATGACAAGCCGGAGAAAATAGTCAAGAATATCATGAAGCCTCGTTCATTCGAACAGAGACGTGAGCCTTCTGAATTTGAAGAGCGTGTTATTGAAGTTCGCAGGGTCGCTAGAACTGTAAAGGGTGGCCGCAGAATCAGATTTCGAGCTCTCGTAGTTATTGGCAACAGAAAAGGTAAAGTCGGTATGGGTATTGCCAAAGCCAATGATGTTTCAGAAGCTGTAAAGAAGGCCACTGCTCAAGCAAAGAAAAATACTGTTATTGTTCCTATTATTGATGGCACCATCCCTTACGAGGTTATCTCAAAGCATGGTGCAGCTGTCGTTATGCTTAAGCCTGCCGCAACTGGTACCTCAATCGTTGCTGGCGGAAGCGTTAGAGCCATAGCCGAGCTAGCCGGCATTACAGATCTTCTCTCGAAGATGCTTGGAAGTGCTAGCAAGGTTAATAATATCGTTGCAACAATGAAAGCTTTTGCCGCTTTTAACGAAGGTTATACTGACAGAATCAAAAAATATTCTGAGTACAAAAACAAACCTGTTTCTTCAGCCGAAATTAAGATGGAGAAAAAGATTGAAGTTGCGGAAAAAAATGAAGAATCGGCTGTGAAAAAACCTGCCAAATCAGTTGCTAAGAAAACTGCCAAGAAAAGCATTAAAAAATAAGTAAAAAATATGGAATTAGTTAGCGTAAAATCAAAAACTCGAAAAAGAATTGGCCGTGGCTTATCAGCCGGTCAAGGTAAGACTGCTGGAAGAGGCACTAAAGGTCAGAAATCACGCAGTGGTTTTAATATTCCTAAAAAGTTCGAAGGTGGTCAGACCCCGCTCTCAATGAGATTGCCAGTACTTCCTGGATTTAAATCCCGTAAGGCTAAGGCCAATATTATAACTTTGAACGAAATTTCAAAGAATTTTAAAAACAATGAGACCGTCTCCTTGGATACTTTATTGGCCAAGAAGATGATCAACAAAGGCGACAAGGTCAAAATTCTTAATGATGGTCAGTTGAGTGTTGAAGTTAAATTTGCAGACGATGTTAATATCTCTAAATCGGTTAGAGAACTCTCAGTAAAAGTCGCAAAGCCGGCCGAGAAGCAAGAAGACAAGACAAAAGCTGTTGCTGAACCAAAAGTTAAAAAAGCACCAGCAAAAAAGACAACCAAGAAATAGAATAAATCATATTTGTTCTTGTAGAAAGCCTCTTTCTGGGGGCTTTTTACGTTATATTAAATTAATATTGAAAACGCGTTGATTTCTCGATGCAATTGAGCTATATTTGACATATGGACAAGCTTCTAAAAATTTGGGAATACAAAGATTTGCGAAACAAAATTCTAGTTGCTTTGTCGATTCTGATTTTGACTAGAGTTTTAGCCCATGTTCCACTGCCTGGAGTTGACCTTGCTCGGCTTCAAACTTTTTTTTCTGAAAACCAAGTTTTTGGATTCTTGAATATGTTTTCTGGCGGAACCATGAGCAATTTCTCGATCATTCTAATGGGAGTTGGTCCCTACATTACTTCTTCAATTGTTTTCCAATTACTTACTATGATATTCCCAGCACTTGAGCAAATGCAGAAAGAGGGCGAAGCTGGTCGCCAGAAGATTACTCAATATACCAGAATGGCAACAATTCCCTTTGCAATGATTCAGGCCTATGCCATGCTGGTACTCTTGAGAAATCAAGGCATTATTCCTTCTTGGACGCCTTTTGACCTTACCATGATGCTTATATCTGTTACGGCTGGCACAATGCTCCTGATGTGGCTGGGCGAAATTATTTCAGAGAAGGGGATTGGTAACGGCATGTCTCTTATTATTGGTCTGGGTATTATTTCTGGTTATCCTTCACAGATCAGAAATACTGCGCTTATACTTCAATCTGGTGATACCGGAAAGATAATCGGAGCGATAGCTTTTGGGGCAATATTTATTTTGGCAACGGCGGCTATTATATACATTCAGGAAGGCCAAAGGAATGTTCCTGTTACTTATGCTAGAAAAATGCGCTTGGGACAAACCACCGGGTATTCAAGTCATTTGCCGATTAGAGTTAATATTGCCGGAGTTATACCAATTATATTTGCCATGAGCATACTAGTGATTCCTGGAGTTTTAGCTAAATATCTAGAGAATGCTAGAACGCCTTGGATCGCAAATGATGCCAGAATGATTGGAGAGTTTTTTAACAATTCCACATATTATGCAATCATTTATTTTGTCTTAGTAATTGTTTTCACCTATTTTTATACCAGTATTGTATTTAAACCATCTCAGATAGCTGAAAATTTACAAAAACAGAGTGGATTTATTCCTGGTGTTAGACCTGGGACAGAGACAAAAGATTATCTTAAAAATATTGTGACAAGGATTACCCTTGTCGGGGCAGTTTTTTTGGGCTTAATTGCTGTTTTGCCATTCATAGTTCAATCTGCCACAGACATAAACACCTTCACTTTAGGAGGAACGGGAATTCTTATTCTGGTCTCAGTTGTTATTGAAACAATGCGTCAAATTCAATCACAGATTGTTATGCATACTTATGAACGCTATTAAAGGATGTCATCTAATAAACAAACAATTTATTCGTTTATCGGTTTACCAGCTTCTGGAAAGGGCACTCAGGCCTCGATATTAGCCGAAAAAGAAGGCATAAAGGTCATCGGTATGGGAGATTTGATTAGATCTGCCATTAACGGTGATGTTAATGATCCATTTGTTGCTGAGATTAAAAACCGATACGATAAGGGCATCCCACAGCCAGATAGCGTTGCGATTGACCTAGTCAAGAAATATCTTGGCTCTGTTGATAGAGGCATTATTTTTGATAATTTTCCTTTTACCGCGGCCCAAGCTACTTTCCTGGAGGAATTTATTAAGGACAATAGCGAATGGGATCACAAAGTTATTTATATTAATCTTGATCCAGAGACGGCCATCAAAAGAGTAATTTCTCGAAAAATATGTTCAGAGTGCGGCACAATATATGGTGCTACAGATGATATGATCTGCGAAAAATGCGGCGGCTCATTAATTGTGCGTGCTGATGATAACGAAGAAACCGTTAGGACCAGAATTGGACACTATATGCCAAAAATAAGAGAAGTTATCGATTTTTATGCCGATAAAAATATTCCGATTATCGAAGTTGATGGCGAGAAGTCAATTGAGGATGTCACTAAAGAAATCTCAAGCAAATTATGAATATTTTAGATAAAGAGCAGATTAAATTGATCAAAATCTGCGGTCACAAACTCGCCAAAACACTTTCGGCTGTTGTTCTGAAGGTCGTTCCTGGTGCTGATCTTGGCGAGCTTGATGCTTTGGCATATAATCTCCTGATTAAGGAGGGCTGTAAACCATCATTTAAGGATTATCATGTCGAGGGTATTGGAGACTATCCAACAACTCTTTGCGTTTCTGTAAATGACGAAATTGTACATGGAATCCCGGTCTCGGGACAAAAAATAAAGTCAGGTGATGTTGTTTCTATAGATATTGGAGCTGAATATGAGGGGATCTATACAGATATGGCAACAACGGTTGCTGTTGGTAAGATTAGTAATGATGCAAAACATCTTATTTCTGGAACTAAGAAATCCCTTGAAATTGGGATAAAACATGCTCTGGCCGGTAAGCATATTGGCGACATAGGTGCAAATATTGAAGATTTTGCTAAATCCAATGATTTCGGCATTATTAGAGATTACGTTGGACACGGTATCGGCACCAAACCACATTTACCGCCGCAGATACCCAACTTTGGTCTTGCTGGAAGTGGCGCAGAGATTGTAGAGGGAATGGCCTTGGCGATTGAGCCAATGCTGACTCTCGGTGGCGAGAAAACAGTTGTCGCAGAAGACGGTTGGACTGTTAAGACACAGGACGGTTCATTGGCTGCTCACTTTGAGCACACTGTTGTTATAGAAAATAGTAAACCGACAATAGTAACATTGTAGTTATTGCCCAGGCAATTTTTATCCTTTAGAGTGTTGACTTGAGCCAATAATTGTGTTAAATTCATTAGAGTAGTATGACAAAAAACGACAGTATTGAGATCACTGGAAAAGTTGTTGAGGTCTTGCCCGATTCAAAATATCGAGTAGAGCTCGAGAGCGGCCACTTAGTTCTTGGCTATTTATCCGGTAGAATGAAACAAAACAGAATCCAAGTAATAATTGGTGATTCGGTTTTGGTTGAGTTAACACCATATGATCTTACTCGTGGACGTGTCGTGCGAAGACTAAATACTTCTGGGTATATTCCTAAAAAAAGATAGACCAGAAATTTAAGGGGTAAATTTTATTTTTGATTTAGACATGAAAAAATGAAAGTTCAAGCATCAGCAAAAAAAATGTGCAACAAGTGCAAGATTGTAATCCGCAGCAAGAAGGGTAAAGCCTCTCGAGCAGGAGTAAAAAAGCGGGTTTTTGTTATTTGTGAGAATCCTAAACACAAACAGAGACAAGGATAAAATGGCCAGAATTGCAGGAATTAATTTACCAAATGAAAAAAGATTAGAGATTGCCCTAACATACCTTTTTGGTATCGGTCTTTCACTTAGCCAAAAAATATTGACTGAGTTAAAAATTGATCCCAATATTCGAGTTAAAGATCTCGACGAAAATGATTTAGAAAAGATTAGACAATATATCGGTAAAAGATATCGCGTTGAGGGCGATCTTAGAACTGAGATTTCTCAAAATATCAAAAGATTGAAAGAAACCGGTAGCTATCGAGGTTCTCGTCACAGTCACAATTTGCCTGCTCGCGGACAACGTACCAAAACAAATGCCAGAACAAAAAGAGGTAAAAAGGTTACTGTTGGTTCAGGCAGAAAAACAATTGAGAAGAAATAATACATAAATCTATGGCCAAAAGCGCAACAACCAAAACCGACAAGAAGATATTGAAAAAAAGAGCTAAGTCTCCAGTGCATGCTGGTAGTATTTATATTCAATCAACTTTCAATAACACTTTAATCACTATTACTGACGAAAAAGGCGGTGTTATCGCTTCATCTTCGGCTGGAGCACTTGGATTCAAGGGTGCTAAAAAGTCTACTCCATATGCCGCTCAATTGGCTGTCGCAGCTGCTGTTGAAAAAGCCAAGACTAGAGGTTTTTCTAAGGCTAATATTTTTGTTTCCGGCGTTGGTTCTGGTCGTGATGCTGCCGTTAGAGCGCTTGTTAATACAAACATCGAAGCCGGAACAATTAAGGATATCACTCCTATCGCACACAATGGTTGTCGAGCTAAGAAGCCAAGACGAGTATAATAATAATCCCACATAAATCATATGATCAAAGCATGTAAAAAATGTAGAAGAGAAGGCGAAAAACTCCTAATCAAGGGAGATCGTTGCTTGAGTCCTAAATGTGCTCTTACTAAGAGAGCTTATGCTCCTGGCGACCACGGACAGGGCTTTCATGGTAAAGTCAGCGAATTTGGACGACAGTTGCGAGAGAAACAAAAAGCTCGTCGAATTTATGGAATCAGCGAAAGTCAATTTTCTAAATATGTTGAAAAATCTGACAAGATCATTGGTAACAAGTCTGAAAATCTGATGAGATTCTTAGAGACTAGAATTGATAATGTTGTTTACAGACTTGGTTTTGCCTCTTCAAGATCTCTGGCCAGACAAATGGTTTCTCACGGTCTTTTCAACGTTAATGGCCGCAAGGTTGGAACTGCGTCGTTAATAGTTAAAGCTTCAGATGTAATTTCGCCAAGAAAAAAAGAGATGTTTAAGGAAGTTACATTAAACTCTTCTGTCACCTGGCTAGAAGCCGATTCGAAGAAGCTAGAGGGCACCATTAAACACCTTCCTGTCCGAGACGAAATTGATACACCTATCAACGAGAGCTTAATCATTGAATTTTATTCTAGATAATTTTAAGGAGTTCTAATGGAAAAAATCAATCTACCGAAAATTACCGAAGAAAAAATAGCTGATTCTCACTCAAGATTTATTATTGAGCCGCTATTTCCTGGCTACGGAACGACTATCGGAAACTCGCTTCGTCGAGTTCTGCTTTCGTCCATTACTGGTGCAGCTGTCACCTCGTTTAAGATCGATGGCGCAAGTCATGAGTTCACTGCTATTCCTCACGTCAAAGAAGACATGATTGAGATCATGATGAATTTGAAATCAGTTTATTTCAAATCCTTCTCCGATGAGCCAGTTGTTCTTGAAATATCAAAAAAAGGACCAGCTGAAGTAACTGCCAAGGATATTAAGGCAAATAGCAGCATTGAAATTGCAAATCCAGATGCTCATATTGTCACACTCGACAAAAGCGCTGATTTTTATATGGAAATTACTGTCGAAAAAGGACGAGGTTTTAGAACTGTCGTCGCTGGTGGTGGTGAAAAGGCTGAGATCGGTCGCATTGCTGTCGATACTCTTTTTTCACCAGTCGAAAGGGTTTCTCTTCAAGTAGAAGATACTCGTGTCGGACAGATGACAAATTATGACAAATTAATACTTGAAGTCGTCACCAATGGCACTATTTTGCCTGCTGATGCCATCAAAGAAGCGTCATCTGTTTTGGTTGAACACTACAACGCAATTATTTCTGGCGAAGTCGAAGATGAAGTTATTGAGGAAAAATCTGATACAGATATCGATCCTTTTGACGAGACAGCAGATGATGAATCTGGATCGGTTGATAATAAAACAAAGATTGAAGAGCTTAATTTTTCGCCAAGAACAGTCAATGCTCTCTTGAATGCTGGTATTAAGACTGTTGGTGGGCTCAAAAGACTTTCAGATCTTAAGTTAGAAGAGATCAAGGGTCTTGGCAAAAAAGGTATTGAGGAAATCAAAGTAGCGATAGGATAGATCAATGAGAAGAATTTACGGCAAAAATAAAAATAGCGAAGAGCACGCCATTAGAAATATGGTTACATCTTTGGTTTTGTACGAGAAAATAGATACAACAAAGCCAAAAGCAAAGATGCTCAAAAGCTATATTGACAAGATTATTTCTCGATCAAAAAAAGCAGATTTAGCTGCAATCAGGAATCTTCACAAAATATTTTTTGATGACAATGCTGTTAAAAAAGTCATTGAAGTTCTGGTCCCTAGATATAAGGATAGGACGAGTGGATTTACCAGAACTTATAATCTTAAAAACAGACTTGGCGATAATGCTGAAATGATGAGAGTTGAGCTTATTGATAAAAAAGTTTTTATTTCTGACGAAAAAGAAACTGCTCCTGTCAAAAAGGCTGAAACCAAAAAAACAGAAAAAACAGAAAAAAAGGTAGCCAAAAATGCAAAAAAATAACGAAAACAGAGATTGGTATTTAATAGACGTCAAAGGCGAAACATTGGGCAGAATTTCAACCAAGATTGCCGACTTACTTCGAGGTAAGGGCAAAGTTGATTTTACACCAAATGGAGATTGTGGTGACTATGTTGTTGCTATCAATGCTGACAAGGTTGTATTAACCGGACACAAAGAAGAGCAGAAGAGATATTATCGACATTCTGGCTATCTTGGCAATCTCAAAACCATGACGGTCGCCGATCTTAAAAAAGACAACCCAACAGAAATACTAAGGCACTCTGTGGCCGGCATGTTGCCCCTTAACAAGCTCAGAGACGGTTTCATGGGTAGATTTAAGATGTATACCGGATCAGAACATCCTCATGCAAATATTAAGTTTAAGAATCAAGGCAAATAATGTCTCCAAAAAACACAAACAATGATTACTGGATAGGAATTGGTAGAAGGAAAACTGCTGTTGCTTCGGTCAAACTTACTCAGAAAGACAAAGCCACTATTTTAAATGGTAATAAATCTGATTTTCCAGCAGAAGTTGATACGCCTTTTGAACTCGTCGGGATGAAAGGTGAGTTTGGAATTGCCGCAAAAGTTAACGGTGGCGGAAAAGTTAGTCAAATTGACGCAATCAAATTGGGCATTGCTCGAGCACTCGAGAAATTTAATCCTGATTTTAGAACAAGCTTGAAGAAGGCAGGATTACTTACTCGTGACCCAAGAGAAAAAGAAAGAAAGAAACCAGGTCTAAGAGGCGCAAGAAGAGCGCCACAATGGGCCAAGAGATAAGATCGAAAAAAACCTGCCACAATTATTGGCAGGTTTTTTGTAATAAGTGGTAATTCCTTCATAAATTTGATAAAATAAAGATGAAATGCCAACAAATAGAATGCAAAAATTTGATGAATTGATTACGCGTGAACTTTCAACTGAGCTTCAGCAGCGTTTTCCTGATAAAATTTTTTCGTTAACTCAGGTTCATGTTTCGAAGGATTTATCTTTTGCAAAAGTTTGGGTGAGCTCTATTAATGAAGCCGAGAAATTGGTGGTTTATTTTCAGAATTGCGCCAAAGAGCTACGCTCTGCTCTGGCGAAGAAGATAGTGGCTCGCAGGGTTCCTAGTTTTTATTTTGTTGTCGACTCAACAGAGGAGAAGGCTCAGAAAATAGAAAATCTTATTTCATCAATTAAGATTGATAAGAGTAACAAATGACACTTCTGCGTAATTTATTTTTTTTGTTATCCATTACTATTTTCGCTTTAGCATCAACGATTTTGGCTATATTTAACTATAATCCATATGAAGCCACTCCTTTGGCCATGGCAAATTTTTATGCCTCTTTTCTTGTCTCCATAGCCGGAGTTTTGTCCATCATCCTTTATTATTTTAAAATCAAGTTATCTAAGAATGAGACAATCTTTGGTTTTTTATGGCCATCTATTAGACAGGCAACTTTTATTGCAATTGCATTAACAACTCTCCTATACCTAAGGGGCCTGGGAATTCTTGACTGGCTGACAGGCACTTCGGTTATCGTAGTCTCTATCCTATTGGAACTATTTTTTGAATCGAAGAAAAATAATATAAAGGCAAATTAGCATGATAAAAGGTAATTTACATCCACTAAGCCAGTTCCTGCGAGAAGCAATATCGGTTTTTGAATCACTCGGTTTTGATGTTTATGAAGGACCAGAAGTTGAGACATCTTGGTATAATTTTGATTCATTAAATTTCCCGCCCGAGCATCCAGCCAGAGAAATGCAAGATACTTTTTGGCTTAAGGACAAAAGATTATTAAGGACTCATACCTCTAACGGTCAAGTCAGATATGGCGAGAGTCACAAACCACCAATCAAAGCAGTTTTTCCAGGTCAAGTTTTTAGAAATGAAGCGACTGATGCTAAGCATGAAACAACGTTCGTTCAGCTTGAGGGGCTTTACATTGATAAGGGCGTTAAAGTCGGACACCTTATTTCTACTCTAGAATCATTTTTTAGAAAGATTTACGGTGACTCTACGAAAATTAGATTAAAACCAAGCTTCTTCCCATTTGTCGAGCCAGGATTTGAGGTAGATGTTAAACATAACGGTAAATGGTTTGAGCTTTTGGGCGCCGGCATGGTTCATCCGAATGTCATAAAAAATATGAAACTAGATCCAGAAGTTTATTCTGGGTTTGCGTTTGGGATGGGCATAGATAGACTTGTCATACTTAAATATGGTATTGACGATATCCGCTTGTTTCGCTCTGGTGATTTAAGATTTTTAAAACAATTTTAAAAGTAAAAAATAATATTATGAAAATATCTAAAAGTTGGCTTAAAAGTTACATTGTCCCAAATCTTTCTGATGAAGAAATTGCGGACAAACTTTCTCTTTCTGGCACATCCGTCGAGGCAATAGAAAAGGGGATTGATCCAGGAGTGATTGTTGTCGAGATCAGAAATATTATACCCCACCCTCAGGCTGATAGATTGCGTCTCGCTACTGTTTTCGATGGGACGGAAGAGCTTACTGTGGTATGCGGCGCGCCAAATATTGAAGTCGGACAAAAAGTGCCGTTAGCAAAGATTGGCACCAATTTACCTGCTGGAAAAATAGAGAAAGCCGTTATTCGTGGTGTTGAGTCGTGCGGAATGTTGTGTGCTCCAGATGAGCTTGGTCTTGGAGAGGATCACAGTGGAATTTTTATTTTGCCAGAAGACTACGTGGCTGGTTTGCCACTAAGTGAACAATTGAAAAGTGATACTATCTTCGACATTGAAATAACACCAAATCGAGGCGATTGCCTGTCTCATATTGGTATCGCTCGAGAGCTTTCTGCTCTAGTCGGCAAAACAATAAAAAAAGAGCCGATTTCCCTAGATTCAATTTCAGAAAAGGTCAGTTCTAAATTAGAAGTTGAAATAAAAGACGCTAAACTTTGTTCTCAGTATCAAGCTAGAATGATTGAGGGCGTTACCGTTGCTGAGTCTCCGGAGTGGCTTAAGCAGAAGCTCATAAGTATTGGTTCCAAACCAATAAACAATATTGTTGATGTCACAAACTATATTATGTTTGATCTTGGACAGCCCCTCCATGCTTTTGATTACGACAAAATTTCTGGACGCAAGATTGTCGTTAGAACTGCGCAAAAGAATGAGCAAATAGTGACTCTGGATGGAATTACAAGAAAACTTGAGAATAATCACCTTGTGATCGCTGATAAGGACAAACCAGTTGCTGTCGCAGGAATAATGGGCGGAATTAATTCTGAGATATCAAATAAAACCAAAAATATCGTTTTGGAGTCTGCGGAATTTCTGAAATCAGCAATTTACCGATGCTCTAAAGATCTTGGACTTTCGACTGACGCTAGCTATCGTTTCGAGAGGGGAATTGATTCTGCAACGGTAGAATATGCATTGAACAAAGCCGCAAAAATGATTGCCGACTTAAGCGGCGGCAAAATATTGACTGGTATTGTTAGAGAAGTTTCTAAAAATGAAAGTATTCACATAAGACTTGAAGAGGCCAAAATTAATGAAATTTTGGGCACAAAGCTGTCACGGGATGAAATGATTCACATTCTCAAATTGCTCGGTTTTGAAATTAAAGAAGACCTGTGTCTTGTTCCATCGTGGCGTCATGATATTAATATTTGGCAAGATCTAGCAGAAGAAATAGGCCGAATTTATGGCTATGGCAAAATCGAACCAGTTAATGTCCCGGTATCAAACAAATCAAAAAACTCTAGTTATCACTTTTCTGAATATCTCAAGGATATTCTTGTGGAGTGTGGATTTACGGAAACCCTAAACTATGCTTTTCTTTCTGAAGAAGATGCCAAAATGGCTTCACTCAAAGTTAGTAGCTTAATAGAAGTAGCAAATCCAATCCAAGCCGAAAATAAATATTTGCGTAATTCGCTGATTCCCAACCTGCTTAAATGCGTGGCCAAGAATCCAGCTTCTGATCAGATATTTTTGTTTGAAATCGGACATGTCTACACTAAAGATGCAGAAACTAAGATGCTTTCCATTGTCACGGCTGGAAAAGATGCTAGAAAACAAATTGAATTTGCAACTCAGTTATTGGCCGATAAGGCTGGAATATCGTTAAAATTAATGCAAATTACAGAAATACCTCGCGACGAACTTAGTCGTTTCAAAATAAAAAAACCATTAACTTATGTTGTGGAAATTGCTCTGGATAAATTCGAAAAAATTTATCTTGCTAAGAAAGATATTAGTCTTAAAATCTCAAATAAGATTGTTCATTATCGTCCAATATCTAAATATCCGTCCCTAACAAGAGATGTGGCTTTTATTGTCGATAAAAAAACAGATCCCGACAAATTAAAAGAGATAATTTATTCCGTTTCGGATTCAATAAATCGCGTAGAACTCTTTGATGAGTTCTCTTCTGATAAATTTGGCAAGGGCAAGAAGAATATCGCTTATCATCTCTTTATTTCCAGACTTGATCGTACCATGACAGATCAGGAGGCCGATCAAATAATGAAAGAAATTTCTAAAATAGCAAAGATAAACTTTGGTGCAGAATTAAGACAATTTTAAGGATTAAAATGAAAAGAACATTTATCGCTGAAACGGTATCACAAATCGGTGCCGAACTAACTGTTAAGGGTTGGGTCAACACTAGACGTGATCATGGAAAGATTATTTTCCTGGATCTTAGAGATATGACCGGGATCTTACAGGTTGTACTGGTGCCTGGCAGTAAGGCATACGAGAAGGTGTCTGACATTCGTCCAGAATGGGTTATATCAATTACTGGATTAATTAATCAAAGACCGGCAAAATTGGTTAATGACAAAATGATTACAGGTACAATTGAGATGGAAGCCATTGATCTCGATATTTTAAGTCAGGCCAAAACCCCACCATTTGAGATAGATAAGAATACGATGGGTATCGACGAAGAATTAAGACTTAAATATCGCTATCTTGATCTTCGAAGTGAGAGAATGGCTAAAAACATCACACTTCGTCACAATCTTGTTAAGAATATGCGCGAAAAAATGTACAAAGAAAATTTTCGAGAAATCGAAACTCCATTTTTAACCAAATCAACTCCGGAAGGAGCTAGAGAATTTGTCGTACCCGCAAGAATTTATCCTGGCGAGTTTTATGTCCTTCCGCAAAGTCCACAACAGTTCAAGCAATTACTGATGGTTGGCGGCATTGAACGATATTTTCAGATTGCTCGTTGCTTTAGAGATGAGGATCAAAGAGGGGATAGGCAACCAGAGTTTACCCAGCTTGATGTAGAGATGAGTTTTATTGAACAAGAGGATATCTGGGAACTAATAGAGCCAATGTTGATTGAAACTGTTGAAAAACTTCTGCCAGAAGCAAAAATAACACAGAAACCGTTCCCGAAGATGACTTATGCTGAAGCCATGGAAAAATATGGTAGTGATAAGCCTGATTTGCGCAAAGACAAAAATGACAAATCCGAGTTGGCTTTCTGTTGGATAGTTGATGCACCGCTTTTTAAATATTCAAAAACTGACAAGAAATTAGTTTCAAGTCATCATCCGTTCACAATGCCTCAAGAGCAAGATCTGCATTTACTTGATACTGAGCCAGAAAAAGTTAGGGCATATGCCTACGATATTGTTTTGAATGGTTTTGAAATCGGTGGTGGCTCAATCAGAATTCATAAGCGTGATATTCAAAACAAGATTTTTGATCTATTGGGTGTCTCCGAAGAAGAAAAGAAACGACGTTTTGGCCACATGCTAGATGCATTCGAATTTGGAGCTCCTCCTCATGGCGGAATTGCTCTGGGAATTGATAGAATATCAGCGATTTTCGCTGGCGAAGATGCAATTCGTGAGGTTATGGCTTTTCTAAAAACCGGTGATGCTAGAGATGTAATGATGGGTGCGCCAAGCCAAGTTTCAGAACAACAGCTCAAAGACGTTCATATTTCATTAAGAAAAGAAGCTGAAGGCAAGGAATTAAAGGGCGCCGACACAGTTATTGGCGACTAAGATGAACGACAAGATTCAAATAGAAAAAATCGAAGCTAAAATTACCGAGATTGAGAAGCGTAATTCTAGAGTTGAACTAGATAAGGCATGGGAAACCAGTCTTGCAAGAAAAATTCTAGTCTCTTCTGTTACGTATGTTCTCATAGGGGTATATATGCTCTGGTTGGGCGTCAAAAGTCCCTGGCTTAATGCCTTAATTCCTACTGTCGGTTTTATTTTGTCCACTCTTACTCTGGCAAAAATTAAGGATCTTTGGTTGAAAAAGCAGGGGAAAATCGTAGATGAACATTAGACTAAATAAATTTATTGCCGACTCGGGCGTTTGTTCTAGGCGTGCCGCCGATGTTTTGATTAAATCGGGCAAAGTTAAGCTTAATGGAGAAACAATTATAGAGCTGGGAATTAAAGTAGATTCCAAAGAAGATTGTGTTGAAATTGATGGCAAAACAATATTTGCCGCTGATTCCTTTGTTTATTACGCATTAAACAAACCAAAAGGCTTTATATCTACCTCAGAGTGCGAACCGGGACAAAAAAAGATAGTGGATCTCGTGCCCGTTTCGCCGAGAGTTTTTTCTGTTGGTCGGCTTGATAAAGATTCAGAGGGTTTAATTATCCTTACTAATGACGGCGATCTGACCAAACAATTAACTCATCCTAGTTTCGAGCATGAAAAGGAGTATGAGGTTAGAGTCGTTGCGCCCGCCGACAATACTGTAAATGAGGCTATAATCAGAGATCGTTTTATCGGCGGCATAAATATAGACGGAAAAGTTATGAAGGTGGATCAAGTTAATAACTTCTTTCAAAACGGCAGAAGCATGAATTTTAGATTAGTTTTGCACACCGGCTACAATCGACAGATACGCAAAATGTGTGCTAAAATGAATCTAGAAGTGACTAAATTAACTAGAACAAGAATCGGTAAACTAAAATTGTCAGATCTCGGAATTAAGTCTGGCGAATATAAAGTTTTTGACCGATCGGCAATTTTATGACAAAGTTAATTCTTATTTGTTCAATTTTACTAAATACTTTTGGTTTTTCTGGCCAATCTGCAAATATTGACAAGAATATTGTTAGTAACGTCGCCGGAAATCAACAACAAGTATCGGCCTCTGACTCCGATTTTGTTTTGCCGGAAATATCCTCTTACCCAATTGTCGATCAGGACTCTGCTCAAGCTTTAATTTATGCAAAAAATTATATTTTAATTGACGGAGTTTCTGGAGCGACACTAAAAGAAAAACAGTCAGATGTACAAGTGCCCATTGCTTCGACAACGAAAATAATGACTGCAGTTGTTGCTCTGGAGAATTATAATCTCGACGATGTTGTCACAATCTCTCCCGAAGCCGCGAATCAGATTGGTGCAACGGCCAATTTACGAATCGGGGAAAAAATGACAGTTCTAAACTTACTCAAATGTATGTTAATCAAATCCGCAAATGGAGCTGCCGACGCTTTGGCAGAAAACATGAATATTTCTGGTGAAACTGGTTATTCTAAGTTTGTTAATGAAATGAATAAAAAGGCAAAAAGTCTTGGCATGATGAACACAAAATATAACGATCCTGCTGGCCTTGACGTAACTGGCTACTCGTCTGCCTATGACTTGGCTATAATCACCAAATATGCTCTAAGAAACGAAACATTCGCCTCAATTGTCATCACTAAAACGGAGTCGGTTAAGGATGTAACTGGAAATATCTGGCATCTTTTGGAAAACTCCAATAGATTGGTTCGTGAATGGGACTATCCTGGTGCAATCGGTGTTAAAACTGGCTACATGCCAGAAGCAGGTCATTGTCTCGTTGGTGCTGCCAGAAGGGATGAACACATCTTGATTGCGGTTATTCTCAACACAAATGCAGACACTCCGAGCGCTTCAGCCGAAGAGGCGAGAAAAATTCTTGATTGGGGTTTTGGGAATGTGACTTGGGTCGATTGACATTAATATAAATTATGATATAGTAATCACAATCCTGAAACTCTGGGCATGAAAGGTGGTTACCATGAAGCGTATCGCTGTGCCGGCAGTATTTCTGTCGGTTTTGTTTTTCCTGCTGGTCGGTCTTCTTGTCCGATCAATGAATGTTTCGGCAAAAACGCTGAAGCTGGCTGAAGACCAGCAAGTTCTCATTAGGGCACAAGCCCAAACCATCAAGTTGTTGAAGAAAGACAATGAAAGATGGTCGGAAAATCTTCTCGAATCGCAGCAGAAGCTCTCCGAAGTGATTGACATGCAGTCGGGCGTGATTCGCTCGCTTAATCGTGACATCACTCGGACAAGACGCGAAAACCTTGAGCTCAATAAGCGGCTCTCGCTGCTTTCTCGAGATCAGAAAGGTGAAGTTGCGCACCAATGAGTAATCAGAGTTCTGTCGAAAATCCAAAACGCCCACAAAACTATAAGAGTAATGTGGGCGTTGTCATTTTGAATAGAAAATTTAGATAGTTGTTTTTATCTCTTCCCAATTTTCAAGCGCTTTTTGAGCTGCGTTTGATTGAGCCTTTTGTTTTGATGGTCCCTCGCCAACCGAGACTTCCTTATTGCCAATATGTGCAGAAACCGTAAAAACCTTTGCATGATCTGGTCCGATTTCGCTTTTTACGAAATATGTTGGAGTGATGCCAAATTGTTCCTGAGCCATTTCTTGGAATTTACTTTTAGCATCATATTGGAGTCCCATCTTCAAAATATTATCAAGTTTATAGCAAATATTTTTCATAACAAAATCAAAAGCAACTTCAAATCCAAGATCTAAATAAATTGCACCGATTAGTGCTTCAAAGGCATTGGCAAGAATAATATCTCGAGCTTTGCCGACATTCTTAGCTTCGCCACGAGAAGTCTTGATATAGGGATCCATGCCCAATCTCTTGGCTTCTTCGGAAAGAGATTCACCTTTTACTAGGGCGCTACGCCAGTTGGTTAGTTCACCTTCTGGCTTGTTAAATGTTTCATATAAAAACTTTGTTGCCGCTAATTCCAAAACAGCGTCACCCAAAAATTCCAGCCTTTCGTTGTGTTCAAGATTGGATTCTTTGTGCTCATTGAGATACGATCTGTGAATAAATACTCTCTCTAGTAGTGATCTATCCTTAAATTGAATCCCAATTTTCTTTTCAAAATCTTCCAACATTAGTTCCCTTCGTTATTCTTTATCGTCTCAGCATCTCTGTCGGAGATGATTTGTTTTTCTAATTTCTTATAAACCGTACCAAGAACCCCATTAACAAACTTTGAAGAATTATCGCCCCCAAATTGTTTAGAAAGTTCAACGGCTTCATTTATAACAACCTTTGGGGGAACATCCTTTAGATTCAAGAGTTCAAATATAGCAATTCGCAAAACGGTTTTATCTATCAATGAAATCTGATCGATTGGCCATTCTGGCGCTGAGTCGTCAACTATTTTATCAAGATTAGTTTTATCTTCTGATACGCCATTAACTATTTGATCAACAAAGTCTTTTTCGCATTTACCTTCGTATTCTTCAATATTCCGATTCATTATCTCGGAAAGATCTGAGTCATCTCGAAAATCCCACTCATACAGAGTCTGCATTGCAATCATTCTAGACAAATGGCGATTCATTTTTCCCTCGAGAAGAAATTATTTTTCGTTTGTTTTAATTACGGTCTCTTTTTTATAAGTGCCGCAATTATAGCAAACTTTGTGGGGCTCTTTAGCTTCGTGGCATTGTTCACAAAAAGAAAGAGATAAGTGCTTAATCTTATCATGCATTCTTCTCATTCCCTGCTTAGAGTTATTTAACCTTTGTTTTGGTTCGGCCATGATATCCTTAGAGTTTATTTACTTTTGATATTATTGCACAAATTATGATATAAATCAAGTTTTGACTTGAACTCGGATTGAGCGTATAAGATGATTACTGGGGGGCAGAATATGAACTGCATTGAGTTCACTCGTGCTCTTGTGGCTCTAATCATAAGTCGTGGTGGTTATACCGAGCAAATGATTAACCACGCAGTCGATTGCGAGGAGTGTCGCAGAAGTGTTTATGAAGAACACAAACACCAACTCATTCTTCGCACAACGACACAGAAACCAATCGAAATGGTCTTCATTGACTATGTTTGGGCCGTAAGGCAAAAAATCAAGTAGGGCGTCGCTTCGCACGTAAGTGGCGCTCTACACCACAATACTGACAAGTTTTTTTGGAACAACAATAGTCTTTAGAATTTTCCGATCTTTTATTATGTCGGTGACTTTTTCGGACGAAAGGGCTATTTTTTTCATTTCTTCTTCTGATATTTGGGCATCGACAGAAATCTTATCTCTGACTTTGCCATTTATCTGGATGACTATCTCTATTTTTTCCGCAATCAGATACTTTTTATCTGGCCCTGGCCACACTGATTCACTAATATCTTTTTTGCTGTCCAGGCTATACCAAATTTCAGAAGCAATATGAGGTGCCGCAACAAACAACAAAGTTAGAAAAATTTTATAAGATTCTTCCGAAATCACCCCAGCTTTTTCAATAGCATTATTTAACTCCATAAGTTTAGAAACGACAGTGTTCATCCGAAAGTTCTCAAGATCTTCAGTTATGCCAACAATAGATTGATTTATCTTCACAAGAAGATCTTTTGTATCTGGCTTATTATTTACTAGATCTTGGTTCTTCCAGACTCGTTTTAAAAACCGGTGAACTCCTTGAACGCCAGCAGTGCTCCATGCCGATTCTTGGTCATAGGGACCAATAAACATTATATAGCTTCTTAGTGTATCAGCGCCAAATTGACTAGCGATGTCGTCCGGATTGATAACATTGCCAAATGATTTGCTCATTTTACGGCCATCGGGGCCGAGAATTATACCGTGAGCAATTCTTTTCGCATATGGTTCTGGTGTCGGAACGACTCCTAGATCAAACAAAAATTTATGCCAAAAACGAGAATATAGTAAATGAAGGGTGGTGTGTTCCATGCCACCATTATAAAAATCAACCGGCATCCAATATTTTAGGGAATTGTGAGAAGCAAACTCCTTGTCATTTTGCGAATCGCAGTAACGTAAAAAGTACCAGCTTGATCCGGCCCAGTTGGGCATCGTGTCCGTTTCGCGTCTTGCGTAGCCAGCACATTTAGGACAAGTTGTATTGACCCAATCTGTTATTTTGGCGAGAGGGGATTCACCAGTGTCTGTTGGCTCGTAATTCTCTACATTTGGCAAGGTAACTGGCAATTGATCTTCAGGAATGGGCACGACACCACATTGATCGCAATGGACGACAGGAATGGGCTCACCCCAATAGTGCTGTCGGGAAAATATCCAGTCTCTGAGCTTATAATTAACACTGAAATCACCAGCCCGGATAGTTTTTAATTTCTCAGTTATTTTGTCCTTACCCTCCTTGGAGGTAAGTCCGTCAAATTCGCCGGAATTTGTCATTGTGCCGTAATCGGTAAAAGCGTAATTACCCGAAAAATACCATTCAAAGCCGATCTTATTGTCGGGAAATGTACATTTTTCTAGACACTCTTTTTCTGTCAGCCAGATTGCTTTATGCCTTTTGAGCTCCTCATCTGCAACATGTTCTGGTTTTTCGTCGAGAAGTTCGCAGTAGATAAAATTGCCATATCTTAATCTCTTTACATTTTTATGTGGTGCAAAAAAGTGCGATTTGACAGTGACGCCGATTTTCTCGATTGCCTTCACTTTGTATCCAGTTTCCTCAAAGACCTCTCTTTCGGCCGTATCAAACATCTCTTCATTTTCTTCGATGCCCCCGATGACCGGCACCGTCCACTTAAATTCCGGCCAATCAAGCATCAAAAACTTTCCATCTGATTTGCGTTTTACTATTGCAACAATGGTGTGTCTTTCTTCTTCGCCTTCTTTTATCTCGCCAAATTCTGGAATAATCACTTCCTTAATTGGAATTTCATGTTTCTTGGCAAATTCCCAGTCCCGACTATCATGAGCGGGTACAGCCATGATAGCACCAGTGCCGTAATTAGCAAGGACATAGTCAGCAACATAGATATCAACGTTTTCATTATTGATCGGATTAACGGCGTAGACGCCATAGAGCTTGACCCCAGACTTATCCTTAGCAAGATCGGTTCGCTCTAGATCTGACTTATTCTTGGCTTTCTGAACATATTTGGCCACTTCGTCAAAATTTTGAATATGGTGGCCTAATTTTTCAACCAACGGATGTTCTGGTGCTAAGACTACATAAGTACAACCAAATAGAGTATCGGCACGGGTAGTAAATACTTCGATCTCTTCGTCTTTGACTGTGCCGCTGCGACTCTTAACTTGAAATCGAATGTTGGCGCCGACACTTTTGCCAATCCAATTAATCTGCTGAGTCTTTATCTTATCAAGATAATCAACTGTCTCGAGACCAGTAATTAATTTGTCAGCATATGAAGTGATGCGTAGCATCCACTGCTTTTGATTGCGTTTGCTTGCTTGTGTACCACAACGTTCACAATTGCCAGCCACGACTTCTTCGTTGGCGAGAATTGTCTTACATGAAGGGCACCAATTGACAGGCATCTCAGCCTGAAAAGCCAATCTAGGAGTGGTCTTGTCATCATCAGAAACTTCGACTAATTTATCATCAACGATTGCGTGTTTGTAAAACTGCAAAAATATCCATTGAGTCCACTTGTAGTAATTTGGATCTGTAGTGTTAACTTCGCGGCTCCAATCGAAGCAATAGCCCAGAGACTGCATTTGCTTTTTGAATGTAGCAACATTGTCCTCTGTGGCTTTTTGCGGCTTAATCTTGTTTCTAATTGCATAATTTTCAGTTGGAAGACCAAAAGCATCCCAGCCCATGGGATACATAACATTGTATCCTTGAAGTCTTTTCATTCTACAATAGGCATCAGAGGCGCCATAGCCCATGCAGTGACCCACATGAAGCCCCGCCCCCGAAGGATAGGGGAATTCGACTAAATGATAGTGCTTGGGCTTATCGGAGCTGTCTTTGGAAAATCCGTATTTTTGCTCAGCCCAATATTCTTGCCACTTTTTTTCAATTTTTCTGAAATCGTAGTCTTCTTTCATTTGATGCCAATCGATTTAATAATCACTTCACATTGATTTTAAAATACCACTAAACGACCTTGAATTCAATTCGATTTTATAGTAAAATAACCTTTGAATTAGGGCCCTTAGCTTAGTTGGTAGAGCGCCTCCATGGCATGGAGGAGGTCAGGAGTTCGAGTCTCCTAGGGTCCACCAATAAAACGATCATTCCTTTGGATGGTCGTTTTATTTTGTGGTAAT
>CAYOQP010000005.1:0-66025 GCA_964406145.1 uncultured Candidatus Saccharibacteria bacterium
TTTGGCTTGCAAAAGAAAAAAGACCACCAAAGTGGTCCATTTTCGTTGGCTCTGCACAGTGGCAGAAGTTCGAGCTGTCCTCTTACTTGCTAATTAGCCATTTCGAACTTGATTGATCTGGCGGATATAGGAAAATCGGATTTTTTAGAGATGTGTCTACTTCTATAGCGATCCAAGTCTCTTTTGTTTCTTTCGGCATGATAAGCATGTCTCTTGATTTAAAATCGTAGAATTCACCTAATTGAGTCAAATAGCTGTTATCGGCAAAAGGATACACATCAGCTCTTGTGTATGGGTCATCTACTGTGGCTAAAGCGCCCATTGCACGCCTAAAATACTTATTATCGCCAGTCTTGTTATAAACTGAGAATTTAAGTCCAAAGACATTTCGTTCTGGTTCTGGAAATTCTCCTAATTCGGATGACAAGGTTGCCATGTAGCGCACTTCCTTAAGATTTAGAATAATATCGCCAAGATCAGCGTAATCTCCGGTTTTAAGAATTTTTGATAAATCTTTTGTTGCCTTTAGCTCCAAAATAGCGCCAGCGGCCCCCGAGTCACGGTTTTGGTTCGTAGAGGGTTTATTAAAAATCCAATAAGCTAAGACTGCCAATACGACGCAGACCAGGATGCCAACAAAAAGAAATGACCCTGAAGATCTCGTCTGTGAAGCGCTCTCTTTTTGTTGCTTCTTGCCACAATGATTGCAATAAACAGTTTCCTTGTAGATCTCTTTACCACAGAATTTACAATGCATAAATATCCTATTTTTTAATTGTAATGCTATCAATGTATTTTGAGCTTAATGCATAGCCAGTGCCTTCGGCTGGAGTATAATCATCAGACCAAAATAATTTTGCTGTATTCATTCCTACCACTCCGCAAGCATTGATCAATGGCCCTCCGGAGTTGCCAGGATTAATTGATGCATCAGTTTGGATAATATCTATGCCATCCTCGTTAATCCTTCTTGAAAAAATACCTTTTGTTATTGTTGCCTCGCCCGTAGAATCATTTGGCCAGCCAATTGCATACAATGTCTCTGCTGGTTTTAGAGTGCTTGAATCTTGGAGATCGATTTTCCAGTAGAAGTTGTAATCAACTTGGAGTATAGCAATATCCTGATCTGGATAAGCGGCAAAAATTGAGGCATTCATCCATTCTTTGCCATCATAGCCAATCCAAACTTTTATTGTCTTGGCTCCTTCAATGACATGATAATTTGTCATCACCAATCCGCTTGTTGCTGGATCATTAACAGAAAAGCCGCTACCATAGCCGATGAACTGATCCCGCTTATCAAACTGGCCTACTAGATGAGTGCTTGCTTTTGCTTTTCGAATCGTGTCTTGTTCGTCACAGCTTGTACTTGTATTTATTGAGCTGGCACTTGTATTACTGCTTGTCTGATTTGTTGTTTCTCTCGGAGTAGCTACATAGTAGATCGAAATTAGTAAAATTAGTAAAGGGATGATATAGAACCAATTATTAAATCGCTTAGATTTTTTACCACAATATTTGCAGAAAATTGCATCACGATTGATGACTTCATGGCAATGAGGACATTTCTTTATTGGTAGGCTTTTTTTATCTTCGTCATGTCTGCTAGTGTCTTTATTTCCATTAGCAATAAATGCCGCTTTGGATTGCCAAAAATGATAACCACACTCTGGGCAAGAATAGACACTTGTGGTATCGATTTTGTGTTCACAACTAGGACACCTGTTTGCCATAATATTGCCCTTTGTTTAGTCTAACGGGATAAAAAACCAGATGCCGTTGGCAATTACAAATATAATTATTCCCCAAATATCCCAAGCTTTCTGATTGGCTATGAATTCTTTTTTGCTCTCCCATTTCCTGCTCTCCCATGCTATCTGCCTGCCTTTTATGCCAAAAATAATTATCATAATAAACCAAACAATTAACCCTATAGTGCCAAAAGCAGTATCATCACTCTTTAATAAACCATTCATAACCATCCCCAGAACGAATAACCATCCCCAAAACGGATATTTCATTCCGCAGAAATAAATCCATCCTAGACCAAATGCGCCCCAAGACCATCTCTCGTGCGGTCTTTTTGTTGTTTCGCCCTCTCCAGAACTATCAGCTCCATGGTTCAAATGCGAAGATTCTCCGCAATGGATACAAAATTTAGAATCATTATCAATTTCCTTGCCACAATGCCTACAATACATTTTTCTCCTATTCTATGCACAGTTTCTTTAATTCATCGTTTTGAAATTTATTATTAATTTCAGCCTCAAAAAAATCTAGAAATGTTGAAAAACTCTTTTTTGAATAATTATCGGGATACCAAGAAGCGCATTGAATTGTTTCAAAATCAGGGGTGCTAAAATAAGTTATGATCGAGGCATTATTTAAATCATTTAGGATTCTGGTAAGATCATCTTTATTTTTCTCTGATTTCATCGTTTTGATAGTGTATACGGAAACGATTGTTATGACTGGAAATTGATGAAAATATGAGATAATTAAATTTGGATGGTTAACATGCGTTGCTGTAAATAGAATACGGTTTTCCTCCTTCTGATCCTCACTCATTTCATAGCCGATAAATTCGAGGTGATTTCTTATTTCTTCCAAACTTTTGGAAGCATCCATTTTTATCGGCTTGACTTCCTCGGTTGTTTCCTCGCTGTTTACCTTTTCACCACAATGTACACAAAATTTACTGTCCGAAGGAATTGTATTGTTGCAATTTTTACATTCCATAATTAATCCTTTTCAATCTTAATTTTTATTTATTTCTTCGGTAATCTTCCGCCAGAGGCCAAGCATGCATCGAGAGAATTATAAGGGGTATAGTTAGTAGTTCGGTCGTAATATGTGGTGCCAGGTGCATGGCAAATACTCGTTGAACTCTTTTTTACAACACCACCACTATTACTTTGCGTGATGACCTGAGTGGTCGATGCTGGAGCTGATACTTGGACAGTTTTTGTGCCGATGAGAACAATTTTGGTCACTGGTTGTACCGTAATAGACTGTGAGACAATTGCACGATTAGTTTCCTTGCCGTCAGTATAGGTAACTTTAGATACTGTTACCTGGGCACCGTTTTTGCCCTCTTGCTTGACTTTTGTCTGAGCTTTTTCGAGTGTCGGATCATCTTGCTGTTGAGTCTCAAAAACGATCTCGTCAGTTTTGACATCTTCTTTAACTTCGATTTTTGGTGGTGCCACCGCTTCATTACTCGTTGAGCTTGAGACAGCATCAGTTTTCGTTGCATCGCATCCAGAAAGAGCAATCGAAAAGACGATCGCTATAATTGCATAGTTCAGTATCTTAATAAAACTTATGTTCTTCTCCCTCCCCTTTGAGTCAAACATTTTTATCCAGTTCTTGAGTAAATAAGCTACTTAATATATAACATAGTTAGCGGATTAGAGCAATTTTATGTTGGTTTTCTGACACGATAAAAAGATAAAAATTAAGATTAAAATTATGAAAAAGTTTTCTACGGAACATTTTGAAAAAAAATATCGAACACTATATGAGAAACTTCTTTGTAAAGAAGGATTTTTAAATGATATTAAAAGCGCCAGAAAAACACTTGTATTGCCAGAAGAAGGATTTAGTGATGAGTACGAGTTTGCCTATCACATTATTCATAATATGAATGATGATGAACTTTTTCACCTGACATTCTTTATTTATTTGGATCACGAAGCCAGCAAGAACCGAGAAGCTTTTTTCGACCTAGATAAGGAAGGGCGAGCCCCAATAATTGACGCCTTCATCAAAAGCTATAATAAAAAGAAAGAAAGATTAGAACTTATATCCAAAGCTGTGTTTGAGTTAGGCCGAGACATTGTTGATCATAACCAAATGATTCAATTAAATCCTAATCTCAAAGGAAGTAGAATTTATACGAAGCTTTCTCGGGAAACATCAAGTCTTCTTCAAAAATACTGGGGGCTTGATCTTCTTGATGAGCATATCTTTGGTCATTTGGTTGAGAAACATCTTTTTTTAGATAAATACGGGGTAAATAAATATATAAAGGAAAAAACAACTTGCCCAATGTGTAAATATATCGGGGTCACGCATTTTTCACCTGAAAGAAATCATATTGACGGAGAGATGAACGGGACTGGCAAGAAAAAATACAGATTCAATAAAAATACCGTAGATCGACTCTCTCTTCACTTTAATAGTGTTTTCTTAATAATCAAACCATATGCCACCAAGGAAGAAACTATCCAGTATATAGAAGACAACTGGGATTGCTTAAAAGATCATATTATTGAAAAAAATACATATTACAAACAGTTTGAGGTCAATCCGAGCAAGATAAAGACGAGTGATTTAGAGCGCAACAAATTGGTTTATGAGTTATACAAACTCTCAAAAAAAGAGGTATTAAAACGATATAAAGGGGAAGATGATTTTTCAGGAAAATATATCTATAAAGAAACAATAATCAGTGCAATTCTAGGTGAACAATATGACATTAAAATGACAGCAGATGCAGTTAAAAAATCTGCTAGCAGATTTGCCAAAAGCATAAAAATTAAAAAAGAACCTAAGGATATAAGGGACATTTAAATTCCACTTTTTTTAAAGTAAGTATTTATAAAATTTCGATAAAGGCACACTGACATCACAGTGTGTTTTTTTGTTACCAAATTAATATTAAAGAAAGGCATCTCATGCAGAGAATCCAAGAAAATGATCTCTTTAGGTCAAGTGATCTGAGCTTGTCAGCCGTAATTTCAATGAGCTATCCGGTGGACACGCTCGATAAGTCGGACTCGAGCAAGGTCATCTTCCTGTTTCGTCGAGAAACAGGGCTTGATGAACTAGTACAAGCATTTTGGGACCGGCAACTTCAAGTAGAGCCAAGAGCTTATTTTGAGGCGATAAAAATGCTCAAGTCAAGAATTTATCAATACTAGTAATAATTATAATTAAATGGCCGATTTATCAGCAAAATGTATCAAAGAGTTTACTGAGATTTACCTGCAGGAATTTCAGGTTGAACTTTCGGAGGATGAGGCACAACGAATCGCATCCGATTTTTTGCGAACTTTTGCTCTGATTTATCGGCCACTGGAAGGAAACAATGAAAAAGAAAAAAATACGCTTGCCGATAACAATTAAATTATGGCACAAGGGTAAATTGATCCATCGGTCGACTTGTACTAAAAAAACTCAAATTTTGATTTGGACACGAAGAGAAAAATGGGATAAGGCATATATTAAAGTAACTTACAAAAAAGATTACTGGAATGATTGCGACAGTTTCAACCAGTGCGGTCTGGAAAAAGCACTAAACGCTTATCTCGAAGAAAAAATGGTCCAACATGCACTTGGAGGCCCAGATGAATTATGAAGAGATAGTTGGCAGGATTAAGATTGAGATAAGACTATATGAGGTGAAAATTCTCGCTCAAGTTAAGATTGATATGGTTGATCCACCAGTGATAATCAAAGGATTAACAATAAAACGGAATGCAAAAGAAAACAAAGTCTTCGTCTCTCCTCCATCGTATTTTGCAAAGTACAAAATGCATCCGATCATCTGGATGCCGAAAGACTTATGGACAATGGTCTGTAGCAAAATTCTCAAGGAATATTCGAACTTAACTGGCGAGAGCTTGTCGGAAGAAGAGATCGATATTTCAGAGATAGAATTTAATTAAATACTTATAGTTACTATAAGAAGATGTAACTATAAGTAATAGAACCTTTTAAGGTTAAGTAGGTATTAAATAAGTTAACTATGTAAACAGTTATCAGTAGCCCAATCGAATAGAATCTTTAATAATTTCGGTTATGTCTGGAGGTATAAAAATGGGAAGAAATTTAGCAGAACAATCAAACGCACTGAGTATATTTTGGCTCAAGAAAGAAGGAATTCTGGACTGTGAGTATAAATCAGGAGTCGTAACTTGGACGTTTGGATTTTCAGAAAATAAAAGTAGCATCGGATATACCCTTGTTAAGAATTCAGACAATGGCAATTATATTCAGCTGAATTATACCCAAACCGATAGATGGAGTGGAGAAAAAACAAATCTTGACTACAGGATCGAGCTGACAACCACCCCATGCTATTTTGGAGGTAAGCGATATTGGTTTGTTTGTCCATTAAGCAAAAACGGTAAGTATTGTGGACGAAGAGTTGGGGTAATCTACAATATTGGCAAATATTACGGTTGTCGTCATTGCGGTAACGTTGCTTATTCGGCTCAGGCGGAGAGTAAAAAATTTAGAGGATGCACCTCAGTATGTGCTCCTGATATTGATAAAGCAGAGGCGGAAGTTAAGAGAAAGTATTACAACGGAAAAGCGACTCGAAAATATAAAAGACTAATTAGATTGGAAGATAAATTTAATTACAATTTTTTCCGAGCCGCTGGTGTGTTCAGAAAAGAACTCTAGCTCTTTTGAAAAAGTTGAAAAAGTATTATAATTAAACTACTACACAAGACAACGAAATAGGAGTTTTTTGCAAAAGTGAGGTAACAGCCGTTTCTTGTGTAGTAACTAGAAACTTCTATGCTGTTGCCTCGCTTTTTATAAGGAGAATATTAAAATGGAACAACAATTAAGATATATCGCCTATTGTCGGAAAAGCTCGGAGGATAATCGGGAAAAGCAGGCACTCTCTATCCCTGCCCAGATCGATGAAATCACAAAACGATTTAGCGATCTAAAAATCGTCAAACATTTGGAAGAATCGCAAAGCGCTTTTGATGTTGGCAGACCAAAGTTTAATGAAATGATAAATGACCTCAAAGATGGTCGAGCAGATGGCATTATTTGTTGGCATCCTGACCGAATGAGCCGAAATCCAATCGATGCTTCGATGATTATTCATTATCTCGACAAAGGATTTATAAAAGACCTCAAGTTTTGTTCCTATAGCTTTACCAACGATCCAGAAGGCAAGATGTTTCTAAATTTTACCTTGAGCCAATCAAAATATTTCTCTGATAAGCTCTCAAAGGATGTTAAGCGTGGTTTGGAGAAAAAAATCAGGGATGGCTATCCATCTGGCGTGGTTCCTGTCGGTTATCTAAATTCGAAATATAATGACGGCAAAGGCAAGCAAGAAGCATTTATTGACCCCGATAGATTTGACCAAGTCCGAAAGCTTTGGGAAATGCTCCTGACTGGCAGATATACCGTCCCAGAGCTCTGGCGGATCGCTGATAAAGAGTGGCACTTTTCAACCATCAAAAGAAACCGAACCGGAGGCACGCCGATTTCTCGTTCTGGCCTGTATTCCGTTTTTACCAACCCATTTTATTATGGTGAGATTGTCTGGAATGGGATAAGAGCAGATGGAAAGCATCAGCCGATGATAACGCCAGAAGAGTTTGACCTTGCTCAAGAAATTCTTGGCCGAAAAGGCAAGCCAAGACCTCAAATTCATAAGTTTGCCTATACTGGTCGAATAGTTTGCGGTGAATGTGGGGCTATGGTTACTGCTGAAAATAAAAAGAAAGTTTTGGCTAATGGTGAAGTCAAGAGATACAAGCTCTATCACTGCTCACATAGAAAAAAAGATACTGATTGCCGCCAAGGATCAGTGCAAGAGGACTATTTTGAGGATTTGATCAAAAAGGAACTAAAAAACATAACTATTCCGGCGAAGTTTCAGGAATGGGCAATCGAATATCTTCACGAACTAAACGAAAGCGAAGTTAAAGACAGATCAACTATTTATAAAAACACCGAGAAGAGATTTTCGGAAGTTCAAGATCAACTCGATCGCTTAACAAGCGCACTAATCAAAGGCCTGATTGAAGAGGATGAATTTAAAAAGAAAAAAGACGAATTGATGCAGGCCAAGGGCAGATTAAAAAGTGAGATTAATAATACTGACAAGAGAGCCGACCACTGGCTTGAGACAACACTAGAATATTTTGACTTTGCCAGACATGCGGCAGATCGCTTCAATCACGGCGACCTCGAAGAAAAGAAACAAATTTTTGCTACTTTTGGTTCGAGCTACATACTAAAAGACAAAAAGCTAACGCTGGAAGTGAAGAAGCCACTCGTAAGGATAAAAGATGGTCTCGAAAAAATAAAAGCCGCTTATCCTAGGTTCGAACTAGAAATAAACGGCTCTCACAGTCACAAAACACCTGACTTATTGGCAATACAACAACTATGGCTCCCCGAACTGGACTCGAACCAGTAACCTTCGCGTTAACAGCGCGCTGCTCTGCCATTGAGCTATCGGGGAATAACAAAATAACAAAGCAATACTACCAAAATTAGGCTCATTTGTAAATAAATATAGATCTTATTTAATAGAGCAGGAATTAGTCGAAACGATTGAATAGAAGCCCGCTAATAAGCATCACTGTGGCTTGTATAGCAACCCAGATAAAAATTAAAAACAGAATAATTCGTCCAATACCAAAACGTTGGCCAGATAATGCTTGATCGTCTTCCTCTACGCCCAATCCTAACCAACTTTGAGCAGTACCCTCTTCTTTGCGAAGTTTGGACATTTTCCTGATCAACAATCCAGCGCCGATGGCAATGAATCCGACAATAAAGATAATTACCGGCCAGCCGAGTGAATTGGCGAAATACTTGCCAGTAAGAGCAACGATACTAACGATCAAAGAAAGGGCACCGACATAGGGCAAGGTGTAAATAAAAATTTTGGCAGCTAGAAGAATGAAGGCAAGGCCGACAATCGCTGTGAAATAGAAATATCCCTCTTTGTCAGAGCCAAGAGCCAAGAAAGGAATAAGCATAAGAAAAGGAGCAAATTCCTCAAAGAGTCTCTTTAGTACATAAAATGATCGATCTTTAAAAATATTTTTCAGATGATTGTAAAGAGACGCCAGACCAAGATATAACACACCGACCAAAGAAATTATGACTGCATATGATTCTGAACCAAGAACTAATGATTGATCAAGAGAAGTGATAACAGCAATAGGAAGCATGACTGCGGAAAAGATAGTGCCCACAGCAACAAATGCTCTCTTACTGTCGGAATTCATTACAAACATAACAAATCCTAGCGCCAATATTGCCAACGAAAATCCTAACATTAGCCAAGACGTCATGATTTCGCTTGGTTCTGCATTCGCCAATATTGAGAAAAATAAAGCGTAAGACGAAAGAATTGTAAGTCCAGCCAAGTGATGTCTTTTAAAAATAAATTCGGAAATAGCAAAGAAAATCAGTGCCGATAGAGCACAGATTATGAATAATATTGGATTGACTTCGTGATAAATTTCAAATTGGTAAATAAGAGTTCCAATAACAAAAGGAATCATGAAGCCAGCAACACCAAATATTGCCTTCTCTGGCTCTTCATAGAGCTTATTCTTCTTGAGATACATCGAGATACCAAATAGTGCTAGCATCGGAATCGCCAGGAAAGAAACTCTGGCAAGAGGACCAACATTTGTCCAGTTGGCGGCAACAACAATAATAGTAGCAACAAGAATGAGGATTGTGCCAATCATTATGAAAGCCTTGGTGGTATCAAAGTGCTTTCTAGCCGGCTTTGCGGCCTGTTCAACATTAGTATTTGTTTGCAAACGCTCGGCAAAAGCTCTGTTTATCTCATCATCAGAGAGGCCTTGACTCTTTAGCTCGGCGAAAATCTCGCCAACATTTTTACCCCCAGCGAGACCAGTCTGAATCTTTTCGACAATTGAATTGTCCATTTTGCTCCCCACTCCTTAATATTTGAAAATATTTAACCCTGTAAGTATTCTTCAAGATCAGTTGAGCGCTCGGCTTTCTTAAGCTTAGAAAGTGCCTTTGCCTCAATCTGTCGAATTCTCTCTCTAGTAACACCAAATTCCTGACCAACTTCTTCGAGAGTATGTGTCCGCCCGTCTTCAAGACCAAAACGCATTTTTAGAATTTTCTGTTCGCGTGGCTGAAGACCATTCAAAAATTCTTGAATCTTATCTTTGAGCAATGTCTGAGAGGTAGACTCCTCCGGCGAGACATGCTTGGTGTCCTCGATAAAATCACCAAGACGAGAGTCTTCTTCTTCACCGACAGGAGCTTCAAGAGAAACAGTTTCCTGAGAGATCTTAATGATATGCTCGACTTTGTCGACTTCCATTGCCATTTCTTGAGCAATTTCTTCTGGGGTTGGTTCGCGACCGAGATCCTGAACAAGTTGACGCTGAACACGAATCAGCTTGTTGATAGTCTCGATCATATGAACTGGGATTCTGATAGTTCTGGCTTGATCGGCGATTGCTCGGGTAATAGCCTGTCTGATCCACCAAGTTGCATAGGTTGAGAATTTAAAACCTTTGCGGTAATCAAATTTATCAACTGCGCGCATTAAGCCAGTGTTGCCCTCTTGGATAAGATCAAGTAGAGAAAGGCCTCGACCAATGTATTTCTTGGCAATCGAGACAACAAGACGAAGATTAGCCTCGGCCAATCTCTTTTTAGCCCAGATGTCACCCTTTTCAACCTTCTTGGCAAGTTTGACTTCTTCCTCATTTGTTAGAAGCGCGATTTTGCCGATTTCTCGAAGATACATTCGAACAGAGTCATCGGCGATATCGCCAAGTCCAAGCTCTTCAAGAAGCGACTTCTCTTTCTTGGCTTGAAAAACAGAGGCGATAATTCCCTTGGGCTTTTCGACTTCTTCTTTGAACTCAATGCCTTTGCGATACATATAGTCAAAAATCTGATCAAGCTCGGCAACATTCTCTTCTGGTTCCTCGATAGCCTGTATCATTTCTTGCATCGAAATATACCCATGCGCTCGACCTTTCATCAAAAGATCGTTAACAATGGGTGAAAATTCTAGTACTTCTTCTTGCTTGGGTACAAAAACCTTTTTAGCCATCCAAACTCCTTGGACAGTCCGCAGAGACGGGCGAATTTCCCGATGTCCGCAGAGAGCCTTAGTAATAAATATTAAATTGATTGTAACATTTTGAGACTATTTTATCAAGCTCGAAAACTCTGACAGGAGTTTCTTAACCAGAGCCTTATCTCCCTTTGATTCTGCCTCGTGAATTTTTCTAGCATAAGTATCTTTAATGTCTTCTTTTTGATCCTGTTTGATACGGCCGATCAAATAAAGTAGCTCCGATGAAATGGTTTCTGTATTGTCAGAGTCGATATTTTCAAGAGCCGAGACAGCCAGCTGGTCAAGAATAAAAGCCAATTCTGGCTTAATTTTATCTCGCTCTATCTCCTTATCTTTGATCATTTTAGTAAAGACAGAAAATTTTTCATCAGAAAAAGAGAAATCGGCTGGAACATTTTTAACAAGTTCTGGATTAGCCCAGATCAGGCCAAGAATTCTCTCGGACACAGAAATTTTTTCGGGCGCGACCTCTTCTTCAGTCTTGTTATGAGAAAATTCACTGTCTGTCTTTGATTTTTCTAGGGCATCTATTAAAGAATTCTCAGAAATAGAAAGCTTTTCGGAAAGATATTTTATATAATGCTCTTTTTCGATATCGGAGAGAATTATTTTAATTACTGGCAAAATTTCTTTGGCAATTATTTTTTTCTCAGAAACTCCAAGCTCTTTGCCATCTGTCAGTCCATCAATCCAATATTCCAACGACGGCTTAGCCCTTTTGACGGCTTGTTCCCAATTTTTGGGATCGGCCTTAATCGCTTCATCGGCGTCTTTGAATGGTGCGGTGGTGATAATTTTAGTCGAAATATCGTTTTGCAAAGCAACCCTAACAGCTCTCTTCATTGCCGTCTGGCCAGCGTTATCAGTATCAAAACAAAGAGCAATCAGCGATGAATACCGAGACAGAGTTTTCAATTGATCCAATGTGAGCGCAGTTCCAGATGTCGCTACAACATTTCGAAATCCGGCCTGATGGCAAGCTATAACATCCATATTGCCTTCGACCATGATCGCGAGATTGGCTTCTTTGATCGCCGTCTTGGCCTTGTCCAAACCATAAATGGTTTTGCCCTTAGTATAGATTGGCGACTCTGCAGAATTGATATATTTGGCACTCTTGCCGTCATCTTCAAGTATTCGCGAAGTAAAAGCGACTGTTGCGCCCATCGGATTATTAATCGGAAATATAATTCTGCCACGGAATCGATCATAGACCTTGCCTTGCTCGGCCCTGATCGCCACTCCAGCCTCAACAATCTCTGTTTCGTTATATTTTTTAGAAATTAAAAATCTGAGCAAAAAGTCCCAAGAAGCCGGAGCATAGCCAATTTCGAAAGTCTCGATTGTCTTGGCTGACATTCCCCTATTTTTCAAATATTCCCTAGCCTTCTCAGCTTTGGGATGATCAACCAGAATCTTGTGATAGACCTTTTTGGCCCATTCGTTGATCTCGAATATCCTAGTTTTTTTGTCGGCTTTGTACTCCTTTTGACCAAAAGAGACCGAATTTGACTTAAGCTCCACTCCAGCCCTTTCAGCCAGAAGTTTCAGGGCGTTATAGAAGTCTAGTCCTTCCATTTTTTCGACGAAGGTAATGACATCGCCACCCTCACCACAACCGAAACATTTGAAAGTCTGACGTTCTGGCGAGATCATAAACGAAGGACTCTTTTCATTATGAAAAGGACATGGAGCTTTATAATTAGTCCCGGCTTTTTTCAAAGTTAAATAGGTCGAAATAACTTCAACAATATCAATTCTGTCTTTTACTTCTTGTACCTGATCATTCATTTATAGATTCGTTTCATCAAAGGATTTAGTTGTGTGATGATTTCATAATTATACGAATTAGACAGAAGAGCAAGCTCTTCCGCAGAAACAGTCTCGTTCCTTGAAGAACCTAGCAAGAAAACTTCATCACCAATCCGAACATTTTTAATATCAGTGACATCAATCGTAATCATATCCATTGAGACTCGGCCCAAAACTCGACATCTCTGGCCATTTATCAAAACGTTGCCGACACTCGAGAGTGCCCATTTGTAACCGTGCCAATAACCGACTGGCAAGATCGCTACTTTAGTATCTCGGCGCAAAAGCTCAGTTAAGCCATAGCCGATCCGCTCACCCTTTTTAATGTTTTTTATCTCTGAAATAATCGTTTTCCATGATAAAATCGGTTTCAAATTAATCGAATCTTCATAAGCTGATCTAGTTTCGGCCGATGGCCAGATACCCATCAATCCGATACCGACCCTGACCATGTCGAAATGTGATTCTGGGAAAACGATTGTGCCACCAGTTGCGGCCGCATGTTTCAGGGGTGAAAAACCAGAATTTTTAAAAGTCTCAAAGATATCATTGAAAATTTTGATTTGGTCTTCAGTGTCTTTTCTAAAAGCTGGATTTTTTGCAGAAGCAAAATGTGTATAGATACCCTGGAGATAGCAATCTTTGGATTTTTTTAATATCGATATGACCTGTCCTATTTCATCTCCCATAAAACCTTGGCGATGCATGCCGGAGTCTATTTTAATGTGAATATTTAACTTGCAATCAAGATTAAGATCCCTAATACTTTTTAGCGATTCAAGATTCGAAATAGAAACACTGATATTTCTAAGCGCTGCTTCTCTATAATATTCTGGCAATGTATAGCCCAAGACCAATATCGGCTTGGAAATACCCTGATCCCGAAGCTTCTTTGCCTCGACTATAGAATCAACACCAAACCAGTCAACGCCAATTTTATCTAGAGTAAGAGAATAATCGATCAGTCCATGGCCATAAGCATTCGACTTTGTAATCGCCATGAGCATGCAATCTTTTTTGATTATTCGACGAAATTGTTCGACATTATTTTTGAGCAGTGACTTATCAATCTCCAACCAAGTCCTAATACCCTGATGATTGTTCTGATCATTCGACATAATTAATATCCTTTGTTTTCAATTAATTTCTCAAGTAGCTCGCGAGGATAAATTGGCGTCTTTTCGGCTAATGCTTGATGATAGAGCACAGTCGAAGGAGTCAATCCGGGCAAAGTATTAACCTCGATAATTATCAGATCTCCAGTCTTCGTATTGGCAAAAGTATCAATCCTCGAATATCCCTTGATGCCGATCTTCTTGGCAAATATTTCGATCAATTCCTTAATCCTTATTAGATTTTTGTTCTCGATTATCTCCTCTGGTGGCGGAGTAATATTGATACCAGTTCCGCCCTGAAACTTTTCCTCAACAGACAGGACTTCGCCTTCGGCAACCGTCAAACTTGGATTAAATGCTATTAATTTCCCCTTTTCTTCAACAACGCCAACGGTAATCTCGATCATGCTATTATTAACCTTATGGATAAGGTCGTTACCCTTGACTATGACCTGATCGGTAACAATGAATTCTTCAAGAAGAAAGTGGCTTTTACCGTTTTGTGGTAGATCGACAATCTCCGGCTGATTTTTGAATGTGTTTCTAGGGATAAATGGTGATCCCTGAGTAACTAAATCCAGATATTTTTCCAAATCGTTAGCGCCGTATAGTCGGACGACTCCAGAAGAACAACCGTCATCCATTGGCTTGATAATAATTGAGTCTGATCCGAATTCGGACCTAACCTCTTTCCAAATATTTTTGATGGCATTTTTCTGTTTCAGGGTTTCGGTAGAAATTATTCTCTTCTTCGCTGTCGCAAGCCCTGGAATATTAACCTTCTCGACAACTTCCCCAGTTGCAAACTTATTCATGCAAAGTGCCGAAACCTTCGAATCAGGACCGTTAAACTTAACCTTATTTCTTTCCAACAAGGCTTGGAGCTTTCCGTCTTCACCAAAACCTCCGTGAAGACCGATGAAGATAAATTTCGAACGATTAATAAGTTCAGCGAGAGTCATCTTTCTGGGCAAGAAAAAATCTTCAACAGGAATCGAATCGTCGATAGACAAACGGACCTGAGCTTTTTTCTCATAAGAACGCAGTCTCTCTTCATCAGCAGGGGCCTTGAGACAATTTTCAACTATTTCCTCCACTGTATGATTAAGAGTAAGTGCATAGGGAAGCTCCCAGACATTGCCATCAAAATCAAGAAGGTAGGGCTTCGGAGAATATTTCTTTGATTTGCGTAGTTTGAGCCAGATATTAGTACCACTCATTAGCGAAACTTGACGCTCAGAAGTACTACCGCCAAATAATACTGAAACTTCTTTGCGATTTTTCTCATTTAATATTGCAGGAATCGCAAAATCAATATTGTTACGCTTGCAGGCATGAGCCAAAATATATAGAAGTATCGAACGATGAGATAAGCCAACTCTAGCGCCTTGTTGAAATAGAAAGCTATTTTGTTCCATACCACTGATCGGATTGAAGTCTGAAAACCAAATCTTTCCATCCGGCAGAACCCAACCATCGAAACGAGCGAAGTCCCTCATGCCGAGAGCCGAGAAAAGCTGTTCGGCTTGAACTTGAATCTCTTCGATTTTCTGATTACTGAAGCGAGGCGGACAATGATATGTCACCTGACGAGTCGGCAAATATTTTTTACGAAAGTCAAAGATCTGATGCTCGGTATAATCAGCCTCAATTTCGGTCGGTATTATTGCGACAGGTAGATCATATTTGTTTTGCAAAATTATAACGGTGAATTCACTTCCGGTCGCAAATTGTTCGATCACAACCCTGGTATCCATTCTTTTTGAGAAAAGAAATTCTGATCTTTCCAGAGCTTCTTGCGGAGTAGAAACCGAAAAAACACCAATGCTTGAACCGCCTGTTGCCGGCTTGACCACCGCCCGCTTGATATTATGCAGTTTGAAAAAATCATGAATAATATTCCCGTGGTCCTTCTTGTTTATTTTTAAAACAACTGAAGGCAAAGTGAAAAAACCCATTTTCTTGATCGACTCATTGGCGTTGAACTTATCAAAACTCTTTTTGCATGATTCCGATCCGGTACCAACAAAAGGAATTTTATTTTTTTCAAGAAATCCCTGAATGCCACCGTCTTCGCCATATGGACCATGCATTGCCGGGAAAGCAATGTCACATTTTTTTAGTTCGCTGACTAGCTCTTTTTCCGAAAGTGCACTTCCGGATTCCTGAAGTTTGAAATCAAAATCCGAAGGAGTATTCGAGTAAAGTTGAGACTTGGAAATCTTATAGGGATTTTTCTTGTGGTCAAAGTAGAATGGGACAATCTCGATCTCGGGCGATTCCAGATGATCCATCACTGATCTAGCCGAATTTAACGATATTCCTCTTTCTAACGATGGTCCGCCGCACAACAATGCAATTTTCATGGTTTTTGCGAAAATTAATTAAAAAACAAGTAAATATTAGCATTTTTTGCAAAAATAAACCACATTATTGCCTTATTGTGACAATAAATATATTTTTAACACTATTCTTCTAAACAGTCATCCAATATTTTTCTAATCTGAGAAGCAGTCAATGGGATTTCACCGATTCCTCTCTCAACCAGTCTCTCAACCATAACCGAAAAATATTCATCTGATATGTCCCATTCTTTCAAGCTCATCTTAACGCCAAGAGAGGCAAAAAATTTGTAAGTAGCATTAATCGCCTTTTTAATAATTTGGTCATCACTTCCATCTAGATTCCAAATTCTTTTTCCATATTGAACCATCTTTTTTGCTTTTTGATCTTTGACAACTTCCATCCATCGCGGCGTGATGATCGCTAGCCCAGCGGCATGCGGAATATCATAAAAAGCACTAAGCTGATGCTCAATACCATGAGTCGCCCAATCTTCATCGACTCCCGATCTCAATAGATCATTCAATGCCATGCAAGCACAAAAGGAAATGTTTGCTCGAGCGTCATAATCAGTCGGATTTTTTAAAACTTTGTCAGCGTTTTCTATCAGAGTCAGCATGATCCCCTCGCCGAATCTATCATGAAGCGGCACATTCTCCGTTGTGGTCATATATTGCTCAAGAACATGAGAGTAAGCGTCGATAATGCCATAAGCTGTTTGATCTTTTGGCAGAGAAAAGGTGTTTTGTGGGTCAATGACTGAAAATGCTGGATAATTTTGCTCTCGACCAAAGAACTTCTTTTCATGTTTTGTCCAATTGGTAATCACCGCACCCTTATTCATCTCGCTACCAGTCGCCGAAAGAGTCAGGACAACACCAAATGGGACATATTTTGCAGGCTCAATCCCTGGCTTTGTCATAAAATCCCACGGGTCACCATCATAATGCATCGCGGCGGCTAGAAGCTTTGTGCCATCAATCACGCTACCACCGCCAACGGCCAAGAGAAAATCAGGATTAAAATCCTTAAATTTTTTAACGGCCTCCCTAATAGTCTCCACTCTAGGATTTGGCTCAATGCCGCCAAATTCTTCTACATCAAAATCTTTTAACTGAGATATTACTTTTTGATAGACGCCATTTTTCTTGATACTGCCGCCGCCATAGGTAATGACCACTTTTTTGCCATATATCTTAACATTGGCGCCAATTTTATCCATAGCATCTGTGCCAAAAATGATTTTAGTTGGATTGTGTAATTCAAAATTATTCATAGAAATATATCCTTCGCGCTAATTTATTTTGGCAAGAGCGATTTCATCTGCTTGGCAATCAAATTTGTCGCAAAAGCAGGATTGAGACGATAAAATATGTTCATAAGCTTAGAATCTTTCCCGGTATAAATGTAGAGTCTGTTTTTCTCGATCCCGTTTATTATGATCATTGCCGCTTCTTTGGCTGACAGCATAGTAATGTTTTGCTTTTTCGAGCCATCATCATCTGGCTGAGTAGATATTTTAGCGCCTGAATTTTCAGCAATGTTTGTCTTGGTCGCACCAGGAAAAACGATGGAAACCCGAACATTGGTATCTAAAAGCTCGGCATACAAACCTTCGGTCAGAAGCTTGACGGCCGCTTTTGATGCTCCGTAGACACTCTGGCCAGGAACCGGCAAGAATCCGCCCATGCTTGAAACATTAACAATGTGAGCTTCTGGTCTCTTAAGAAGTAAGGGCAAAAAAGACTTGACCATATACAATGTGCCATAAAAATTGACATTCATAACCTTGGCAACTGCCTCATAATTAAGATCATTCACTCTGACAAAAGGCTGTATTATACCAGCATTATTGATAATGCCGTCAATATTGCCTTGCTTGGCAATAATATCTTGAGGCAAATTTTCGACTGCTCTCTTGTCGGTGATATCTAGAATATGAGTGGTTAGACTATTGGCCTTATCGCCAACTTGCTTGGACAGTTCGTCCAGACCTTCCTGGCGCATATCAACGGCAGCTACTTTGGCCCCTCTCTCCAATAAACCAAGAGTCAGTTCCTTGCCAATACCACTTCCAGCCCCAGTAACCAAAAAAATCTTATCTTTTACGCGCATATATCCTCCATAAAATTAATACCCAACTATTATATCAAAACTTCATTGATCAAATGTTTATGAAATAAAAAACTCGCCAAAGCGAGTATTCATTAAAAATTATTGGAATGGCGGAGAGACAGGGATCTCGAGCGCCCTTTGGGCTTCTAAAAACCGACGGTTTTTAGTGTTTTCCTTTACGGGAAACTCCCGTTTCCCGACCCCTTCCCGTTCGAATCTCCTACTTCTAGTCATTTCAAATCACCCAAAATTGGGCAATTTGAAATGGCGGAGAGACAGGGATTCGAACCCTGGGTGGACTTGCGCCCACACACGCTTTCCAAGCGTGCGCACTAGGCCACTATGCGATCTCTCCGTATTTTTTTGCTATATCTAATTTTTCCTTATAACCCTTAGCGTGCTTTAGATACCACTCTCTCTTGCATGCTTCTTTCCTAGAATCAAACTCCTCAGTATGAATCATTTTCCAAGGCTTGAATGGTCGAGTTGATCTTGTAGAACCAGAATTGTGCTCTACTAATCTTCTTATCGGATCGGTAGTGATGCCGATATAATGTCTCTTATCGGCATTTTCAAGCATGTATACGAAATATTTCATACCCCTATTTTATCAGGCCACTACCCCGAAGGGGAGCCTTCGGCTTGCGATCTCTCCGTATGGCAAATTGAATTCTATCAGTTTTGAGCGTATTATTCAATAAATTGGAGAGCAAAGATGAACGAAATTAAAAGTTTTGACAAGACCCTTATTAACTATTCGATTGAACGGAAAAAGAGCAAGACTTTTCTTGTTTTTGTTCACGGTGCTGGTGGCAGCTTAACCGCTTGGAAAAAGGAGCGGGATTTTTTTCATAGCAAGGATGTTTCAACATTGGCAATTGATCTACGGGGCCATGGACTATCTGGGAGGCCCAAAAAAATTAGAGATTATGGGTTGGATAATTTCGCCAAAGATATAAAGGCCGTATTGGATGTTGAAAAAATCGAGAATTTCATTTTAATTGGTCACTGTTTTGGCGGAATGGTTACGATAGAATTTCAGAAACTTTATCCGAATTTGGCCAAAAGTTATATCTTGGTCGACACAACGTCAAAGGCGCCCCAGAAATTGAGAGCAGCGAGAATACTAAGCTCCCCAGTGTTTCTCATACTCAATTCTTTACTGACTATACACAGTCTGTTGCCCCTAAAGGGCCAGAATCATCAGGAGGATTTCGATAAATTTGCCGGAACAGGAGATTGGAATCTGCGCAGAATCTACTCTGATATTTCACACACCTCTCTCCGCTCATGGTTTTTTACCTATCAGCACGTCGCTAGCTTTGATGGCTCAAAAGTTCTACAAGGTATTAAAGTTCCGGTTCTAATAATTCATGGCGAAAAAGACGGAATCTTTAGTGTTGATAGAGCCAAAGAGACAAATGCATTAATCGAAAAGTCAATTCTTGATATAATTCCAGAAGAGAATCATATTATTGTGTTAAACAGTCCCATACTGGTAGCTGAAAAAATTTATACTTTTTGTAAAAATTTAATTTGAGATTGCAATTATAATGCAGAAGGAATTTGAAACACAAGTATTGAATATTGACGAAGCCGACATCAGAGCTAAGCTGAAAAAACTTGGAGCCAAGGAAGAGCCTAAAAAATCTCATCGGCGCTGGGTCTATGATATCAACCCTCACGGTTGTTCAGAGTGGGTTCGCCTCCGCACAGATGGGAAAAAGACTACAATCTGTTATAAACTCAGGAAAGATAATTCACCAACCGGGACAGAAGAAATAGAGGTCGAAGTTGATGACTTCGAAAAAACTGCCGAGCTTCTCTCTAAGCTTAGTTTTTATTTCGAAAAATATTATCAGGAAAATATCAGTCAGATTTACCGGCTAGACGATATTGAATTTAAGATCGACAAATGGCCGATGATTCCAACAATGTTTGAAATTGAAGCCAAAAGCGAGAAAGGTGTTGCCAGAGGACTGGAACTACTTGGCCTCACTGGTCGCGAATACGGTCATCATGGACATGTGAGAATTTACAAAGATTATGGTATCGACCTTCATGATCTTAAGGAATTGAAATTTGATGAAAAAAAATAAGATAAAACTCTTAATATTTGACTTTGATTTTACCCTCGTCGATTCGATGAAGGCGATGCTTCGAGTTCGCAAAGACCTCAAGGATTTGTATGGACTTGCTATGAGCGATCGACCCGAAAAAATAATATGGGGCAGTAATATTTCCCAAAATGCCCTCTGGCTCAAAGAGTGGAATCATTCCCCTCTTTCTGTTTCTGAAATTGCTGATCTTATCACAAAATATGTGAACATTTATTATCCAAAATTAGAAATAATCTATCCCGAATTATTTTTAGATTGGATGAAAGAAGAAAAACTTTTGGCTGTTGTTTCGAGCTGTAGCGACGAAGCCCTCAAGAAAACTTTTGCAAATCCAGCAAATAGAAAAATAAAATTCGAATTAGTCCTGCAATCAGATAAAAATATTGATAAATCTCACTGCATCGAAAAATGCCTATCGGACTTGAAAATTTATAAGGACGAAGCAATATATATTGGCGATCATACCAATGACATCCAGGCGGCGAAGAAAGCAGGAGTATTGTCTTGCGGTATCACAACTGGCTGGTGTGATAAAGAGGAATTATTAAGCGCAGAACCTGATATTGTTATTGATAATTTGAAGGAATTAAATAAATTTATTTAAGGAGAAAAATGGAAAAAATAAATCCCTACGTTCACCCCGAGGCACCAGCCGTAACTCCACCGCCACCAGCACAAAACATTGCTGATAAAGATCCGAGAAAAGAGCCGCCTGTTTCAGAAATAGATCCTCGAGATAAAATCGAAGAACCAACCAAAAAAGTACCTTCACCAGATGAGAATATAGGTCGAAACTTTGATAGTTATGGATAAATTATCAATGAACAACCGTCTTAAAAAAATCTTTGATTTTCTTTGCGAAATAGAAAAATTGAAACTCGTCGAGCGTATTCCCTATCTTTCCGATAAAAAAAGGCAAGAAAATGACGCCGAGCATTCTTGGCATTTAGCAATGATGTTGCTCGCCCTAGAGGGCGAATTTGAAAATAAATTTGATTTTTTTAGAACTCTCAAAATCATCCTTGTCCACGATTTGATAGAAATCCACACCGGAGATGATTGGGTTACAACGAAAGAAGAAAAAGAGCTTAAAAGAGTTAGAGAAACAGAAGCAGCAGATAAAATATTTGCCATATTACCCAAAGATTTAGAGAAAGAATTCCGAGGCTTGTGGGAGGAATACGATCAAGGCAAGACAATGGAGGCTAAGATCGCCAAAGGGCTCGACAAACTTAGCTATTCACTCCAACATTCGCTGTCAAAAAAGATCAATTGGCACGAAAATGCTGACGCCATCGAATCAACCAGAAACTACGCTATGCCTTATATAAAAAATGAAAAAGCCATGATTGAAATGTTTGAACACTTGATGACCGAAAGAGCCTCTCACCATGATGAATTTGAGTGGGTCAAACGAATTAAATAAGCAATAATTTTGCACCAATAAAAGATGTCACGCACAGGACGTCTTTTTTGTATCTATCCACAGAGACAAAAGCATGGAATTAGAATATAATTTTGACAATTTGGGCCAGAATCTATCCCCGTTTTAGGAGGTTACCATATGTCTGATGTGTGCGTTCAGTGCGCAAAACGCAAAGAAACAGGCCCCAAGGCCTGCCTCTCCTGTGAAATCAGCGAGGCCGGGCACCACCGGTGCCAACACTGCCACGCCGCAGTAAAAGACGGCGCGCTCCAGTGCTCAATCTGCTTCGCGATCCAACGCGAGCATTTCCCCAGTCCCGACCCCCTACTCTTGTCACAATTCAATCCAGGAATGTGACCCGTGCCGGCGCGCGATAGATCTAATCTATCGCGTTTGCCATTTGTTTTGCTTTGCAGAAGAAAAAGCTATACTTGTGATGCAGATGAAAAATAAAGTTGAAAAAATATTTGATTTCTTGGAGATCTCCGAGCAATTAAAGAATACGAAACGTTGGAAAAACGTTCCACAGATGAAGAAAAAGGAAACAAGCGCAGACCACACTTGGCATGTCGCCCTTTTGGCCTGTCTGTTCGATAAAGAATTAGATTTTGAAATTGATTTTCTGAAAGCGATACAAATAATTATAATCCATGATCTGGTTGAGGCTATCACCGACGATATTGATTACGTCCAATTTTTTAAAGGCCTAGCCGATCCCAAAGATAAAGACAGAAATGAGAAATTAGCTATTGCAAAAATAAGAAGTGTGTTGCCAGAAAAAAGTGGCAAGATTATCTTCGATCTTTGGCAGGAATACGAAGATAAAAGTTCGAATGAGGGCAAATTTGCTTACGCTATGGACAAAATCGAGGGCCTGCATCATATGGTCCATACCGGACACGAATGTTTTCACTTTGCCGAGATAATCGGAACATATCCCAATAAAGCTGTAGCAGGTTTTCCCAAACTCAAATCAGTCCTTTGTGAGCACAAGAAAAGAGCAAAAACAGAAATGGAAAAACACGGCTGGGATTGGAAAGGTGAATATAGTCTAGATGGCACAAATGATACAAAATCGACTAAAGAAATAGAACAAATTTTTGACTTCATCGAGATTTCCGAAAACCTCAAAGATACCAGGAGATATCTCAACACGAAGGAAATGAAACAAAAGGAATCTAGCGCTGAACATTCTTGGCATGTAGCCCTAATCTCGATGATTGTTTTTTATGAATTTGATCTTAAAGTCGATCTTTTGAAATCAATCAAAATGGCTTTGGTTCATGACTTACCAGAGTCGATAGCTGGCGATACTGACTATTCTCTAGTTGCTTGGGGCATTAAAACAAAAGAGGAAAAACACGATATGGAGTTGGCGGCAATCAAAGAAATAAGAAAAAGATTGCCCAAGAAATCTGGTCAAGAAATCTACAATCTTTGGCAAGAATACGAGCAATCCGAGACAGCTGAAGCCAAATTTATTAAAGCGGTAGACAAAATAGAAGGCATAAATCATATGCTTGTTTTAGGACATGAATGCTTTGATCATCCAGAGCTAATAGCTCCATATCCAAATAAAGCTGTCAAAAAATTCCCTGAAATCAAAGCAATGCTTATAGAATTACACGATCGCTTGAAGCCAAAATTTGAAAAACTGGGCTGGCCGTGGCTTGAAGAATATGCAAAATTCTTAAACAAGGAAGAAAATGAATAACTTGGAACTTGGGATACTTTTGGGCTTAATTGCTTTAATAAGCGGCGGACTTTCTAACGCCATGGTAAAGACACCTTCTCAAGTTGAGGGGGTAAATAAAACAATATTCTATAGAAATCTATTTATTACAATTTTGCTTCTGGCTCTAGTCATATTAACACCAGATAAAACAAATTTCAGTTGGAAATATGCAATTTTTACTTTTCTCCTGGCAATTTTCGGCTACATCCCAATGTATTATTATTACAAAGCGACTACAGTCGGTAAAATTGGTGTCGTCTCACCAGTATCGTCAGGAAATATCTTAATAGCCATAATCTTAGCAACAATATTTTTCCATGAAAGACTGACATCATTGCAATACCTCGCTATTGCAGTCATTATTTTTGGCGTTGTTTTGATTTCTCTTAATGTTAAAGACTTCAAATCATCAAAGATTTTTCAAGTTGAAAGCGGCATACCATATGCCCTTATTGCCGCTTTGGGTTGGGGAATTTGGATGGCTTTTGTAAAAATATCAATCGATAATCTGGGTCCATATCTTGCCTCATTCATCGGAGAACTAACTATTTTGTTGATTGCGACATTCCTGCTTATAAAATCCAAAGAAAATTTTGGACTGAAAACAAATAAATCATTATATTTCTTACTTCCTATAGCAATTTTTCTTTTTGCCTGGGAAATCGGCTATTATACCGGATTAAAAGTAGCTAACGTCAGTATTATTGTTGCGCTCTCCTCTGCCAGCCCAATAGTTGTCGCTCTTTTTGGCCGATTTTTTTACAAAGAAAAACTGTCTTCAAAACAGTATATGGCAATAATGATTATAATTATTGGAATGATAGCGCTCTCAATAAAATAACCGCCCCGAACCAAATGTGTGTATGGTTGGGGCGGGAAGGCTTCCCTGATGCTGGTCAGGAAAGGCGGACGGTCGCCTGGCGTTCTTCGCCGGTATTCTGACCAGTCCAGGTGACGATGGCATGAACGCCGTCGAGTTGGCCGACAACTCGCACCTCGCCATCTTTCGGCGGATCAGTCGACAAGAAGTTGGTCTCAACTTCATCGGAGACATGGGCTGTGATACCCTTAACACGAAACGTCTGATCGGGCATGGCTTCCTCCTTTATAGATGCCAAGAATTGGGAAGATTGTGCTTGCAGGATAACACTTATTATGAATTTGAGCAAGACTAAAATAGCCCCACTTAGTGGGGCTATTTTATATACACCTATCTATCAATCACATTGGAAAGCAACAGCCTTCTCTCTACCGAAGCTATTAGCTTTTTGGTTGCGACAGCTACGTCTGGGGTTACAGAAACGCTAGTTGTGCCTGCTTTTACCATCATTTCGGTAATTTCCGGGTAAACACTTGGTGCTTGGCCACATATCGAACAAGTGACATTGTTCTTTCGACAGGTCTTAATCACATATTCGATTGACATTCTGACTGCCTCGTCACGTTCATCGAAAAGCTTAGCCAGAGTCTGATTATCGCGGTCAACTCCGAGAGTCAGCTGAGTTAAATCATTCGAACCGATTGAGACGCCATCAATACCAAGAGCAATAAATTTCTCAAGAAGAATCACATTTGAAGGAATTTCACACATCATCCAGATTTTGAAATCTGGCCCCTGCTTCAGTCCGCCCTGTTCGATCAATTTCATGCATTCTGTCATTTCGGTTATTGTGCGAACAAAAGGCACCATAATCCAAAGATTTTTCAGATCATATTCTTCTCTAATCTTCTTAATCGCCTTCAATTCAAGGGCGAACATATCCGGTTCAGCAATATATCTTGAGGCACCACGGTAACCAATCATCGGGTTGTCTTCGACTGGCTCATACTTTTCGCCACCTTTTAAACCTTTATATTCATTCGTCTTAAAATCTGTTGCTCGATAAACCACCGGTCTTGGCGCGAAAGCAGAAGCTATTTCCTTAATCCCATCAACTAAAGCATTGACGTATTGTTCACTTCTACCAGCCGCGACCATCGCCTTGGGGTGCTCGCCAAGGTTCGCTATGATAAACTCAGCTCGAAGTAAACCGACACCATCCACGGGTAATTTTGCTACCTCGGCGGCAAGTTGAGGCTCGCCTAAATTCACATAGACTTTTGTGCCAGTGACTGGAATCTCTTCAGAAATCATCGACCCGGAACCTTCGACCTTTCCGGCGACTTCCTTCTTTAGTTCTTTATTGGAGACTTTGCCCTTAAAGACCAGGCCTTTAGCACCATCAACGGTGATTATTTGGCCATTTTTAAGGACATGAGTCGCTGTGCCGGTACCAACAACACAGGGAATCCCCAACTCTCTTGAGACAATCGAGGCATGACATGTCCTGCCGCCCGTGTCAGTGACAATTGCGACAGCCTTCCTCATCGCCGGAACATAATCAGGAGTCGTCATTTCAGTGACCAAGACATCGCCGTCCTTGACCTTATCTATTTCAGTTGGTTTGTGAATAATTTTGACTGGACCAAAAGCGGCGCCAAGTGATGCGGCCGCACCTTTGAGTAAAATCTCTGCCTTACTTTCATCAATTTCTCCGCCGCCTGATGAAACTGATTTCTGCTTATCTTTGCCTTTATTGAGAGTTGTGATCGGTCGAGATTGAACGAAGTAAACCTTGCCGTCTTCTATCGCCCATTCTGTATCCTGAGGCTTACCGTAATGCTTTTCGATTTTAACGCCGATTTCGGCCAACTTTAAGATTTGTTCATCAGTAATTTTCTGAGTTTTCTGTTTATCTTTCGGCACTCGAATATGTTTGTCGCCATTTTTTCCATCTTTAACAATCTGCCAGATCTGCTCGTTGATTTCACGGCTTACGATCTGCATCGTATTTTTATCGACGACATATCGATCGGGATTAATTTCACCCAGAACGACTGCCTCGCCAAGTCCGCAACCAGCATCGATGACTAGATGATCGGGATTCTGGTCGACTGGGTCAACCGTGAATAAGATACCGGCATTATCAGAATCAACCATATTTTGAACTGGGGCGGATAGACCGACCTGCAAATGATCATACTTATTAATGACTCGATAATAGATTGCTCGAGCCTCAAAGAGCGAAGCGTAGCACTTTTGAACCGATTTAACGACCGCATCAGGAGTTTGAATATTGAGATACGTGCTTTGTTGACCAGCGAATGAAGCGTCTGGCAGGTCTTCCGCAGTAGCCGAAGATCTGACCGCCACAGGAAAACCACCCAATTTGTGATAGGCCTCTTTGATTTCTTTGGCCAAATCCTCTGGCATCTTGGCGTTTACTATCGTTTTCTTAATCTCTCTAGCAACAGCATTTAATCTCTTGTTGTCTTCGGCGTTCAACCCCTTTAGCGCCTTAGCCAAACCATCCTTAATACCAGTTTGCTCGAGAAAATAATAGTAAGCTTGAGCCGTAACACAAAAACCATTTGGAACAGGAATTCCAGCGTTGGTGAGCTCTCCTAGATTGGCACCTTTACCTCCAACCAAAGCAATGTCATTCTTGTGAATATCTTTAAACCACAAGATGAACGGTTTCGTCTTCGCCACATTCCCTCCAATATTTTTTATAGTAACTCTTCTAAAATCTTCTTAGTGTTGTCGATCGAATAGCCTCGCCCAAGTAAGAAACGTCCTAATTTTTCATACCTTCTCTCTGGTGGAATGTTTTTCTTCTTGAGCCAGTTTTGAGCCAGTTCTTTCGCAGTCTCGTATTCAGAATCATTATCAATATCGCCTAATTTTTCCTCAACCAAGTCTCGATCAAGACCAAATTTCTTAAGTTGATTCCTGATCTTATAGACACCCTGAGAACGGAACTGTAATTGCTTGATGTAATTTTCAGTAAATCTGGCATCATCAAGAAAATTTTTGTCTCTCAAAAAATCAATTGTCTTTGTGATTTCCTCTGGCAGGTATTCTCTATTCTTCATCTTCTGCTCTATCTCGGCGACACTTCTGTCTCGAAGCTCAAGAAGATAAAGGGCATACTCAAGCGGCTTCTTTTTCATTACGCGGAATGTGTCTCTGGATTCGGGTCAATATCTTTTGGTTCTTCGACTTTAAGTGTGTCTTCTTCTGGATCGGTCGTTTCGGCCTCATTCCCTAGCGTAACTTCACCACCACCAAAGACAATTTCTTGATCCAACGAATACATCTGAGAAGGAGAATTCAAACTAGCCCTAACTTTGTCTCCGGGAAGAAACTCGAGCTCTACATTTTTTACCATTGGCTCAGCCAGAGGATTAAAGCCTGCGGCCTTAAGACTATTAAAAAGTTCTGGAGATTCTGATCCAGGCGACCAGAGCTGTAATATAGGCACATTTCCACGTATACCATCTCTTAGCTCAGCTCTTAATGATTCAGCAAAAGAATCTATCTTCTGAACTTTTTGTTCAGCAACTTCAACTCCTCTTTGATGACCCTGAGCTTGATAAAACAATCTGTCTCTTTCATTGTGCGCTCTTAATAAATCAGAGAAAAATTGAACTGCTCTATCGATTTGTTCTGAAGTAAGCTTAATCCTTTGTTCGTCAACCATTTTTGCCTTTCTCATCCGGAACGCCCCGGAGACAACAAATTATTTATACGAATATTTCTTCACTCATTGGCGGCTTCTTTTTCATTGTCCAATTTCACTTGTTGAATTTTTGCCAAAATTTTTGCCTTTATCTCTTCAACAATTTTGCTGTTTTTCTTCAAGAATGCTCTAGCACCCTCTTTGCCTTGACCGAGCTTCTCTCCCTCATATGAAAGCCAGCTGCCAGCTTTCTCGACAACATCAAACTTGACACCAAGGTCCAAAACTTCACCCTCGTAATCTATGCCTGTGCCATACATAATGTCGAATTCAGCCGTTTTAAAAGGTGGAGCAACTTTATTTTTAACTACTTTGACAACAACGTTGTTGCCGACTGTATCTTCACCCTTCTTAAGAGCCGCTTTACGACGGATATCAAGTCGAACAGAAGCATAAAATTTTAATGCATTGCCACCAGTCGTGGTCTCGGGGTTGCCAAACACAACACCGATCTTCATACGAATCTGGTTGATGAAGATCAGCATTGTTTTAGACTTGGAAACTGCACCGGTTAACTTTCTGAGAGCTTGCGACATGAGTCTAGCCTGGACACCCATCATTGAATCGCCCATCTCTCCTTCGATCTCAGCTCGTGGAACCAAAGCCGCGACAGAGTCGATAACAATAACATCAAGTGCATTTGAACGAACTAGGGTCTCGCAAATCTCCAAAGCCTGCTCACCAGTATCTGGCTGAGAAATCAAAAGATTGTCCAGATCTACACCTAAATTCTTGGCATATTCAGGATCAAAGGCATGTTCGGCATCAATAAAAGCAGCATTGCCGCCCTTCTTTTGAGCTTGAGCTACAACTGAAATGGCTAGCGTTGTCTTGCCAGATGACTCTGGTCCAAAAATCTCAATCACCCTGCCACGAGGCAAGCCACCGATACCAAGAGCCAGATCAAGAGAAAGAGATCCGGTCGAAATAGAATCGACATTAAGTGGAACCGAGTCAGCCAATGTCATGATCGCACCCTTGCCAAACTGTTTTTCTATTGTAAGAAGCGCTGATTTTAGAGCTTCGCTTTTGCCACTATTTATTTTTGTTTCTTCTGCTTCATTTTTCTTCGCCATGTTAACCCTTCATTATATGTAAAGCTTAAGATTATTGATTGATTATCGTTTCGTCAATTTTTGCCGTCTTGGGTTTATATTCGACAGTAATAATTTCGCTTGTTTCTTTTTTGGCCCGATTCATCGCCTTAATCCGAACGACATTTATACCCTTCTGGAGCTTAAGATTGATCTCGAAACGTCCGTCTGTAGTCACCGGAACCATTTCGTTGTTTATTGTTAGATAGGTATCATTATCAGTTATACCTCGAACCTCGACTGAATCAGCCTCAATAACAGAATTATTATTCGGAGTAACTAGCCTGAGATTCGGACTTCCGGCAAAATTAATAATCTGATAAGCGATATAACCAAACATTCCGACTAGAAACATTGAGAAAATCGCATAGCCAATTAGCTTTGGGGTGATCAGAACTTTTTTGTCTGGAAGTAATTTCTTGTATGTAATATCACTGTTTTTTTGTTTGCCAACAAAGCTATATTCCTGCCAAAAAATATTCTCAATTTCTTTTTTGTCTAATTCGAGAAAATTAGCATAAGCCAAAACAAAACCGCGAACATAGACAAGTGATGGCAGATTTTGCCAATCGCCCTCCTCAAGAGCCTGAAGATATTTAGAGCGGACCTTGCAGGAAACCTCAGCTTCATCCAAAGAAACCTCTCTCTTTAAACGAGCAGATTTGAAAATCTCTCCCAAAGATTTGTCAGTTTGAATTTTTCTTTTTTTGAATCCTGATACCATTTATGAATAATTATGTTTATCGTTGTCGAAATTGTTGTTGTCAAAATCGGCTTCGTTATTATAGGGTGAATAACCATTTGAAATCAAAACGTCTCTCGGTCTAGCTCCGTCAGCTGGCCCGATAACACCATTCTCTTCCAGAATGTCCAAAAGTCTGGCCGCTCTAGCATAACCGACTTTAAGGCGACGTTGCAAGAGGGATGCAGAACCCTTGCCAGCATTCATGACCGTCTCGACAGCTTCGTTGTAAAGTTCATCCTCCGATGAACCATCGCCACCGACTCCACCATGACTGCGACTGGCGCCAAAAGACAAAATCGCATCTTCATATTGAGGCGCTGATTTTTCTTTCAAGAATCCAACAACATCTTCGATCTCAGGATCGGAGACAAAACAGCCCTGAACTCTTCTTGGCTTAATACCAGCCGCCATGAAAAGCATATCGCCAAAGCCGAGTAGTTTTTCCGAACCAGAAACATCAAGAATAGTACGGGAATCGACTTGAGAAGCTGTAGCGAAAGCAATTCTCGATGCGATATTAGCCTTGATAAGCCCAGTCAAAACATCAACGGATGGTCTCTGGGTTGCAATAACAAGATGTATGCCAGTAGCACGAGCCATCTGGGCAATACGGACGATAGAACCCTCAACTTCTTTTGAGCTTGTCGCCATTAAGTCAGCTAACTCGTCAATAATAATGACAATATATGGCATTTTCCCTTCTGGACCAGGAGCTGAGTTGTAAGCAACAATGTTACGTTTGCCGAGATCTGAAAAAACTTTATAGCGTCTTTCCATCTCCCAAACCGCCCACTTGAGCGCTGAGACAGTCTTGTCTACCTCTGTGACAACCGGAGTTAATAAATGAGGGATATCATTATAACAAGTAAGCTCTACTCTCTTGGGATCGACAAGGAGCAACCTTAGGTCACTTGGAGCATTGTTGTAAAGAAGTGAAACAATGATTGAGTTGATACAAACAGATTTACCAGAACCAGTTGAACCAGCAATGAGCAAATGTGGCATTTTCTCAAGGTCAATTGCGACCGGCTCTCCAGCAACATCACGACCAAGAGGTAAGGCTAGTTTGCTCTTGACGGCCTTAAATTGGCTCGAAAGAAGAATTTCTCGAAGTGTAACTTTGGCTGATTTTTTGTTTGGTATTTCGACACCAACAGCGTTTTTGCCAGGAATTGGTGCTTCGATTCTAATACTTTTGGCCGAAAGTGCTAAGGCTAGATCATTCTGGCGAGCAACAATCTGGTTTAATTTAACACCATCATTTGGCTTAAGTGTATACTGAGTTACAGTCGGGCCAACATTAGCATCGCCCAGAGCAACATCAATACTAAAAGTCCTGAGACACTTCTGAATTGCTTCAGCATTTTTGAAGATGTTGCCAGGATCAGCGACTTCATCAAGCTCTTTAAGATAGTCAATTGATGGATATTCCCAATCAGTATCTTTTTTGGCGATACCGTTGCCCTGATGGGCCACTTCGATAACTGGGGCCTTGGTTTCTTCCTCAAATTTTGTCTTACCCATGCCACTTAGTTTTCGGCGCATCGTCTCAAATACAGAAACTCTAGCTTCGTTCCTGTTGACATTAACTCTGCCCTCTTCGCCACTATGATCTTTTTTCTTAATTCCAAGATATTCAAGTAATGAGAAGTCGAAGATCATCAGAAGCGAGATACCAATCATGACGACGCTCAAAAGGAAAGTTGGAAAAAGTCCTATTGCACTACGCAAGGGGCTAGATATTAAATAGCCAATAATTCCGCCGTTTTGGCCAATCATGCCAGCCTCTTTAGCAATTTCTTCTGGAATAAATAAATGAAGAAAAGCTGGAATTGAAAAGATTAATAAAAATAATCCGACAAATTCGGCAAGACGATATTTCTTTTTGGGAACAAGCAATATGATGCCAACATAGAGGAGAACGAAATCAAAAATATAGGCATCAAATCCACCAAAAAGCTTCTTGATGAGAGAAGCAAAAAACTCGCCCAAAACCCCAGCTTTATCAATAAAGCCAAGGAAGAAAGTAACTGAGAGAATTATTACAAAAAGCGAAAAAATTACTCGCCAAGTTTCCGCCTCAAGACCAAGAGACCAATCAAAAACAAAGTCTCCCCATTCATTCTCCTTTTGATACCACTTTTGTGTTGGTTTTCTCTTCGGATGAATTCTTTTTCTGCCCATTAATCTCCCTCCAGAATGGAGCTCAACATTAAATTGGAATGTCAGTGCATTCTCGTTAGAATTATTATAATTCAATCAAGGGCTTGATGCAACAAAAAAGCCCCCTTTTACAAGGGGGCTTTTTTCTTAGACCTCGATCACTACTGGGATAACCATTGGCTTTCTCTCTGTCTCTTTGAAGAGAAAATCACCTAGCTCATCTCGAAGCTTTTGTTTGACCATAGTCCAGTCAACTTTAGGAGAATTTTTATCTTTAGAACCATACTTTGCAAATATTTTCTTAACCTCAGCTCGAGCTTTGTGGACCAACTCTTCGCTCTCTCGCATATAAATAAATCCACGAGAAATGATGTCCGGAGAAGTTAGTATCTGATTAGTCTGATGATCAACAGTAACAATAACAACAAAGATACCTTCCTGGGCCATCGCTTTGCGGTCTCGCAAAACAATATTGCCAACGTCGCCGATACCAAGACCATCAACCATGACATAAGCGGCCGGAATACGTTTGTTTGTGACTTCGCCCTTGCCCTTGCTAAATTCCATAATCTGACCGTCGTCGCCAACAAGACAGTGATCCTCGTCGACTATGCCCATTTCTCTAGCGATTCGGCAGTGAAGCATAAGCTTATGACGTTGACCATGGACAGGGATAAGATACTGCGGGCGGATTAAAGCAAGCATAAGCTTGATATCTTCTTGATTGGCATGTCCCGAAGTATGAACATCCATAAGTTTCTGATAGACAACTTGAGCACCAGCTCGAAAAAGATTGTCCATCAAGTTGGAAACAGAACGCTCGTTGCCTGGAATCGGTGACGATGAAAGTATAACGAAGTCACCTCTCTTCATCTTAACCTGACGATGTTCACCGTTGGCTATTCTAGTGAGAGCGGCATTATCCTCACCCTGTGAACCAGTACAGACGATGACAATTTTATCATCAGGATATTTGTTGAGATCTTTGGCATCAATAATTGTATCTCTCGGCACAATCAATGCTTCTAGAGAAATCGCGATTTCAACCGTTGTCAGCATACTGCGACCAATGAAACAAACTTTGCGATTTAATTTGTGTGAAACGTTTAAGACCTGCTGAATACGAGAGATAAGAGTCGAAAAAGTCGAAACAAAGATTCGATTATTAGCATTCTCCATAATCGACATCAAGGACTCTTCAATCTCTTTCTCCGATACAGAAACACCTGGCTTCTCGATATTGGTCGAGTCGGAAAGCAAAGCTAGCGGCTTTCTAGCGCCAATTGCGGCGATAGCCGAGAAATCGGCTGGCTTCTTGTCGGCCGGAGTATGATCAAATTTGTAGTCACCAGTCAGAACAATGATGCCTTCTGGCGTCTCGACAACAATGCCCATAGACTGAGGAATACTGTGAGTTAGTCTGAATGTTGAGACCTTAAATACTCCGAGCTGAACAATGTCTTCGCCAATCTTCATTGGGGCAAGCTTAGCCGACTTATCAAGACCAAACTCTTCTAATTTGCTTTTGATAATGCCAAGACTTAATGGTGAACCATATATTGTTGGGGCACCAATACGCTCATAGACATAAGGAATGGCACCGATGTGATCCAAGTGACCATGAGTGATCAAAAGACCACGAATTTTGGATTTGTTTTGTTCGAGATATGTGACATCAGGAATAACATAATCAACGCCTGGCATTGTCTCGTCTGGAAACATGAATCCCATGTCGACAACAATAATGTCGTTTTTGTATTCGATGATAGTGCAGTTTTTACCACCAGTCTCTTCAACACCACCGAGCGGGATAATTTTTAATTTTGGTTCATAAAAAAACTTAGATCTATAGTTGGGATCTACTTGTTGAGCCGTATATCTTGGCTCACTTGAAGTCATGTTTTTATGAGTTTTTTGTGGGAATCTAGCCTCAACACCGTCGTTTTTTAATGCGGTTTCGAGCTTGTTGGCTCTATCTGAGACTTCCCCTTGTTTTTTTTCTTTTTCGTTCATTTAAAGTTTTGCTTTATCTGATTGCTAACCAATAAAGCACCTTTTCTAATAATAATTAAATTAATTTTTCTTGTTTAAATTGATCTTGTTCATCTTCTTTTTTGTTTTTGTTCTCTTCCTCGATCTTTTTTAATATTCCAGTAATTTTTGAGAAATCATCTATTAAGGTCTGCCTTAAGCCACCATTGTGAAGCGCGGCGGCGGGATGATAAAGCGGCAAATAGACAATACCATTGGGACGCTTCAAGGCCTTACCATGAATCTGAGAGATACTTGGCTGACCAGGAAGAAGTGAGGCAGCAGCATGACGACCAAGACAAACAATAATCTCAGGCGAAATCAGAGCAATTTGTTTCTCCAGATATGGTCGGCAAGCTACTTTTTCGTCATCCTCGGGATCACGATTTTCTGGCGGACGACACTTAACAACATTAGTAATAAATACTTTGGAACGGTCTAGTCCGATGGAAACGAGCATTTCGTCGAGAAATTTACCGGCGGCGCCACAGAAAGGAATTCCCTTTTCGTCTTCATTGGCTCCTGGGGCCTCGCCGATAAACATAATCTTGGTTTCGTAATCACCCACTCCAGGAACAGCGTTTTTCCTGGTTTTGGTAAGCTTACAACCAGAACAATCTCGAACATATTGTCCGATATTATCGAGCTCAATCTTTTTCGATGATGCATCCATAGAAATCAAAAAGTATAAACCAAAAATCAATAAATAGCTGAGTCCATCCCCTAGATGTTGAGTAAAATATAACAAGTAACAAACATTTTGTCAATGAAGACTCTGCAATATTCTTGAAGTTCTTTGATGATTTTGAACAAACAGCTAACTTTTTCCTTAAGATCTCGAAGTGCTTACAAGTGGCAAATTATATTGCCAGGAATTATGTAGGATTGAAAATCCGCCCGATTCGGGCCAGATAAATTAGCTTGTTTGTGCAGAAGCACAAGACATGAGTTGACTAATATATTGGATGACCTGCCTGCCGTTACCTGTCTGCCGATAGGTAGAGGCAGGGATTAGAGATCTTGCAAAAGTTGCAAATAAACCAGTCAAATACTTAAAACTCGGGCACAAGATAATTGAGTACAAATATTAAGTATCCTTACTATATCAGAGTATTTATAATTTGTCAATAGATGAATATAAAAATCCGGTTTCCCGGATTTTTATATGAGCACCTATTTGTAAGAATATTATTCCTTGGTTCGTTCCTGACCATTATCAAGCATGGCTTTGATCGAAAGAGAGATGCGACCTTTCATCGGATCAACCTCGATAACTTTAACAGTCACAGTTTGTCCGACTTTCAATTTATCGGAAACTTTCTCAACTCTTTCATTAGCAATTTGAGAAATATGTATCATTCCGTCCTGTTTTGGCGAAATTGCCATGATAGCACCGATCTCTTTGCCAGTCATACGATCTTTCTTGATGTCGATGATCTCGCCGGTGATGATCTCGCCGACTTTAATCTCTCGCATCATTGATTTGATGATCGCAATAGCTTTATCGCCCATTTCTGGATCAATCGATGAAACCATGACTGTACCATCATCTTCAATATCTATCGAGATAATCTCTTTACCGCCACAATCTTCAACGATTTTCTTAACATTTTTACCACCTGGTCCGATCAATTCACCAATTTTGTCTGGATTGATCTTAACAGCTTCAATACGTGGAGCATATTTGGAAAGCTCTGCCTTCGGCGCAGGAATAATGGCCAGCATTGCTTCCAATATTTCGGCTCTGCCCTTCTTGGCCTGAGCCAAAGTATCTCTAATAATGTCAAATGTTAAGCCTTCGATCTTTGTATCCATCTGAATAGCAGTAACACCATCAGCAGTACCAGCAACCTTAAAGTCCATGTCTCCTGCAAAGTCTTCAAGACCCTGAAGATCAGAAAGAACTCTATATTTTGAGCAATCTTCGCTAGTGACAAGACCCATGGCAATACCAGAAACTGGCTTCTTAATCGGAACACCAGCATCCATCAGAGCTAAAGTCGAGCCACAAGTTGCAGCCATCGAGCTTGAGCCGTTGGAGCTTAAAATCTCAGAAACAAGACGGATGGTATATGGGAATGAATCAGGATCTGGAATCATTGGCTTTAAGGCTTTCTCAGCGAGATAGCCATGACCGATTTCACGTCTGCCAACTCCTCGGACAGGACGAACTTCGCCAGTAGAATAAGGTGGAAAATTATAGTGATGCATGAAACGCTTGGTTGATTCCCCTTCCATTGTATCTATCAACTGCTCCATTCCAGGAGAAGCAAGAGTAGCAATAGTGAGCGCCTGAGTCTGGCCGCGAGTAAAGAGAGCTGAGCCATGTGGTCGAGGCAAAAGACCAACCTCGATATTGAGTGGTCTGATCTCTTCCATCTCTCGACCATCAGGTCTAATACCATCTTCAAGAATAATGCGACGAATCTCTTTTTCGACAATCTTGGCAAAAGCCGTTCTGATATCGACTTGCTTGTAATTGCCCTCAAGAGACGAAAGAACTTCGTCTTCGTAAGCCTTAAGCTTAGCTTCGCGAGCGGTCTTATCAAGCTCAGCAAGTGCATCTTTGATCTTATCGGCAACTAGATTGTAAACCTCAGCATGGACGCCAACGACCTTGTCGGCTGACTCGGCAACTTCACGAGCATGGTCTTCAGCAATTTTGTGTTGAATTTCGATGATTGGCTGCATTGCGGCATGACCAAATTTGATTGCCTCAAAGATCTTCTCTTCAGAAACCTCATTGGCCTCCGTCTCAATCATCATGACTCTTTCGGATGTTGCGGCGAAGCTCAAATTTAGTGAAGACTCTTTTTCATTATCTTCGTTGAGATTTAAGACAAACTCGTCATTAATAAGTCCGACATTAACAGCGGCGATCGGACCCTTGAAAGGAGCGTTGGTTTGCATCAAAGCGGAAGATGCGGCGATAGTGCCCAAGATGTCGAGACTGATTGAGCCATCATATGATAGAGCCGTGATAATGATCTGGACGTCGTTGCGATAGCTCTTTGGGAAAAGTGGTCTGATCGGACGATCAATCTTTCGACCAGATAGAATTGCTGAGTCAGAAGGTCGACCTTCTCTTTTAATAAAACGGCTACCAGAAATCTTGCCGGCAGCATAAAATCTCTCTTCGAATTCAACCATCAATGGGAAAAAGTCTGTGCCCTCTTTTGGCTCTGCAGCCAAACAAACAGTCGCCAAGACAACAGTGTCCTCATACTTCGCGACGATCGAACCATTGGCCAGACCAGCTAATTTGCCAGTCTCAAGTGTTAGTTTTTTACCACCGAAAAGAACCTCGTAGGAACGGGTCTGGAATTCAAGTTTCTTCACCATAACAACCTTTCTTTATGGCGCCGGAGTGCTAAGAAGCGGAAAGAATAAATAGAATTTATTTACTCTTCTCGCTCCTCTCAAACTTCTCCGAAGCGCGTTTTTTTATTAAGTTACAAAGCGTGAGCCAAGATTGGCACACGGCTTTGCAACTTATCTCTTGAGGCCAAGGTCCGATACAACTTTGCTGTATTTTTCCTCTTCAGTCTTTTTAAGATAGTTGAGCAATCTTCTTCTTTTGCCAACCATCATCAAAAGTCCTCTTCGAGAATCAAAATCTTTCTTGTGATCCTTCAAATGCTTCGTTAGATCAGAGATTTTCTTGGTCAAAATTGCAACCTGAACTTCGGTTGAGCCAGTATCGTTTTTGTGAGACTGATACTTTTTAACCAAGTCCTCTTTCTCTACTTTCGCCGTTTTCTTCTCTACCATTTTACCTTTCAGCCGGTAAACTGCAGCTACGCTGCAAGTTGAAAGTGAAAAGTTGAAAGTGAAAAGCAGGATTATTCCTTTAACTTTATAACTTTACGAACTTTATAACTTTGAACTTGTGCGTGCCACGCACCGGTTTCTCCCCTTATTAATATTCTCATCTAGTTATAACCTAAAATGATCTTAAAATCAATCCTTCACCTACTTGCCGGCCTTCGCTTGATAATCTTTAATCTTTTGAATAATCATCGATGAAGATTGTTCGAGCGAAGAGTTGTCGATTTGAAAAGCGGCTGCCATCGCATGTCCGCCGCCACCGAATAACTTGGCAATGATCGAAACATCTTGATTTTTGTTGGTGGCACGAAGCGAACCATGAACGTCACCGTTTTTTTCCGATAGAAGTAAGGCAAAATCGACGCCAGAGGCAGTCTTGAGAAGCTCGTCGATAACACCGCTAGATTCTGGTTCCGAAGCTCCGACTTCAAGATAATCTTTTTTATAAAGCTCAGTCCAAACGAATTGATAATCGCGCTCATCACGCAAATTAGATAAGGCTCGGCCCCACAATCGTAGAGTTGAAAGGGGCTTAGTTTTGTAAATATATTTAATAATATCTTGCTGACGTCCACCAGAAGCAACCAATTGAGCAGCAACCGTTAAAGACTTTGGTGTGGTATTGGTATTCTGGAAAGAATTTGTATCAGTAATAATACCAGTCAGCAATGAAGTAGCTATTTCATCAGAGATAAATTTAGGATCTCCGGTTAAAGTTTCCAGAACAGAAACTAAAATTTCTGAGGTTGAAGTAGCAGTAATGTCAACAAGATTGATCTTACCAAACTGGTCGTTACCAGCGTGATGATCAATATTAACAACAGGAACATCGTAAAATATTTCCGGATTTTTCTCGTATGGGGTGCCGATTCTTTCAAGATCGGTTGAATCGAGAACAACGATTACCTCGAAATGAAAATCGCCTTCTTGCGAAGAAATCATCTCTTTGTTGAAATGTCCGCCGTTCGGCGTGATAATAAAATTAAGCTTATTGTCATCAACTTTGTACATAACCTTATCAGCCTTAACCTTAGAGATATCGAGAGAGACTATAAAATCACGAGTGCTAATGAAGTTTTGAGAGATTTCTTTGGTCTCGGGCAGATAATCAAAAATTGGCGGAGCTTTGTCACCACAAACAGCAGTCACATCCTTGCCCATTTTTTTCAGAGACAAATAAAGCGCCAAAATACTCCCTATCGCATCGCCATCGGGATTTTTGTGGGTTAAGAGAAGAATCTTTTGTTTATTCTTCAGTATTTCAACAACTTGTTGTTTAGGTGAAAGTTCCATTTTTTCTTTCTTTTGGAAACGGTTAAATATACCATATCGTGCGTAAATGTCAAGGTGAACGAGTCGGGACTTGATTTGTTTAGTAGGTTCGATGATACAATAAGATGAATTAGAAAAGGATTATATGGATAAAGTTACAATAAGCCCGTATCTGTTTCGAAGTTTGGATATTCGAGGAGCCGATCCGGAGTATGTCAAATCACAAAATATTACTCCTGGTTCGCTCAAAGAAAAGAGTGCACATGGTTGTCCACTAGGAGTCGACCAAGCTTATGTAATTGGCCGTTCGATAGCAGAACAATTTCGCCCCCAAAAAATAGTCGTCGGCCAAGATACTAGACTCTCGTCGCCAGAATTAGCCGAAGCACTAATAAAGGGCCTGACCGATCAGGGCGTCAACGTCGATTCCATCGGCCTCGTCACGACCGAGGCTTTTTATTTCGCCATTGGCAATTATAAATATGAAATGGGTGTCATGGTTACCGGGTCGCACACGATCAAATATCTAAATGGCTTTAAGATATCAAAATTCGATAACGGCAGAGTCTTTCCCATTGCTCAAGGTATTGGCATGGAAGAGCTCAAAGAGACAGCCCTGAATCAGGTCTTTTCTGAGCCAACCAATAAAGGTGATGTAAGAGAAATTAATATTCTGGATGATTTCAAGAATCATATTCTTTCTCTTTTTGATTATAAAAATTTCAAAAAACAGAAAGTTGTTTTTGATGCCGCCAACAGTGTCGGCGGTAAGACAGCTGAAGGAGTGATTGACGCTTTGCCGATCGAAGCCGTCAAAATAAATTTCGATCTTGATGGCAATTTCCCAAATCATGAACCAGATCCGATGATTCCAGAAAATATCAAACAATTAGTCAGTAAAATGGATAGCGAGAAAGCTGATTTTGGCGTCGCTTGGGATGGAGACGCTGATAGGATGACTTTGGTGACGCCGGACGGAGAAATACTAACTGGTAGTTTTATCTCACCAATGCTTTTGCCCTGGGTTGCCGAAAAACACCCAAATTCAAATGTTATTGTTTCAATTGTAATGAGCTGGGCATCAAGTAGAGCGGCAGAAAAACTTGGCATGAAAGTGGTCTACTCTCGAGTTGGCAATTCATTTATCAAAATCGCCATGAAAGACAACGCTGCAGTTTTTGGCTGTGAAGAGGCCGACCATTTTATGTTTGAAGAGTCGTTCTGGGCCGAAAGCAGCACTATACCATTTATGATTGTACTTGATCGAATAGCCAAAAGCGGTAAAACATTTTCCGATCTTTTGTCTGAAGCCAAGGGAAATCTTTTAATCTCTGGGGATGTAAATATGGAAGTCAAAGATGCGACAAAAGTACTTCAAGCAGTAGAGGAAGTATACAAAAATGAAGGTGGCCAGATTAATAAAATGGATGGCCTGACGATATCATTTGATGATTGGCATTTTACCCTAAGGCCATCGCTAAATGATCCTGTCGTTAGACTTAATCTTGAGGCGCAATCGCAGACAAAACTTGAAAGTGAAATTAAGAAAATTAAAGAAATTGTCGATAAAGCTAAAAATGATTAGCTTGACTTTGTTGTCATATTTGATCTTTTAAGGTAATATTCAATGCTAGAAAATAATTATTGATCGGAAAAAAAATGAAAATTGCAATTATAACTTGTACTATGCCCGATAGCATCAAACAAGCCCCTGTGGCTTAGAAGGCGAAAAGAAGAGGCCACCAAATCATACTCATTCATACCAATCAGCATTATGATAATGATCTTTTCCTCGGCATGTACAAATCAGTTGAACTCAGAAATCCAGACCACATCCTTAATCAGGGATTTACACTCGGAACCGCAATAGAAAGTCTGACAAAACTGTTTGACGAAATTAAGCCGGAAATTGTTTTGGTCCATGGCGACACAAAAACAGCGATGGTGGCAGCGGTAGCAGCACATTTCCTTGGAATTCCTGTCGGTCACGTCGAGGCAGGACTTCGAACAGAAACAAGGGAACCTTGGCCAGAACAAACAGACACTAGGATTGCTGATGCTTGCAGTAATCTTTTCTTTGCTCCGACTGAAAAAATGGCTTGTTATCTTAGAGATGAAAAATTTCATAAAGACGATATCATTGTTTGCGGTAACACTGTCGTCGATATCGCCAGAGCTATGGCAAAAAGAAATCCTCGCAAAGAAACAAACAAAGTTTATTTCTCATCTCACCGAGAAGAAAATCTCAAGTCGAAGCTCAGATTTTCAAATGTCGTTAAATTCGCCAATTTCCTTGTAAACGAGGGTCTTGAGGTCAACTGGGTAATGAGACCAAAAACAATACAGAAAATTGAAGAGTATGATCTTGAATTAGACGAAAGAATTATTAAAATCGGCAATCTAAGTTACCCTGAATCAATCAAACTTCTCAATGAATCGCGTTTCGCTTGTGTTGACTCCGGTGGCTTACAAGAAGAATCATCAGCCCTAAATGTTCCATGTCTTACAATGAGATATGTTACTGATAGACCAGAAACAACCGAGATCGGTTGCAACAGATTAACGACACTTGAATTGCCCAAAATGATTGAAGCCTACAAATATCTTGTTGAGAATTATAAGGAAATGAGTAGCAAAAAGTGTCCTTACGGAGACGGAGACTCTTCGGAAAAAATTGTTGAATTCATCGAAAAAAGAAAAGATAGTCTTATTCGTTGGGCCGGACAAATCTAGTATTGAGCTCTTTAACCTTTACTTTTGTCGAACTCTATGGTAAGATAACCTACGACTTAATTAATCAGATTACCTATGCCAATTATCAAATCAGCCAAAAAGGCGCTACGTGCTAGCCTCAGAAAAAAAGAAAACAACGACCTAACGCGGTCCAAAATTAAAAGTGCCGTTAAGGGCGTCCGTGCTGCAGCCAAGACAGAAGACAAAAAGACTCCAGAGTTGCTCAGCAAAGCATATCGAGAGCTCGACCTGGCCGCCAAGAAAAACGTCATTCATAAAAATAAAGCAAGCAGACTTAAATCTCGACTAACAAAACTGATTACAACATCAACCAAAAAGAAATAGGTACTATATAAAAAATACCCCCGAATAATCGAGGGTATTTTTTATTCTCCCCTAGATATCTTTGGTCAAACGAAAGCGAGGATAAATAACGGAAATAGCCTTGCCAAGTAAAAATCTTTTTTTAACTAGTCCGAAGGCTCTAGAATCGCTTGAGTTTGCCCTGTTGTCACCAAGAACAAAGTACTGTTCACGACCCAAAACCCACGAACCATTATCTTTGTCGTACACTTTAGTGATTGTATCCAATGGAAGATAATTCTCTGATTGTTTAATGTCATTAATAAAAACGGCGCCTTCTTTTATGTCAACTTTTTCTCCGGGCAAGCCGATGATCCTTTTAACATACTTTTTGTTGTTTGGGTCTCCGGGATAATTCATAACAACGATATCACCCCTTTTGGGAACTTCCTTGTCATAAATGTTTTTATTCCAAAAAACCCATTCTTTTGTTTTGAGGCTTGGATCCATTGATTCGCCATCGACGATAAAAATACCAAAGAAGAAGGTATTTACGATCATAAAGACAACGATCACAAAAATAAACCATTTTGCTAGATCAAAAAGAACACCGCCGCCATATATAATCTTGCTAAAAAGTGAAAGTAAAAAATCCATTTTTTGTTTTTATTATTATTCAAATCCTGGCTCTCTTACGGCCGCTAAAGATCTAGCGACGTAAGAAACAAGTGGAAATAAAGACAAGCAAAAATCCTGTAAGCCAAGCCCTGATTGAGAAGAGACATACCAATCAGGAATGACAAAGTTTTGCTCCGAAAACCTCTTGGCCCAGGCAACTTCACAATCAAAAACTATTGCGTATGCCAAATATTTTTGGAAAAGATCCTGGCTTTCGTAAGAAAATGGTAGCTTTTCTGGATTGGAAAGATATTTACGAAAAGCCAACCAGTTACTCATAGCCTCCTGACCAAGAATTGTTCTCGATGGTATGTTCTTGGCTGTCAGCGTAATTATAATGCCAGAAACCATCATGCCGACCCAGAAGAAAGCAACATAAGGGGGGTTAGAAAAAATAAGTAAGCTCAAGATGAATCCACCAAGACCAACAAAAAAGCTTAAAATCCCCAGAAGCTGATATTTCAGGTGAAGCTTTTGTGGATTAACTTGGAAATAGCCTAGTCTGGTCGCTAATACATAAATTCCTGAAGAGACGAGGGAAATTTTTTTGCTGTAAAGATGATTATTTATTCTTTCTTCTATCTCGGCCTTATCAGAAACTAAATTTTTGCGAAATATTTTTGATAGTAGTATTTTTTCGTAAGATAGCAATCTTTTGTCTAAACGATTCTTAGCAAAAGCAAAGTCTCTCTCTCGATCCAATATATAAATATCACCACGAAGAGCAAGATCAATTAATGTTGCAGCAATTTCCCTAGCGCCAACTTTCTGTTTGTAAAGTACCCCGACCAGTGCCGGAGGAAGCGCCATCGGTGGTGAATTTGTCTCCTCAGGAGGAACTTCAACCTTCTGTCTTCTGGCCTGATATGCAATAAAAAGAATCATGAAGGCTAATGTACTCAAAGGCAAGATAAGCGCCAGAAATAGCCAAAAGCTCGATTTAAGATTCTCAATAATTGAATAAATTTGATAAGAAAGTGGAAATTTGACCGTACCCTCTGGCATATCAACAGTTATAGAAAAAAGTGCCGTAGCATCAACATCTTTGGCAATATAGACTATAGTCGTGCCGTTCTTCATCAATGCGTCAGAAGATCCAACACCATGAGAACCAGTCGAATTAAATGTTGAGCTTCCGGCCACAGACTTCGGCAGTTTTAGTTCAACATTGACTTCGCTATAAGACTGACCAACATTATCCAATATCGGCAATATCAGCTCATCTTTGCCATCAATTCTTTTAATTTTTTCTTTTATTTTTTGACCATCGACCAAAACAGAACCGTCAGGAGTGATTTCAACTTTTACATTTAGTTTGTCCTGCGTCAAAGCCGGATCATAAAAATCAACATCGGCCTTGAAAAATTTGATACCAGAAAAGACTATTAGGCAAAGACAAAGAGTGAAGCCCAAAAAAGCCATCTTGCGCCAATATAAACCGAGCACAGGGCGACTGGTGCTGTTTTTTTCTTTTATTCCCAAATTATCCCTCCGAGATTCAATAAGAGGATCTTTATCTTATTTTATCACTTTTACAAAAATCAACAAAGAGCATAACTAAGGCAGTTTCTATTTCTGACCGGCCAGTCTTAATCTGCCAATCTATGTCTCCGAGTCTGGCGTAAAAAGATACTAGCTCACCCTTTTGGAACTTTGATAAGGAATACTCAATTTTTTTGACCACAAAAGGATGCAAACCAGAAAGTTTAGCAATATCGTTCTTTTTTCCTAGATTTATAAGATCTTCAACGATTAGCATATTCCTAACCTGATAAATAATCATATTAAAGACCAAGAATAAATCCTCGCCGGCGCGAACGAAATCATTGAATATCCCAATCACCTTTTTGCCATTACGGCTAGCTAAAGCGTCGGTTAAATCAAAAATTTTAAGTGTTATATTGGGCTCAATTAATTTCTCAACATTTTCTTCAGTTATTTCGGTCTGATTAATCGATTTTACGTACAATATTAACTTTAATAATTCGTTCTCGAGTTGCCACAAATCGGGACCAACATATTGAGAGACTTTTGATAAAGCCTGATTGGTAATCTTAAGATCACTTTGAGTCACTAAATCAGTTATAAACTGTCTGATCTTTATCTCGTTTGGCGGAGGAAAATTCTTAGAATTGATTTTTTCCAGAAATTTAAACAGTGCCCCTCTGGCATCTGGCTTGCCTTCTTCAACAAAAATCACCTTCGATTTTTCGGGAATTTGTTCAAGATATTTTAAAATCTTTTTCTCCATTTCCTTGTTGTCACCATTAATAAGGAAATTTTTAATCACCGTTAACTTCTCTTCGCCCAAAAAAGGCGCTGACATGATCGAATTAATAAAAGCTTCAAGAGTAAGATCATTTGACTCAAAAATTTTAATATTTAGATCGCTCTTTTCCTTTTCGATAAAATTTGCCACTAATTTTCTAGTGACATTTTTGATAGAGTAGACGTCTTCGCCATAAATAAAAATAATTCTGTCTTTCATTTGCAAGACGCCCAACTATCTCCCTTGCCAGTACTAACTTCTATCGGGACGCATAATTTAATTACGTTTTCCATTGTCTCTTTGAGCAACTGCTCAACTTTTGTTGAGACTGCTTTCGGCGCCTCAAGAACTAATTCATCATGGACAGTTAGAAGTATCTTTGCTTCTGGATATTCTTTTTCAAGTTTTTTCTCCAATTCGATCATCGCCATTTTCAAAATTTCGGCCGCCGTTCCTTGTACTGGCATATTAATTGCCATTCTTTCCTCAGCCTCGGCCACGAATCTCATTTGAGAATTGATATTGGGCAAATAGCGTCTAGTACCAAATAATGTTTCAACATAACCTTTGGTATGCGCTAGATCAATCATTTTATTAATGTAGTCTCCAATTCCAACATGGACATCAAAATAATCTCGAATATACTTACCAGCCTCTTCAACGTCAATGCCCAACGCCTGAGAAAGACCATAAGGGGTTTGACCATAAACAATGCCAAAGTTGACTGCTTTAGCCTTGCGACGCTGATCACCAGTTACCTTGTTCTGCTCGATATGAAATATCTCGGCGGCAGTGCGAGCATGAATATCTTCACCATTCTTAAAAGCCTCAATCATCGCCTTGTCCTGTGCCAAACACGCCACGACTCGAAGTTCAATCTGAGAATAATCTGCCGCAATTAAATCACAGCCAGAAGCAGGTATGAAAGCCCTTCGAATCTCTGTACCGTATGCCCCACGGATAGGTATATTTTGTAAATTTGGTTCAGACGATGTTAGACGACCAGTCGAAGTCTCCAAACTATAAGTTGTGTGCAATCTCTCATTTTCATCAACAAGCATCGGCAATGGTTTCAAGTAAGTCGAAATAAGCTTAGAGAGTTCGCGATATTCAAGAATTTCCGCAATTACAGGATGGCTTGCTTCGATCTTCTTGAGCTCGGCCGCCGCAGTTGAAAGACCTGATTTGGTTTTTTTGATACCATCTGATGACAATTTTAGATCGACAAATAGCACATCGGCCATCTGAGACGGTGAACTTATGTTGAATTCCCTGCCAGCAAGCTTAAATATTTTCTTTTCTAATTCTTTAAGCTTAAGAGATAGCTTTTGATCTAGCTTCTTCAAAGCCAGACAGTCCACCCTAATTCCTGTTGCCTCCATCTTTCGCAAAACTGGCTCGATCGCCAAATCAATCTCACTAGAAGTAATGGAGGGAATTTTGATGCCTAATTTTTCAGCTTTTTCTATTAATTCTTTCATTATATTTTTTTCCAGAAAAATCTAAATCGATCACCCTCAACAAAATCTTTGTTTTTATAAAAAGTCATGTCGAGATCATTTTCATGGGCAATTAACCAAATATTTTTAACACCTTTAATCTCAAATCGTTTGGTTATTTTGTTTAAAAGTTTTGTTCCTATCCCCCGATCTCTGAAATTCTGATCTACTACCAATAAATCTATATAACCACTCTGGCGACTTAGTATATAGCCCAGAACAAAACCTACTACTTTTTTGTTAATTAGTGCAACTAAAAAAACTCCACTCTTGGAACCGCTTTTAAGTTCGGATTCGGTTGGATAAATATCAGGGCCAGTTTCAAGCTCCTCTAATCTTGCCAGCTTAGCACATGTTGCTAGTTCATCTTTCTTTACTTTTCTAATCTTAAGATTTATCTCATTCATTTTGAACCTTTTTCTACAAAAGTTTTAATTGTTCATCTTCTTTTTTTTGCTCTTTGGCTTTTTCAGTTTTGGGTTCGTTTGATGGAATTGCCCCAAAGCGACGCAGAAGTGAATTAAACTGCATTCTCTGAAAAAAACCAATCACGTCTTCTTTATCATAATCACCCCAGAGACAATCTTCAAGATTGAAATCAAGTGGCACGTCGCGACGGATTGTCGCCAACCTTTGAGAGAGAAAAGCTTGTTCCTTATAATCTTTCAATAATCCAATGATCCGAGGCTTAACATCAAGATCAGTCCCCTCGTCGATTATTTTATAAATATTTTTTAAAGTATCGTATTTTTGAAGCAAATCTATCGCTGTCTTGGGACCAATGCCGGGAACACCTGGAATATTATCAGAAGAATCTCCAGCCAAGGCTTTGAGATCGATAAAATCTTCCGGATCCAATCCCCACTCCTCCTTAATTACTCTGCGATCAACTATCTGACCTTGAGATAAGCCCTTTTTGAGATCATAGACATGGATATTACCATCGACTAACTGGAAGGCATCTTTATCACCAGTCACTATATAAACTTCAAATCCTTCAAATTGTTGTTTTGGATTCCGGACTTCGAATTTATCCGAGATCGTACCGATACAATCATCTGCCTCAAAACCTTCCTTGGCATAGATTGGAATATTTAAAACACCTAATAATTCTTTGACCTTAGGAATTTGATCATAAAGCTCCTGATCAGCCTTAAGTCGAGTACCCTTGTATTCTTTAAATTCTTCATGACGAAATGTTGGTCCAGCTAGATCAAATGATGCGGCAATATATTCCGGCTTTAAGTCTTCCAAAACCTTAATCAATGTCGTCATATAACCATAGACGGCATTCGTCAATTCCCCTGTCGAAGTCGACATATTCTTGGGCAAAGCATGATAGGCGCGATGGATTATTGCATTAGAATCAATTAGGACCAAGGTTTTGGAATTCTTATTCATATTCTGATATTAGCCCAAAGGAGTTTAAAAAGAAAGAAAAACAATCGGCCCCCGAATTGTAGTACGGGAGCCGACGGCTGGGTGAACGGCCTTATACGGCCTGACGCTGTTGCTGCTTGCGCAGTTCCTGGCGATGACGCCGGGAGCCTTGAGGCGCGGCCTTGACCTTACCGGCGTTTTTGCCGGTGACCTTTGCGCCCTTGGGGCAGTGATGACGAGACTTGCGCTTCGCGCCATTGGAACGAGACAAGATGGACCTCCTCTGTGGCAAACGACCACTATGCGGGATGGAATATATTTACAGAAAATTTTAGATTAAGTCAAATTGTGCCATAAACGTAGCTGCGCCCCCCGAACAGGTCGGGGGGCGCAGGATAGCAGGGTCAGAGCCCTGCGTTGGACATGATACGGCGGATTTTGTCCTCGCCGAAAGGGTGGTCGAACGAACGCCAACCGGCGAGCTTCATGCCGCTTTCTTGCGCGATCAGGCGCAGGTGCTGAAGCCAGTCCAAATTGACATCACCGACCGAGTAGACGCCCTGGAAGTTGCCCATCAGAGCGATCAGGATCGTCTCGGCCATACAGGCGAAGAGCGTGCCCTTGTCGAAACCGAAGGTAAAGCTCTGCTTCATGAAGGGACAGGACACAACACCGCCATCGACGACGAAGATGTCGTCCCGAGCCGAGACAAGCTGAAGAGCAATGTCACGAGGACGAGCAACGTCGACGACGACAGTCCCTGGCAGGAGCCAGCGGGGATCAATAGCCAGAGTATCGGCCGAAGATGAGACAGCCAGGATCAGCTTGCTCTGACGGATAGCTCCCCCAAGATCAGAGATGATCACTTTAGCATTCGTGTGCTTGTGCAGATCCTGTTTCAGCTCAGCGAGACGAGATGAGGTGTCACCAGCACGACCAACAAGATAGATAGTGTTGCTCCAATCAAGCTCGGAGGCAAGTAGAAAGGCGGAATTGCGTCCGACTAATCCGGCGGCACCGATCACGGCAACCGAAGCACCTCCGAGCCAGTGTCCAACGTGCCTAAAAAGCCCCAAAGCCCCAGACACAGCCATGACGCTGGTGAAGCCGTTACCAGAGGTAACCGCAATCTGTTTCCCGTACTCCGAACCAATCGTCTTGGCCAGACCATTGATCGCTGTTGCGCCACCAAGGCCAACCACGTTAGCACGTAGTCCGCTGATAGAATGACGAACACTTCCTCGAATGCGACGAAGAGCCTCATCCTGATTGTCAAGAATCTCTCGGGCCGACATCGGCACACCGAGATAGATCATCTCAATCTCCCGAATCATTCCTTCAAACGGGAGAACAGTAACAAAGCTTCCCATCCTGAGAAGCGGCGGCGGCAATCTCTTGAGAGCTCCCAAGATGACCTTGCCGCTGAAAGGAGCAGTGAATGGATACTTTCGGACCACCAAGTCTCTTACATAATTGGGGTCATCTGTATCCGGGTTAACGGTGAAAGCACACCTTGTGATGCTTGCGGGCAAGTCACTCATGTGGCAACCCTCCTTACAGAATATCGCTTGAGGCGACACCTGATAGTACAATCTTATTACATATTTGTCAATAAATATATTCGTATTTAATTCTTTCTTAAACCATTGACAATAGAGACAAAAATTGCTACAATTTCATCTTGGAAAATTTGCAACTGTCGATCTGACGGTTTTTTTATTTGCCGCCAGATCAAACTGTTACAAGAGGAGTAACTAACGCCCATGGTCATGCTAAATCAAGCAACCACCCCACCAGTCAGTACCAGCAGCATAAGTCATAGCAATCACAGCTTTGACCTGCGGGTGTTGCAAGTTAGAGAAACCCAGTGGCGCACCAGATTGGGCGCCGCCCTCGATATCATCGAGGAGGGCGACCTCGAATTGGTCAGTAAATACATCATCCCGATGTTGTCTGACCGCTCGAAAGTCGTCCGTCAAAAAGTCCATCGCGAGATGGTCTCACTGTTCGGAACCTATTTCCCCCCCTTCATCTCCTTCGCCCGGCGGGAAATGTTCTGGATGAAAGAAAAAGAGCGAGAGCTCTTATAAATGCGTGCCCTTCGGGGCCGCATACTACCGAAGACAGACGGCCAGCTGGCCGTCCTGAATCATTTAAACCACAAAAACTCGTTTTTCAAGATAAAATTTGCTAAGATAGCCTCATGAATTTAAAGATCGGCATCGTCGGCCTGCCTAATGTCGGCAAATCAACCTTATTTAACGCCCTAATCAAAGGCTCTCACGCAGAGGCGGCTAATTATCCCTTCTGCACGATCGAGCCCAATGTTGGCATTGTCGAGGTCCCCGACGAAAGACTCAAGCCCCTCTCGGATATTTCAAAATCAGCCAAAATTATTCCGGCTATGATTGAGCTTGTCGATATCGCTGGCTTGGTCCGTGGCGCCTCACAAGGCCAAGGACTTGGCAATAAATTTCTCTCTCACATTCGAGAATGTGATGCTGTCGCTATGGTTGTCCGATTTTTTAATGATTCGAATGTTACTCACGTTGAAGGCAAGATTAATCCACTTGATGACATTTCAATCATTGAAACCGAACTCCAGCTCGCCGACATTGCTACAGTCGACAAAAGACTCTTTTCGCTTGAGAAAGAATTGAAATCTGGAAGCAAAGAATCAAAAATTGCTCATGATGGCCTACAGAAGATTAAAGACAAGCTCTATGCAGGACACAATGCTAGAGAAGCAGAGCTCGACGAAAAAGAAACTGGGCTTTTGAAGGGCTTAGGATTAATGACCCAGAAACCGATTTTGTATATTGCCAATGTTGACGAGAATCAACTCTCCGATGGATCATGGAAAGAGCTAGTCCCTGAGAACAAAAAGTCGTTTTTTGTGCCTATTTCGGCCAAACTTGAAGCCGAATTAAACGAACTAACTGGCGAAGAAAAGACCGAATACCTCGAAACTCTAGGGATGGACGACACTGGGCTTAATTTATTAATCAAAAAAGCTTACTCCACTCTCGGATTGGCGACATATTTCACCTCCGGGGAAAAAGAAACACGGGCTTGGACAATTGAAAATGGTTTCACCGGACCACAAGCCGCCGGTGTGATTCACACTGATTTCGAAAAAGGTTTTATCGCCGCTGAGGTCGTTCCTTGGGCCGATTTCTACGCTCAAGGTGGCTGGAGTGGCGCCAAAACACATGGTCTGGTCAAGACTGAGGGCAAAACCTATATCGTCAAAGACGGCGATGTTATAATCTTCCGCTTTAACGTTTGACGATTGCATAATTTTGTGCTATTATCGAGCCACAATTAATTAATAACTTTTCTCCCTACTTGTTGGGGAGACCAAGTGTCCGGTCTCAAACGGACTTGGCAGAAATGCGACAAAACTTGGGCCAGAAAGGAGCCAATTGAGAAAGTACGAATTAACGTACCTTATTTCTGATCAGGTACCAGAAAACGATTTAAACAAAGTTACCGGCAAGGTAGCAGGTTTTATTGATGACTTGGGCGGAAAAGTCACCAAGGAAGACATTTGGGGACGCAGAAAGCTTGTTTATCCTATCAAGAAACAGGATTTTGCAACTTATGTTACGATCTACTTCAATTTGGGAGCCGATAAGGTCTTCGAATTCGAAAGAGATTTACGTTTGACAAATACAATCATGCGACATCTCTTGATTGTTAAGGACATGGGCGACGAAGATATGTCTCTAACGGCTGAAGAAATTGCTGAAACAGCCGAGATCGAAGAAGTTATCGGTGGAGAAAAATCCTTCGAAATGGTTGAGGGTGAAACCGAAGAAAGCAAAGATCTCATGGCTGTCAGAGAAGAGAAAAATGAAGAGCCGGCTGTCGAAGAAGAAACAAAAGAGGAAATTGTCGAGGAAAAAGTTGAAGAACCGGTTGTAGAAGAGGTCAAAGAAGTTAAAAAAGCTAAGAAAGTTGTCAAAGAAAAGGCCGCTCCCGCAGAAAAAGTTAAGCCTATCAAAAAAGCTGAGAAAAAAGAGGATGAAGCCGAAAGACTTTCTAAATTAAACGACGAACTTGACGATATCTTGAAAGACGAGCTTTAAAGCCGACTCCTCTATCTAGATTGTGGTGTATAATGCAATTGAAGATAGATTAAGACAATAAAGAAGGAGACAAATGTTAAATTTAAATCGAGCACAAGTTCTGGGAAATATGACCAAAGATCCAGATATGCGCTTTACTCCTAACGGACAGGCTGTTGCTAATTTCACAGTTGCCACAAATCGAAAATGGAAAAACCAAGATGGCACTGACGGAGACTCTACCGAGTACCATGATATCGTTGTTTGGGGTAAACAGGCTGAAAATGTAACTCCGATGTTGCAAAAAGGCGCACCAGTTTTCGTCGAAGGCAGACTTCAGACCAGAAGCTGGGATGGACAAGACGGCGTCAAAAGATACAAGACAGAGATAATCGCCGAAAATGTCATCGCGCTTGGCTTAAAGGGCAAACCGATGTCTAGCAAGGCAGAAAATCCAATCGCTGAAATTACAAAGTCCGAGAAAAAGAAAGATGAAGAAGAAATAGATATTGAAGAAATACCATTTTAAACTAAGGAAAATATGTCAAAAAGAAGCAAATGCTTAATTTGTAAAGCAAGAACAGAAGAAAAAGTTGAAGTTGATTATAAAGACGTGGCTACGCTTAGTCGCTATCTTGATCGTTGGAGTAAAATTTCTCCAGCTAGCCGCAATAACAATTGCGCCAGACATCAACGTCAGATTGTAACCGCAATCAAAAGAGCAAGATTTCTCGCCCTTTTGCCATTTATCAATAGATAAGATTTTTAAGTTTATTTTCAAACTTTTGACTCTATTTGAAGGAGCTTAATGTTATCAATCACAGATCTCAAAATGGGCACAAAGATCACTCTTGATGGTGATCCCTACATAGTAGTTTCATATTCACACTCGAAAATGGGGCGTGGTGGAGCTGTCGTTAAGACTAAATTGAAAAATTTAAGATCAGGTTCGACAATTGATAAAACCTTTCAAGGCGCAGACCGAGTCGATGAAGCAAACTTGAGCAAGAAAACAGCAATGTATCTCTACTCTGATGCCGAAAATGCATATTTTATGGATAATGATAATTTTGATCAGTTTTCCATCCCAGTTTCAAAAATTGGTGATCAGAAGCAATATCTCGTTGAAAACTCAAATATCGATATTCTTTACTTTGGCAACGAAGCCCTAAATATCGAATTGCCAATCAAAATGACATTTAAAGTCATTTCTGCACCTCCGGCTGTGAAGGGCAATACTGCTAGCGCTGTAACTAAAAAAGTTACCATTGAAACAGGCAGTATGGTAGACGCGCCAGTCTTTATCAAAGAAAACGATAGTATTGTTGTCGACACCAGAGATGGATCATACGTCGAAAGAGCCTAGAGCCAAAATTTGATAACTATAGTTATTCCAAGTAAAATTGAGCCAGATATTATCTGGCTCAATTTTATGATGGCATTATATTCAAAACTAATTGGAACACCAGTAGCTGAGCTCAAAAATCAGAGCAAAGTCGGCGAGATTGCTGATTTTATTGTTAATAACGAAGATATAACCATAGCTGGAGCAATCGTCAAAAAAGAAAATTGGCTTTTTTCAAAAAATAAAGTGGCCAGTTCTACTGATATTGTTTCGTTGCTTAAAAAAGGCATGATTGTCAACGATGAAAATGCAATCACCGAACTTTCGGAAATTTCAAAACTTGACACTCTCTATAAGAAAAAAAATTACGGAATTGCTCAGAAAGTGGTCACAAAATCGGGTCAGTATGTCGGCCATGTCTTCGATTATCTTATCGACACCTCAACGCTATCGATTAGAAAGTTCTATATCAAAAGGCTATTTAAGGAATTATTGATTCCTGCGAATTCTATTGTCTCATTTGAAGGCAAAACCATTACAATAAAGGAAGACAAAGGATTTTTATTTCAGCAAGAGGCATTCGAAACTGTAACATCTAATTAGAAAAACCCTCCACTAAGGAGGGTTTTTCTCTTATATTCGGACTAAAAATTACATTCCCATGTAGGGGTTACCACCCATTTGTGGCATACCAGCATTGCTCTTTTCTTCCGGTTTGTCGACCACGATAGCCTCGGTAGTAAGAACCAATGCGGCAATCGATGCTGCATTTTGTAGAGCGCTTCTAGTAACTTTGGCTGGATCAAGGATACCAAACTTGATCATGTCGCCATACTCACCAGTAGCGGCATTATAGCCCTCACCAGCCTTCATTGACTTAACTTTGTCGATGACAACAGCACCTTCAACACCAGCATTGCTAGCAATTTGCTTGATCGGAGCTTCAAGCGCTTTTCTAACAATATCGCCGCCGATTTTTTCATCTCCTGAGAGATTGATTTTCGTTGAAACAGAAGCATTAAGCAGGGCAACTCCGCCTCCAGCGACAATGCCCTCTTCGATCGCGGCCTTAGTGGCAGAAACCGCGTCTTCGACTTTAAATTTAATCTCTTTCATCTCCGTCTCAGTTGCGGCACCAACCTTAATAACACCAACGCCGCCAGAAAGTTTAGCAAGCCTCTCATTTAATTTGTCTTTATCATACTGAGAGGTTGTTTTTTCAATCTGTTTCTTGATCTGGGAGACTCTAGCCTTGATCTCCTCTGCTTTGCCCCTGCCCTCGACAATCACGGTTGTGTCCTTGTCTGATTCGACTTTTCTGGCTTGACCAAGCATATTAAGCTCAGTGTCTTCAAATTTGTGACCCAAATCTGACGAAATGACAGACCCTCCAGTCAAAGCAGCAATATCCTGCATCATTTCTTTGCGACGATCGCCAAAGCCAGGAGCCTTGATTGCCAAAACGTTTAGAACTCCGCGGAGCTTGTTAACAACCAAAGTTGCAAGCGCCTCACCATCAACATCATCTGCAATAATGACGACATCCTTTTTTCCGCTCTGTGCCATCTTTTCAAGTAATGGTAAAATTTCGGCGATTGAAGATATTTTTTTATCTGTAATAACAATATAAGGATTCTCGAGAGTTGCCTTCATCGAGGCTGTATCGGTGATCATATATTGACTGATATAGCCATTATCAAATTGCATACCCTCAACAACTTCTTTCTCAAGACCCATGGTGTTGGACTCTTCAACAGTAACAACACCGTTTTTACCAACCATGTCCATAACTTCAGCAATAAGATTACCGATTTGCCCATCCCCTGCCGAAACCGAAGCGACTTGAGCGATTTCTTCTTTTTTTGAAATCTTCTTGGAATTTTTCTTGATCGTCTCAACAATGGCGGCCGTTGTCTTCTCTATTCCCTGTCTGACTGAGATTGGATTCGCGCCAGCCGCAACGTTTTTAAGACCTTCATTGATCATAGCTTGAGCCAAAATCGTAGCAGTTGTGGTGCCATCTCCAGCTATATCATTGGTCTTGCTGGCGACTTCTTTAATAAGTTGTGCGCCCATATTTTCGAATTTGTCTTCCAGCTCGATTTCTTTAGCAATAGTGACGCCATCATTGGTGATAGTGGGACCGCCAAAGCTTTTGTCCAATACAACATTTCTGCCCTTTGGGCCGAGAGTTACTTTGACAGTGTCGGCTAGTTTATTGACACCATCCTTAAGTTTGCCCCTTGCTTCTTCTGAAAAATTAATCATCTTTGCCATATTAAAATCCCTTCAATTATTAGATTAGAGAATACCCAAGATATCTTCTTCATGCATTATTTTGTATTCCTTGCCATCAATTTTGATTTCGTCACCCGAGTACTTCGAATAAAGAACTTTATCGTCAATCTTGACTGAGAATTCATACTTTTTGCCGTCTTTCATTTTGCCATTTCCTAGGGCAACAATCTTACCCTGAGCTGGTGCTTCTTTGGCGGTGTCAGGAATGAAAATACCACTTTTAGTCTTCTCCTCTGCGGCTAGAGGTGAAATTAAAACCCTGTTTGACAAAGGTTTAAACATAATAATCTCCTTTTTCTTGCCATCTATTACTGAAGAGACAAGTTTCTTATTAATTAATACACGAGTAATTGTAAAGTAAACTTTACATTTTTGTCAAGACTGCTTTTGCTCAATTTTGAGAACAAAAAACGGCAACAATCCAAGGGGGAAAGATCGTTGCCGCACATTCAATATATCTAATTTCAAGCACTAAAGTCAAGCTAAAAAACGATTGCCGGAGTCAGAAGACTCCGGCGGACATGGACATTACTACTTGTATACTTCAGCGCGAGTCTCAAGGACTCACGCGACTCTTCTCGCTTTAATCTGTAGAGCCACCTCTTCTCCGTAAAGAATGACTTGGCAACTCGGACAGATCGTCGTTGTCTCGCACTCCTCTTCGGGCATGCTAGACGTCGCTTGGAATTCACCAAGCTTGGCGCGACAATGGCCACAACGCAACTCCATCGTCACAATTCGAGGAATGCGACTTCGGAGCCCTTCGTCAATGGTTTTGAAGCATTGACCACAAAGACTGTTGGAACCACGGTCGAGGCCGATCAGGGCACCACAGTTGACACAATTGTCCAATGCGATAGATTCGCTCATTCGACTTCTCCTCCTAGACGTCATGCACCAGCAGACGCTCTCCACTCCTTGCGAGAACCATAAGGACATCCTCGTTGGAACATCCTGTCGGAGAAAGCAAGGCAAATTTCAGACGAACAGCGTACTCATCGGGCAAATAGACTTGGTACCTATGATCATTACCACAATCACAAACAACGGAAAGACCGCTTGAAAGCATACGCTTACAAGACGGACAGACATCGTCCACTGTTTCGAAAGTTGCTGTAAATGCAAGCCGACAAAGCCGACATCCACAGAGAACCTTCATCCAGATACCTCCTGATTTTACTTATTACAACTTTTAATTGTTTCTGTCAAGTTTATTGCTTTGGCTTTTGATTATTAAATCTAGGACTCTTTTTGAGCCTTGGGGATAAAAAATATTTGCAATTTTTTACATTTTTTACTATGATCTACTTAACAAAATCATAGTATCCTCAAAAAAAACTCCACAAAAAATCCATCAGGAGTTTTTTGCTTGTTTGATTGCTCGAAAGCTGATAAGCAAGTACGTATTGAGACTAGTACCTATTAGCTTATCAACTTACATGCTGGAGTAATATGGCGTCTAGAAAGTTCATTTTCGTTGTTGGTGGTGTAATGTCTGGAGTCGGCAAGGGTGTTGCCGCCGCTTCTATCGGAGCAATTTTGAAGTCAAAAGGATTCAAGATTACTGCAATGAAAGCTGACCCATACATCAACGTCGACGCAGGAACGATGAATCCAACTGAGCATGGTGAAGTTTACGTTACTAAAGATGGCGATGAATGTGATCAAGACATGGGAAACTATGAAAGATTTCTCAATGAGGATCTCACCCGAACTAACTATATGACAACTGGCCGAATCTATCAGTCGGTCATTAACAGAGAACGCAATCTTGAATATGGTGGCAAATGCGTTCAGGTTGTTCCGCACGTACCGGAAGAAATTATTAGAAGAATTAAAACTGCCGCTCGCAAGGAAAAAGCTGAGATAACTTTAGTTGAGATAGGCGGCACAGTTGGCGAATATGAAAACCTCCTATTTCTTGAAGCCGCCAGAATGATGAAACTTGATACGCCCAAGGATGTTATTATTGTTGTTGTCTCTTATTTGCCAATTCCGTCTAAAATCGGAGAAATGAAGACAAAGCCGACTCAACACGCCATTCGCGAACTCAACGCTTGTGGTCTACAGGCTGACTTCATTCTCTGTCGAAGCGAATATCCGATTGACGAAAAGAGACGTGAGAAGTTGGCAACATTCTGCTCAATAGAGCCAAGTAACGCCGTTTCAGCTCCGGATGTAGACTCTATTTATGAAATTCCTGTTAATTTTGAAAATGAAAAACTCGGCGAAAAAGTTCTAAAAAGATTACATCTAAAGCCGAGACAAAAGGATCTCGTCGAGTGGCGTGGTTTCGTTGAAAAGTCAAAAAATGCCAAGAAAGTTGTCAAAATAGGAATCGTCGGCAAGTATTTCGAGACCGGCCAATTTGTTTTATCTGATTCCTACATATCGGTAATCGAGTCAGTCAAAATCGCGGCCTGGCATCAGGGATATAGACCAGAAATGGTTTGGCTATCCTCAACTGAATATGAAAACGATCCTAATAAATTAAAGGAACTGAATAATCTCGATGGTATTATCGTTCCTGGTGGGTTCGGATCACGTGGAATCGAAGGTAAAGTTGCCGTAGCCAAATACTGTCGCGAACACAAAATCCCCTACTTTGGTCTCTGTTATGGTATGCAAATCGAAACAATCGAGTTTGCCCGCAACGTCTGTGGATTAAAGGGTGCTCACACAGAAGAAATAGATCCCAAAACTCCTCATCCAGTCATACATATTATGCCTGATCAAAAAGAAAAACTTAGGAAGAAAGATTATGGTGGATCGATGAGACTTGGAGAGTATGCCTGCGAGCTTCAAAAAGACTCTATCTCATACGAGGCATACAAAAAATATGGAATTCCGGCAGGTGAATTTCCAGTTATCATGGAACGACACCGACACAGATATGAACTTAATAATGATTATAAAGATAAGCTCGAGAAAGCAGGATTAAGAATCGGCGGCATCAATCCTGAAAGAAATCTTGTCGAGATAGTTGAAGTTAAAAATCATCCATTTATGGTTGGAGTCCAATTTCATCCAGAGTTTGATTCTCGTCCCCTACGACCTCAAGCGCTCTTCATGGCCTTTATAAAAGCCGCAAGTAAATAGATTTTCTAATCGCTTTTATTTTTTTTGATTCTTTTGTCGTGGAGAAAACGAACAACTTCAGCAATCAGAAAAGCAAATACAACAAGAATTCCTAATGTTATGCTCTCACCAGCTGTTAGAGGAACTAGCTGGAATATTTTGGACATTGGCGGCACAAAAAGTAGGATCTGTAATATTGCTGCGAGACTGATAGCAGTGATCAAGTATCTATTTACAAAAAAACTTTTGGGAGACTGCCAAATTCTTTTGTTTGAACGAATAGAGAGAGAATAAACCAAGGCCGCGAAAACAACAAAGCAGAAAATCATCGTTCTGGCCTTGGCAATAGAGAAATTTAGACCCCAAAGATAAAGAGAGAAACCAAGAATGATAGCAATCACAGCCAGGGTGATTGCGTAGTACATTGATTTTTGGAGTGAATTGACAGCAGTTGTCCTCGGCTTCTCGTTGAGGACCTGATTGCTCGGCTTCTCGAAACAAAAAGACAAAGCCGCAAAGCTTTCTATGATTAAATTGATCCAAAGAATCTGAGCAGTCGTAAATGGGACTGGAAGGCCGAAAACAAAAGCCATTATCACCAAAAATACCAGATTCATATTTCCAGAGAACAATTGGACGATAACATTTTTGATATTGTCATAGATGGTGCGACCATATTCAATCGCCGAGACTATCGTATTGTATTTATCGTCGGACAAAACAATATCGGCTGAATCCTTGGCCACATCAGTGCCCTTTATGCCCATAGCAATGCCCACCTGTGCCTCTTTAAGGGCCGGAGCGTCATTTACCCCGTCACCAGTCATGGCAACAGAGAAGCCGGCGTCCTGAAGTGTTTTAACAATGAGTATCTTGCCCTCCGGTGTGACGCGAGCGAAAATCTTAACCTTAGCCAAAGCTTGAAGCAATTCAGTTTTACTCATATTCTCTAAATCACTTTGAATCACAATTTCATCATTAGCAACATTAAGTCCAACCTTATTAGCAACGAATCTAGCTGTCTCAAAATGGTCTCCGGTAATTATGATCGAGCGTATTCCCGCTCGCATAGTTCTGGCAATTGCTTCTTTGATACCAGTCGTTGGCTCGTCTACCATCGCAAATAATCCACGAAATTTCATTCCGGAAAGCGCAGAGCTATGGACATTACCAAGATGTTTATCCGCCAAAGCGATTACTTTGTAGCCTTCCCTGCCATATGACTCAGCCTGATCAATTATTTTTTCCTTTTCCGTCTTAGTCAAAGAACAAAATTCAACTATTTTTTCACAAGCACCTTTGACGATTAAAGATTTTTTGTTCTCTGATTCAACCAAAACAGCCATAAATTTCTTATCGGAATCGAAGGGTATTTCCATCAATCTCTTGTAGTTCTTGGCTTCAAATCTAGCAAGTTTGTCCATGAGATCGGCTCGTTCTACGATTGCGATCTCGACTGGATCGCCTGAGTATTCACCTTTTTCGTTAAGATTGAGATTGGAACAGGCCAAACCATGAGCAAAAAAGGCGATGAGTTTTTCATTATCGGTCGGCTTTTCAAAATTATATAAAGTTGATTTGCCATCATTAAATAAAAAAACTTCGTCAACAATGAGGTTATTATTTGTAATCGTTCCTGTTTTGTCGGTAACAATAATGTTAGTTGTGCCAAGTGTCTCAATCGCTGACATCTTCCTGACAATTGCTTTTTTCTTGGCCATTCTTGAAACACCGATAGCAAGTGCTAAGGTTATTGCCGTGGGTAGACTCTCCGGTACGGCCGCTACTAGAAGTGCAATCGTAAAAGTAAGCAATGGAAAAATATCGGATCCACGATAATAGCCAAGAATAAAAATCATAGAGGCCGTAATAAAGGAAAAAATCGTCAACATCTTGCCGAGATGACCAACCTGTCTTTCAAGAGGAGTTTTTTCCTCTGGTTTATCGATCAATTCTGCTATTTTACCAAACTCTGTAGTTTCTCCTGTCGCAACTACAATTCCTCGTCCTCGGCCAACTACTACTATAGTCGAGGCAAAAAGCATATTGAGACGATCTGCTAGAGAAGTATCAAGCGGAAGAACCTTTACATTCTTACTCACTGGAACCGATTCACCAGTCAGAGAAGACTCATTTATCATTAGAGACTCTTCTTCGACCAAGCGCAAATCAGCTGGTATTTTGTCCCCTGCCTCAAAAATAACGACATCTCCAATAACCAGATCTTCACTATCGATCACTAATAAATTGCCGTCGCGAATTACCTTGGCTTTGATTCTGAAATTATTCTTTAGCTCTGATAAAGCCTTTTCTGCTTTGTATTCTTGAAAGAAACCAAGACAGACATTAATGAGAATGATTATTATTAAGATGAGCGACTGGGCTAGCCCGTCAACAAAATATGAGATTATTGAGGCAATAAAAAGAAGGATTATGAAAAAATTAAAAAATTGCCTGAAAAAAATCCTAGCTGGACTAATACCTCTTATTTTTTCAAGTGTATTTTTGCCATATTTTTCAAGTCGAAAATAGGCTTTTTCTCGTGTTAAGCCCTTCTGTAAATCTGTCTCAAAATGTTTAGCAACATCAGAAACAGGCCATTGATGAAAACGAAAATTTTTATTAATTTTCCCCTCCTAAGATAAATCAGGAACACTGATTGGGACAACTGCCACCACAATCTACTCCGGCCTCATCACCGTTCCGCACACCATCATTACAGGCTGGCACGACTACTGGCTCAACAACTGGAGCGGCCTTGCCAATAAGCCATTGTTCCGCAATGGCCTTATAGACTGAAGTAAATGTTTTGTCCTGCAAGACCGTGCCAGCACTATCAGTAACTTTATAATGAAAATTAGCTGTTGCACCCTGATGAGCCTTGCCAGTTTGTTTCTTTTCGCCAGGACCAAGAGTATCGGTTTCAATGTAAACAGGAGATGGTGGATTCACAATCTCGGTTGTTACTGGAGTCGATATTTCTATCTTACGATCATCTTTTGTGCCATAGAAATCAAAAGTTATTTTATTGCCGACAATTTTTGATTGAACCAGAAGATGGCTCTTGTAATTATTAACAAATTTAAAGTCAGGCGCTGGATCGTAGATCGTTGCATCCATACCAATTGGTGGCTCGTAGTAGCTCACCCTATAACTATGATTTGATCGCTGCGTAATCTTCATGCCGGCATTTAGTGCAGCGCGAAATAAGGTCGAGGAGACCTGACATAAGCCCCCACCGAATTCTGGAACCGTTTTGTTATCTTTGATAACAAGCTCTTCAAGATAGCCAGTAGTCCCGTCTATTGTGCCGAGATGGGATAGCGTCGAAAACTCTTCGCCCGCACCAAGCAACGTACCATTGATGGCCGACGCACCGATCTGAATATTGTGAATGCGATTAGCCGGGGAACCGGCAAATGACGTTGTCGCCGTTCCGATCAATTCATTAATTCCGAGGGAGCTGATATCGGTATTACTAACATCTGGTTTTTTAATAGCTACCTTTAAATTAATAACTATTGGGTCAACCGCAGTCGCTGTTAATTGAATCCGCGAGAAAAGAGCATCTTCAATACTATTCAAAGTCTCAGTTACGTCTAGCGTTCGTCCATCAACCGAATTTTGGAAGACAGTCACCTTGCCATCAACAATGGTCAGTTTGGCACTAACTGAATTAACATCAATGCTTTTAGCTAGGGACTCAGCATATTTCTGTGCTCTTTCGGTGTTAAAGACCAGATCTAAATCATCTTTGTTTGTTCTGGAAGAAATAAACCCGCCAATTGTGTCAACATCAACTTTATAGTCCTGACCGTTGTATTTTAAGACCAATTCTCCAGCTGCTAAGATTTTGTTTGCCAAATCTAATTTCACCTGAGCCTTATCTGGGTTAACTTGAGGTTTAAATGACTCAAGAGAAAAAGAAATTAAGTCTGATCTGACATTGGCAAAATTATTCTTAATCTCTAACTCAATTTTCTCTTGGTTTATTCTCTTGCCCTCGACTCGATCATTTGAAAGTTCGTATTTGCCATCTTTGTAAATAATTGAATAATCTTTCTCTGGCTGATCAAGTTCGGCAGATATTTGTTTTATTTTTACCCTAAGGCTATCCTCATTTACCGAATAAATAGCCTGATGACGAGTCTTAGTAAAAATAACTTTGATCTCTTCGCCTATAGCCAAAAAAACATTATTATTTCGCCCTTTTGACCAAATTTCGTTAACTGTTGCATCAACATCATAAGAAAGTCCCACTTCCATCGGACCGACCTCATAATTCTTATTTTGATCAGAATTATTGAGGACCAAATTTGTATTGAGACTTTTTTCTGTTTGAGATTTTATAAGGGATGTTAGATCGCTTTTCTTGTATCCACTCACTTTTGTGCCGCCAAAATATTGATGCGGTAGAACTCTGCTAGCATAAGCAAAGGAATAAACACCAAGTGATAATAGAATTAAAACACAAAAACCAGCAACGCCAAGCGCTACTCGCCTAGTAAGAACTTTTTTACTTATTTTTACTTTCCCCATTTTATAGTGTTCCCGATGACAACTTAATCATACAGAGAAATTATCTTTTTTTTAAGATCTAGGCACTAATTTAGAAATCTTTTGGATTCAAAATTTCATTCAAAAGATCCTTGGCCTTTTGTTCGCGTTGTTTCTTCTCGGATTCAAGAGTTTGAATCGACAAAACTAGTATTTCGCCTTCTTTCGCGTTCTTGGGCAAGTAAAAAGACGGCAAAACAAGCTGTTCATCATTTTCGTCAAGCAAAACCGCTTTGTCCCCTTCAAAGCGATCGAGAGTAAATTCTTTTTTTACTTGATCTGTTTTCATGAACAAACAAATTATTAGAAATAAATCTTTGGAATATCCTCCCGAAAAATCAGGAGGATTTTTTCAACTATTTAGAACTCTTAGCTGTTTCTTTTTTTCCGCCGAAGATCATCCAAGCGGCAATACCGATAATAAGAGCCGCGACAATGGCAATCTTGGCAGTTGCAGGAACTTCAACCTTGATCAAAGTTGTCGCAATCAATAGAGCAATGATGTTGACGACCTTGATAATTGGATTGATAGCTGGACCAGCAGTATCCTTGTAAGGGTCACCTACAGTGTCGCCGGTAACAGCAGCAGCATGTGCAATCGAGCCTTTGCCACCAAATGCACCATCTTCGATGTACTTTTTGGAGTTGTCCCAAGCACCACCGCCAGAAGTCATAGAAATAGCAACAAAAAGACCTGTAACGATTGTGCCGATCAAGAAACCTCCGAGAGCAACTGGGCCCAATAGGAAACCAACGAGGAGCGGTGAAGCAACAGTAATAGCAGCCGGAAGAACCATCTCACGAATAGCGGACTTGGTCACGATATCGACAGCCTTGCCATACTCTGGCTTGGTCTTGCCTTCCATAATCCCTTTGATCTCTTTGAATTGTCGACGAACTTCGGTTACAACAGCACCAGCAGCCTTGCCAACAGCTTCCATAGCAAGAGAACCAAAATAGTATGGAAGTAATCCACCTAAGAACAGACCAACCAAGACATATGGATCCTTAAGATCAAAGGCGACTTGCAAACCACCATTGTTCAACTTCTCGGTATAGTCAGCAAACAAGACCATGGCAGCCAAAGCAGCGGAACCGATGGCATAACCCTTGGTTACGGCTTTAGTTGTATTGCCAACTGAATCAAGAGCATCTGTGTGAACTCGAACATCAGATGGTAACTCTGACATTTCAGCGATACCGCCAGCATTATCAACGACTGGGCCAAAAGCATCAATAGCAACGATGATACCAGCCATTGAAAGCATGGCCATAGCGGCGATCGCAATACCAAATAGTCCAGCAAGAGAATAAGCACCAAGAATAGCAGCACCAATAACGATAACAGGAGCAGCGGTCGATCTCATGGAAACTGCTAAGCCAGTAATAATATTTGTGCCATGACCGGTAGCCGAGCTAGCGGCGATGGATTTAACTGGAGCAAAACTCTTGGAAGTGAAGTACTCGGTGATCAAACACATTGCAGCAGTAACAGCCAAACCAATAAGAGAAGAAAGATATATGTTGGTTACCGAATAAAGACCATTGTCTTTCATTAACCAAGCAGTAATAAAGTAAAAAGCGACGGCAGCCAAGACACCAGCAACGATCAAGCCCAAGTAGAGTGTGCCCATAATATTGGTTGACTTCTTGGGTAATCGGACAAACCAGCTACCAATAATCGAAGTTACGATTGAAGCGGCGCCAAGAACAAGTGGAAAATAAAGAGCATTTTCAAATGATTTGAAGAATAGATGAGCCATCAACATGGTTGCAACTGCAGTGACAGAGTAGGTCTCAAAAAGATCAGCGGCCATACCAGCACAGTCACCAACATTATCACCGACATTATCGGCGATGACAGCTGGGTTTCTTGGGTCATCCTCAGGAATACCTGCCTCAACCTTGCCAACAAGATCAGCTCCGACATCAGCAGCTTTGGTAAATATACCGCCACCGAGTCGAGCAAAGATAGAAATAAGCGATCCACCAAAACCAAGACCGATCAAAGCGTTGACGTCCTTAAAAATGGCGTAAAAACCGGCGACCGCAAGAAGTCCAAGACCAACAACCAAAAGTCCGGTTACTGTGCCTGATTTGAAAGCGACATCCATACCGAAGCGCAAGCCCTTGCGGGAAGCTTCAGCTGTACGAACATTGCCTCTGACCGAGACATTCATGCCGATATAGCCAGCCAACGCCGAAAAAACGGCGCCCACGAGGAAGCCAAGAGCGATTTTCCAGCCCAAAGCATAGAGCAAAATGATAAAAATTACCGCGGCAACAACGCCGACAGTCGAGTATTGGCGATTGAGAAACGCCATCGCACCTTCTTGAATTGCCTTGGCAATATCAGTCATTTTCTTGTTGCCGGCATCTTTTTTATTGACAGAAAGAGCCAGGAACAAACCATAAACAATCGAGATTACCGCTGCAATCAGGGCAATCGAAATCGAAGCTGTGTACATAAGTACTCCCTATACTTAGTTATTTTTTTATTAACCTGTCTCTAATCAGAAAATCCGATCAGGGACAGATCGATAAACTTAAGAGAAATTTAGCACAATAGAGCTGAAAGTTCAATAAGAAGTAGTAA
>CAYOQP010000006.1:0-133 GCA_964406145.1 uncultured Candidatus Saccharibacteria bacterium
TGGAGCCAATGGTGGGATTCGAACCCACGACCTCTGCTTTACGAAAGCATTGCTCTACCAGCTGAGCTACATTGGCAGTTGGAGCGGGTAACGGGAATCGAACCCGTGACTCATCCTTGGGAAGGACGCATTT
>CAYOQP010000006.1:148-11157 GCA_964406145.1 uncultured Candidatus Saccharibacteria bacterium
CGGCGACCTCCACAGTGACAGTGTGGCGTTCTAACCAACTGAACTACGACCCCGTAAATTTCTAACCAATCCGTCAAGCCATGGCTCGGCTTGCCGAGACAGGCTGAACTACGACCCCATTTGACAGAGAATATTATATCATCGAACGGCAATTAAATCAATATCAGAATTGATCAAATCGGTGTCAATCCGCGGAGCCTTGGCAAATTTATTTCGAAATGATAAAATACTTCGCGTCAGCAATAATAAAAAGGAGAAAAGTGGTAAAAATTTCAGAAATTCATGCTAGAGAAATCTTAGATTCCAGAGGCAATCCAACAGTCGAAGTCGATTTAACCTTAGAGGATGGTTCTTTTGGCCGCGCCGCTGTTCCATCTGGAGCGTCCACCGGTAGTCATGAAGCTGTTGAACTGCGAGATGACGAAAAAAGATATCTCGGCAAAGGCGTACTTAAAGCAGTAAACAATGTTAACTCAATCCTTAAAGACAAATTGATTGGTCAAGAATTTAACCAAGAATCTATCGATGAAGAGATGATAAAAATCGATGGTACGGAAAACAAGGCAAATCTTGGTGCAAATGCAATCTTGGGTGTTTCTTTGGCTTTTTCAATCGCAAAAGCCAAAAGTGAAAAAGTAAATTTGTACGAATATTTTGCCAAGATTGGTCAAAATGATGAAATGCGTCTTCCTGTGCCAATGATGAATATTTTAAATGGCGGAAAACATGCTGAAAATTCTACCGACCTTCAGGAATTTATGATTATGCCAGTCGGCGCACCATCTTTTAAAGAGGCTCTACGCTATGGTGCTGAAACATTTCATTCTCTGAAAAAGATCCTTGCTTCCCGCGGCCTAAACACCTCTGTCGGTGATGAAGGCGGGTTTGCGCCATCGTTGCCATCAAACGAAGCCGCACTTCAAATCATTATTGAGGCCATCGAGAAAGCCGGCTACGTTCCAGGCAAAGATATCTTCATCGCTATAGATGGAGCGGCAACGGAGCTTTACGAAAACGGGCTCTATAATCTCGCGACCGAGAAAAAGAAGTTAACTTCCAAGGAGATGGTAGATCTATATGAAGATTGGATATCTAAATATCCCATTATTTCGATTGAGGATGGATTAGCCGAGGATGATTGGGAGGGCTACAAGATATTTACTGAAAAATTAGGCGCAAAGGTTCAAATTGTTGGAGATGATCTTTTTGTCACAAATGTTAAGAGATTAGAAAGAGGAATTAAAGAAAAAGCTGCTAATTCGATTTTAATAAAATTAAATCAAATCGGTACGGTCACAGAAACAATCCGCGCAATCGATATGGCAAATAAGGCTAATTTTACATCAATTATTTCACATCGATCCGGCGAAACCGAGGACACAACAATTTCTGATTTTGTTGTTGGACTAGGGACGGGTCAGATTAAAACCGGCTCCCTATGCAGGTCTGAAAGAATTTGTAAGTACAATCAACTTCTTCGCATCGAGGAAAAAATGGACCAAGAAGCAACTTATCCAGGAATCAAGACTTTTAAATTTTCAAAGTAATTTTTATAGATGAAGAAAAATCCCAAAGTACTATTAATCATTCTTGACGGCTGGGGCTACAGCGAGAACAAAGAACACAATTCTATAGCTATGGCCGAGACTCCATATTTTGATTATTTGTGGCAAAATTTCCCCCATGCCATACTCAAAGCAAGCGGTGAAGCTGTTGGGCTTCCTGATGGTCAAATGGGCAATAGCGAGGTTGGGCATACTATTATCGGAGCCGGAAAGCCGATTCCAACAGATTTAGTTAAAATAGCTAAAACAATCAAGGAAGGTGGGTTGAAAAAAATTCCGGCAATTTTAGAATTATTCGATCATGTAAAAAAACATAATTCTGTCCTCCATATAAAGGGACTATTAAGTCCTGGCGGTGTTCACAGTCATAGTGATCACTTCTACGAATTTCTCAGACTAGCCAAAGAAATGAACATAGAAAAAATTGCTATTCATGTTTTTACTGATGGTAGAGACACACCGCCACAGAGTTCAAATCAATATCTAAAAGAGCTAGAAGAAGAAATTGGACGAATTGGCATTGGTTTTATTGCTACTGCTTCTGGCAGATTTTATGCTATGGATAGAGATAATAATTGGGATAGGTTAAAAAAGGTTGAAGATGCAATATTTGACGGTATCGGCAAGACAAGCAACATTCGCCCGTCAGAAACAATAACAGAACTACACAAGGAAGGTGTTTTCGATCAGTACATCGAACCAATAATATTTTTAGACGACAAAAATAACGGCATTAAAGTCGAAAAAAACGATGGTATTTTGTTTTTAAATTTTCGAAAAGACCGCGCCAGGATGCTGACACAAAAGATTTTGAATATAAGAAACGACAGGAATCTTTGTCTGGTGACTATGACTCAATATGATAAAAGTTTTGATTGTTTGGTGGCTTTTCCTCCAGAAAAAATTGAAACCACTTTGTCTGAGCAAATTTCCAGGGCCAATATGAATCAAGCCCATATCGCAGAAACAGAAAAATTTGCTCATGTCACGTACTATCTTAATGGCGGACGACAAGTCGCTTATCCAAAAGAAGAAGACATATTGATTGAGAGTCGCAAAGATATTAAGACTCACGATGAGGCGCCAGAAATGAGATCAAGGGAGATAGCTGATGCCACAATTAAACAAATAAGTCTTAATAAGAATTTTATCGCCGTAAATTTTGCTAACCCGGATATGGTTGGACACACAGAAAATACAGATGCCATCGTCAAGGCAATCGAATACCTTGATATTGAATTAAAAAGAGTCGCCGAAGAAGCAAGAAGAAACAACTATCATATTATTATCACAGCCGACCATGGCAACGCCGAGATGAATTACGACGTAGAATCGAAGCAGCTCCACACGGCACACACCAACAATCCAGTCCCTATTATCTATATTGGGGACAAGAATAAAAAAATCGAAAATGGGACACTTTCAGATATAGCGCCAACTGTTCTGGGATTGCTACAGATTAACAAGCCAAAAGACATGACCGGAGACAATCTCTTGGCTTAAGAAATAGTACTTTATCTTATTTCTGTTTCCTGTCTAACAGGAATATATTTTGAATTTAATTTATAGATATAAAAAACGGACAAAACAACAGCAAGAATAACAATTGCAATTACTGCATTCCTGGCGATATTATTTGATTTCATAAAGTTTTAAAATTAGTCCTTTTTCCTTGAGCTCTTCCATCCAATCGGAAAATTTCTTTTCAATAGTGCCAGTCTTTGACTCAACCTTTATAATGTGCCAACCAAACTCAGTTTTGACTGGTTGTGAAATTTCGCCAACATTTGTTTTAAAAGCAGTATCTGAAAATTCTTGAACCATTTCACCCTGAGCAAAGGGCTGCAATAATCCACCATCAGCAGCACTACCTGTGTCTTCAGAATATTTCTTTGCAGCCTCACCAAAGTCAAGTCCGTTTTGAATTTCAGTCAATATGCCGGATGTCTTTACCCTAGCTGCCTCTATTTGATCTTCAGTTGCGCCGTCTCCAAATCTTATTAGTATATGACGAGCACCGACTCTGGCAATAACCTTATCGTTAATTTTATCACGCAATATTTGAACCCTTACCAATCTTCGAAAATCTTTAAGTGAAAGCCCATATAAGTCTTCCAAAACCTTTTCAACTTTATCCTGTCCGCCATTTTGGACAACAATATTATTAATAGATTCGTCTATATCTTTCTTTTCCACATTAACCCGATAACGTATGGCCTGCGAGTTAAGGATTTTGTTCTCAATTAATTGCTCGAGTATTTGTTCATCGATAACCTTGAAATCAACAGAATCTTGTTTTGTAGAAACATAGAAATGATGAATATAGGCTTTCTCACTTTGATATTCGTTTAGTGTGACAAAATCATAATTAGCCAAAGCTACAGGAATCGGCATCACCATACCAACAACCTCCATGGCTTTCGTTGGTAGAGGAATCTCTGTGCTATTAAGAGGAGCAACTTCAATATCTTCTTTAAAGCCGTAGACGGCAACAGCAACAAATATTTGAATGAAAGCAAGAATAAATACAACGTAAACAAAAGACTTAAAGACAATGCAAAAAGATTTTGTTTTAATCAATACAGATAGCCATTTTTTGAAACTGCCAAAAATAATACAGCAATTACTGGTTACTTTCTTAATGTATTTACCGGTCTTTTTGCAAAAATCAGTCAATCTAGACAATATCTTTTTCACCTTTTCTCCAATCTTAATTTGCTCATATTATATTAAAAGAATACCAACTAAACAAGGCCGCCCCAGTTCGACGTAGCAAAAACTGCCAATATGACCAAAAAGGTCACGATCAGATAAGTCAGAAAACTATTGTCCGTATGTTTGGCTAGAATAGTATAGCAAAAACCAACAAAAAGATAACAAACCGAAGCTATTATTAGACTTTGGGAAATCGGATTGACAAGAAAATAGCTAAGAATTAAAAAAATCTCCAAAATCACAAGACTAAAAAGCACAAGATAAATTAATCTTTTATTGCTTAATATTCCTATTTTCTGCTCGAAATAGGTAAAGAGATAACCAAAAATTACAAGGATAGAAAGCATCAATATCCATGTCGGCAGATTAAACTGAAGAAAAAATGTGTAGAAAGCGTAAGCGGAAAGAAAAGAAAGAAATATTAAAATAAAAATTGCCGAAACTTCTCGCCAAATAATTAACAAGGCGATTAGAGATACAATCAAGAGAGTGTTAACCAGAAACTGACTTTGACTATTCACAAAATAGAAAGAAATGGAACCCCAGGCCAAAATACAAGTTAAAACAATCTTACGAAGAGTTTGGTTGTGCAGAAAAGCCATAATTTTTATGAGGATTTATAATCTTGACCCAAGATGATGCAGAAATCGGCATCATCAGACGAAGTTTTCTCTTGCGCAATTGATTTTGCCCCAAACTTTGTTTCCAAAGATTTTAAAGCATCTCTTTTGCTACCACCAGTATAGTCATAGATTATAGTTTTGGAAATAGTTTTATTTGAAAATATTCCAGTGACATTGAAATTATTAGAATCAAGCTCAAGTTCATCAGATAATTTACTTAAAGATTCTTTAGAATTTGACGATCCATTGTATATCTCGATATTTATCGTTTGCTTTTTAGGAGTAGCAGAAAATGCGTCGAAAATTTCTCTTACAATTCTTTGTATTTCTTTGAAATTACCGGTCTTTGGTTTGAGATAGTATACCCCGTCATTATAATCAACAAGCTCGCCATCAGGTCCGTTGGTAAAGACTTTTGAAACAGAATTAGTAGAATTAAAATCTTTCGACATTTCAGCTAAAACTTTTATTTCACTAAGAGTGAAGTTAGTAAAAAGACTATCGGTCAGGCTTGAAAGTACATCTGAAATTTTCTTAGGATTTGTCAAAAAATCAGCCTTAACCATTTTTTCTTTAACTGCAAGCAAAATCTTCTGTTGTCTGGCGGCTCTATCAAAGTCTGAAGTTGTCTCACGAGAACGAGCATATTTTAATGCCGTCTTACCATCTAAATGCTGAAGACCGGCTTTTATTTTAAATGGCGAGTAATGTTCCATGTCTTCTGCTGGAAAAAGAGGGTCGTAGATTGCCTTATCGACATTAACATCTATTCCGCCAAGGCTATCGATAATTTTCTCAAATCCTTCAAATTCGACTGTGACGTAGTAATGAATCGGCAAATCAAGTGCCGATGAAATAGTCTTGCTTGAAAGATCGGCTCCGGCTGACATAGCACTTTTTTGACAATCGGCCTTGTTCTTTTTATTACAGTTTTTTGAGGCGTAATCGTTATATCCATCATAGAAAGCAGAATTAACTTTGCCCTGACCATGATTCTCAATCGGAACATACAAATCCCTGGGTATTGAAATCATCGCAATCTGTTTTTCTTTTGGCCGTATGCTCACAACCATCAATGAATCAGTTAAAAAACCACCGGGATGGCTTGGACCGCCCATTCCCAAGACTAAAACATTAATCCGATTTTCGGACTCACCCTTAAGCGTCTCTTTGCCGGTCAAGGTCTTAATCAAAGAAGAGCCGCTGATTCCTTTTTCAAATATTTTTGAACCAGAATTGATCGCATAGACCGCCAAAGCAGATAAACCGACGATTAAGACTGCGAGAACAATAAAAAAGACCTTCCACCCACGTCTTTGATAAAAAGGTTTTTTTGCTATTCCAAAATCTTTATTTTTTGTTTGTTTTAAGAAGCTCATCTTGTTTTTATTAACAAGGTTAATTTTAGCAAAAAACAACCTTAGAGTCTACTCTTTTTTGTGGTGATAAAAGGTGCACTTTTATAAGAAGGCATAATTGGTTTAACAAATTTACCGGACTTCGAGAAATAAATTTCATCTTCTTTTTTGATTTCGAGAGGTTGTATGTCAAAAGCCAAACCTAAAAAGTTGATTGCGGTCATTCCAATTCTTGTTCCGGTATAGGAATTTTCGCCAGTATTTATGAATAAACCATTGAGAGAATCACTTCGCAACAAGAGAAGCTCATCTATTTTTGGAGTCAATTCATCGGTCAAATTTGAATTAGAAGACAGCTCTTTTTTCTCAATCAAAGAGCCATCATTGTCAAGCAAATTAATCGTGGATTTTTCTATTGATGTATTTAGATAAATAAGCATGCTTACCCCTTTGTGATCTTTCTTGTTATTTCATCCAAATATTCAAAATCAATCTTTTGAGACTTACCATCTAGATATTTCCAGACTTTTTCTGGCCACTCAACTACAATAATATTTGTTTTATCTTCAATCAGCTCCGTCAAGCCAATAGACTCAGCATCTTCGTCTTGATCAAAACGATAAGCATCAATATGAACCAAAGTGCCATCTTCTCCATTTCTCTGAAACGGATAGGTTTTCATAATCAAAAAAGTGGGGCTAGTGATAGTCTCTTTTATACCTAAACTTTTGCCAAAGAATTTGGTAAAAGTTGTTTTTCCGCTACCAAGATCTCCCTTCAAAGCAAAAATATCGCCTAATTTTGCTTCTTGAGCGATTTCTTGAGCGATTTTTGCTGTCTCTTCTTCACTTTTAGTTATATAAATCATTTTGTTTTTAAAACATGTATGAATATATCATATTATTAGCATCGCGTCACCATATGAGTAGAAGCGATATTTATTATCAATTGCATGGTTATAAATCTTAAGAATTTTTTCCCTGGTGGCAAAAGCAGATATCAGAAGTAGCAGTGATGATTTAGGCAAATGAAAATTAGTTATTAATCCATCGATGCAATTAAATATATAACCAGGATATATAAATATTTCCGTCCAATCAGAAATATCTCCCTTGTTCAAGTCATATCTTTTATCTCCAAAAACACTCTCCAAGACTCTGGTCGTTGTTGTGCCAACTGCAAAAATCTTTTTATTATTTTCTTTGGCATTTTTAATTATATCTAATGTTTCTTTCGGGACTGAGAAATATTCTCGATGCATTTTATGAAGTTTAATGTTTTCTGTTTCAATCGGCAAAAAAGTTCCCAAACCAACATGAAGAGTCAGCTCGCAAATAACAACCCCTTTTTGACGTATTTTCCCTAATAGGCTATCAGTAAAATGCAAGCCGGCTGTTGGTGCGGCACAACTCCCAACATTTTTTGCATAAACAGTCTGATATCTTTTTTTGTCGTCACAATCATTTTTTTCTTTTCTATTTTTCTCGATGTATGGTGGCAAGGGAATCTTGCCTATCCTCTCTAACTCGTTAAAAAAATCTATTCCGGTAAAATTGAAGGAGATCAGAATTTCTTTGTCTTCTTTTTTTATCACCTTGCCGATCAAATCACTGGTTTCAAAATATATTTCCTGATCAACTTTAAGTCCTCGACTAAGTGCCTGCCAGCCATCTTTTGCTTCTCGATTCAACAAAATTTCCGCTCTACCACCAGTCTTTTTGACGCCGACTAGTCTTGCAGGAAATACTTTAGAGTCATTCAAAACAAGAACATCTCCAGGTTTTAAATATTCCAATACGTCAGTAAACTTTTTATCTTCTATTTCGCTCTTGTTTTTATCAAATACCAAAAGCCTAGACTCGTCTCTATTTTTGACAGGTCTCGTTGCTATTAGTTCTTCTGGAAGTGAGTAATCAAAATCGCTAAGTTTCATCTCGGCCACTATAGTTGGATTTCCTTCCCGTCTTTAAGCTCTATTCCTTCGCTAGAATCTGATATTTTTTCGATCTTTTGATCGTCTTTTTCAATTGTTTTTTCATTAAATGAGCCCTTAAGTACATATAAGCCATGGTCAGGCTTATCGGCCAATTCTTTGTCATTCAAAAAGCTTTTGGCTTGCTTTTCGATGTTGCTGACAGAAATGCCTTTTTCTAGCTGTTCCTCATTATAACCTTTCAGTGATGTTGAGCTTTTTCTGCCAATCTGTTTTTCATGAAGGTCGACTATTTGCTTGGCTACTGTATATGGATGAGGAATTGATTGGAAAATAAAGTTTTCACGCTCGCCAGCCGTCTGAATAAAGACATCGCCAAAATGCAGAATCGTCTCAAAAACTCCTTGGACATGAGCACTAACATCCTGAACCTGCCTTAAATGTAATTCCGATATTTCTCGACGAAAGAAACCTTTTTGAGAAATGTCGACGATTCTTCTATCGGTAACAATATAAACATCGAGGTAATAATCAACAAAACCGAAAAGCTCGACGCCCATCAAAAGCAACAAATATGCGCTTATCAAGATAATAAGAATTATTGTTGTATCAGCAGAAACAGCCACTGAAGATAGATTCAGATAGACGACTAGGCCGATTACTGGTAATAAAGTGAGCGATGCGACGAAAAAGAAAACAACATAGTTAAACCAGTGTTTTCTGATTAATAGAAATACTTTTTCTTCTTTTTCCTGACTAGGAAAATATTTGCCTTTTATGGTCATCTTATCCCCATATTTATGCTGATCAAGAATATAGAAGAAATGATAATTCCGATAACTATGATTGAATAGACGGCGATCATTGATTTTGACAAATCACCGGCATAGCCAAAACGCCAGAGATGATATATACCAGCGACACTGAAAATCAAAAACACCAAAAGGAAAACCGAATAGAATATAACAATGTAAGAAATGTAATCCATTATTCCAACCTTTTTTCTTTAATTGATTCTAGACAACCACAATATCTTGGGATATAAATTTCATGATTTCTGGCGTAGTTTCGACCCATCCAATAGCCTTTGCGAAAATCTTCGTAATAGACACTGACTCTATAATCCAGCCCCTTTTCGTTGCAAATCTCTAATATTTCATCGTGATCTTTATATGGAGAGGCCAATAAAGTCGTTGTAAAAAATTTAATTTTTTCCTCTTTGGCTTTTTCGACTGTCTTTTGAATGATCAAAGAATTGCAAATATGACAACGCCTTCTTCGATAACGATCTTTATCGTTAATATATTTTAATGATAATTTATCACGATATGGCTCGATCTGCTTTTCGAATTCATCATGATTGTATCTAGAATCAATCAATTTTACATTATTTTCCAGACAATACTTCTCAAAATCAGAAAAGCGCTTCTTATATTCCTCGTCGTCAAGCATTGGATTGTAGAAAAAAGCTATGGGCGAGAATCCGGCCTTTTCAAGAAGCGAGAAAACATGGCTCGCACAAGCAATACAGCAAGTGTGGACCAAAATTTTTTTAACACTCTTTGCCATTGTTAAAGTAATTTACTTTGTTCGTCCTTACACACAATTTTCATATGGTCGTAAGCAGCTGGAGTCGCGATTCTGCCCCTATTTGTTCGACTGATAAATCCAAGTTGCAATAGATATGGCTCGATCACATCTTCAATAGTATCTTTGTCCTCAGATAAAGCGGCTGCGATTGTGTCGAGACCGACGGGGCCACCAGAAAATTTTTCAATCAAGGTCAAAAGATAATCTCGATCGTTCTTATCAAGCCCCAGATCATCAACATTTAAATTGGCAATCGCCTCTTTGGCAATCTCTTTGTTTATTATGCCATCTCTTTTTACTTCCGCAAAGTCCCTGACTCTTTTGAGCATCCTGTTGGCAATTCGCGGGGTCTTACGCGATCTTTTCGAAATTTCAGAAATTCCAGCCTTATCTATTTCGATGGATAAAATATTACTTGAATGATCAATAATAAGAGCCAACTCATCTTCATCATAGAAATCGAGGCGATGAACGATACCAAAACGATCACGCAGAGGTGACGAAAGCGAGCCAAATTTCGTTGTCGCACCAATCAGAGTAAATGTCGGCAAATTGAGCCTCATTGATTTGGCCGAAGGTCCCTTACCGATCATAAGATCGACGACGAAATCTTCCATCGCAGAATAAAGCACCTCTTCGACAATGCGATTGAGACGATGAATTTCATCGATAAACAAAACATCTCTCTCCTCGAGATTAGTCAGAATCGAAACGAGATCACCTGCTCGTTGAATCGCCGGGCCGGATGTTGTCTTAATATTGACACCTACTTCATTGGCGATAATATTGGCCAAAGTCGTCTTGCCTAGTCCTGGAGGACCATAAAGAAGAATGTGCTCAACTGGTTCCTGTCTTTTCTTTGAAGCGTCAATGCTGATCGAGAGATTATCCTTTATCTGCTTCTGTCCAACATATTCTTTTAATCTTTTCGGGCGCAAAGACACGTCCAAAAATTCGTCTTGCTCCTGGAAACTAGCCTCGGTAATAGTGTTTTCAAAATTTTCGTCTTTTTTTGTCATTTTTAGATTTGAGTAGCTTCAGGTTATCATAATATAAGAGCGCTGATCAAACTCTATTTGCCAAGATTTTTTAGACACCATCTGATTTTGTCTTCTGTTGCAACAATTTCTTTCGGTATTTTAGATAAAATTGTCGTCAACTCCTGTTTCTTGTAGCCAAGAGCCTCAAGTGCATCGATAACATCATTTGATTGATCAAATTGTCC
>CAYOQP010000006.1:11167-45094 GCA_964406145.1 uncultured Candidatus Saccharibacteria bacterium
GACTTCAGTTCTAATATAATTTTAGCTGCGGCTTTCTTGCCAATTCCGGACACAGCGGTGAAAAAACCGAGATTGTCAGAGAGGATAGCCGAAATTATCGCTTCCGGTTTGCCCGAGCTCATAATGTTTATTCCAGCTTTGGGCCCGACCCCGTTGACCGAGATAAGCTTTTCAAAAAGCTCAAGCTCCTGATAGGTCAAAAAGCCGTAGAGATCATCAGTATCTTCGCGAATATTTTCATAGACAAATAATTCAACATCTTCTTTGGTATCAATAATATTATTTTTAATATTTATCTGAGGATTGACGCAAACTTTGTAACCAACACCATTAACATCCAAAATAATCAGTCCCCATCTAAATAAAACAACTTTTCCTTTAAGATATGAGATCATTTTGATTGTTATTAATTATTGAAATCAAATACCTGGTCCAGATATGATCTTTGACTATTTTTTTTCTGTCTCGACCGTCTTTTAGTTCTGATAAATTTATAAACCAGAATATTATTATTCTAAAAATACTGTACCAGAAAAACACGGCTTCTTCTTCATTTTTATCAAAGTATTGATGATATAAAGATTTTTGCCAAATTGGATAACGCCACATAAACAACCAAAGATATGCGATATCGACAGTAGTGTTTTCGACGCAAAGCCACTCGAAGTCAGTAAAAAAAACTTTATCTTCGTCGACAATAATATTTGTTGGTGCTAGGTCACCAGTACACAACTTCATGTTGTCAGCGCTGTAATAATCTTTTGGAATTGTGGCCAGGAAATCAGATGACTCTAACTTGAGATTGAAATAAGAGCCAAGCTTTTCAAGCTCATGATTAGAGAATTTTCTTGGAAATCTTTGGATAAAAATGGAATCAAAATCCTTCAAAACTTTGATATTTTGTAGAGCTAAAATATTATCAACGATTGGGCCCGCTAGCTCTTTCTCTCTATCCACAAAATCCTTATCGACAGGATGATAAAAAAGTTCTTCATTCGGATCAGGAACATGGGATAATGATTTGCCACCTAGAAATTGTCTCAGAAGCCAAGAATAATTATTTATTTTGCCGGAAGATATCACTTGATTCTTCAAAAACTTTTTTTTCGAATCACCAATATCCATCGACAGCAAAGCATCGACATCCAATTCTCTCTTAAATTTACTCTCAGAAGTTTCGACTGAACCAATCTTTAGAAGATAGCGAACTCCAGAAATTTCTCCGCTATAGATACCCTTAAGATCATCTTCTCTTATTTTTGACTTCAAGCGAAAATCAAGATGCTCAAATATTAGATCTCTATTTTCCGATAATTTTTTGGAAATATCGCTCATAACTATCTACCATTTTCTCAATGTTAAAATTATTCTCTACGTGCTTACGACAGTAGCCTCTATCTATAGTGTCAATTTTCCCCATAGCTTCTGCAAATTTATCAATATCATCTGGCGGAATAATGAAACCGGTTTTTCCATCTTCGATTATTTCTCTCGCGGCTCCCCTGTCATATGCAATAACCGGTGTTCCGACCGCCATTGCCTCAATGATTACAAGGCCAAACGGCTCATCCCATTTAATAGGCATAACCAAGGCTTTTGCTCTCGATATAAGGCCAGAAACATCTTGCCTAGAAACTTTTCCTATGAATCTAGATTTTTCATATGATTCAGACTTGTTCTGGACATCCAAAAAATATTTTTGACTTTCGGGATTATCGATCGGATAACCAGCTACAACAATACTTTTATTTGCCCTTCTGGATGCCTCAATTGCATCAATATGCCCCTTTTCTGGAATCATTCGTCCGATTGAAATGAAAAAATCTTCTGGTTCGTTGTTAAAAATAGATTTTTTAATATTAATTCCATGAGGTATTACTGTTGAAACTTCCAAAACTGGAGAATTTTTTATAACTGACTTACTTGGGGAAATATAAGACACATTAACACAATTTTCATAAAAACTATTAAGCACAGAGTCTGGCCTATCACCATGAAGAGTACACACAACTGGCATATTAGCATAACGTGCCAGCGTAACTGGAAGTTCTGATGACTGTTCGTGTATGATATCAATCTTTTCCTTGTTGCAGAAATCAACAAAATCACAAAAATTTTGAGCAACATAACAATCGTACTCGTGTAAAGTTTTAACTTCGCCAAGCTGACGCTCACTTGCTTTAGGATATACAACATTAAAATTTCCCTGTGATCCTTTGGCTCCAAAAACCCAAACACTGTTTTTGCGATCAGAAAGATCTGTTGCTAAGTTATATGCAAAATGTTCTGTTGCCTTAACCGTCTCTTTATTAACGGCAAAAAAACCGGTGGTAAAAATTCCGATTTTCATTATTCTTTCCTTGTAAGATTATTGTAAATTCCTATCATTTTTTCCGTAATAATGTCCCAACTATAACTTTGGCGAGCCATAATATAAGAGTTTTCTGCCATTCTTTGGATTACTTTTGGATGTTTCAAAAGATAGACCACTTTCTGCCCAAAATCTTTTTCGTTCCCAGCTTTAGCATGTAAACCGGTAATTCCTTCTTGAACCGCCCACTGCAAACCACCAACTTTCGAAGCAACCACTGGAGTGCCGGTTGCCATTGCTTCAATCGACACCAATGGCAGACCCTCATAATATGAAGGCATAATGACAATATCCGCCGCGCCATAGTATCGATGTAATTCGTTTTGCTCGATAGCCGAATGAAGCTTGACATGATCGCCGATTTCAAAATCTGCAATTCCCTTGACCAACTTCTTTTTAAAGCCTGACTCAAGATTGTCTTTTTTCCTGGTTTTTCTGGGATCTCCCGTAAACATGAAGACCATCAGATCGTCATATATTTTTTTGTGATAGGTTTTAAGCCATTTAACTGTTTTTAGAAGCGTCAAACCGCCCTTATTTTCATCCATCCTAGCCGCAAAAACAATCACATGTTCGTTTGGATTAATATTCAGTCTTTTACGAACTAGAGATTTGTCGAGATGAGAAAACCTTTTGAGATTGAAACCTGTTGGAATGACATAAATATTTTCGCCAATGACACTATAGGCTTTTATGGCATTAACTTTTTCGTAAGGAGAAGTCGCAACCATGGCGTCAGCTTTGGTCATAATCATTTTCTCTATTTCGAAACGTTCAAAGGGAATGTTGTGACTAATCTTGGCTTGCTCTTTGACTTTTCCGAGAGAATGAAAAGTATGAACAAGAGGAATTTTTAGTATCTCTTTTAATTGAACTCCGATACGACCAGACATATATTGATGACTATGGACAAGATTGTATTTCAATTTATTTTCGCGCATAAAAGCCAAGAAATGTTCCAAGAATTCCGGAGTATAAGATTCTAAGCTTTCCTGAGGAATAAAATGTCTTGGTCCGGCTTTTATTCTGATCAATCTGGCTCTTTTGGCAAAGCGAACTATCTGAGCCGCTCCCCGATTATCCCAGCGCGTATAAACGTCAACATGAATATTGTTACGACTCAGCATTCTTGCTAATTCATAAATATAAATTGAAGCTCCACCAGCCTGACGACCGCCAACCGGAGCAAGTGGATCAGAAGTTGTACTGATCATTGCTATACGGATGCATTTTTTTTGATTCAAATCTTCCATTCTATTTTCCCTTTAAATATTCAGCCGCCTCTTCCGGGGCCATGACATTGATAATTACATCACTACCAAGCTCGAATCCGCCAAAATTAGAGACACGGGGAACAATTTCCATGTGCCAATGGTATGAGGCTGACTCTTCATGAATAACCGGTAGGGTATGAATATAAAAGTTTAGAGGTGGATTGTCAAGCGTACGATCAAGCATATGGAATGTGTGGACAGCGGCGTCAGCGAATAATTCCATATTTTTCTTGCTTGTAAGCTCAAATTGGCTCTCGTGAGCCTTGGGCATGATCCAAGTTTCGAAGGGAAAACGAGCAGCATAAAACTCTAAGGCGATAAATCTTTCATTTTCATAAATCACTCTGATTTTTTCGTGCAATTCGTGTTTGATAATATCGCAATAGATACAAGCCCCATTGACCCCATAATATTGATCTGAGCCTGCGATCTCTCGGCCAACCGTGTTGGAAATGATGCCTGAAGCAAAAATCTGGGCATGTGGATGGTCGATTGATGCCGCCGCCTCCGGGCCGTTGTTGTAAATCGGCATAATTGAAACAACTTTAGTATTTTCCTTCATCCAGATATATCTGTCCCGAATAACTTCAAACAATTCCGTCATCAATTTTTTGTCGAAATCAACAAGCTTTTGTTTATGATCCTTGACGACTATAACTTCATGGTCACCGACAGATGCACGAGCCCGATAAAATCCATTTTCCGGATAAAAGCTTCGAACACATTTCTTACTCTCGTCCTCGACAAATGCTGGGAACTTATTCTCTATGACATAGATATCCTTAGTTTTTTCTTCAATCGCATGGATATTCTTCTTATAGCCATCAGAACCGACACAAAAGGGACAATTTTTAACATCCGAAACCTTAACGCTTTTTGGTGTCACAAAATCTTGAGGCCTTTTGGCTCTTTCGGGCGCGATCACAACCCAGTCGCCGGTAATAATATTTTGTCTTAGCTCTGGCATATCTCCTCCGATATTTTTGAAAATTATTTCGTTAATTTTTGATTGGTCTGGGCATGACAAAGCGCAATCGCCAAGGCATCAGCCGCGTCGTCAGGCTTGGGACATTCTTTTAATTTACAATGAACTCTAACCATCTCTTGTATTTGGGCTTTGTCGGCCCGCCCATAGCCAGTCAGCGCTTGCTTGATCTGAAGTGGTGTATACTCGAAGAATTTTAGGCCTGACTTCTTGGCAGCTAGAATAGCTACCCCACGTGCTTCAGCGACAGAAATGACCGTCTTTTGATTCTTAAAGAAAAACAGCTCTTCGATTGCTACTTCGTCTGGAGCCTCTTTTTTAATTATATCATTTAATGTTTCAAAAATATTAAGAAGTCTCTCGTCCCGACTCGAAGTCGAAGATGAGCGGATACAACCATATGAGATCGGGCTGATCTTGCTGCCACTTTTCTCGACAATTCCCCAGCCCATGATCGTCGTGCCGGGGTCAATGCCCAGGATTTTGATACTTTTTATCTGCATTAGATATTAGCATTTGAGTAGACACTGTTCACATCATCAAGATCATCAAGATTCTCGAGAATTTTCTCGATTAAAGGTTTTTTTTCTTCGGGCACATCAACATAGATATTTGGAATCTGAACAGCTTCAGCAGTGTCAATAACAATTGAGGCCTCTTCTATTTTTTTCTTGACTGAAATCAATTCAGTAAACGGACAAGTTACAATGTATAAATTATCTTCCTTCGAAAAATCACTGGCACCAGAATCAATAATTACCATTTCGATATCCTCTCCTTTGAAAGAATTGGTATTTTCGTCAATGATAATCTGGCCAACTTTGGAGAATTGATAAGAGACACTACCGGTACTAGCAATAGAGCCACCGGCTTTGTTCAAAACTGCTTTTAACTCTCCCAGAGCTCTATTTTTGTTGTCGGTCAAGCACTCGATCAGCATAGCAACACCATTAGGACCATAAGCCTCATAGGTGATTTCTTCAAGCTGTGCGCCGCCATCGAGTCCGCCAAGTCCTCGCTTGATCGCTCGATCGATATTATCCTTTGGCATACTAACTGCCTTAGCATTATCAATGGCGATGCGAAGCGATGGATTCATTGTCGGATCACCCGACTTACCATCTCTGGCCGCCACAGTGATAACCTTGGCCACTTTAGTGAAAACTTTAGATCTTTTGGCGTCGATGACACCTTTTTTGTGTTTAGTTGTCGCCCATTTGCTATGTCCTGACATAAGAAAACCTCATATTTATTCCCGTAGAGTATAGATCAATCGTGCTCATTTTTCAATAAATAAATTTCGAACATACGCGAAAATAGACACGAAGAAAAATTGCGTGTCTAAAAAAATATAGATCTTATCGCTTCTTTGTCTTTATTACACCGACAATGCTAAGAGCCAGAAAATAACCGTTGAGACAGAATGTGATAAAGCCCAATCCAATCTCTGTATCAGAAAGACCAGCAACCATAAAAGATAAACCAAAGTACAGACCAAGCGCGGCCAACAGAATGCCGATGATACTCATTACACGCATTTTCCCTCCCACTGATTAATTTATTAATGATAATTGTATCAAAAAAATATTAAAACTTACAAACGAATGTTAATAGTTTTGTCTTTGTCGGTACGTAATATCTCAATATTTAAACTTTTGAGCAATTCTAAAGTCTCAGCACTCGGATGTCCATACTGATTATCGCGCCCGGCAGAGATTATTGCTTTTTGGGGTGCGACAATTTCATAAAGCAGGCTGTTACCACCATTCTTTGAGCCATGATGAGAAACTTTAATTGTATTAGACTTAAAATCATTAAGTCGGCTTTCATTTGCGCTAAACATCTCGGCTTGACCATCGATCTCTAAGTCTCCCATGAAAAGTGTACATTTCTCAAAATAACAAAAACGAAAAACAAGAGAGGAATTATTAAGATTGTCTGATTCTTTTTGAAGAAAATTATCACCGGGCCAAAAATACTCGATAACGCCGTTGTCGAATACTTTGTCTTCTTGACCAATCCCCGGAATAGTAATCGTTTTGTCCAAATCTTTGATTTTACTCAAAAACTCCAGGTATTGATTTGACGATGAAAGCACCGCCGTACTGACAATTTCGCCAACTTCATAGCGCGCCAAAACCTGATTGAGCCCAGTAATGTGATCCGCATGCGGATGAGTCAGAATTATTTTTTCGATCAATTTATCACCCAAGGGCATAGCACTACCAATCTCAGAAAGAACCTTGTCGTCTGGTCCACCGTCAATTAGTATCTGATAATGATCTTTTTGGATCAGGGCGGCATCGCCCTGATCAACGTCGAAAAAGTAGAGGTCGACTGAATTCTTGTCCGTCGGACTCTGGACAACCCGATATGTGATACTAAAAATAAGGAGGACTAGACAGGTAATTATAAATTTTGTCAGAAATTTCATTTTGATATTGATGAAAGTGGCAATTTGGCCAGAATTTCAGCTTCCTTAATAATATATTCAAGAATCGGCCACAAGATCAGACTACCGATCTGGCCAAGAGGGTAATAAATAATGCCCAAAATTCCAGTTAGGAAAATTAGACCCATAGATAGGGGCACAACGGGCAAAACAAGCAAATTAGCAACTGGTGCAATAAGAGAAAATCGGCCGAAATAGAGCCAAATAAGAGGAGAGACTGCAATCTGAGCACCAAATGTTTCAGCAAATATTAATTTCACGCTCTCGCTGATATTTTTTGTTTTCATTTTTACAAAAAGTAAATTAATTAGAGGTGAAAAGTAGATGAGTCCGGCAAAAGCTAAGAATGAGAGCTGAAAACCAATATCATAGCGAATAACATATGGATTGAAAGCAACCATGATCACGCCGGCTAGAAGTAAGAGATTGGTCTTGTCCGCTCTCCGACCCAGTGTCATACCAAAGAGAACCAGAAGCGAAAATATTGCCGCCCTGACGATACTCGCCGAAGCACCAGTCATTAAGACAAAAATAATGACTAGAGCCGAACCAAGATAAAAAGTTTTTCTGCGGCCAACTACTCCGACAAGAAGACTAGAAATAATAGCCACAATGATCGTAACATTAAAGCCAGATAGCGCAATAATATGAGTGAGCCCTGCCTTGTTAAGGTTTTCCATAATGCTGTCTGGAATATTCCGCTTCACACCCAGTAATATTCCAGCGGCAAGTGAAGCCTGTGGCTCTGGCATAATCTTATTGATTGAGTCTTCAAACGAAGAAGATACGTAGTAAAGGCTACTCATGAACATATCGCCGATATTTCGACTCTCGCCCAGATAAGTGATCGAGGGATTTTCAATAATTCCAAAGACCAAGGAACGCTTGAGATAGCCGGCATAGTCAAAATCAGAGAAATTTTCCGGCTTCTTGACGACGCCGCGTACATTCAGTTGATCGCCGAATCGATGTTCCGGAAAATGAGCAGTTTTGATCAGAATATAATTTTTCTTGCCTGTCTCGGAATTTTTAAATTCAAGAACAAATTTCTGCGATTTGTAGTCTGCGTCTGGCCGCTTAGCAATCTTGCCTTCAATCGTGATTTCTTGACCATAATCGTAAACTGTCTTGGCTCTAGTATCGAAGAAAGAATAATAACCGAGTCCAAGATAGAGAAAAATTAAGGCAAAAGAAACTAAGATAAATACATTTTCGCGAAATAATACGCTAATAAATGCGAAAAATAACAGGACAAGAATAGTTAAAACAAATATAGGCCACGAGACTGTAAAATTGACATTTACAAATGAGGCAATCAAAGTACCAGTCAAAAAGAAAAGGGCAAGAACTGTGAATATCCTGTAGGGTAAAAACAGATTGCCTAATTTTTTGGCCAGTGAAGGCATACTAATATTGAAAATGAATTGATATTATAATATCATAAGCGCAAAATTAGTAGGAAAAATTATGAAAGATAGGAAAATCAAAAAAGAAGAAAAAACGCTTGATTCCGGGATATCTGAAATCGAGCAAAAAATTGCTGATCTCACCATCGCGTTGCAAAGAAATCAGGCTGACTTTCAAAATTATCGCCGACAGAGCGAAATGGATAAGCAGAGACTGATAAAATTGGCCAACGAAGACCTAATGATGGAGATATTACCAGTCCTCGATAATTTTCAGCTCGCCGCTAAACATGTCCCCGCAGAATTAGAGGCGAACAATTGGACAATCGGCATCAAACAGATCGAAAAACAGCTTGAGAATATTTTGGAGAATGAGGGCTTGCATAGAATCGAAACCATCGGAACCCAATTTGATCCCAAGTCTCACGAAGCGATTGAACATATCGAGAGTGATAAACCAGAAAACGAAATTGTCGAAGAGATCCTCTCGGGCTATGCCTTCGGCGACGAAGTCATCCGTCCAGCCAAAGTCAAAGTCTCAAGCGGAAAATAAGTTAGAATAATTTTCTGTAAATATGGCAATATGGCGTTTGGCCATTATTAGCATAGTAATCTTGATGATGATCTTCTGCGGTAAAAAATTCAGTAGCTGGCTCTACTTTAGTAGCTATTCTCATGCCTTTTTCCTCCAGGATCCCGATCAGTTCTTCGGCAATTCTTTTCTCATCTTCATCAACATAGAAAATCTTCGACTGATATTGAGAACCAATATCGGGACCTTGTCCGCCCACTTGCGTCGGATCGTGAGTTTCAAAAAACATTTTAGCAAGATCACGATAACTTATTTTCTCTGGATCATATTCAACTTTGACAGCTTCAACATGGCCAGTCTCGCCAGTAGATACCTCCTCATAAGTAGGATTTGACTTTTCTCCACCGATATATCCAACAGTTGTCTCAATCACTCCATCAACTTTATCTAGATAATACTGAGTCCCCCAGAAACAACCGGAGGCAAAAATTGCAGTCTTAGTCATTTTTCTCCTTCGAGACAAATTTTATCGACAAAGAGTTGACGCAATGTCTGATATTTTTTGGAGTTAAGTTTTCGCCCTCGAAAACATGACCTAAATGGCCGCCGCATTTGGCACAAACGATTTCCGTCCGAAGACCATCAGCATCAGGCACATGATTAATTGCGCCCTTAAATTCATCATCAAATGCAGGCCAACCACAGCCAGACTTAAACTTTGCCGCAGAACTGTACAATGGGTTGTTGCACCTAGCACAAACATAAATTCCTTCTTTGAAAGAATCGTTGTACTCTCCGGAAAATGGTGGCTCAGTTCCCCTGCCCAATATTATGTCTTCTTGAGAAGGTGTAAGCTTATTGAACATTTCTAATTCCACTTAATTATGATTTCTCTTCGCCTGCGAACCTTCCCCAAAGCTGAATAGCATCTTGAAGTTTTGTTTTTGCTTCAATATCTGTAAATGTCTCAAGAGCCCTCTTCGCTTCTCGAAGATAAAATAATCGCAAATTGGCCACTTCTCTGCCTTCAGCCTCAAGACCGCATGGATGAACGATATGCCCAATAAGTTGATCAGCAAAATCAATATCGCTCATTTCTGACCGTTCAATCACCTCATTTTCTTGTTCTACCATATTTTTCCTTAATTTATGCCCCGATCTTTTCGAGCTCTTTTTCGACACTTCTGATATGTTCTGCCGTCTCGCGCTTTAGGTCCTCGATCACCCGACGGACACTGGCGCTCTCGATAGTAATGAAATCAAAATAATTTTTCTCAAAGAATGATCTCTCAAATCGCAAAGAATTTACTAATGACTCCTTGAGCGGCAGAAATATCTTAGAGTCGATTTCCACCTGGATATCATCGCCAATCAATCTGACCGATTCATGTGGCAAGAGATCGAGTCGGACCGAGAAAACATCTCGACTTTTGAGTAATACTTCCAGCCATTCGGCATGACGTCGCTCTTCCTCGGCTAGATGAAGCCAGAAATCGCGCACATCCTCATAAAGAAGTGAGTATTTCTGATAGAGCTTAGCAAAAAGCTCCTCATTGCGAATCATCAGCTCAATTAACCCTTTGCCCTCTTTGCTATTTTTTGATGTTTTGTTTGTCATATTTGTTTAAATAATATCATATTCTAGACACCTCTGCCGTGGGTTGAACCACGGCAGGTGAAAAACTTCATCCTGTTTGTAACTCGCTTGGCGACTAAGCCGCCAGTAGCATTCCTCGATCACGATACCTTTCTTGAATAAAGAAAAGATCAGAGAGAAGTCGCATTGCCTCTTTGGCAATTCCGAGCTCCGCGAGCTCAAAGGGCGTCATGCCCTTTTCGTTTGGTGAGTCGAACTCGACATAACGTTCATAGGACAGGTCTATCAAGCGATTCAGAATATCGACCCTGTTGTAGGCCGCCACAACGTGGCAGACCTGCCAACCACCATTATTGGCGTGATTGACATCGGCACCAGCCCGAAGCAACATTTCGAAGCAGCTAGTGTGTCCACCCATCGCCGCCAGGAAAAGGGGCTGATTGCCATTGGAATCGATATCATCAACTCGCAGACCAGAATCGAGCAGTCGAGCAAGCACTTCTTCGTGGCCGTGACGAGCGGCAACATGAAGAGAATTCATTCCAGACTGATCTATTGCCCCAAGGCAACGACCATTTTGAAGTATTTCCACCGCGACATCGCTATTTCTAGCTATTGCACAATGGAGCATGCAGAGTTTGCCGTTCACCCGCTGTAAGCAGATATGATCAGCGGCAAGTGCGTAAATATCAAGCATCGCACAGCCCTCCTTAATATTAAGGATATCACTCGCTATCAATAGTCGAAATGCAGATATTCACATACAAAAAAAGACTACTCTCAGTAATCCTTTTTTGTATATTGTATTGTCTTAAAATTAAATAAAAAAAATTTATACAGCAGATTTGACTGCGTCAGAGACTGCCTTGACCACGCCTCGATCGAGGGGACTTGGAATAATATTTTCAATACTTGGATTCTTGACATAATTTGCTAGTGCTAACGCCGCCGCTCGAAGCATCGCCGGCGTAATCCGAGTCGCTCTAGCATCAAGTGCCCCGCGAAATATCCCCGGGAAAGCCAAAACATTATTTATCTGGTTTGGGAAATCAGATCGCCCAGTCGCGATAACTTTGGCGCCCGCTTCTTTGGCTAGTGCTGGATCAATCTCCGGCACTGGATTGGCCATGGCAAAGACGATCGCGTCCTTGCTCATCGACTCAACCATCTCTTTAGTCAAAATATTTGGTGCTGAGACACCAATAAAAACATCAGCACTGTTAATTACTTGCGCCAATGTCCCGCTCTTTTTATTTTTGGTCATCTGAGCTAACTTCAATTTTTCCGCAGTCATATCGGGGCGACTAAGAGCAATGGCTCCTTGGCGATCAACAACGACAATGTTCGCTTTTTGCTCGGAGTATTCGAGAATAATATTAGCCACGGCTGTACCGGCCGCGCCGGCACCAGAAATAACAATTTTAACCTCACTTATTTTCTTTCCGACAACCTTGAGGGCATTAATGAGACCCGCCAGGACGACGACAGCCGTGCCGTGCTGATCGTCGTGCATGACCGGAATACCGAGATCTTGCAGACTTTCCTCGATCTCAAAACAGCGCGGAGCAGAAATATCTTCAAGATTGATACCGCCAAAAGATGGTGCGATGTTGCGAACAATATTGATAATCTCGGCTGAGTCCTGTGTTGCCAGACAGATCGGGAAAGCATCGATACCAGCAAACTCTGAAAAGAGCAGTGACTTCCCTTCCATTACCGGCAATGCCGCCTCCGGTCCAATATTGCCAAGCCCCAAGACGGCTGAGCCGTCAGAGACAACAGCGACGCTATTGCGCTTGATCGTTAAGTCGAAGACCTTGTTCTTGTCCTTGGCAATCGCTCTAGAGACAGCGGCAATGCCAGGGGTGTAATAGGTTGAAAGATCATCCCGAGTCTTAAGATCAACATTCGGCATGACTCGCAATACATTCATACTTTTTCTTACTTTGATTGATTCCTGCCCAAAATCCATTATGTCCTTATTTTGATTTATTAGACTTTTTCTTTTTTGCCATTTGATTTACTTGAATTTATGCTTCGAAAAAGTGGACTCTCATTTGTCTCAAAAAATCCTCATCCAATTTGTATCCAGATTTGTCACTCAATACAGAATCGATTCCACAGTACGGACAGAGCGGAGTCTGGCCATCATCAACCCATTCAGTGATATCAGCGATTGGGAAAATTTTCAAACAATAAAAACATCCTGCTTTTTTACCTGTCTCGATTTCTTTTCGATTTCTAAATGATTTCTTGTGTGCTTGAGTTAAAATATTTTCGTCAACTTTTGACATTTTTATTCCTTATTCACTAGTATAATCTACTTCTTGCCAAGACTGGGGAATTTCGAAATTAACATTTGGGTTGAGATTAAATTTGCCACCAGAATAGTGGCCAACGATCAAATTGTTGGGTAAGCCGATCTCATCCAGCAATCCACTTGAATATAGATCGATCAGAGTGTCATCGATAGTGTTCATGCCCTGAACTTTAGGAATAACTCCATCTTCAATTTGTTTATCGATAATACTCCTTGGGAAAGCCATCACCACCGCACCGTCAGCACCTTTGTGAGTCGTGCCGTAAGTGGGATTGTCGGAGTCAAGCTCGGGCAAGACACTCATAATAGTCTCGGGCGACTGCATCAAAGCAGTACCATTAAGCGGTCCGTGGAAATAGTCACCGCTTGTCACAATATTCTGAGCTGTATCGCCAGCAGTTTGGTGAACAATCAGATAAAACTGACCATAAATCCTATCGAGAGTTTCTCTGATTTGTTCGGGGTTTGTTATCTCTTGACCCGGCGCATCTTTAGGGGCTTCAGTTTGTGCCCCGTCCTGTGCAGAGACAGATTCCGCTTGTTCATCGTCAACAATTGCTGTTTCTTCTTCGGTCATATTGTTATTTCCCTAAATAATTTTTGATCCCGTCCAATGAGCCGCGTGTAAAATATTTTTCGAGCTCTATTTCTTCAAGCTTGACCCATTTATAGTCATCATGTTCATTAGAAATTTTGATATCGCCTTCTAAATATTTGGCCTCGAAAAATATCCAGATCAGATGCTTAGTCACGACACCGTCCTTTATATAAGTATGACGACCAACGGCACAGGGCTTTTTGGTGATATTAAATTTAATATCACCAATCTCTTCCAAGATTTCTCTAGAAAGAATGTCTGAGAATTCAAGATGCTCCTCCCCTTCTTCAATCCGGCCACCGGGAAAATCATAGAATCCTTTGGTCTGGCCATTTTCCAGAAGAATCAAGGCTTCCCCTTGAGGATTTTTAATTATTGCTTTGAGCGAAATTTCATAAAGTCGATGAGCCATTATCTCCTTTCCCAATCTTCATCTCGAGGGACGTCCGCAATGTATTCTTTGATAAATTTTACAATCTGAGCATTAAGATCTTCGATGCTATCTCCATATTGCTCAACTATTCCTTCATTATAGTCTCTCACGTCGGCAATTATTTCACCACGTGAAAGTCTGACAGTTCCTTCGAGAACAGGCGTACCATGTCTCATGCGAAGTATAGAGTGGGGAATCTGATAAGTCATATGAACAACACCAGTATTATCAATGACAAATTTTAAAGCGTCACTATCGTCAATGAGCTCGACCAGTGTCTCGGGATCGACTATCATGTCAAAAGTAAGTTGCTTTTTGATCGGTGCCTCCGCTATCTCTGGCGGAACTGAGGTTATTTCTTCGTTCATTTTTTCCCTTACAAATTTAATTTACTTTTCTATAAATTAACACTTCCAGAAGGAGAATAAAAGCAACATCGATATTTAATTTCTGGCCGTAGTATGATATAAAAAAGAGGAAATGATCAAATTAAGTCAAAATTTGAATTGGTGGACTGCCAGCAAACTCGGGCAGTAATTTTGATATAAAAAAAATAGAACCTAGATATTATTGCCCGAAAGGACATTTTTTTGTATATGAAAAATTATTTATTCAAAAATAGAGGAAACAATTTCTGGCGAAGCAACTCGCGTATTTTTAGTTTTTAAATTATATAAAGGAATTATTATGAAAAAATTTGAATTATCAAAAGAGGGCTATTTTGGAAAATTTGGCGGGCAATTTGTGCCGCCAGAGCTCAAGCCTGCCCTGGACGATGTTGCTCGTGCATTTGAAGATGCAGTCAATGATCCAAAATTTCGAGACGAATATCTTGATCTTATGAAAAACTATGTTGGTCGGCCATCTTCACTATATCTCGCTAAGAATTTGACCGAAAAGATTGGAGGAGCCAAGATTTATCTCAAACGTGAAGACCTCAATCACACTGGCGCCCACAAGATCAATCATACCATCGGCGAAGCACTGCTGGCCAAGCGCATGGGCAAAAAGAAGCTACTAGCTGAGACCGGTGCCGGCCAACACGGTGTTGCTCTGGCGACAGCCGCAGCACTGACTGGACTCGAATGTGAGGTCCATATGGGCGAAATCGATATCGAGAAACAACATCCGAACGTTATTAGAATGAAACTGCTTGGCGCCAAAGTTGTCCCAGTTAAACAAGGCGGGCGTTGTCTTAAAGATGCTGTCGATAGTGCTTTCATGACATACATCAAAGAGTACAAAACCACTTTCTTCGGTATTGGCTCAGTTGTCGGACCTTATCCATATCCTGAAATCGTGCGCTATTTTCAGTCAATTGTTGGCTTAGAGGCCAAGAAACAAATATTGGAAGCGGAAGGCAAGTTACCCGATTACGTTGTCGCCTGTATTGGTGGCGGCTCAAACGCAATTGGAATTTTCCAAGAATTTATCGATGAGAAAGTAACTTTGATCGGTGTCGAGCCCAGCGGCAAAAGCTTCAAGCCAGGCGAAAATGCGGCAACACTGACACTGGGTAAGCCAGGCACACTTCATGGAATGTTCACATATCTTTTGCAAGACGAAAAGGGCGAGCCACTGCCGGTTCACTCTATCGCCTCAGGACTTGACTATCCCGGTGTCGGACCCGAACACTCTGATCTCAAGGAGTCTGGGCGAGTCAAATACGAAACCGCTAGCGACAAAGAAGCACTTGAGGCATTTCAAAGTCTGACAAAAATTGAGGGCATCATTCCAGCATTAGAGAGTGCCCATGCTGTTGCTTATGCAATGAAATTAGCGGCAAAACTGCCAAAAGATAAAATGATCGTGGTCAATCTGTCCGGTCGAGGCGACAAAGATATCGATTACGTAGCAGATTTAATTTTCTAGGCATCCAATCAAAAAGCCCCGCAAAAAACGGGGCTTTTTGATCTTGAGAGTTTATTTAGCTAGTGTCCCGACTATAGGATACTTTGCGAGGACTATTTTGGCATGGTAGCTATAGAAAGCATTGGTTAGTTCTTTGCCGGCATAGTGTGAAAAATGTTTACCATTTTCGAATACACTAGTGAGATCATAGACTTGACCGTCGACAGCAACATAAGCCGGATTGCCGTTTTGACCATTATATTTAGCAAGCTCGGACAAAGTAAAAGTCTTGACCACAGAGCTTGTAGTCGTCTGACTAGTGGATTCAGATTGAGTCGTAACATTATTTGAAGTCGATGATGCGGTTTTTTTAGTAGATTCGACATTTTGTGTCACAGATTCCTCGTCGTCTGTCTTACCATAATATTTATCGACATAAATAAGGCCAAAAATTAATGACAGGTAGACAAGAAAAAGAATTGTCGCCGAAAAGCCATTCCAGATCCGCCAGCGCTTGAAAGCTAGATGAATCGCATAAGAAGTGTGGATAATAAAAGCGATCGCGACGATATAAGTAAGGAAATTCAAGTGAAGCTTGGTGGCGAGAGCCGGATCAATAATCCCCTTAGTCATGCCATAGCCAGTAATAAAATAAAGTAACATTCCGCAGAGTAGTACCCAAGCCGCTATACGATCAATTTTAACTAAGTATCTTTGCATAATATTATCTTACTTAATAATTGCTGAGATAAAGCTGATAATTAAAAACCGGCTTTTTTATATTGTAACATTTTGCATAAAAAACTGTTTATTTACGAGTAATACGTTTGACAAAATGAAAAATAAGACTACAATGATTGGAATTTCGTACATTAACAAAACTCCTGATGGCAAAGATGGCTTGGAATTACAAATTCCGACTACCAAGCCCTCAGGAGGTTACTATGAAGAGCGTCTGCATCGGTCTAGCGCTGCTGGCCACACTGTTCTTCGCCGGTTGTGGTGGGGGTGGAAATTCCAACCCCGTCACACCACCCGTCAGCTATCAGCTCGATGGGCTAGATTTCGGCCCTTACATCACCGGTTCGCCCTCGAGCGGACCGATCTCCGACCAGACGCTCACAAGTCTGATCGGGGTGGTCCGTCCCTACACAAAGCTCATCCGAGTATATACGACCTTTGATATCAAGACGCTTGCGTCTCGATCACATCGATCGCGTTCCGGAAGAGCCATCGACGTCTACGACACCGCGACGGCATCAGCAATCGCTACGCGGGCACGCCAGATGGGGTTACAGGTCGCCATCGGTTGTTGGCTTTCCAAGGATCTTGTCGCCAACGACAGAGAAATGGCGAATCTAATCGCCCTTGCCCAAAAGTCCGGCAATGTCGACATCGGGATTATTGGAAGCGAGGACCTTTATCGCGGTGATCTCACTGCGGCACAACTGGTCGGCTACATCAATCAGTTTAAAGCCGCCGTGCCAGGAGTACCAGCGGCAGTCGCTGACGACGTCAATTTCCTGATCGCCAATCCATCGGTTATCAACGCCAGTGATGTCGTGCTCTGGAATGACTATCCCGGACAGAATGGCATCAGCCTTCTGCGTTCGGTCTATGTCCTGCGTCAGGATTATCTTCGCTTAAAGCCGCTCTGCGGCGCACGCAGGATGATTCTCGGTGAAACCGGCTGGGCCTCAGCCGGCGGCACGATCTATACTCAAGCGAATCAAGCCACCTACTTTATCACCGTCATCTCATGGAGTCGAGCTGAAGATGTTGAGGTCTGGTGGTTCTCCGCTTTCGACGAGCCGTGGAAAGTGGCTGACGAAGGCCCCTTCGGTGGTTCATGGGGAATCTGGAACACCAGTTTGCAAATGAAACCAGGCATGTCCGCGGTTTTTGAAGGCAAAGTGGTACCCGATATCTGGACGAAGGATCCGGATGCACCACCTATTCCGCCCACCTTAACTATTTCCGGTGGGGACAATGTCGCCGAAGGTTGGAATGACAGTCGCATCACCCTGACGGCGACTCTCAACAAAGCCTCGAATCAGATCGTGACCGTCGAGTACGACACGGCCGATGGCACAGCCACGGCAGGCAGTGACTATACTGCGACCAGTGGCACACTGACTTTTCCGGCAGGGGCACTGACTAGGAGCATCTCCGTTCCGATCAAGGGCGACCTGATCAACGAAGAAGATGAGACACTGAAAGTTGTCCTATCCCAGCCACAGAATGCGATTATCTCAATCGCGGAGACGACGATCACTCTCGCTAACGACGATCAACCGCTCGCGATGGTGCTCGATTACGTTCCAAAGATCGGAGAATTCAGCGATCTGACTGGCCGATGCTACGGCCTCGACCCCACGCAATACAAGATCGCTGTCTACATCAAAGTCAACGGTAGCTGGTGGCTGAAGCCTTACTTCGAGTGGCCTTACACGCCAATCGGACGTGACGGTAAATGGACCTGCGACATCACAACCGGTGGCGTCGATGAGACGGCCACCGACGTCGCCGCTTTTCTTATCGGCAAAGACTATACGCCAACCGCCTCTTCGGATGGCAGTCTGCCAATCGGGATTACCACTGACGCGGTCAAGTATGTCATAAAAGACCGCACCAAAATGTAAGAATGTGCTCAAGCCGTGGCCCATCTGCCCCACGGGGCAGATGGGCCACCTTTGTTTTTTATCGAAATTAGCCCTTGACAAAATGTAAAGTATACTTTACATTTTATATATAAGTTAGATGGCCAGATTAAACATTCTGGCTTTAAAAAAGATTAGAAATAAGGAGAAATATGGGAAAGATCATCGGTATCGATCTCGGTACCACCAACTCAGCTGTCGCCGTCATGGAAGGCGGAGAAGCTAAAATCATTACATCTGCTGAAGGCGGACGCACAGTTCCCTCTATCGTAGCAGAAACAAAGAAGGGCGAAAGACTCGTCGGCCAGTTAGCCAAGAGACAAGCCGTCACCAATTCAGAGAACACAATCTTCTCGGTTAAGAGATTTATCGGTCGTAATTTTAATGACACCGAATCACAAGCCGATCTCAAGAAGATGCCTTATGAGACCAAGAAGGCCTCCGATGGCTCAATCCGAGTTGTTATGAATGGCAAAGATTACAGTCCACAGGAAATTTCAGCTTTCATTCTTCAAAAAATCAAGAAGGATGCTGAGACATATCTTGGCGGAAGCGTAACTGAAGCCGTCATCACCGTGCCGGCTTACTTCAATGATGCTCAACGTCAGGCGACAAAGGATGCTGGCAAAATTGCTGGCCTTGAAGTCAAGAGAATCATCAATGAGCCGACAGCAGCTGCACTTGCTTACGGACTCGACAAGAAGAAAAACGAAAAAATTGCTGTCTATGATCTTGGTGGTGGTACTTTTGATATCACGATTTTGGAATTGGGCGATGGTGTCTTCGAAGTCAAGGCAACCAATGGTGATACTCACCTCGGTGGCGATGACTTTGATCAGACAATCATGGATTTCATTATTGATGAATTCAAGAAAGATCAGGGTATCGATCTACATTCTGACAAAGCCGCTATTCAGAGAGTCAAAGAAGCCGCCGAAAAAGCCAAGATTGAACTCTCGACATCGATGGAGACCGATATCAATTTGCCATTCATCACCGCTGATGCTTCTGGCCCGAAACATCTTCAGATGACAATTACTAGAGCAAAGCTTGAGGGATTAGTCGCAAGCTTGATCGAGCGAACATTAAAGCCTTGTGAAAAAGTCCTCCAAGATGCCAAAGTTGAAATCAAAGATATCGACGAGGTTATCTTGGTCGGAGGTATGACCAGAATGCCAGCCGTACGAGAAGCCGTCAAGAAGTTTTTCGGCAAAGAACCAGATCACTCCGTCAATCCTGACGAAGCCGTCGCTATTGGTGCTGCTATCCAAGGCGGAGTCTTGGGCGGAGAAGTTAAAGATCTTCTCTTGCTCGACGTCACTCCCCTTTCTCTTGGCATCGAGACACTAGGCGGAGTCTTCACCAAATTGATTGAGCGCAATACTACTATTCCAACCTCAAAATCGGAGGTTTTCTCGACCGCTGGTGACAACCAGACTTCAGTCGAAATCCATGTTCTTCAGGGCGAGCGAGAATTTGCAGCTGACAACAAAACATTGGGCCGATTTATGCTCGATGGCATTCCGCCAGCCCCACGTGGTATTCCTCAAGTAGAAGTCACTTTCGACATCGATGCTAATGGTATTGTCAATGTCAAAGCCTTGGACAAGGCCACCAATAAGGAACAAAAAATCACCATCACTTCTTCATCCGGACTCTCCGAACAGGAAATCGAGCGCATGAAAAAAGAAGCCGAGGAGCATTCCGAGGAAGACAAGAAGAAGAAAGAGCTAGTCGATGCTAGAAATATGGCTGACTCACTTATCTATACCGCCGAGAAGACAATCAAAGATGCTGGCGACAAAGTAGATAGCAACCTCAAGTCTGATGTCGAAGAGAAGATCAAAGCTCTTCGTGGAGTCAAGGATAATGATAATATTGAAGAGATTAAAACCCAGACTGAAGGTTTGAGCAATTCCCTCCAAGAGATCGGCAAGAAAATGTACGAACAAGCAAATGCCGAAAAACCAAAAGAAGAAAAGCCCGAGGATAAAGCCGAAGAAACCAAGGAAGAGACTAAATAATATTTCTCTCTAGGCCGCCCGTTGCACGGGCGGCTCGAGAGGAGTAGAATTAGGATAATAATTTCCATTGGAGGGGTCCTGAGCAATCAGGGCAAGAGTATGGATTTCCTAAAACAGCCCATTTTTTATGTCATTGTTGTAGTTGCAGTTTCTATTGCCGCTATTTGGACTTATATTGGAGATAAGGTCAAAAACAAGACAGAAGAAGCTCCAACTTCTCAAGCAACACAAGAAGAAGTCAAAATTTACAATTTGACCAATCTCACCCCAGGAGATTTTGACTCTGCTGTCAGAGATGAGTATGCACTTGCCGTCGATAAGGCAAACGCCTATGATCCGGCATTTAAGCTTTCTTCAATTGAAGTCACCGTCGATGAAAAGTTAAATCCATCTTCGATTAATACTCGCTACATCTTCAGCTCGCCAGCAGACAAAACCAATAACTGGACTATTACCATTACGGCGGTTAGCCAGAATTATCTTAGAGCGCTAGTGCCCAAAGAAGACTATGCTGGAGACCTTTTACTTATTGATGTAAGTCTTTGGAAATACAATTATGTTACCGCTCTTCAGCTGGCCGAACAATTTGGCGGATTAATGTGGCGTGAACAGAATACTTTGACCGGAGTTAAACTTACCTTAAAAAATGTTGAGGATAAACTACTTTGGATTGTTGAATATTCAAGCTCAGATAATAGTAAAACCATAAAGCTTGACGCCAACTCGGGAAAAGTAGTAAATAATTAACTAAGCAGTAAGAATTAAGCTAATAAGCAATAGATTTTTGTTTTATTACCTAATGCTTAGCACTTATTGCTTTTTTTAAATGGCAAAAGATTATTACAAAACTTTAGGAGTTTCCAAAACAGCAACGGCTGAGGAAATAAAGAAGGCTTATCGCAAGCTTGCTTTGCAATACCATCCAGATCGCGGCGGAGATAAAGAAACAGAAACCAAGTTCAAAGAAGTCAACGAGGCATATCAAATTCTTTCCGACCCAGCCAAACGCAGACAATATGACCAATTTGGTGATTCCTCATTCCGAGGAAATGGCGGCGGCGGAAGTCAAGGCTTTGGTGGATTTGATTTCTCCGGTTTCCAGGGTGGCGGATTTTCTGACTTTGATTTTTCCGGTGGATTCGGCGATATCCTAGGCGATTTCTTCGGCCAAGCCATGTCGCAAGTACAAGCCGAATTACAAATTTCTCCGGCTCAAGCAGTCTTGGGCGACAAGATTAGTATAGAAGTCGGCGGTCAAAGAATTGATTTTGAAATTCCTCCCGGAACTCAGTCTGGTGATTCTTTCCGCTTCGCCGGCAAGGGCAGATCCACAAGAACCGGCAAAAAGGGCGACTTGATATTAACAATGAAAATTGTTATGCCGAAAAAAATATCTCGCGAGCAAGCCGAACTCTGGCAAAAACTCAGGGAAAGTGAACACAAAAAGAGCTGGTGGCAATAATATCCTATTCTTGACTTTGTTTTCTCTTTGATCGATAATATAGAGAGAAAAGTAGTTCCAGTGTTCTTATTTATATGTCGGAGGGGAAAACTTAATGCAGCTTCCCAGTGTGGATGTTTTTATCGGGTTATTCTTTCTTTTTGGCGTAGCCTATAGTTTTATCTTCAATCGTGAAAAGATTGTCACGACTTTGTGTTCCGTTTATGTTGGTATCGTCATAGCTGGGAGCTTTTCTCAGACTATTTTTGATTTCTTCAATGGCAATAAAGTTGTTGCCAATCAGCTCTGGATTCGCGGCAACGCTTCGACATCAACTATTGCTATTATCTTGCTTCTAGCTTCCGTTATCTTAATCTCTGGTGCGATCAAGGTCGGCAAAAAGGGCGAAGAAAGCTCAATGCTCGACGTCTTATTGTATGGCACACTTTCGGTTGCCCTTATCTTGTCTTCGGTCATGGGATTCTTGCCAGAAGCGACGAGAAATCATTACATTGAGATCTCTCAGGTGGCCAAATATCTCCATAATTGGCATACTCTATTTGTGGTTTTACCACCAATCATTTTAATAATTATGAACTTTCGTAAAAAAGATAAATAAGGAGAAAAATGCTTCTACTTCGTTGGCTCTTAAATACCTTGATCTTAATACTTGTCGGCTATTTGACCCCTGGAATTAATTTCACTAGTTTCTGGGCTGCTTTGATTGCTTCTTTGGTAATAGGATTTCTAAACGCTTTGATCCGGCCGCTTATTATTCTTCTGACACTGCCCATCAATATCTTGACTCTTGGACTCTTCACTCTCATCATCAACGCTTTCATCTTCTGGCTAGCTAGCACTATTGTCAAAGGTTTCGACATTGCCAATTTCAGTGCCGCCTTCTGGGGTGCAATCATCTATTCATTAATCGTGATAGTGATTGGTGTTCTCGAGAAGAAGACCAAGTAGAATTGACTTTAAGCTCAATTTCCGTTATAATCATGTAAGTTATTTTAGTTTTCTTTATTTTTTGGACCGTTAGCTCAATGGTAGAGCAGTGGCCTTTTAAGCCATTGGTTCCGGGTTCGAGTCCCGGGCGGTCTACCATGAAAAGCGCATCACGAAAGTGATGCTTTTTTCATGGCCAAAGAGCTCTATTTCTATTGACAATATTAATATTTAATTGTATAATATACACACCGCAGAAGCGGAATTCACCCAGCAAAAGGAGCCTTTCCATGTCGACGAGATTCTGGCGTTACCTGTACTACACCCGCGGACTCAATGTTCGCGAGATCATCGCCTGCGCCAGGCGTCTCCGCGGAAAATAATCCGCCAACAAGACTCCGCACAGCCAGCGCCCCTCAATCAAAAGACGGGCGCTGGTCTTCGTTTATAAGACTATTTTTCGATTCGAAATAATATTTTCTTGTCACTTTTAGGCAATTCACTTGCCTCAAGTCGTCGTGGCGACATCGCTCTAACTTTTTTTAAATCTATTTCGCGCCCGTCTTCAAGGATGACCTTGCCACTTTTGTGATCAGAAAATTTACCAGTCGTTGTCTCGCCAGTTTTAAAAATTATAAATATCGTTGTCCCTTTTGGGAAACTTGAGTGCATTTTACGATTTATTCATTACGTAAAACTTTGATGAAAACATCAGACGGCACTTCGACTCGACCGATTGATTTCATTTTTTTCTTACCCTTTTTCTGTTTGTCCAAGAGCTTGTTTTTACGAGTGACATCACCACCATAAAGACCAGTTGTAACATCTTTGCGAAAAGGAGATATGCGCTCAGATGCAATGATCGAAGCGCCGATAGCCGCCTGAATCTTGATCTCAAAATTTTGTCTCGGGACCAACTCTTTAAGCCTCTCCGTGATACGTCTTGCTTCAGGAGTCGCCTTTGACTTGTGAACGATAAAACTCAAAGCATCAACCTTTTCTAGATTTATCAGAATATCGATTTTTTCAAGATCAGCTGCTCGATAATCAAGATTTTCATAACTCATAGAAGCATAACCCTTAGAAACAGATTTCAAAGAGTCGTAAAGATCAATAATGACCTCAGCTAGTGGTGCCTCATAATGGATGATGGCTCTTGTTTCATCAAGATATTCGAGATTTATGAAGGTAGCGCGTTTCTTCTGAACAGCATCCATGAGAGAACCGACATAATCCTTGGGAGTAAATATTTCAAGTTTGACCCATGGTTCTCTGATTTCACGAACGCTACCCTTGTCTGGAAGGTCGCCAGGCTTAGCCACTTCTATGGTCTCTCCGTTTGTTTTAGTGACAGAATATCGTACTGTCGGACTCGAGACAACAAGCGAAAGATTGTATTCGCGCTCTAGTCTCTCTCGAACAATATCCATATGGAGGAGTCCTAGGAAGCCACAGCGAAAGCCAAAACCAAGCGCGTCCGATCTTTCGGTCTCGTAAGTTAGCGAAGCATCGTTAAGCTTGAGTTTCTCGATCGCCTCTTTAAGCTCAGGGTAATCGTCCCCCTCTGTACAATATATTGACGCAAAAACTGATGGCTGAATAGTTTTGTAGCCAGGCAGGGGAGAGTCGGAAGGCTTTTCCTTGAGAGTGATAGTATCGCCAACTCGAGCTTCAGCAACTTCCTTAAATCCTGTCACCACGTAGCCAATTTCGCCGACAGAAAGAGGGGAGTGAGGATAGAATTTCGGCGAGAAGTAGCCAACCTCGATCGAATCGCCACTACTCTTGGTCTCCATTAAGAAAAAATTATTATTTTTTGCAAACTGGCCATCAAAAACTCTAACGTAGGAGACTACTCCGCGATAGGGATCGAAAACTGAGTCAAAAATAAGAGCTTTGAGCGGTTTGTCCCCTTCCCCGGTCGGTGCTGGAATTTTTTCGATGATTTTATTCAAAACTTCTGTCACCCCTTCACCGGTTTTGCCGGAGGCAAAGAGAATATCTTCTTTTTTACAGCCCAAAACTTTAATAATTTCCTCCGAGACTTCATCTGGTCTGGCGGCCGGAAGATCAATCTTATTAACTACTGGAATAATTTCGAGATTGTTATCAATAGCCGAATAAAGCACCGAGAGAGTCTGAGCCTCTATGCCTTGGGTCGCATCCACTAACAAGACAGCACCCTCTACGGCCGCCAGAGACCTTGAAACCTCATATTGAAAGTCAACGTGACCCGGAGTATCGATCAAATTCAATATGTGACTCTGCCACTGCATTCGCACGGGAGTAAGTTTAATCGTGATGCCACGCTCCCGCTCGATATCCATCTGATCAAGCAATTGCTCTTTCATTTCTCTCTTTTCAATCGTACCCGTCAACTCGAGCATACGATCGGCCAAAGTCGACTTACCATGATCAATATGAGCAATTATGCAGAAATTGCGAATCAGGGAGCTATTTTTATTTGCACCAAAAGTGTAATCCATGAGCACTACTCTACCAGATTTGAGCTTAAAAATCTACTCGACTAAGACTGCAGACTTTTGATCAGATACTGATAGGTGCTGTTGTATTCCTGGACAAGTGTCTCCGTGCTATCAAGCGTCAACGATCTGACATAGTTTTTGTATAATTCAAACTTACTTTCAGTCACTGGCATATAATCAGAACTCTTGTCAGATCCACGCGAAATGTGGAGAGTAAAGATATTTGTATTGTCTGTTAAGACTGCGATAAGGTCTAGCGCTGTGCCCATGTCTTGGCCGATGGTGGCAAAATAATAGATTCCGCGATAGCTGCCATCGCTAGACTCAATATAGACAGGAGTCGTATAGGCTGACATGGCCGCGTTCACAGGTGGTAGCAAAATATTTTTAGCACCAGAAGCACTCTTGTTGGCATAAATAGCCTTCAGAGAATCTGTTTGGGTCTTATAGTCTGAGTTATAGGCCGAGAAATTTGATAGCGTAATGCTTCTAATTGGGTGTGCGTATGTCGCGTCAGGTATATTTATGAAATTACTGTTTATTTCAAAATATGGACCCTCTGGATCGCTAACAACTTTTTCCGGCTTCATGAGAGAAGTCCAGTCTTTGGGATATTTGAAATCAGCGCTGTAGTCACTATCAGAATATGTCGCCCAACCTGCAGTATGGTCAATTTCACTAGTTGTTTGAATTGTAGCACCTTGTGTCGAATTTGCTTTTGACTGTAAATCATCAATCTGAAGCTTCAAATCATTGATTTCGGACTTGTATTTCGGATCGAGGTAATAATAAGTTCCATAACCAAAAATACCAGCTGTAATTATTACTGTTATTACGATCAACCAGACCTTTTTCATTTTCCTCCAAAATTATTTATTCTTTTTCGGCCAATTCTTTTTTCTTCTCGGCAAATTTATCAAGCAACGCTGGCATATTAACCTCAGCATATTCATAGCCAACTTTTCTTATTGTATTGACATGATCAAAGCTATACCAGTGGTAATGGCTAACAGGTGGAAAAAAACAAAAATCACAGTAAAGCGATTCATATTCAGCCAGTTTGTGTTGCATCACTGTCACGGCACGAAAAGCCATCTTAAACCAATTGTATTTGCGTTTTTTAACATGAGTCGGATTAATTTTAGGAACACCATGAAGCGATGAGCCAATAACAAAATCCATACCCTTGGCTTTTAGAATTGTTGCTGGCAAGTTGCGGCTGATGCCACCATCAACCAAATGCCGACCGTTGACCTCCTGAACAGAGAAAACGGCCAAATAAGCTGAAGACGCCATAACAGAATCAACAATATTTCCTTCGGATAAATAAACCGGCTCGCCAGTAAGAAAATCTGTTGCGACACAAATGAATTTTGTTTTTAATTCTTCAAAGTTTTTTGCTTTGAGATTTTTTTCTAGACATTTACGAATCTGAGCAAAAACCCTTCGCGGAAAAAGTGAACTTAGATTGCCTCTTTTAAATATCTTGGCATTTCTCATGTCCGTTAGAAATGCTTCAATACTGGGTATACCACCATCAGCGTAGAGAGCACCAATGACTGCTCCGGATGACGCACCAGAGATAATATCAGGTTTAATATTATGCTTTTCAAGCTCACGCAAGACTCCGAGATGAGCCGCGCTTAAGACTCCACCACCCGAAAGAGCTAGTCCGACTTTCATTTTTGCTCCATCATTCTAAGTATTTTGATTTGTTCAGTCCAAGTTATTTCGTCCTCAGGAGTTTCTAATATCCCAAATAAATCTTTGAGTCTTGGATGATTGACAATATTTTCAAAGGTAGCAAGGCCGATTTCACCATGACCAAGATCGGCGTGACGGTCTCGATGTGAGCTCTGAGCAGTTTTTGAATCGTTCAAGTGAAAACCGACAAGACGATCAAGGCCAATTTCACGATCAAAATCTGCAACAAATTTGTCAATACCAGACTTATTTTTTAGATCATAACCGGACTCAAAAGCATGGGCAGTGTCAATTAAAACTTTAATTCTGGACGAGTTAACAGCTTTAACTATTTGGCCGATCTCTTCGAGCGTATCGCCGATAATATTACCAGCTCCAGCTGAATTTTCAATAATAAAACATGTTTCATCACCATCTGTTGCGGCCAGGATATCCTTGATGGCTAGCTCTATTTTGGTCATCACTTCGCTTAATTCTCGCCCTTTAGTCGAGCCCAGATGAGTATTGACTCCAAGCGCGCCAATTTTTTTCGCTTTTTTCATATCGTCGATTAGAGAAGCGATCGATTGACTATAATAGAAGGGATTTTCCGAGGCTAGATTGATCAGATAAATACTGTGAATTATGATCGGGCCAATATTGGCGACCTGATTTAGCCGATTAAACCTTTCAATCTCTGAATCCGAAATAACGGCTGGATTCCACCGCTGAGGCGGATTGGCAAATATTTGAATACAGTCGCAACCAAATCCTTGCGCTCTTATGATAGCGTCAGAGAATGGTTTTGCCGTTGAAACATGTGCGCCAAATTTCATGGTTGTCCTTATCGTCTATTTCTTCTTTGCAAATCTATTATTAAGGAAAACGATTAACTGGCCAAGTATGATCCAGACAAATAAATCAATGAAAAACGGTAACCAAAACCAGCCATGATCAATTTTACCGGCGAATCCTCCAGAATAAGTACCCCAAAACATTAGAGGGAAACCGTGGCCGCTTGAGTCTATTTGATCACAACAGCCTTTATTCGTGCTCCAATTCATTGTCGTTGTTATCACGAGCATGACGAAGCCCATGACGAAGCCCTGCAAAATTGTGAGTTTCTTCTTCATCCTACATTTCCCTATTGTTAAAAAATCTCTCGAATTTTATTTCTAAATTATCAAGATTAATTATAGCATATTGCCCCCAAGAGAGTGGTCCGGGATTTATAACTTTGGTCTGACCCAGATACGAACAACCCCAACGAGAATGCTGATGTCCGCAGATATGAAGCAGGGGAGAGTCAGAAAATTTTCGCAATGAAGTAGGGGATTTACAATCTTGTTTTTGCATATTTAATAATCCTGGCGGCGGAACATGAGAAACAAAAATGGTGCCGCCGATACTTTTCCTGTCAATCATATTTTCACCAGCATATTGGCCAGACCAAGAAGCAGGGGATCCCCCGACACCAGTCAGGGCCATTTCATCAAAATGAGCAATTCTCCCCTCTAGAGACTTGAAGGCACTATTTAGTTTAAAATAACCTCGACCAAAATCATTGTTGCCCGGAACCCAGAAAAACGGCAGGCCTATTTCATTAATAGTCTCGATAAATTTTGGAATAAAAGAGATCGGCTCCCCCATATTAAGGATGTCGCCGGCACAAATTATTATATCTATATCGTTTTTTTGCTTAAAAAAATTAGACAGATTAAAAAGCTGTCTGTTCTGGGCGTGAAGATCAGAGAAAACAAAAGCTTTCATAAAAGCCCTATTTCTTAGTCCCTTCGAGTCGCAAATATCCAACCATACATTTGACCTCGGTTAAAGAAATCTCCTGACTAAAAGGTAGAACCTGAGAAAAAAGATTATTTATTTGAGGATTTAGACTATCGGTCAATTTTGTTGGGGCCTTTACTCCAGCCGCTTTCACCTCAGTGATTTCAAAATTTATTTGTCCTAAAATAATTTTAGGAACAATAACAAAATTCATGTTTATTCCCCAGAAACCTTTACTCGTCTTGCCATCAAGAAGAATACCGTCTGCGGTTGTTTTTAGAGTTGGATTTTTGAGCGGGAAAGTCGAACAATCAAGACAGATGGCTTCAGCCAATTGAGATTCGGTGAACTGCAACTCAATAACACTGCCCGATACAGCATTGTCAGATTTGTCCTTAAGATATCCAGAAAAATTAACTTTTTCTGGAACCTTGAGATAATATTTATAAAATGGCGAGGCTGAAGAATAGCGGAAGAAAATGATAGCAAAAACGAGAGTAGCAAAAAGAACCCCGGCTATGACAAAAACGGTGGTGATAGAGATTGATTCTTTCTTTAATTGACTGTCGGAATCGTTTTTTCTATTTTTCAAAGTCAGCATTTATTTTCCTACTTATTGCCCATTTTATCTCTTCTTGTCCAAGTATATAACTCATCGTCAAGAAAACCAATAAAGCAACCAAGCAAGTCACACCAGTCTGGATCAAAATCCCAAAGAATCGCGACATATCGACATAATTAGCGACTATGTGCATAGAGAGCCAAGCGGCAAAACCCATAACCAAAGATCCGGCAAGTGTTTTTAAATAAGAAAAGATCAGATCTCTATTGAGAACACCTTTATATTTCTTGCGCAAATAATAAAAAAGTATCAACAAATTGACATAGCTACCAATCGAGAAGGCCAAAGCAAGACCAGCGACAGAATGTGATTTTGCCAAAGGAAATGCTAATAAAATAGAAATCAGAACAGTAACAATAGATATGTACATTGGTGTCCGAGTATTCTTTAAAGCATAAAAAGCCTTGCAAAGAAGCGGGATAAGTCCCTGAGCTAAAATTGACAGAGACAAAAAACCGAGTGTTAGGGCTGTTGTTTTAGTATCGTCCCAGCCGAATTTGCCAGATCCTAAAATAAGACGAATAATCTGGGCTCGCAAAAGAATGAAAATGACCGTAGAAGGAATAAGAAGATAGCCGATAACCCTAATTGTCTTGTTGAGGTAAGAGGAAAAATCTTTGCTCTTATTGGCCGAGATTTTTGCAGCTAAGGTTGGGAAAACTGCAGTTGCAAAAGAGGTCCCAAGCACGACAACTGGCATTGTCTGAATGTTGTTAGCCAAATTGAAAGCCGAAATCGATCCCGCGGCTAAAGCTGAGGCGATTGCCGTATAGGCAATCAGCATTATTTGGGCAGACCCCATACTGATTGTTCTTGGAATCATTAGTCTAATAATTCTCTTGATTGGCTCTTCGGTAAAAGAAATGATGAGCTTATATCGATAACCGAGTTTCAAGGCTGGAATTAATTGAATTAATAAATGAAGCATTGAGCCCGCGATAACACAATATATAACTCCTAAAACTCCAAATTTTGGTGCGAGAAAGACGGCTCCGAAAATAATCGAGATATTGTAAAGAAGAGGCGCTAAAGCAAAAGCAAAAAACCGCTTGAAAGAGTTTAGGACGCCACCCAAGATATATGACACCGAGAAAAATATTGGCGTAATCATTAATAGTCTGGCATATTCGACTGACTGAGACATTCTGGTCGCATCAAATTTAGGAACAACCAAAGGCATGACGTGGGGCATAAACAAATAAAGTATCACACCGAAAACAATCATGAAGACAAGACCGATATTGATCAGCATATTAGTTACGCGAAAACCCTCTGATTTTTTATCTTGAGCCAAAAAATCGGAAAAAATTGGAATAAAGGCCGAACTAATAGCACCGAGAATAAGAAAATTAAAGATCAGATCTGGAACCCTGAAAGCGGCATAATAAACATCAAGATCGGAGGTGGAAATATTTTTGGTCAAAAATCTATCTCTAACCAAGCCAAGTACATTGCTAATTGCTAGAGTCAAAATCAAAAGAATGCTAGCGCTCCTAATCGTGTTTTCTTTGGAGAAAAAATTAAAAAGCCGCTTCATGTCTAAGCCTTGCTTTTTGTCGTTGATTTCTCAAAATATTTCAGAAATTCTTTATCGTCGATAGTTTCTTTTTTGAGCAAATCTTCAGCGATCTCTTCGATAACTTTTTTATGACCTTTAACGATTTTGTCAGCATTTTCTCGACCCTCTCGGATCAATTTGGTAACTTCTTCGTCAATAATCTTAGCGATTTCTTCACTATAGTTTCTGTGCTCAGAGTATTCTTTGCCCAAGAATGGCATCTCTTCGCGACGACCATAGGTTTGAGGACCAAGTCTATCGCTCATGCCGAATTCAGTGACCATTTTTCTGGCCAATTCTGTGGCTTTCTTCATATCGTTTTGCGCTCCTGTCGTAACATTGGGACGACCAAAGAATTCTTCTTCAGCAACTCTACCGCCCATAAGTGTTGCAATTTCATCAAGAAAATGTGCTTTTGTCTGCAATTTTCTCTCTTCTAGCGGCATATTCCAAGTATAACCCAGAGCCATTCGACGAGAAATTATTGAAATTTTATGGACCGGATCAGCATTGGGCAAGATATGGCTAACAACAGCATGGCCAGCCTCATGTATAGCAGTAATTCTTTTTTCTTTATCTGACAAAATTCTAGTTTTCTTCTCTGGGCCCATCATGACTTTTTCAATTGATGAGGCAATATCTTCCTGAGAAATGGTTTTTTTGCTTTCTCTGGCCGCTTTGATTGCCGCTTCATTTGTAAGATTTCTAAGATCTGCTCCAGAAAATCCAGGAGTCGAAGCAGCTATCTTGGCCAAATCAACATGAGACTCAATTGGCTTGTTTTTGGTGTGAACCTTCAGAATAGCTTCTCTTTCTGGTCTATCAGGAAGATCAATATAGACCTGTCTATCAAATCGACCAGGCCTCAAAAGTGCAGGATCTAGGACATCTGGTCTATTCGTGGCGGCAATAACAATAACATTGTCAGTGGATTCAAAACCATCCATTTCAACAAGAATTTGGTTTAAGGTTTGTTCTCTCTCATCATGAGATCCGCCCAAACCTGCACCACGTTGGCGACCAACAGCATCAAGCTCATCAACAAAAATAATAGCCGGGGCGTTTCTCTTGGCTTTCGTGAATAAATCACGAACACGTGAAGCACCAACGCCAACGAACATTTCAACAAATTCCGAGGCAGAAATAGAGAAAAATGGCACCCCAGCCTCACCAGCAACTGCTTTTGCCATCAACGTTTTGCCAGTTCCGGGAGATCCAATCAGGAGAACGCCACGAGGAATTTCTGCGCCAAGATCTCGATATTTTTTTGGATTTTTCAAAAAATCAACAACCTCAAAAAGTTCTTGCTTGGCCTCTTCAGCTCCAGCAACATCAGCAAAGGCAACCTTTTTATTGCCGGCGAAAAGCTTAGCGGTCGACTTGCCAAAACTCATTGCCTTAGAGTTGGCGCCCTGAGCCGATCTCATCATAAAAAAGATGAAGCCACCAATCAGAAGAATAGGCAAGATGATGCTAGCGAGGTTATACCAAATAGCAGCACTAGAAGTATTAACAATATCAATCTGAGTTTTGTCTGGGGTAATCTCATAATCCTTAAGAGTTGATGTTGATTCCTTAGTTGCCCGTTCTAAATTCCCATTATTAAGCGTAGCCGTTATTAAATTGTCCTTAACGACAACTTTTTTGACTTCCCCCTTGGAAACTTCTTGTGAAATCTGAGAAATCGGTACATCCTTGGGCTCCTTAGTCTTCGGAAAAAAACGATTTGAGATAAAAAATATGCTGACAATGATGATAATAATATACAACATTGAGCGGCTGTAGTTTGGTTTCATTGACTCTCCTATATTTTTTTAAACATCACAATTTTACCACTCCTAAGCTCGATATACAATGAATGGGGGAGGATTTTGTACTTCTTACCTTCGCCCTTACAAAGCATTAGAGAAACTTCTTCAATTTGCTTAAAAGTAATATCGTCGAGGCCAGATAATTTTTTAAGCCCGAGTCTCAAAACCATTCGTCTAAGAGAAGGATGAAGGATGATCCAATCCTTGTGCGAAAGGATTATTTCTCTTTCATTTATATTGGTAGCTATTTTTTTAAATTCTTTTTGTGCTAATAATTCCAAAAGTTCATAGTCTTCACTCGCGGTAGCACCGAGAACCGACAATGATTCAGTAATATTGGGATTAATTTCAGCCAACATCGGGATTATCTCGTGACGAATTTTGTTACGGGGGATAGTGGTATCAAAATTTGAAGCATCAGTCCTATATTGGATATTGTTTTTTAAGAGGTAATCTTCTATTTCTTTTCTAGAAACATGGAGTAGGGGACGGGTAAATTTTTCACGAAGGGCGGGGATAGATCTAATTCCTGAAATACCAGTACCACGAATAATTCGCAAAATGATCGTTTCGGCAAAATCATTTAGCTGGTGGGCAAAAGAAATTTTTTTAGCTCTCCCCTCTTCGATAATTTTTTTAAAAAAGAGATAGCGCGCTTCCCTGGCTTGTTCTTCATTTTTATATAAATTTTTTTCAGGAGCCCGGCCAACAAAACAGTCAATCCCCCGCTTCTGACAAAAATCTAAAATAAATTTTTCGTCCTTGTCACTATCGACTCCCCTGAGACGATGGTTAAAATGACAAACGATGACAGAGATTCCAAGACGATCTTGTAATTTCAAAAGAATATCTAGGAGGCAAATTGAGTCCGGTCCCCCACTACAAGCAACAGCAACTTTTTCTCCCTTAATAAAAAGATTATTATCGATTATCTCTTTATATACTTTACCAATGATTGATTTTTGAGAAATATTTTTCATAATTTAAAAAAATCGAGACTAGCCCGATTTGTTTTCCTGGTAGCAGGGGTGGGATTTGAACCCACGACCTCGGGCTTATGAGTCCCACGCTCTAACCAACTGAGCTACCC
>CAYOQP010000007.1:0-40051 GCA_964406145.1 uncultured Candidatus Saccharibacteria bacterium
TTCCGGAACTATCTTTCTGATCGTAGTCCGAATCTGCTCAAGAATTTCTCGGGTTTCTGCAGGGAAATTGGCGATGTATTTATCAATTGTTTTTGGACTATCCATATTCAAATCTTATCTTCTGAGACTATTTTCGTCAAACAGCTCACGTGGGTGAGCTGTTTGGTATTCGATCACATTGCGTCGGATAAATTACATATGCAACATTGAAAACACTTTGTGGAGCAAAAATGCTGGCCAGACAAGGGCTTTCAGAATAGCAACGACGACAGGCCAGAAGCCACTGACTTGCTGGATATAATAGACAGCAACCCCGATCATGCCGAGACAATAAACTGCACCCCAATTTTCTCCGCCACGGCTGCCATGATGTCGCCACTTTTTCGGATCACAACACTCCATCTCTTTTTCTTTTTTTTCTTCAGTCATAACACTCCTACTAGATAAATATTAAGGAACTAATTTAAATTGATTCATCACATAAGCAGCAATAGTATTCGGATCTTTAACGAAAGCAAAAGTATTTACGCCATTTGCAAGAGTAACAGAGCCAAGGTCATACCATTTCCAGCCCTTGGTGTCCTCGGAAACATGAACATATTTTATATTCTGAGAGCCATTAATAGTAATTGTTGCGTTTCTGGCACCATCAAAATGAACTGCATCATCAGACAATTTGACCCAGAGTCGATATGTACCACCAGTAGCCACTTCGATATTGTATGTAGCTGTTGCGCCGTCATCGCCAAGATAGGCCTCGCCAAAACCGTTGTCTCTCTCAATATTTGAGATATTGGAAAAATAGCCAGCATTAGTCAAAGTACCAGAGATACCATTGACCAAGATGGTTCCAGCCGGATCAGCAACTTCTTTCTTTTCCTCTGTCACCCCGCCAGTCGTCGTTGCGCGATTGAGCATTCCACTTATAATCGAAGCACCATCCTTTGTTGGCACTGTCAAAATAGTAACAACGGCGGCCACTAAAACAAAGGCCGAAGCAGTCATGGCTTGAGGAATACCGAGCTTCATTTTACGAAGCGCAAAAACAAGTATGGCCCAAACTGCCGCAATCAAAATAGTGATGAACGGTTTGTGTTCGATGCCAGACCAGATCACAGTCGCAAAACTAGCCAAATAAACAGCAACATTCAAACTAAGCATAAAATCTCCTAGTCGTTATTATCGTTAAATGAACTAAATGACTGCGACTCTGTGCCATCGTAGAGATCCTTTTCGACAAACTTTTTAGGACGCTCCTTAGCATTTGTGTAAGTGCCCTTGGCATTCCAATTTTTGATCACACCGATCTTTTTTAAAAAATCAATCAACCCCATAAATCTTCCTTATTAAACTTAACATTAACACCATAATATCCTCTAGTAAAAGCCATTTCAAGATAAATAAAATATGGCTTTCGATTTACAGAATAGTACATTTCTGTTATGGTGTGGCAACGAAACTCGACACAGGGGGATCAAGCCGTGTTCAATCTTGATGAACTTATTCCGAGCTTAGTTGCTCGATCAATCCTAGACATCGACTTCTCGATGCTCGCAGGACTCGGCAGAACAAAAGTGCTTACTGATCTTGATGGCACTTTAGCCGCAGTCCTATCCGAAAAGTACGACCAGCGAGTCATCGACCATCTGCTTAGCGCTAAAGCAAACGGCTTCATCACAGACATGTGCGTCTTCTCGAACACTGGATTGGCCTGCTATGTGCCTCGTGTTCGCAGAATAGCTGCACGTCTCAACGCCAAACATATGGCATGTTACTGGCCGTTACCGATGAAACCGAAGGAGAAGGCATTTAGATCGGCTATGGCCACAATTGACGGCAATGCCGACGACACCGTCATGATCGGTGATCAGCTCCGCAAGGATATCCTGGGAGCCAATCGCATCGGCATAATGAGCATCCTTGTCGAAACCGTCCCGCCGATCCCTTTCTGGAAGAGACGGACACATAAGAAGGATACAATCCTTTGCCAGCAACTTGGCATTAAATTCTGATGATTGGCCGTCATCAGTGCTATTACTCCGCCGGATACCCAACAGTACTCCGGCAAGGCCCGAAGCAATCAATTACTTTATTACTTCGGGCCTTGAATGCCTCAAATACAAAACGCCCCAAATTAATCAGGGCGTTTTTGTATCAAAAACAAAGTTTGATCGAAAAGTTATTTGCCGATTCGGAAAACTTTAGTGCCACAAGCTGGACATTCACCCTTTGTTGCTGGCTTTCCGTTCTTCATTGTGATCTGCTCTGGGTTCTTGACCTCAACCTTAGCTTTACACTTTACGCAGTATGCTTCTACCATTTAACTCACCTCCTTCCGTTGTTTTTTTACCCCTCCTACTTTCAACTCACTGTGGAGGAAGAAAATATTTGGAGATTATTTTGTTCTCACTATTCATTGTATTCGTGCGACGAAGCATCTGTCAAGGAAATTGAGATCAATTGAGATCAGAAAAATGTCCGATCTTGATAAGCACAAAAAGATAGTCCCTGATTGAATATTTTCATAATCACGTTCAAAACAGTAGCCTAAATAAAAAATTTGCCTCTCGGTTATCCACAAACCGTGAGGCAAATTTATAAAAAAGTCGAGTAATTTAGTTCGTCGGAGTAGATTCTTCGGAAAATCCAACAATCGCAGCTAACTCAGAAAGTGATTTGGCACCACTATATTTCTTGCCCTGATATATCCATGTTGGGTAGCCTTCAATGCCTTGAGCAACACATTCGTCTGGATTGGCATTTGGTCCCTGAGCATCACACTCGACATAATCGACATATTGAAAAGCGTCGCCGAAATCCTTCTTCTGATCTTGGCAATGAGGGCACCAATAAGCACCATAGAGCACCATGCCCTTCTCAGTCATGAATTTTGCCAATTTTTCTATATAAGCGTTGTCCTTCTTCTGATTTGTCGAAACACCCGCAATTGTACCATTTTCGTTAGACTTATTATCGGCCGTCTTCTTGTCTTTACCAATAAAAAACAAGAGTGTGCCGCCGACTATAATAACCAAAGCAACGACTAATAGAAAAATTTTTGTACTGCGATTCATATCTCTCCTAATAAGCTATTGTTGTTCTCATCGTAAGTGATATTTTCTTTTTTGTCAAAGACAAATTTACCGTCTAAAAAATCAAATGAAAGTCTTATGGCTTTTTGAAGTGGATCCGAATCATAGTTTCTCATATCTACGAAGAGAATATCATCCTTAATCTGAAAATTTGGCACGTCTGAAACAACACTGGAATATTGCTCTTCGCCGTCCTGAAAATTGATTGATTCGAGTGTCCCAATATTGACAAGCTCAAGATTCTGACTATGGACTCCAACGACTCCCTTGAGACATATTGCCTTAATATCGCCAACAGTTATAAGAGGTCTTTCGCATTGGTCTACTTCGTCTTCGAAGCCAGATAGGGGCAATATTTTTTCAGCACGATTTTTCTGCCTAGAGATCACCCAGGTATCTTGACCGGATTTGCGATATTTAATGATCTTGTACGTTTCGGCCGTGCCAAGATCTAATTTCTTTTCAGTAATCAATTGACCAAGATCAACATCTTGATCAGCCTTAATGAGTGTAACACCAAAATAACAAGAGACTAAAAGCACGCCAACAAAAACTGATAGGAGAATTTCTTTTCTCATTGCCCCACACATTTACTAATATAGTGTATTTAGAACTTTATTTGATTGGCGGCCATTTTGCAACCATGACTGATGGGCCCAAATCTGTGTATATCTTTCGAAGCTCTTGCCAGACGGCCTCAGTCACAAACGGCATAAAAGGATGAAGCATCACGATTGACTCGGAAAGAATCTTGATCAAAAGCTTGCTCGTATTCTCTCTGGTTTTTGCGTCTTCGATCTGGGGTTTGGATGCTTCTATATAAGTGTCGCAAAAATCATGCCAGAAATAGTGGTACAATTCCTCGCCAGCATGGGAAAAATTGTAAGCTTTAATATTCTTCTCGACGTTTTTAATGACCGACTGATGCTTTTTCCAGATAGCCTTGTCGGCGGCTGTGAATTTATTTTCATCAAAATTGAGATCGCTAATCTTAATATCTCCGACTGCACCGGTTTGCAGGTCGCCATCGGTAACGCGCAAGAGAACAAATCTGGAGGCATTCCAGATCTTGTTGGAGAAATTGCGCATACCCTTGATCTTCTCCTCCGAGATGACAACATCGTTACCAGCGGTCGTGCCGAAAACTAGCGCCATACGGACAGCATCGGGACCATAAAGATCGGAAACACCAAGAGGATCAATGACATTACCCTTTGATTTGCTCATTTTCTGGCGATCCTTGTCGCGAACCAAACCATGCAGATAAACATTTTCGAATGGAACTTTGTCATTGACGTAGAGCCCAAGCATGATCATGCGGGCAACCCAGAAGAATAATATGTCCCAACCCGTTTCCATGACAGTCGTCGGGTAAAATTTGTCGAAGTCTTGAGCTACTTTGCTTGTCTGCAAAGTCGCAAAAGGCCACTGACCAGAAGAAAACCAGGTATCAAACACATCAGAATCTTGAGTTAACTTCTTGGAATTACACTTTGGGCATTCTGTCGGCACTCCACCATCAGTGACTATCGATTCGCCACAATCGCAGTACCAAACCGGCAACTGGATTCCCCATACAATCTGTCGAGAGACGTTCCAATCGCGAATATTATTCATCCAATGTTTATAAATTTTCTCAAACTTTGGTGTGACAAATTTGGTATCGCCTTTTTTGACAGCCTCGATCGCATCCTTGGCCAAAGTCTTGCCAGATTTCGCACCTTTTTTGTTCACGGCGATGAACCACTGAGGTAAAACGCGTGGCTCGATAACAGTGTTACACTTGTAGCACTTGGCAACAGTGTGAATATAATTGGCATCAATTTTTTCGATCAATCCTCCGTTCTGTAAATCCGCAACGACTTTTTCACGAGCTTCCTTAATCTTCATTCCTTTATACTCGCCAGCAATGTCATTCATGCGGCCAAATTGGTCAATCACTTGAATAATTTCTAAGTTTTGACGCTTGGCGACCTCAAAATCATTGGGATCATGAGCTGGAGTAATCTTGACGGCACCAGTGCCAAACTTGATATCAACCATTTCGTCAGCGATAACCGGAATTTCTCTGTCGGTCAAAGGCAGTGGGACATTTTTGCCGATCATATGGCTATAGCGCTTGTCTTTAGGATTGACCGCTATAGCGACATCGCCAAACATCGTCTCCGGTCGGACTGTCGCAACAATGATTTCGCCATATTTAATATAGTAGAGTGGATCTGATAATTCTTCATGCTTAAGCTCTAGATCTGACAAAGAGGTCTGATGCTTCGTACACCAGTTAACCGGACGAACATCGCGATAGGCCAAGCCATCATCATGCAATTTCTTGAATGTCTGATAGACAGTCTTAATGATATCTGGATCAAGGGTAAATTTTCCCCTTGACCAATCGCAGGAAGCACCAAGACGCTTGAGCTGATCTTCCATAACTTGCTTATTTTTCTGAGTAAATTCAAAAGTTTCTTTATAAAGCTGATCGCGAGGAATTTCGAATCGATTGCGACCCTCTTTTTCAAGCTTCTTCTCGAAAACTACCTGCGTCTCGAAACCAGCGTGATCAGCACCGGGTAGCCACAAGGCGGCCTTACCACAAAGTCTAGCGTATCGAGTCATAATATCTTCAATAGTCACAAATACTGCGTGACCGAGATGAAGCGAGCCATTGGCATTTGGTGGCGGCATGATGACACAAAAGGGCTCACCCTGAGGATTGATCTCCGGCTTGAAATAGCCAGCTTTTTCCCATTGGTCATAAATATTGGCTTCAAATTCTTGATGATTGTATGTTTTGGCAATTTCTTTCATATGTAATTTTTATACCAGAAATGTAAGGACAATTCTACTGAAGCCTTGTTTTATTTTAGTGGGATGTCTTTAATTAGAAAATTTAGGCGAAATGACGCTTTTTTTCGATTTTTTCGAGATAGCTGATTCGCCACGCTATATCGTGAATAGCTTCCTTTTTGAGGGCGATAAAAGCATTTCTAGAAGTATAGAAATAATCCGAAGGAGAATCAGTCTTGAACATTGGCTTTCTGTCTCTATTTTCGCGGGTCATGATTGCGACTGGATAATCCTCGAAGCCAAGCTCCCAAAGAATCTGGCCCTCCTCCGACTCGTCAAATGTCATCATTTTGAGTATTTGATATTTAAGATTTTTCTTGATCCTACGATTGGGCTCCTCTTTGGGCTTAAAATAGTTGACCGAATCTTCTAAGATCTTTTTCAGCGCATCAACCGGCGTCACCTTATTCTTGACCAATTGATTGATCACTTTTAGCCGCATCAGAGGACTGCCTTCCAACCTTTCTGGTCGGCCATAATTCTTCAATGCCTGGCAAACCTCCTCGTCATTTACAACCGAAAGACCAGAAGAGACATTATAGATAAGATCATTAACAAACGTCGAAAACCAGTCGTAGAAAGAGTGGCTAAATATTACAAACATCATGATTAATATCACAAGAACATATGATCGAAAGTTTGCCTCAATTTCCGAAACCAAAAATGCTAACAAATAAATAATTATAATTAAAATTATTGATGCAGTTTTTATAAAAAATGCTTTATCGAATAATTGTTTTATGGAAATTAATAAGAAGTATTTAACAATTGAATAAATAAATATTAAGAGAGAAATACTTATACCAGAAGAGTACAATAAATCTGTTGTATTTATGTAAAAATGATAAGAAAAGGCTACTATTATGCCAGTGGCCAGAAGAAAAAAACCACTCAAACTTGGCAAAAAGTACTTCCAAAAATTTTCTTTGATTCGCAATATACAGTTCCAAATTCCAAATGAGACATACAGACAAACAAAAGTGATTGATGGTATTAGCATTACTCCGGGTTCGAATCCATCAATTCTACGAAAATCATTAAAACGAACACTGTTTTCCCGCAAGATTAACCCGCCCTTTATGTCGATAATATACAGAAAAATGACTGCCAAATAACCCAAAAACAACAGCGCTTTGTCGGAAGTGCTTATTTTTTTCTTAATATAAAGACTAGCATGATAATAAAAAATCGGGGCGAAGAATATCGGCCAATCAGTAATTTTTTGCCAAATTGTATAGGATCTAACATCTGGCGACTGCAAAAGAATAGAATCGGTAAAAATTGTAATGCCGTATCCCACTATAATCGCAAAAGTTATCCATGATAATTTTTTATAAGGATCTTTTGATAATATATATGTGGCAACCCAGAGAAAAATAAATCCCAGAAAAAGTTCAAAATAATCCCTTATTGCAAGATTAATCATCCATCCTCCTCATTCCGATTGCAATTATTTGATACTATTTAGTTTATCCAATGTTTCCATCTTTCTTATTATGAAATTCCCTTTTTTCAAGAGCTCTTTTTCATCATTTAACTTTTCTTCAATCCAAGTATCAAGCTCTTTAGTGGCAGCATTTTTCCCTAATAATTCTTGCGCAACAACCTTACCAGACAAGCAAGCGGCATATATGCCCTTGCCCGTTAAGCCGTTAGTAAGTCCGGCTGCATCACCAGCTAGAAATATATTCTTAAATTTATAACCCTTATAATCAAAATTAATTATAAAACCTTCAAACTTAGCAGTTGTTAAATCAACGCCAATTTTTTTAATCCATTTATCAAGATTTTTTCGGACATTCTTCATACATGAGCATGAGGAGTCTACGCATGCTCCGACTGAAGAGAAGTTCTTATTTGGAAATAACCAGGCATAACCCTTTTCAAATAAAGGCTCGTCGGCATATAGCTCAAATTTTTCGCAACAAGATCTGGTTATATATTGAACGGCCGAGAGATATTTCTTCGTCGGTATGTTCAAGTACCGACGCACAATCGAATTAGCACCATCGGCGCCTATTAGATAATCAAAACAGAACTCTTCGCCCGTAGAAATAACGACTGATTCCTGTTTTATCTCCTTAACTTTTGCTCCCAATTTTAGTTCAATATTAGACACACCAGATAGGCCAGCTACCCACTTTTTTATTAAATTTGGTCTATCTATTGAGGATATTAAGCCTCGGCCAGCAGGCATCTGAATTTTTCGATTATTTGCACAAAGAAAAACTGGTTCAAGAGAGTAGTTCATTTCTAGCGGGGAAATAAACATCGTATCTTGTTTTGTGACCCCAGAGGCACAAACCTTTTGTCCAAAATCGGAATTTTTCTCCAAAATAAGAACATTAAAATCAGATCTTGCCAATTCTCTTGCACACGCAAGTCCTGCGAAAGAAGCACCGATTATGATAACTTTTTTCATATTTAAAGATAGTTCCTTGTTTCAGAATTATAATATCACCTATTTGGCACAAAAAACTACAGCTAAAAATCTAAAATATCAGCACATTAAAAAGATGAACATTGCCTATAGCGATAAATCAATTTATAATATTATCATGCAACATCATGGCAGAAAAATTTTTGAAATCCTAGAGATGTCTTTAACCACTTTTTGCGCACCTGCTACCGCACTGGCCCTATCAATTTTATTCGATCTGAGAATTTCTTGGCAATTTCTATTACTTATAACAATTTTGCCATTTATAATATATTTTTTTGATTATTTTGATGATGAAGGAATAAAGGAATTCAGATCTAGAAAACTCATAGTCTGGATTCTTGTGTTTCTAATTCTCATTTCTTTGTACATTGTTATCGTTTACAGCAATTTAACAACCTTACTGTTTTTTGCAATGCTTTTACTTCTTGGTATACTCTACCCGCTAATATTCAAAAAGATAACTCAAAAAATCGTGGGGTTTAAAGACTACTTTGTCGCATTAAATTGGAATTTTTTAATTATATTTTATTTCTGTTTCTTTGGAATAAATTTGACCTCTGGATTACTTTTTATGTTAGTTTTTATTTTTATACGAGACATGATCAACGTAAATTATTGCGACATTAAAGACATACATCAAGACAAAAATATTGGACTTAAAACAATAGCAATGAGTCTGGGCAGAAAGAGAATTTTGCTACTAATACACTGGGGCAATTTTTTAAGTATACTTATGTTGATCACTGGAATTTGGTTAAAAATTATTCCGATTCAATCAATATCTCTTCTAATACCGGTAATATTAATTTGGATGCTTATTTTTCTTTCATCATTAAAGAACAAATTTAACACTTTCATCGTGGATCTAGAATATCCACTATGGTTAATTGTTATTATCTTGGGAAAGGTTCTGCTAAAATGAGTGTCGACCTGAACACAATAAAAGAATTGTTCCTTGTTGTTGTAATAATCCTCTCCCTTGTCTTGGGATTATCAATTTTATTGGCGAACAGGCAATCAAAAAAACATATCTTTTTCTTTTTATCTTGCGTTTCTATGATTTTTTGGGTGACATTTGGTGATATAATTTATATTGAAGCATTCAGAAATTATCTAACACCCATAGGCAGAGCCAACCTTTTATCTGTAGCGCTTTTTTTGGTTTTTATACATGGATTTGTCGCCAACTATCCCGAAGATCAAGCAAAATGGAGAAAGATTGATATTGTCTACATGGCGGCAGGAATATTATTGGCAATTATTACCTCTTTTTCCCCTTTTGTAGTAAAAGAGATCAGATTAAGCGGCAGCGACAGAATATGGGATATGGGATTAATGATGTACCCTTATTATGCTTACGCAATATCTACAACATTTATTGTCGTGGCCAGATTACTTCGAAGATATGTCGGATCTTCCGATATTGACAAAATAAAAATTCGATACTTCTTTAGCGGTCTTTTAATTTTGGGGTTGTCAAATATTGTTTTTAACGTACTGGTACCATTATTTTTCTCAAATGATGGCCTTTATTGGTTGGGAGATTTCTCCTTAATATTTCTCCTTGCATTTACAGGTTATGCGATAGTCAAATATCGAGCATTCAATATCAAATTAATTGCTACTGAAACTATTGTAATAGTCCTTTCAATTTTGCTCTTGGTAGAAAGTTTTACATTCAATAACAATTCGACTGAGTTTGTTCTGAAACTATTAGTATGGATAATAGCAACATATGCTGGTTTACAGCTCGTTAAAAGTGTCCGCAAGGAAATTGAGCAGAAAGAAAAATTAGCGGCTCTTTCCAAGGAGCTTGAGAAGGCCAACCTCCATCTAAAGGAGATTGATAAGCTCAAGGACGACTTCTTGTCCATGGCATCGCACGAGCTTAATACTCCTATCGCCGCTATCGAAGGCTACCTATCAATGATTCTTCAAGAAGGTATCGGCGGTAAGATTCCAGCAAAAACCCGCGAATATCTCGAAAGCGTCTTTCTCTCATCACAAAGATTGGCCCACTTGGTTAAGGACTTACTTAATGTTTCTCGTATCGAGTCTGGGCGTATCCATATTATTTATGAGCAGAAACAAGTCGAAGATATTATCGATCAAGCCATCATGGAAGTGATGTCCAAGGCGCGAGAAGCAAAACATACACTGACTTTCGTGAAGCCAAAGAAGAAAATGCCGATGACATGGATAGACGTCACTAGAATCACTGAGATACTGATTAATATTATGGGAAATTCGATCAAGTACACGCCCAATGGTGGTAAGATCACTGTAAAATGTGTTAATGATGACGAAAAAATTGTTGTTTCGGTCGAAGATAACGGTAAGGGTATCCCGAAAGAGCGAGCCAAGGCTGTCTTTGAGAAATTCACACAGGTTGATGTCATGAAAGATGAAGTCAAGGGCACAGGATTGGGCATGTACATAGCTAAAAAGTTCATCGAGCTGATGCACGGCAAAATCTGGTTCAAGTCCGATGGTGCTGGCAAAGGTTCCACATTTTATTTTTCTCTTCCAATTCTTAAAAACAAACCGTTCGATCCTCACGAAGGTGAAGACGCAGTCTTGCATTAAAAATGATTAAAGATTTTTCGTTTGGCGTAATCCCCACATATAGAGATCCCAATACAGATCAGCTCCTTTTTCTATTGATCCATCACACCGGCGAGAGTGGCTATTGGGGTTTTCCCAAGGGTCACAAAGAGGGCAAGGAGACCAACATCGAGGCGGCAAGGAGAGAACTCGTGGAGGAAACAGGTATTTACGAAGTGAATATTATTGACGAGCCAGCACTTGAAGATAGATATTTTTTCGAAAGAGATAAAATAAAATATGATAAAATCGCTACTTTTTATATCGGCACATTGGCCTCACAGCCAACCTTGGAGTTACAGCTAACAGAGATCGACGAAGCTGGGTGGTACGATTTTGAAACAGCTTATGAACTTCTGACTTTTGACACCTTAAAAGAAATAATAAAAAAAGCCAACCAGTGGCTTATCGATAATAAAATATCTCTTTAAAGCTTTATTTTGTCTAATTTATCCTCGCTCTTTGAGGATTTTTCTTTTGATACCGTACTCGCAAGAAAGATCAAAAGAAATCCGATTACCAAAGCAGAGATAAATTCGATAGTAAAATAGAATGATTCCTTAGATAGAGCAACGGAGATAGCCTTATTCAATCCATTGATCAACTTTGGATCCTCGAAAAACTGTATTTTGTTAGTAAAATTAGAAATATAAGTCGGGACGACTGAAGACAAGAGATATATTGCCAAGACCAATACAATCGAAATGCCGATTAAAGCCGAGCCAAGCCAGATAAATTTAGAGCGGAATCCGTCTGCCATAAGTAAAATAAGACCGAGAATAAAGATAGCCAGAGTCCCCAAAACGATCAATATGAGATTGATGTTTTTCAAGACGACAAAAGCAAGATTATTGTTTAGATTGAGAGTTTTTTGAAAAGATAAATTTTTATCGCCATACTTAAAAATAATGGGGAAAGTCATGGTGTCGGAACCACTTTCGATGGCCAAGAAAACATTGTCAATCGTCTTGTCGATAACCGGCTGAACAGTTTTTCCATTAATATCCTGATTCAATTTTTCAAAATTAGCACCTTCATCGACGGAAAGGCCTGATTTTTTGACAATATCGTCCTTGATATATGCGGCAGCAATATCGTAAAAATTCGCCTCCTTGATAACACCTTTGACTGAGTCTTTATTAATTAAAGCAACTTTTGTATTAAAAGCGACGAAGAAAATAGCGGCAATTGAGACAAATATAATTAAAAAGATTAAAGCAAAAAAATTTTTCATTTGATTATATTATACACCAATTTAGATAGTGGTAATCTAGGCCTGAAAAGTAATTCTCTTATATACTGCCCGAGTGGCCTCGACGTCTCGTTTGCAATATTCGGCAATTTCATCGACTTTTCCAGCCAGAAAATAATCGTAGACTTTGGAACCATCAATCCCCTCCTCCTTTGGCGACGTAATCCCCAAGGCAGTCGTCAAGCGATGCAAACTAACTCCCTGTGAGCCCCATTTTTCCCATTCTTTCATCGTGTCAAAAATTGGCTCAGAGCGATATCGAGCAAAACTGATTTCTCGACTTGGACGAATACCATGGATGATTGACCGCTTAAAGATAAAACGCAAATCAAATTCCATTAGATTGTGACCAACGAAAAGGTGCGCATCCTTAGCGATAGCCCAAAATTTGCGCAAAATTTCCTTTTCATCACCAACAAGGCATTCGGTTTTTTCATTATCAATAGCGTAACCAATACAAATAATTCGGCCAAATTCTCCTTGAAATGAGGTATTACGAAAAAAATTCTCAAAATCAGATTCTTTTTTATCTTTTTGAGGATTTTTGGCTTTGGCATCTTGCCAAAGTTTCTTCAGCGTCGGAATGTCTTCGCCAGCCGCCGGGATTGTCTCGATGTCCAAAAATAATTTCATTTTCTCCTTATTCTAGTCTGGATCTTAGTTTACCAAGAGATCGCATTTTTGCAAAGCAAAATATCGAATAAAACATTGACATTTGAGCTCATTTGCGATATAATATCTAAGCTTTAAGTAAAGCAGACGGCAGCCCTTTCGGGGGAGGAAAGTCCGGGCACCATAGAGTAGAACGCTCGTGAAAATGAGTGGGCAGTGATGTCCAAGAACAGCGCAACAGAAAATATACCGCCTTGGCGCAAGTCGAGGTAAGGATGAAATCGTGAGGTAAGAGCTCACGCGCTCGCATGGCAACATGCGTTTGTGGCAAGCCTCGTTCGGTGCAAGTGAAGTGGACTAAATGTATTAATTCTCTACTCGAGAAGATACAAATAGTCTTCACGCTTAGATAGATTGTCGTCCTTGACAGAACCCGGCTTATGATTTACTTTTAGCATAACCCCCTTTGAGGCCCAACACTGGGCAACCAGTGGGGTAACACCTCGGCTTTGCCGGGGTGTTTTAAATATGCTCATTTTTACCATTGACAAAAAAGTATAATAATTATATAATATATAGCATCGCAGCTAGTTGTGCTGCACTTCCACTCCGTCCACAAAGGAGGACCCTCTATGCGGAAGTTTTTCCTGTTTGCCGTGATGACGGCAATGCTCACTCTGGCGCTTGCCTGCATGGCGGCTGAGGCGGCACCCGTCGTCAAAACACCCACACAGGCGGCAATGACATGTGAAGGCACCTTCGGGTGCTTCTTCGGCTCGATGGAGAACGACAATTACAAGATCGAGGCTTCCTCGTTCGAGCCATTCGTGACCATCATCGCCGAGCCGATGCCGCGCTCCTACTGGGCCGCCGACAAACCGACCATCCCCTTTCTGGGGCTGACCGTTCTCGGTCCCAAGGCCGTACCGCCACACGGCTGGTACGAAAGTTACGTCGTGATCGACGCCATCCCCCTCACAGAGGCGGAAATGCGCGCCATTCACGCGCCGTAACCACAATATCGCCAGAGCGAAAAGGATTTTCAGGCCGCTGCAAGGATGCAGCGGCTTTGGCATTTTACAACCTGATCTTATTGAAATAATGCGTATTTTAGGTTAAAATAAATCGAAATATGATCGGGGATCGTCTAGTGGCAGGACAGCGGCCTTTGAAGCCGTGAACCATGGTTCGAATCCATGTCCCCGAGCCATGGAAAGTGCTCAACCTTAGTGTTGAGCTTTTTTCATGGTTTCAGATTGAATGAATTCGAACGGGAAGGGGTCGGGAAACGGGAGTTTCCCGTGCAGGAAAATACTAAAAACCGTGGGTTTTTAGAAGCCTGAAAGGCGATCGAAATCCATGTCCCCGAGCCAAAAGAAAAAAGGACCAGTCTCAGGACTAGTCTTTTTTTAGTTCGCCTCGATATCAATGTGTTTAATGTTGGGAATTTTTTCTATAACTCTATTTTCTATCTCATCTATTTCCCGACCAAGTATTCTGGTAGTTCTATCACATAATCTTGAGGAATATCTAACAAAATCCTGAAAATCTTTAATGTCTTCATATTCTTCCCTCATATTAATATCACCAAAAATATTCTCCGCCAAATAATGACCGTTCACCTCGATCTCAGCCTTGACGATGAAAACATCGACGCCAATAACAAAAGTTTTGAAATCATGTATCTCATCTATCATTTCCTCGGCCAAAAGAGCGTTTTTGATCTTTTCCTTCATGCTTTTGGGTACTGATTTATTCAAGATAAAACGTCGATTGACCATCATCAAAAGGATTGAAACAACGCCTAATATTAAGGATACAAACATCGAGCCGATTCCGTCCCAAATCGGATTACCTGTGATATGTGTCAAAATCAAAGCAACGGCCGCGACAATAATACCCAAGAGAGCGGCACTATCTTCATAAATTACTGCCAGTATTGTTGGATCTCCAGAATTTTTAAAATACGCAGAAATACTTTCTCCATTGGCCGCATGTTTTGCTTCTCTAAAAGCAGTGATGAGAGCATAGCCCTCCAGCAAGAATGAAACTATAAGGATTACCAAAATCCACATGCTAAAAGATGTGTGTTCCTTGTGAATAATCGAGCCAATGCCATGATAAAAAGTAATGCCCGCACCAACAAAGAAAATACCACAAGCGCTGATCAAGGCCCAAAAGAATCTCTCTTGTCTGTAACCATATTGATACTCATCATCAGCAGGCCGTTCAGACCTTTTGATACCGAGATATAACAAGGATTGATTGGCAGTATCAGCGAAAGAATGGATGCCTTCAGACAACATGACGGATGAGCCAGTCAGGGTCCAGCCAACCATCTTAAGCATGGCAACGATAAAATTTCCGAAAACAGCTGTGACGACACTCTTTGTTCCTGAGGCTTTATAGGAATGGATTTTGGCTGTTATCGGAATTCTCATCAGAATAATTTGAGAGCTTTAATAGTATGTATCCAGTCTACATTATTACATAAAAATTGGCAAAAACGATTATCTTTTATTGACTTATCATGTTTTTTATGTCATTATATAATCAGCATTCGGCAAATAATGCAAAATACAAAGACGGAGGGTTTACCAAATGTCGAAGAAAGCCGAAGACCAGTCAGGAGATTTCCTGACTTTCCTGGAAGATTTCGGACGAGCAATCGATGCCGAGATCTTGAGACTGAAAACAGTCATCGATTCCCCTTGTGATCATGGTGAAGACCATGAACACGCCTGCTTAAGAAAAGCGGAGATCTTGCCTCTAATGGAAGAACTGCGTGATCTTAATCAGGTAACAAAACAAGCCATTGCTGGCAACAGCACGGAATTCGTAGCCATGAATGACGGCCAATCAAAGAAGGTCATCATCGTCCCGACGACATTCCGCGCCTTAATGCTGGCATCCCATCAGGACGACAGCATTGTCCTGATTCACAGGGATTCACCCCTGGCTCAAAAACTCCTTAACCAATCATAGGATTGGTATCGGCCGACATTGGATGTCGTCGAAAAGAAAGACAAATCAACGCATAAATGTTGTTGCCGCCCCGGACAAGCAGGTCCAGGGGTTTTCTTTTTATAGAACAATTAAATAATTTTAGAGAGATACTGGCCAGTATATGATTCTTTAATTTTGACGATGTCCTCAGGCGTCCCAGTGCCAACAATAGTGCCACCACCTTCTCCGCCTTCTGGACCAAGATCGATTAGGTAATCAGCTGACTTAATAACATCAAGATTGTGTTCGATTACCAAGACAGTGTTGCCCTTGTCAACCAATGCAGTCAGAACCCCAACGAGCTTTTTGACATCTTCGAAGTGGAGACCCGTTGTTGGTTCATCCAATATATAGAATGTTTTACCCGTGCCACGATGAGCCAGCTCGGTTGCTAATTTGATTCTCTGAGCTTCACCGCCAGAAAGAGTAGTGGCCGGCTGGCCAAGACGAATGTAGCCAAGGCCAACATCAGAAAGAACTTCGAGCTTCTGGCTAATTGAGGGAACATTTTTAAAGAAAGCCAGAGCTTCGTCAACTGTCATATTCAAGACATCAGAGATAGTTTTTCCCTTGTATTTGACCTCAAGAGCTTCTTGATTGTATCTTTTGCCTTTGCAATCCTCGCAGGTGATATAAACATCGGGCAAGAAGTGCATTTCTATTTTCAAAACTCCTTCACCACGACACTTTTCGCAACGACCACCCTTGACGTTAAAAGAGAAGCGCCCAGCCTTATAGCCACGAATCTTTGCCTCTTGCGTACTAGCAAAAAGCTCACGGATAGTTGTGAAGACTCCGGTATATGTGGCAGGGTTAGATCTTGGGGTCTTGCCGATTGGCGACTGATCGATATCGATAACTTTGTTTAAGTTCTCAAGACCGGTGATTGAATCAAATTTGCCCGGCTCAGTACGAGCGCGATGGAAAACTTTCGACAGATGACGAGCCAGAATATCATTAATGAGTGTTGATTTGCCCGAACCAGAAACACCACTAACACAAGTAAAAGTGTTGAGCGGAATCGAGACATCAACACCTTTGAGATTATTCTCTGTCGCGTTATTGATCTTTAAGAAATTGCCATTGCCAGGACGACGAAACTTCGGCACTGGTATTTCTTTTTTGCCGGACAAATATTGTGCCGTGATTGATTCTGGACATTTCTCGATATCTTCTGGCTTGCCCTCACAGACGATTCTGCCGCCATGCTCCCCTGCCCCAGGCCCGACATCGATAACCCAGTCAGCACTTAGAATTGTATCTTTGTCATGTTCAACGACAATAACGGTGTTGCCAAGATTTTTTAGATTTATTAAAGTTTTCAACAATTTGTCATTGTCTCTCTGGTGAAGGCCAATGGATGGCTCATCAAGAATATAAAGAACTCCCATCAGTCCTGAACCAATCTGGGTTGCAAGACGGATTCTTTGAGCCTCACCACCAGCAAGAGTTGCCGCGTTTCGATCGATTGTAAGGTAAGGAAGACCAACATTCATTAAGAAGTCTAGTCTGTCACGAATCTCTTTGATAATCTGTCTGGCAATGATATTTTGCTCTTCATTGAGTTTCGCTGGCAAATTGGTAAAAAAGTCCAGCGCTTTCTCGATGGTTAAGCCAGAAACTTCAGAGATATTTTTACCGATAACTTTAACACCTAGAATTTCTCGACGCAGTCGAGAGCCCTCACATGAAGGGCATTTCTTGACAACCATATATTTTTCAATCTCTTTTTTGACATAATCAGAATCAGTCTCTTTGTAACGACGAGTTAAGTTTGGTATTACGCCCTCATACTTTGTCTCATAGCCACCAACGTTATAAATTTCGTCACCAGTTCCAAACAAAATTACATTGAGTTCGTCTTTGGTGAGCTTGTTGATAGGAACATCGAGATTAACTTTATGAGTTGTGGCTGCTTTTTCCAGAATTCGAGAATACCAACCACTGTGAGCGATGTTTCGAGACCATGGCCTGATCGCACCCTCATTGATGGTTAATTTAGCATTTGGCAGGACTAATCTTGGCTCAATTTCCTGCTTAACACCAAGGCCCTGACAGACTCGACAAGCGCCATGAGGCGAATTAAAAGAAAAAGATCTTGGTGCAATTTCTGGCATCGAAATACCACAATCCGGACAAGCAAATTGCTCAGAATATGTAACATCAACTTTATCTTCAAAATCATAGATGATTATCTTGCCGCCAGACTCATGAAGAGACTTTTCGATTGAGTCATAAAGTCGACTCTTGGTTGATTCGTCAATTTTGCCGGCTTCAAGTATCAATCTATCAACAACAATTTCAATATTGTGTTTTTTATTTTTATCAAGATCTTTGCTCTCGGCTTCATCCAAATCCATGATTGAGCCATCAATTCTTAAACGAGAGAAACCAGCCTTGGTTATTTTGGCGAAAACGTCTTTGTGTTCACCTTTTTTATCCTCAACCAAAGGAGCAAGAATAGCTATTCTTCTCGTTCCTTTTGTGTCTCTCATGATTAGATCTGTAATTTGTCCGACAGTTTGTTTGATGACAGCCTTGCCACATTTTGGACAATGGACTGTACCGACTCGAGCAAAAAGAAGACGAAGATAATCATAAATTTCAGTTATAGTACCAACGGTAGAACGAGGATTTCTTGAGGCTGATTTTTGATCGATCGAGATGGCCGGAGAAAGACCTTCGATACTATCGACATCGGGCTTTTCCATGATGCCTAAGAATTGTCTGGCATAAGAAGAAAGAGATTCAACGTATTTTCGTTGTCCTTCTGCATAAATAGTGTCAAAAGCGAGAGATGACTTCCCAGATCCAGACAAACCGGTAATAACAACTAATTTATCTCTGGGAATTTCAAGAGAAATGTTTTTGAGATTATGCTCTCTAGCACCGGTAATTTTGATAATATTGCTCATTAAAAAAATCTAGGTTAAGAATCCGTGCAATTATATCATCAAAAGTCAAGATTGACAAGGCTGGAGAACATTTTTTGAACTCGATTTTCCTAATCTCATTTTTCTCTTTTTATTTGCTTTACTTATGTGATATATTCAAGAAAAGTAATAAGTATTAAGGAGTAGTATGGAGAACAACACCGATACTATTATTGGCGTAAATGTTTCCCTGAAGGGCAACCTTCATAACAAGGGCTCAATCCAGGTCAATGGTAGCGTAGATGGAGAAGTAAGAAGTGACGAGAACGTTCTAGTTGGCGAAACAGCCAAGGTTAAAGGTCCAGTTATTGCCAAAAAGATCGAAATCTCCGGTGAAGTCAGAGGGTTAATCGAAGCAAGTGAAAAGCTTGAGATCAACTCAACCGGTAGAATTTATGGCGATATTAACGCCAAATCCCTCGTTATTAAAGAAGGTGCTATTTTTATCGGAAAAAGCTCCATGTCGTCCCATACTAGCACCGAAGAATCAGTCAAGGCTCAGACCGAAGACATCAAACAAACCGCTGATGATAAAGAAGTCAAAGAGGAAGTCCTAAGAGACAAAGCCGGATTTTTCGGCAAAAAATAGTGACTCAGAGCCTAAATGTACTACTACATATTTGATCTTAAAAAATGCAGAAAAAACTCTCAGGTTACCGACATTAAGAATTATCTTTCTGCTTTGGGAATATCGGGAGAGTTTACTTATCCCTCGGCCGCTTATACCACCGAGGAGTTAGTTGAGTTGGGCTTATCGAAGAAATATAATACTATAGTCGGTATCGGTGGTGATGAAATTGCCAATAAAATCGCCTCTAGACTATGTGGCAAACCAGAAGCCATGGGAATCATTCCTCTTGAAGCATCAGAAGACTTAATGTCGTTAATTGGGTGCAATAGTTGGAAAGAGGGCGCCGAAAGTCTCAGATATAGAAAAATTCTCGAAATGAGAATCGGCCAAACCGCAAACGGTAGTGCTTTTTTGACAAACCTATCCCTTGATATCAAAAGCCCCACAGACGTTACCTTGGAATTTCGGGACTATATGGTCCAGACTCGAGCGGCCAAAATGTTAGTTTCCAATTATCATCCTGACATAGACAAAATTGGCGAAGATCATCTAGATATTGTTCTTCACAGTGTTGGCCCAAAACCGAAGGGTTTCTTATCACAAGTTTCAGCAATTTTTGGCGGCAATAAAGAAGATGAGCAGTATTCGCTTTTTCGAGCAAGATCTTTTAGATTATTTACCAACTCGCAAGTCCCTCTCATCTGCGGAGATCAGATTGTCGCCAAGACTCCACAGCTAATCGAGAGCTCAGATGAAGATTTGCGATTGATTGTTGGCAAAAAACGCGTCTCAAAAGAATTGAAATAACAAAAAAATATCAAATCCCAAGGAGGGGAACTTGTCACCATATTGGTACATAATTACGATTCCTTTTTTAGGTCTATTTTTTGCCAGAAATGATCTTAGAAGAAAGATGTCTATTTTTGGTTTATTGTCCGTCCTGATTTTGGTTATTGAATCATTATTTTCGCCAGAACATTTCAGCACTATAGCATCTCGGGAAATTTTATCTTCTCTTTTTTTAAAAATTTTAGTTGCCTTTTGTCTTGGTGCAATCGTCTCTGTAGTTTACGAAACTTTTGTTCACAGGATCGTTACGCCAGAAAGACATCCGGATAGAAAAAAAATGATATATCTACTGTCTGGAACAGTAGTTTTCTTTTCTCTTGTCTTTCTACTGAATCTAAACATCGCTTATTCTCTTCTTACAGGGTTGTTAATAAACCTTATCGTTATACTCTTTGTGAATCCAGAGCTGATTTGGGATAAGTTTTTTTCTGGCTTCGGCACAGCGATATTTTATTTATTTCTTTATTTTATGTTATTCAGAGAAAAACAATCAGATGCGGCAAACTTCTGGTTCTGGGATCGACTGAGCAGTTTTTCCATTCTATCCCTGCCATTAGAGAAAATAATAATTATAATGTTATTTGGATTTTTATGGGGGCCAATATATGTCGCCATCAAAGATTATAATGAGAAATAATTTAAACAATTTGGGCAAACAATATTTATGGCCTAAAAAGATTTTGGTCTTAGTGTTTTTTTCTATAGCGCTAATAACGTCTGTTATCTTGACCATATTATTCGCAGGTCAACCAAAAATAATTTCAAAATCGCCGGAAGATTTTGAAATATTGCAGTTAAATCAAAACATTGAGGTAGAATTTGACAAACCGATAGACATATCAGAATTAAATCTTTCAATTACCCCGACCACGGATGGAAATTGGACTTTTTCAAAAAGCTTAACCGATAAATTAACAAAAAAAATAATTTTTCAGCCAAAAGATTTTTATAAACCAAATCAGAAATACGTTATAAAATTTGAAGGCATTAGAGGAGTTTTTAATAGCTCAAAAAACATAAAAGAGACCTCAATATCTTTTGTGTCTCAAAAGATTCCAGACGTAGATAAAACTTCTCTCGACACAGAGAGTGCGGAGGTCAATATCTGCAATCCAATAATTGTAACTCTGGACCAACCAAACGACAAACTAGCTGATTTCAACCTTAGGTTAACACCGGAAAATACTTTTAAAAAAGTAATCTCTTCTGACAAATTGTCATACTCGTTTATTCCAGACCCATGTCTGATTCAAGATCAAGATTATGATCTTTCCGTCGAAAGAACCATATTAGTGCCAAATCTAGAGATAATGGACAAAAATACAACTTCATATCGAACAAAGTTTAGAACAAGGGGATCAGCTGGCATAATAGGTTTTGAGCCAAAGGGATCAAGTGTGGACATAGGCACAAAAAAAATTAAAATATTTTTTTCAAAACCAATGGTTCAAAATGAAATTGCTGAAAATATATCGATCAGGCCAAGATTGTCGGGAGATTGGTCTTGGCAAAATAACACGATATTGATATTTACAGCAACCGAACCATTGATGTATAACACTGACTATACTGTAGAGATAGCAAAAGGCGTACATAATCAGGAAAACGAAACCATAAGTGAGAATATATCTTTAAACTTCAAAACCATAAAAAAATAAAAAATATTCTCATTATTTGTTCATATAAAATATGAAAAAGAACTCAAAAGGATGCTCGACTTTTAAGATAATTGCCGCAACAACACTTATTTTGTTTTTGGCTTTTTTAGCTTTTTTCGATTACAAAATTTACCATAGTGCAAAAAATCAAACTAATATTTTTGGCGATACAACCCAAAATAATATTGAAGTTGAAAAAATAGACGAGGAAGTAATAGTCGAAGAAAAAAAAGAAGAACCAAAAATTGTCACCGAATTACCAAAGGAAAAGCCGTTGCCAACCGAAGCATTAATAACGGTCCCGTATACCAGACAAGCTCCATTTTCGGTTTGGGACGCATTACATGAAGACGCTTGCGAAGAAGCAAGTCTCTTGATGGTTAAGCATTTTCTCGATGGGACAAAAATTAGTGACAAACAATCAATTGATAATGAGATAATCGATCTGGTTAATTTCGAAGAAGAAAATGGATATCAAACCAGTATCACCCTAGACGAACTAAACGCAATTTCTAAAAATAAATACGGAATAAGTGGAGTGGTAAAGAAAAATATTACCAATAATGATATTAAGAAGGAGATCGCCGCTGGCAAACCAGTAATAGTTGGGGCGGCAGGCAAGATTTTACCAAATCCCTATTTTAGAAATGGCGGACCGATATATCATATGCTAGTTATCACTGGCTACGACAACACCAACTTTATAACAAACGATCCAGGAACAATGAAGGGAGATGGCTTTAAATACACTTTTTCTGACCTCTATAATGCGATCCACGATTGGGATCCAACAAATATTATGAATGGCCAAAAGGCCTATCTAGTTTTCTAGATCTATTTTTAAATTCTTTATTGCTTTCTAACTATACAAAGAGGTGTCTGTTCGTTTGTCTGGCCAAGTGGGTTGTCCCTAAAGACCGCTTTGGCAAATTCATCGGAAATTTTTTTGCTTGATTTGCCGAGTACAGCAACACCGAGATCATTGGCATCAATTATGACAACCTCATAACCAAGTTTATCTTTGATCTCTCTGGCTACTTTGTCGGGATTTTTAGGGGCAAGCTTGGCATATTTATTATAAGGTGGCAACGTATAATCACAAGGGCCATCAATAGCCGAGACAGCACTGCCCACAACTCGATAGAAAACGCCTCTGATTCCAAAAGGTTTAGTCAGAACCGAAGCAATAATCCCCAGCATTATTCGAAGATATCCGACCTCGTCAATAGCAAGTTGCATCGTCCAAGGACTACCAATACCGATGCCGTAAGGAGTTTTAAGAACGAATTTTGATAGAAATTTAGCTGCAAGGGTTGGTTTGATGTCTTTAATTGGAAAAGCTCGACCCTGACTGATGGCAACAATTTTTTCACTCATAAAAATGTAGTCATTTTCTTGAGCAAATGGAACCAAAAGTTCATTTATTAATTTCAAAAGATCATCCCCCTTCATTATAATTGGGGTTTTGATCGGATATCGAGCATATTTTTCTCCAGATACCGAAATCAATAAATTCTTGCCGTTATTTGGAATTGGAAGTTTTAAAGCATCTTTTGTCATTTCAGTATTTAGTATACACAAAATTATCAGAAATAGAAGAATAATTTGCTCTAAAAACTGTTGACCAAAGCGTCTGTTTGTGATATTCTAATCTAAGTTTAGTATTGAAAAGGAGCGAAAGATTAATAAAAGACAGACTTTTCTGCGTGCCAATGAGCAGATTCGTATAACGCCAATCATGCTTATTGATGATACTGGCGCGAATGTCGGCACGAAATCCCTCAGAGAGGCCTTGGACATAGCATATGAAAAAGGCCTAGATTTGGTTGAAATAAATCCGACCAATCGTCCTCCTATTTGCAAAATCATGGATTTTGGTCGTTACAAATACGACCTCGCAAAGAAGGAAAAGGAAGCTAAGGCAAAAAGAAAAGAAACTACGCTCAAAGAAATACGACTAACTTTCAAGATTGGTGATCACGACATTGAATATAAAGCCAAACAAGCAAGAGAATTCTTTGACAATGGTGACATGGTTAAAGTCTCAATGCGCTTAAGAGGCAGAGAAAATTCAATGGCTGAGGCAGCAATCAACGTATTTAAAAAATTTGCAGAACAGACTGGTCTAGAGCTAGAGAGAACACCGCAGAAAATGGGCAATCAGATTACAGTTATGCTCACCGCAAAAAAAGAGGCTAAGAGTTAAGAGGAAATATGAAACTAAAAACCCACAAAGCAACAATCAAGAGAGTCAAACAGACTAAGACAGGCAAACTCATGAGAGTTCAGTCAGCTTCTAGTCACCTTTTGACGCACAAATCAGACAGAACCAAAGTAAAGCTTGAGGTTAGCCCAAGCGATACCAAGAAAGTAAGACGATTAGCCCCTTATATTTAAGCAAAGATGATCCGGAGAAAAAATGAGAGTCAAAACAGGCACAACAAGACGTGCTAAACACAAAAAAATATTGAAAGCAGCTAAAGGATATCTCGGCAGACGTCGAAGCGTATTTAAATTAGCCAAGCAGGCAGCCCTTAAGGCCGGACAGTATTCATACCGAGACAGACGAGTCAAAAAGCGAACCTTTAGAGCTCTCTGGATTATCAAGATCAACGCCGCAGTCAGAGCACACGGAATGAGCTACTCAGAGTTCATCAACAAGCTCAACGAGAAAAAGATTGAAATTAATCGTAAGCTTCTCGCCGAGATGGCAGTCAAGACTCCAGCCGCACTCGAAGAGATTATCAAAAAAGTTAAGTAGAATCTCATAGAAAAAGAACTCCGATTAAACGGAGTTCTTTTTTATTTCTGCAAAATATTGCGACTCTAATTTGCCCTAGAAAGACCAAACCAGATTTTCTGTCCGTCTATATCAAATTCTTGCTCGCCTTCGGACGACAACCTCTTATTGATAATTTCTTTGGCCAAGACCTCTTTGGTAATAAGATCGTTCATTCTTTCCATGGTTTTATTGAGATCCGGCGATTGTGTTTCAAAATTAACGATTATTCGATCTTCGACACGAAAACCACTGTTCTTGCGAAGTGATTGAATATTTCTAACAATTTCTCTGGCAGAGCCCTCTGTTCTAAGTTCTTCAGTGATATCTGTATCAAGCACGACACTTTCTTGATCGGAATTTTTGCCATGTTCAACAATTTTGACATTGACCTCTTCGGCAATAATTAATTCCAATTCCGAATTCAACTTTTTCCCAAAATATTCCAATCTTCGTAATGGTTGCCTGACCTTAATGTTGTTAGCTGCTCTAGCTGAAAGGCCAAGCTCGACCATTTTTCGAGTCTCGCCCATTTCAAGATTTAATTCTTTATTTATTAAATCTTTATTCGACACAGGATATTTTTCCAAATGAACTGATTCTTTACCGGTCAGATTTTTATAAATTTCTTCAGCAATAAATGGTGTAAATGGCGCCATCAATTTAGAAAGCTCAACCAACACAGTCCAAAGTGTTTGATAAGCGTTCTCTTTATCGGAATCACTTTCTGATTTCCAGAAACGCTTACGCGAGCGCCTGATATACCAGTTAGAAAGATTATCTATAAATGGAGCAAAAAGTCTCGATGTTTTGGTCAAATTATATTTTTCCATGCCATCGTTTACTTCCTTGATCAGAGTATTTAATTCGGAAATGATCCATCGGTCGAGAATGTTTCGACTTTCCACTTTCGACTTTCCACTTTCGACTTGATTTGGCTGCCATTTATCAATATTGGCATAAAGCGTGAAAAATGAATATGAATTCCAAAGCATTCTGAAGATTCCACGATGAATCTCATTCATGTCCTTTTCAGCAAAATTAAGATTTTCTGCCTGCATTACAGGAGAAGTCAAAAGATAATAACGCATCGTATCTGCGCCGTACTTATCAAACATTAGCATCGGATCTGGATAATTTTGTAAGCGCTTGCTCATTTTCTTGCCATCTTCCGCCAAGACAATTCCGTTGACTATGACGTTTTCATACGCTTTGCTTCCCTTGATAGCAGTCGCGATAACATGAAGATAGTAAAACCAGGCTCTTGTTTGATCAACTCCCTCGGCGATGAATTCTGCTGGGAAAGTTTCACTAAATTTTTCTTTGTTTTCAAAAGGATAATGAAGCTGAGCATATGGCATCGAACCAGAGTCAAACCAGGTATCAAGTACATCGGGAACTCGACTCATCTCGCTATGACAATGCGGACAGGGGAACTTAATTTTGTCGACAGTATCTTTGTGTAGATCGGTGACTTTTTCGCCACTGCGCTCTTCCAATTCAGTAATGGAGCCAAAAGTAACAGTCTCGGCGCACTTATCACATCGCCAGATCGGAATAACAGAGGCCCAGTAACGTTGTCTTGAAATGGACCAATCTCTGGCGCCCTCGAGCCATTTACCAAAACGGCCTTCCTTAATATAAGCAGGAGACCAATTGATGTCTTGTGCTAATTTTATAGCCTCATCCTTGATTTTCAAAATATCGACAAACCAGGAGGTCGTGGCATAATTCAGAAGAGGTGTATCGCAACGCCAACAGTGAGGATAGGAGTGCTCATATTTTTCTTTTAAGAACAGTAGACCTTTATGGGCCAGATATTTGATAATCTCAACATCAGTTTTCTGAACATCATCGGCTGGTTTGACATTCATACCAGCAAAATCATCAGCTTCTGACTTAATAATGCCGTCCATACCAACATGTTGGATAAAGGGTAGATCATTTTTCTGGCCAAGTCTCATATCGTCTTCGCCGAAAGCAGGAGCGATATGAACAACTCCAGTGCCATCTTCGGTCGTAACAAAATCTGCCGAGCAAACCCTCCAACCGTTATCATGATTTTTAAGGTTTTTATCTTTTGAGTAATAATCAAATAGCGGCTCGTATTTTAGACCAACCAAATCTTGGCCCTTAATGTCATCGTGAACAATCTCAACCGTTTGATCTTTGAACACATCCTTGATTCGATCTGTTGCGACAATATAAAGATCTGGCACATCTTTTACTCTTAAGGCCGAATAATTAATGTCCTTGCCAACCGCTAGAGCAACATTGCCAATCAGGGTCCATGGAGTCGTGGTCCAAGCCAACACATATGCGGAATCCTGAGTCTGATATTTGCCGTCTTTCCAACTTTGTCCTGGTTTCAGATGAAATTTAGCAATTGCGGAAAGATCTTTGACATCCTTATAACCTTCAGTAACCTCCGATTGAGATAAGGTCGTCTCGCAACGAGGACAAATATGCATTGAGCGGTAGCCTTCATATATTAAGCCCTTGTCATAAAGCTCTTTGAAGACCCACCAGACTGATTCCATATAATTGAGATCCATGGTTTTGTAGGCATTCTCCATGTCGGCCCAGCGTCCAAGTCTTCGAATAACCTTCTGCCAAACTGAAACATATTCTAAAACTTTAGAACGGCAGGCGGCGTTGAACTTCTCTACGCCAATCTCTTCGATTTGTTTTTTATGAGTAATTCCTAGGTCTTTTTCAGCGATATTCTCGATTGGCAAACCATGGCAATCCCAGCCCCAAACACGTGGCACATAGTGACCTTTCATCGTCCAGAAACGCGGTACGACGTCTTTCATCGTACTAGCAACAATATGACCATAATGAGGCGTCCCTGTGGCAAATGGAGGCCCGTCATAGAAGCTATAGCGAGGGCCGTCCTTTGTCTTTTCTAAAGATTGCTCAAAAATATTTTCTTTATCCCAAAAAGAAAGAATTTCTTCCTCTAACTTTGGCAGGTCCATTTTCGAGTCAATTTCTTTAAACATATTGAGTAAACATTAGCACATTTAAGATTGAGCGACAAGATAAAACGCAATAAAATTGAGATTATTTAATCCGTCGAAAAACATTTAGAATAAACGCTAATAGGCCGACTATTATGCAGATATCAGAAAGATTAAAAAATGGAATTCCCGGAATCTTAAAATAATCCAGAACACCGCCGTAAATAGTCCTGTCAATTATGTTTGCAGTTGCTCCGGAAAAAATCAGAATAAATGAAGTTGCAGTGAAAAATTTCTTCAGAAATAATACAAGTAAAATTACGAGAAACAATGCCGAAACATAAATCGAAGAAACATTATTACCCAAAAGACCAAAAAAAGCAGCGTCATTAATTGAGGCAAACTTTTTTGAAGCAAATATAACAAAATGGACAATTTCCAACAGAACCGTGATGACGGCGGCAGAGAGAACTGTTTCTGGCCAATGACTTAGCCTATTTTTTTCTTGCACGATACGCATATTTGAGCAAACGGCATTATATCTAATCTATCTTTCTCAATTAGACCCTGACACTTTTTGCAGATTCCATAAGTCTGATCATCGATTGATTTTAGGGCAGTTTTTACTTTTTTATAGATATTTTCCAAACTATCTTCTGCTGACATTCTGTTCTCGTAATCAATAAGCTCTTGGGTGTTGTCATCATCCATCCCGCCATAATTGGGATATTTTTTAAGATCCTTCATTTGTGATTCGAGTCGCTCTTTCTCGGCAAGAAGTGCTTTTTTCTGCTTTTCGATAAATTGTTTAGACAATGGCACTTTTCCTCCTTCCGATTCTTTTTTTATTCAAAATGACTATCACTAAAGCTCCAAGACCTAATAATAGGCTAACTAATTGCCCTAGTCCCAAATTGAAAAAAACCACTTCTTCTGCTCTCCAGAAATCGATGACAAATCGGCCGAAACCATAAAGAAGAAGAAATAGAAGGGCAAGACTTCCATCTTTTAGATTTTTAGCCTTCTTGTATATAAAAAGAAGTAGACTAAAAATAATAACAAGCAAGAATCCTTCAAATAAAGTTACTGGCAAAACGCCATTTATAGCCAAAAAACTATTGGAAAATCTACCAGAATATTCTCCGGCCATTAGATTGCCAATCCGCCCAAGAAAAAGACCAATTGAAAAAGCAATTAGAGAAATATCTAGCCATTTTGTAATATTTTGCTTTTGCGACTTCAGAAGCAAAACAAAGGCAACAGCACCAAGAAAAAAGCCACCATATGAAACCATGCCACCGTTCCATAAATAGAATATTTCACTGAAAGAGGAAAACTGATAACGATACATAAAGAAATAAACCAGTCTTGCTCCAACAATTCCGGCTAAAACAGAGTATATGATGTTATCAAGGATTAATGAAGTGTCTAGTTTTTCTTTTTGAGCCAATTTATAGAGAATAAAACCACCCAAAACTATGCCCAAAACCGACAATAGCCCATGCGTATAAAATGTCAGTGTCCCGATTTTAAACAGTATCGGATGCATCCGCCACCTCTCTTTTAATATCTTCTCACGTTCATTATACATTGCTGTTGACCATGACTGTCAAGTATTGGTAAGATAATACAGATGATTGAAGATAATCCAAACGAAATAATTTCTAATTCAGAACAGCTCAATAATCTCACTGCCGAGCTAAACCCAGCCAGGGATTTCTGGAATTTTTTGTTGGATCTTTTGAAAACTGGCGTGATAGTTTTCGTTATTGCATTTTTGCTTCGATATTTTGCGATTCAGCCTTATATTGTTGAAGGTATTTCCATGATGCCAAACTACGAAAACAGAGAATACCTCCTAGCGGAGAAACTTTCTTACTCATTTGGCCAACCGAATCGTGGAGATGTTGTGATTTTCAGATACCCCAAGAATCCAAGTGTTAATTATATAAAGAGAATAATTGCTCTTCCTGGCGAAAAAATTAAAATTGCTAATAACGCCGTCACAATATATAACACTAAGAATCCCAATGGAATGGTGCTGGACGAGACTTATATACCAACAAATTCTCGCACATATACTTCTTACGAGAACGGCATATTAGAACAAAGCCTAAAAGACAATGAGTATTTCGTCATGGGAGATAATCGTGAAAATTCCTCTGACTCTCGAGAGTGGGGTGTATTACCTAAGGGCAATATCGTTGGTAGATCTTGGCTAACTTTGATACCAATAAGACGAGCTGGTTTCCATAGCCATCATACGTATTCAAGCATTATTTCACCAACTCTTCAGAAGATAAAATTAGCGTTTTCGGGTCTGAAATAGATCTATAAATATTGGCGTCCCGTTCATCGGAAAAACGTCGCGAAGCTTGTTCTCTAAATACCTCACTTGAGTAAAATGAGGTGGCTCTTTTCCTGTGTATGTCAGAGAAAATATTGGCGGATTTGTACTTTTCTGTCTTAAACTTTTAAGACCCGTCAATTGGAAATTACTATTCTTGGCATTATCTAAAACCGCTTTGAGATCATCTTCAGATATTTCAGTATGACGATTAGCGTCAACAGTAACAACTTGGTCAAGAAGATTTTTTATGTTTGTCTTGTCTGTGGCAGAAATAAATACCGCCGGTAACCATGGAGCAAAATTTAACTTTCGACGAAGTTGTCCGAGCATCATGTGCTGAAAACTTTCAGCATCTTTGACGGTGTCTATCTTGTTAATCGCCAGAATTATACCCTTACCCCATTCTTTGGCCTTGCCAAGAATATTAGCATCTAGCGCAACAAGGTCTTCGGTCGAGTCTATAACCAAAACAGCAACATCGGACCTTCTAAGGGCTTGTTCAGTTCTTAAATTACTATAAGATTCAATACTATCTCTCTTAACTTTGCCTGGACTACGAATTCCGGCTGTATCAGAGATAAGAATTTTTTTGTTCTTATGTAAAAAAAGAACATCAACAACGTCCCGAGTTGTTCCGGCCTCACCCGAAACAACAGCGCGTTTCTGGCCGATGATTGAATTTAGTAATGTTGATTTACCGACATTGGGACGACCAATAATAGACAACCTAATATCACAATCAATGTTTCTGTTATTTTTTTTATCAGTTGTTTTGTTTTCTGCTAATTTTTTAACAATTAGATCGAGCATATCACCAGAATTTGATCCGGAAATTGCTGAAACAGGAATTATATCAAAATTGCCAAGTCTCCTAAAAACATCGAGGTCTTTTTGTCTTTCAATATTATCAGCTTTATTAACAACCAGTATCACCTTTTTGCCAGATTTTTTCAGTTTTAAGGCGATATTTTTATCAACTTGATTTTCTTTATCGTGCCAGTCAACTAAAAATAAAATTAGATCAGCCTGATCAATGGCAATCTCAATTCCCTCTTGAATCGATTGATCTATTTCCTTGCTGGTCCCCTTTTCTAGACCAGCGACATCTAATAAGTCAAAGTTAACTCCACACCAAAAAACCTGACCAACTAGTCGGTCTCTCGTTGTGCCAGCGATTGGTGACTCAATGGCAATTCTTTTCCCAACTAATCTATTGAAAAGAGTAGACTTCCCAACATTCGGCCTGCCAATTAGCGCAACAGTTTTAGTATCTTTTTCTTCCATATTATAATAATAACATAAAAATGATCTTTAGGCAAGTTAAAATGACTCAAAATGGAACAAATTGGAAAGTCGAATTTTTATGCTAAGATAGCCTTATGATTATCGATGTAATACCCGAAGTAAAAACACATGCTGTCGACTTTTTTTCCTATTCTGTCCCCAAAGAATTAGAGAATGAAATTTCCGTTGGTCAAATTGTCAAAATTCCATTTGGCAAAAGAAATATTCGAGGAGTTATTAAAAAAGTTGGTTCTGAATTTGATTCAAAAATTGAATTGAAAGAGATTGCTGCGATTACTGACTCAAAAATTCCTGAGCAATATCTAGAAATAGCAAAGTGGATATCAAAATATTACCTCTGCACACTTGGAGAGGCCATTGCTCTTTTTTTACCGCCAGAAATGAAAAGACCCAGAGGCAATGACACAGAAATAACGAAAATAAAAATTAACCATTCTAGAAAATTAACTAGGGAACAGGAAGAGATATTCTTGGCTCTGAGAAATTCTAAGAAACCCGCCCTGATCCACGGCGTAACCGGATCGGGTAAAACTGAAATATATATAGAGCTTGCCAAAGACACATTGTCACAAGGCAAACAAGTTATAGTCTTAGTGCCAGAGATTATCCTTACACCTCAAACCGTTGAAAGATTTCAGGAAGTTTTTGGCGATCTAATCACTTTGATGCATTCACACTTATCAAAATCAGAAAAATATAATTGCTACAGGGAGTTTCAGGCCGGCACAAAACCAATTATTATTGGACCAAGATCGGCTCTATTAGTACCCAATGAAAAACTAGGCCTTATTATTATTGATGAAGAACAAGAGGATTCATACAAGCAGGAGCAAAGTCCGCGCTATCATGCTGTTGCTTTGGCAGAAAAAATTGTCGAAAAATTTAATGCACTTCTGATTCTGGGAAGTGCTACTCCAAGAGTCGAAACTTATTACAATGCCAAGATCGGCAAATATAATTTCTTCGAAATTAAAAACAGATATCTAAAAGAGAGTTTACCCAAAGCTAAAGTAATAGATCTAAAAGAAGAAATAAAATCCGGTAACTTTTCCACCATTTCGGCTTTATTAAAAAGCAGGATTGAAGAAAATCTAAAAGACAAGAATCAGATTTTGCTCTTCATCAACAGGCGCGGAAGTTCAACCTTTGTCTCCTGCCGAGACTGCGGCCATGTTATGATCTGTAAAAATTGTTCGATTCCTATGGTCTTCCATCTGAATAGCAAAAATGACGAGCTTGCCTGCCATCACTGTGATTGGAAAACGCCGACTCCCCAGATTTGTCCAAATTGCAAAAGTCCAAGAATCAAATACTTTGGCAGTGGAATAGAAAAAATTGAAAAAGAGATAAAAGAGATTTTCCCGCTAGCAAAAACATCAAAAATCGATTCTACCACCATAAAAACAAAGACTGATTATAATAGCTTCTATAGAGATTTTAAAAATCACAATATTGATATCGTTATTGGAACTCAGATGGTCGCCAAGGGCTTAGATATCCCCGGGGTTAATCTGGTCGGTATCGTATCGGCTGACACTGGTCTCCATCTTCCTCATTACAAAGCAAGCGAAAGATCTTTTCAGCTTCTAACTCAGGTTTCTGGCCGGAGCGGACGCAGAGAATCTATCGGCGAAACAATCATACAAACATATTGGCCAGAATCTTTACCGATTTTAACCTCATCAAATCATGATTTTAAAACTTTTTATGAAAAGGAAGTCGGAGAAAGAGAGAAATATTCTTACCCGCCATTTAAAAAGCTGATCAGAGTTCTATCGGAAAATGAAGATGAAACGAAAGCTTTGAAAAACCTCCTGAAATTAAAGGAAACACTTAAAGATCATAATATAGATTTTATCGGTCCAGGAGCTTGTTTTTATCAGCGCCTTAGAGGGAAATATCGTTTTCATATTATTATAAAAGTTAAAGTTCTCCCATCAGACACAATTGAAACGATATACAAAAAATATCCGGAACTAGTCTGGGACGCAGACCCGACAAATCTGCTATAATTCAATAAGAATAATTAATGGATAAAGATATGAAAATTGCAGTTACTGGCGGCGCTGGCTATATCGGTAGCATCACAACAAAAGAATTAATTAATAATGGATATCAAGTTGTTGTCATCGATAATCTAGAAAAAGGACACCAACAAGCAATAGACAAACGTGCAATTTTTGAATTGGCCGACGTAGGAGACAAAGAAAGGACAGCAGAGATTTTCAAAGAACATAAGATCAACGCTGTCATTGATTTTGCGGCTTATATTGCTGTCGGTGAGTCAATGGAAGAACCCAAGAAATATTTTCACAATAACGTCGAAAACTTTGTGAATCTATTGGATTCGATGAAAAAGAATGATGTCAGTCTTATCATAAAGTCATCAACTGCCGCTGTTTACGGAATACCAGAAAAAGAAACTGACCTCCCGCTCAAAGAATCCTACATGACAACTTACAAACCGAAAAAATCGTCACTGTCTGGTGGCAAATGGAAAAATCGCGATGTCTTAAGCGATGATTTTTTGGGTGAATTTCTTGATTATTATCATCAAATATTTATTAAAAGACCAGAATTGGCCCTAAAGGAAGATGAAATTACCAAACTCAAAATCCCAACTTCAATATACGGTCTAACCAAGCTCCTTGACGAAATTATTATGAATAAGTATGATAATGTGTCCGGATTAAAAGGAATTGTTCTTAGATATTTCAATGTTGCTGGCGCAGATCCTTCTGGAAATTTAGGACAAGATAACGACAATCCGACACACATTTTTGCTAATGCAATATTTCAAGCACTTGGCAAAAAAGATGAATTAACTGTTTTTGGCCAAGACTATAATACAAAAGATGGGACCGGCGTTCGTGACTACATACACGTAAATGATCTTGCGACTGGCCATGTTAAAGCATTGGAATATCTGCTCAGAGAGCAAAAATCCGACACAATTAATCTTGGTACGGGCCAGGGATATTCAGTGATCGATGTTATCAAAGCGGTCGAAGAAGCAAGTGGGAGAAATATTAAATATAGATTCGGAGAAAAACGTTCCGGAGACGTTCCAATTCTATTAGCCGACCCGACAAAAGCCAAAGAGATATTAAAATGGGAAGCCAAATATTCTCTTATTGATATGGCTAAAACAGCCTGGAAATGGCATAGTTCACACCCTCGTGGATATGAAAATTAAGGAAATAAAATATGAAATTGGAAATTAAAAAAACCAACGACCCAATATTGAGACAGCCAGCAGAGGATGTAATCTCTTTTGATATGGAACTCCAAGAGATTGTCGATAATATGATCGAAACAATGCGAGCAAATAATGGTATCGGTCTTGCCGCCCCTCAAGTCGGAATTTCTAAAAAAATTATCGTTTGTGAATTTCCAGGTGATGAAGAGGCTAAAATTCCGCCAATTCCCCTAACGGTTGTCTGCAATCCCAAAATAACATCGGCATCAAAGGAAATATGTAAAATGGTAGAAGGCTGTCTGTCTTTTCCAGGAATGGAGATTCTAGTCGACAGACCCAAGGAAATCACAATCGAAGGTTTAGACCGTTATGGCAAGGAAATCAAAATTTCTACCAAGGGCTTGCACTCTAGGGTATTACAACACGAAAATGATCACCTAAATTCTATTTTGTTTATCGACCATATGAAGGAGGTTAGAACTATTTTCATCGGCACTGGCTCCCTCGGTGTCCCAGCGCTTGAGGCTCTGGCCGTCGACCCACAATATAAAATTGAAATGGTTATCACTTCACATTTCGAAGCCACTTCAAGAACAAAGAACGATAACTTGATCGAAGAAATTGCCAAAAAATACAATCTTCCAATCATCAAAACAAAAAATATCAATTCGGAAGACATCGTCGGAAAAATCAAAGCGTTAAAGCCAGAGCTTGGCATCATGGCTGATTTCGGTCAAATAATAAAGAAAGACATATTAGATATTCCAAAATACGGCATCATTAATATTCATCCTTCGCTCTTGCCAAAACATCGCGGCCCATCTCCTGTCCAGCAGACTATTCTAGACGGAGACAAAAAAACTGGAGTCAGTCTGATTTTAACAAGTGAAAAAATGGATGCTGGAGCAATAATTTCTCAGGCAAGCATCAAGTTGCTTGGCAGTGAGACCTCAACAATTCTAAAAGATTATTTAGCCAAAATTGGCGCTTCCATTCTCTTGAACTCTGTCCCCTTTTATATCACTGGGGATCTCAAACCAATAGCCCAAGACGAGAATAAGGCAACATTTAGTCACTTATTTCACAAAACAGATGGTCTAATCGATCAAAAGACTGATCCGACTGAGATCGAGAGAAAAGTCAGAGCCTTTGATCAATGGCCAAAAGTTTACACGATAGCTAAGAAAATGCGAATTCAGATAATCGCGACTCATTTCGATAAAGAAGGCAATTTTGTCATTGATCGCGTCAAGCCAGAAGGCAAGAAAGAAATGAGCTACGAAGATTTCAAAAGAGGGTACCGCGTTACATTGACATTTGGGCAATAATTTGTTACTTTTGTATTGCAAAATTTTTTTATAGGAGAAAAATGTTAGTAATCAGATTAACCAGAGTTGGAAAGAAAAACAGCCCCGCCTATCGCGTAGTTGTCGCCGACAAAAGAAAAGCAGTCAAGAGAAAATTCATTGAAATTCTTGGCCATTACAATCCTGCTTCGACACCGAAGCAATTGGTCATCAACAAAGAGAAATCTTTGGAATGGATCAGTAAGGGAGCTCAGCCTTCAGACACAGTCAAAAATTTGATGTGTGATTTGGGTATTTTAGCCAAGGACAAAAAAGTCAAAGTCACTTACGGCAAGAAAACCAAGAAAAAAGATGCTGGTAAAGAGACCGAAGAGAAAGTAGAGAAAAAAGAAGAAGTAGCAGCAGAAGAGTCAGAAGAAGCTGAAGAAACAGCAACAGAAAAAACTACCGAGGAAGCAACTCCAGAATCTCAAGAAGAGACCGCTCCAGAAGCAGAAGAGAATGAAGCCGAAAAAGCTGTTGAATAGGTTATTCAACTCCGCTATCATTAAACTGTAATAGTAAGTAAATAATTCTACACACCGCCTCAAGAGAACCGGTGTCAGAAAGGAACAAATGGCAGACGAAGACCAGAAATTCGTAGAGGACGTTGTCAAAGCAATTGTTGACAATCCAGCTGACGTCAAAACAGAGAGAACCATCGACGAAAGAGGAGTGCTGATTAAACTCTACGTCAACCCAGAAGATATGGGCAAAATCATTGGCAAAGACGGTAAGACCGCTAAGGCCATTAGAACATTACTTAGAGTATTTGGTGCAAAAAATAATGCTAGACTCAACCTCAAAATTGTAGAACCAGAAGGGTCAGAAAGACCAGAAAAACGCGAAGAGGTTGAAGAAGAAGTCACGGAAGAAAAAACACAGAAAAATGTAATGGATGATGTTCCAAGCGACGTCCTTGCATAAATATAATACAAATTTAAAGAATCGCCACAGTTCTTCGGACTTGGCGATTTTTTGTTAGAAAGGCAAAAATGAAATTTAATATTATCACATTGTTTCCAGAAATGTTTGCTGGTCCCTTATCAGAGAGCATAATTAAACGTGCTCAAGAGAAGAATTTAATTGAGGTTAATTACTATAACCTGCGCGACTTTGCCGAAGATAAACACAAAACTGTCGATGATACTCCGTATGGTGGCGGCCAGGGTATGGTCCTCAAAGTCGACGTCATGGATCGGGCGATCAACGCAATTAAAACCAAATCTAAAAAAATCAGAAAAATATTATTGACCCCTCAGGGCAAGATTTTTAATCAGGAAAAAGCGATTGAATTAGCTCAAAATTATGACGAACTGGTATTAGTTTGCGGTCATTACGAAGGATTTGATCAAAGAATCAGAGAAAACTTGATCGATGAAGAAATCTCAATTGGCGAATTTGTTCTAACTGGCGGAGAATTACCAGCCATGATACTCGTTGATGCAATTTCCAGGATGGTGCCGGGGGTCTTGAGTCCCGGATCAGCCGACGAAGAAACTTTCATGCAAAAAGATAAGGCTGGAAAATATTTAAAAGAATATCCCCAATATACTAGACCCATTGAATATAATGGCTGGAAAGTGCCAGAGATTTTAGCATCAGGAAATCACGGGGAAATAAAAAAATGGCGTGAAAGCCAAAGATAATTTAGGGGGTGAGTGACGCTTTGACTCACTGGGTGAACAGAGTCAAAGCGTCACGGGCTACGATGTATGCTGCTTACGCTGCAGCCGGAGCGGATTGCAGTACGCGACCGCGCGTGGGACGATTGCCGTTTTTCGGCAGGGACACGAGATGTGCCCAAACGTCCTCGACGGTCCGGTCGATCCAGGTCTTGATCGTCCTCAACTTCTTACCGACGCGGTGAGAGATCTCGACCTGGACTTTACGTCCACGTTCCAGCTCGCGCTCAATACGCGAGACCAAACTCCGTGCCCACTTGGGGCAAGTGCTGCTGGGGGATGCCATATGAGGCCTCCTAAGATTGGAATGCCTGCTCCCAGATTGTGCTGGTTTGCATCTAAAGAGCAGGGTTAGAGCGCTCACGCCCTAGACCCTACTCTCTAAAAGTGGTACTATACCATCTCGGATATGTCGTTTATTGTATCACTTTGTTTGAATTAGTCAAGAGAAATAATTGTGAATAACCTTTATGGGACAGAATAAATTTAAATTAGAATCGGTCTTCAAGCCAACCGGCGACCAGCCAGCCGCTATTACTGAAATAACCGAGAATTTAAGAAAGGGAGTTAAGCATCAGACTCTCTGGGGTGTCACAGGCAGTGGCAAGACTTTTACAATGGCGAATGTCATTAATAATATTCAAAAGCCAACACTAGTCATCGCCCATAACAAGACTTTGGCCGCTCAACTTGCCGATGAATTTAGACAATTTTTCCCCGAAAATGAAGTCCATTACTTTGTTTCCTACTACGACTATTACCAGCCCGAGGCCTATATCCCCCATTCTGATACTTATATCGAAAAAGATTCGTCAATTAATGATGAGATCGATCGCCTTCGCCACGCCGCAACTCATGCCCTTCTGACTCGAAAGGATGTAATTATAGTTGCTTCGGTGTCTTGTATCTATGGTATCGGCTCACCAGAATTCTATTTACGAGAAAACTTCAAATTCCAAGTTGGTGAAAAAATTAATCGCCACGATTTTCTTTCCAAGCTCAACAATCTTCAATATGGCCGAAATGACGTTGAAGTAAAGCGCGGAAGCTATCGATTAAGGGGCGACGTACTTGAGATCCTTCCTGCCTATGCGACCAATTCCATAAAAATTGAATTCTTTGGCGACACAGTCGAAAAAATTTCCGAGATGGACTGGATCACCGGAAGACCATTAAAAGATCTGCAAGAATTTGAGGTATTCCCTGCCACCCACTTCTTGACGCCGCCAGATTTGCAGAAGAAAGCTATCGGTCAAATTCGCGAAGATCTCAAGATTCAAGTCGACAAATTTAAAAAGAATGATCGTCCGCTAGAAGCTGAAAGAATTGAACAGAGAACCAATTTTGATCTAGAAATGCTTGAGGAAACCGGTAGCTGTTCGGGGGTTGAAAACTATTCACGTTATTTTGACGGCCGTAAACCCGGCGACCCAGCGACTACACTGATTGACTATTTCCCTAAAGATTTTCTGCTTTTTATCGACGAATCGCACATGACTGTACCGCAAATTGGTGGCATGTTTGCCGGAGATCTTTCACGCAAAGAGAAACTGGTCGAATATGGGTTTCGTCTGCCATCAGCTTATGACAATCGACCACTTAGATTTGCTGAGTTTTATAAAAAAATCAACGATTTAGTTTTTGTTTCTGCAACACCGAGTAATTATGAGATCGAGAAAAGCTCTTCTGCGAATGAAGTGTCTGGTCATAAAAAATCATACGAAGCGATTGTGAAGCAATTTATTAGACCGACCGGATTACTCGACCCAATAGTTGAAGTCAGAAAAACAAAGGGCCAGATTGACAATTTACTTGAGGAAATAAACTCTATTGTAGCTAAAAAACAGAGAGTTTTGGTCACAACCTTAACCAAGAGAATCGCCGAGGAACTAACAGACTATTTAAAAGAACGGAATATCAAGGTGGCCTATCTCCACTCAGATGTCCCGACACTAGATCGTCTAGAGATACTTCACAAGCTTCGACTTGGCAAATTCGACGTCTTAATCGGCATTAATTTACTCAGAGAAGGACTCGACCTACCAGAAGTCTCGCTCGTCGCGATTCTCGACGCTGATAAAGAGGGATTCCTGCGTAGCAAAACTTCGCTAATTCAGACAATGGGTAGAGCCGCTCGTCATGCCGACGGCAGAGTAATTCTCTATGCTGATGTCATGACAGAATCAATCAAATCTGCAATTGCCGAAACAAATGAGAGAAGAAAATTGCAAGAAAAACACAATCTTGAAAACAATATCAACCCGACAAGTATCTCAAAAGATGTTGCTCCAGAAAAAATCGAAGAGGAAAAAGAACTTTCAGAGATTGATAAAGACTTTCATAAGCTGTCCAAAACAGAGAAGAAAAACGTAATAAATAGTATGAAGAAAAGAATGGAGGAAGCCGCTCTCAATCTCGAATTTGAGAGAGCGGCAGAACTAAGAGATCAAATTGTAGTAATGGAATCTAGAATAAAATAATTGTCGACTATTTTTTGATTGCCTTTTCCTTCTCTATCGTAATTTTCTTGTTTACTGTCTCGATCTCATCCTGAGCT
>CAYOQP010000008.1:0-34997 GCA_964406145.1 uncultured Candidatus Saccharibacteria bacterium
AGCCAGAGACATCGGCTGTGAGATCTGTCATTGCCCAGGTTTTCCAGGCCTCTTCATTATCCCAAGTAGCTTTTGATGAAGCCATGATTGGGGCAATGGTAGAGGTAAAGATAAAGGATAGAGCAAAAGAGGCAAGACCTAAGGCATAGCCAGAGAGAGCTGACCAGTGGACGATAGAAGAGGTGGGATTGAGGTGCCACTTGTAGTACCAAGAGTATTTGGTTCTGAGATTATTGTGAATTCGAGCAAAGGCAGGAATAGAGACCTTAGTGGACTTTTGGATGGCGATTATGCGAGATTCTATTTCTTGTTTGCGCTTTAGGTACTCTTCTTTGGCCTCAACTTCCGCCTTGACTAGGTTGGTAATATTTTTTTGATCATCAGGTAACAATGGCACACTAAAAGAGCCGGTCTCTGTCGACTTTTCAGGGTTTTTTCGACGAAAAAGTGTTCTAAAAATACCCAAGTTCCCTCCGAGATAGAAATCAAAAAAATATCTCTTGTTTACATTATATATTAATGAGACAAAAGATCAACAAATAAACTATGGATAATCCTCGATATATTATATATCGATTTTTTTCGCTCTGAGTGCTATTTAATCTGCTTTTTGGATAATTCCACCGCCGACAACCTCATCATCTCGATAAAACACTGCTGACTGACCCGGCGTAATGGCTCGAATCTTCTCAGCTGTCTGAACTTGAATTTCGCCATTATCAAGTTTAATCTGACAAGGAATCGCCATAGCGCCATAACGAACTTTTACTGATAAATCACCTTTATCATCAAAATCATTTATAAAGTTGAAGTCGGTAACAGCAAAACTATCTTTTGATAAATCCGCGTCCTCACCTACAATCAGCTGATTTTGCAAACAATCAACATCAAGAGCATACAATGGCTTCCTGGTCTCAGCACCCTTGGTATCTTGAGCAATTCCCTTCCTCTGACCAATGGTATAACCAATCAAACCATCATGCTCGCCCACTTTCCTGCCGTCGACATCAACGATCTTGCCACACTTAAAACATTCTTTCGGCAAATGACGTTTTAAAAATTTTCGATAATCGGCTTCGGCAATAAAACAAACTTCCTGACTCTCTTTTTTCTCATAAACCGGTAGATTGTTCTTCTTGGCAATTCCCCTTACTTCTTCTTTGGTCATCTCACCAACCGGGAAAATAATGTGTGAGAGTTGGTCTTGATTGAGCTGATAAAGAAAATAAGATTGATCTTTTTTGGAGTCTTTTCCTCTCAAAAGATGAATCTTTTTATCTTTATCCTCCGCCAATCGGCAATAGTGCCCTGTCGCAACCAAATCACAGTCCAATTTTTTGGCAAAATCGAGCATCCAACCAAATTTAATCTTCTTATTGCAAACAACACAGGGATTAGGAGTGCGAAAATGCTTATATTCATCAATAAAATAATCAGTCACCGACTCTTTGAAAGCCTTCCTGGCATCAATAAAATAAAGTGGAATCCCGATCTGATCGGCCACCCTTTGGGCATCAGCCTGAGCCTTCTCATCGCAACAGGAATTTTCCCTTTCGATAGCACAGGAGTCATCATGCCAAAGCTTCATAAACAGACCAATGACATCGTAGCCAGCCTGCTTTAACAAAAGCGCCGAGACCGATGAATCGACTCCGCCAGACATTCCAACAGCAACTTTTATCTTTTTGTTCATATTTGTTGACTTTGACAGTATTTTTTATTTGTGCTTAAATTGCTTCAATCGCGCACACCCCAAAGAAGGAGAATGACCACAATGACTACTCAGGAATTCCTTGGGCTTCTTGCCCTCGTACTTCTTTTCGGTGGCTCGGCCATCATGGCCTGGGGCCTCGGATTACTCATCGGCGAGAAGAAGAAGTTTGGCTGGTTGCCGCTTCTCGTCGGCCTGTGCATGGTCGCCTGTCTCTTCGTGTTTCACAACATGATTGACCCTCAGCCGATGAGCGACATGCAATTCCACTCCAGTGGTTGGCTTGACTAAGCCGAACACGATGCACACATCCTGCACTCCGCCCGTCCATATTATGTGACGGGCGGGCCTCGTTTAGCCTTGCTTTTTTATACAATAAATGGTACTTTTAGTCAACCGAAAAATGAGGAGGCGGCTCAGCATGTCAGTCATTGATGTAGTCCTATTCGCAGTCTCGATTCTAATGCTGATTGGCGGAATCGCCGGAATCATCATCGGAACCGAAATCTTGCCAGACAATCCTCGAAAGAGGACGACGACGATAATCCGCAAAGCTCGCATACTCCAATGGGGTGGAATATTGCTCTTTCTCGGCGGAATATTCGTCTCCAGCCTGATCGCAGGATAGTGCCGCACTCCCTCATCCGCACACGTTTGAGGGAGTTTGCATTTTTGAGAGTAAATTTATTTTGAAACAAGATTTTTAAACAGCATCGCCACCGTGACTGGTCCGATTCCACCAGGTACCGGAGTATAGTAAGAAGCCTTTTTATACGCTTCAGTGTCGATATCACCTATCAACTCGCCGTTCTCTTCAGCTGTACCGGCATCGATCAGGATGGCGCCTTCTTTAACCATCTCAGATTTAATTATCTTGGCACTTCCAGTCGCCGAAATAACAATATCAGCATCCTTGGTCATATTCTCGACGTCTCCTCCCTTACCGCAAGCCGCGATCAAATCAGAATCTTTATAATCTTCCTTCAAAGATCGAAGAAGTGGAGCACCGACCAGAAAACCACAACCGATTAAAGCAATCTTGGTCTTATTGTCGATCTCAATTCCAGATCTCTTTATTGCTTCCAGTATAGAAAGAACCACTGGCGGACGAAAATCAGACTTGATCTCAGCACAGTATCGCAAGCCATCAACATCTTTTTCGGGGCTGATTTTGCTAATTAAGAGATCACGATCAAATTTCTTCGGCACTGGAATTTGGATCATAATGCCATCAGTTTCTGGATCATTGTTGAGATATTCGATTGCTTTGATCGCGTCTTCCTGAGTATCATCGTCTTCAAATTTGTAAAGACAAAAGTCGATACCAATCTTATTAGCAACCTTTTGCTTAATCTCGCCATATTTGGCAGAAACAGTATCGTCGCCAATCAAAAAAACAGCGATGGTTGGCCTTCGCTTCATTTTGCTTACTTTATCTGCGAGATCTCCAAGGATCTCTTCCCGCACATTCTTGCCGTCAAACATCTGATTCATGATCCTATTTATACTCCTTTTGACGACTTTTTTCTATAATCTTCTACCGCTTTGTGTATCGCATCAGCCGATAGGATCGAACAATGGTACTTTTGAGCTGGCAATATGCCTAGGGCTTCGTTAATATCATCTCGAGTCATTTTAGCTGCATCATCGAGCGATTTACCCTTTGCAAGCTCGGTCATCATCGAAGAGGCCGAGATAGCCGCCGCACAACCAAGAGTTTTGAATTTGATATCCTTGACGTATTCTTCGTTGGTCTTTTCTCTTTTGCCAACTTTAATATAGACGTACATAATGTCACCGCACTTCATATTGCCGACCTGGCCAATACCATCAGCATCTTTGATCTCGCCAACATTACGTGGGTTATAGAAATGATCCATTACCTTTTCATTATATTGTTCCATGGCTTCCTTATATTGCTTTAAACGGGCTCATGTCCCTTAATTTTTTGATAATTTTTGGCAATGACTCAAGAACAACGTCAATCTCTTTCTCTTGCGTGTAACGGCCAAAGGAGAAGCGGATCGAGCCGTGGGCCTTCTCCGGTGGAATACCCATCGCCGACAAGACATGACTTGGCTCAAGCGATCTCGAAGTACAGGCGGAGCCAGAAGAAACTGCAACACCAAGGAAATCAAGATTTAGGATTATTGCTTCACCCTCAGCGTTCAGAAAGCTGATGTTAGCAATATTTGGCGCATGGTGTATCTCCGAACCATTTAATATTGCGTCTGGTATCTCTTTTTTTATTCCTGAGATCAATTTGTCCCTTATTTTCATCAATCTTTCCGACACTGAAGAGCTCATCAGCTCTGGCTGATCGCTAAATTTAGCTAAATCTTTGGAATCAGAGCGATCTTTAAGAATTAGATCAAGTGCTTTATGAAGTCCGGCAATACCGGAGATATTTTCAGTTCCAGCACGAAGGCGAAATTCCTGGGATCCACCAGCAATCTCAGCCCTTATCTTGGTTCCCTTTTTGACATACAAGACACCAATGCCTTTTGGGCCATGGAGCTTATGTGCGGTAAATGTCAGTAGATCAACTTTAAGATATTCTGGCGCTATCTGGAAAAACTCGGCCGCCTGGACTGCATCAGTATGGAAATAAATCCGCTTCTCGGATTTATTTCGAGTTGAAAGTTGAAAGTTGAAAGTTGAAAGAAAATCGCCAATTTTAGCAATTGGATTAACCGCTCCAGTTTCATTATTTACATAAATGATTGAAACAAGGACGGTATTCTCTCTTATTGCACTTTTTATGCTCTCAACAGAAATAATACCCTCTTTATCTGGCTTGAGATATGTGGCTTCAATCTTTCCTTCCTTTTCCAAGTCCTGAACAGTATGCAGAACTGCATGATGTTCAATTGCACTTGTAATGACATGGGGCTTTTTTCCACTTTTCACTTTAATCTTTTCACTTTCAATGACACCCCTAATCGCGAGGTTGTCTGATTCTGATCCGCCAGAGGTAAAAATGACCTCGTCCGGCTCACAACCAATAAAAAAGGCAACGAATCTACGACCATCATCAACAATTCGACGAGCCTCTTGGCCGACAGTGTGGATCGAGGAAGGATTGCCAAAATATTTAGTGTTAACTTCACTAATTATCTCGACTACTTCTGGCGCTACTGGAGTTGTAGCGGCGTTGTCTAAATATATTCTTTCTTTTGGCATAACAGTTATTTATCCAGTCTCTTAGCAATTTTACGCAAATCCTTCATGCAGGCCTTACACTCTGTTCCTGCGACTAGTCTCTCGAAACCATCTTTGGAAACCAAGTAAGCCACTGACTTCGAGTATCGGTTGACCTGATAAACTTCTCCAGCCTCAACCTCTTTGATGATTTTTGAGAGCTGATTCTGCAGTTCGTTTGTGGTGATCTCTTTCATAATTCCTTTGACTTTATCACTTTTCACTTTATAAACTTTAAACTCACAAGTAATATAACAAGTAATGTAACATTTCCCGGTTTTACTGTCAATATCTCTTGTAATTCCTAAATTTTGGATTATATTGAGGCTGTAATATTAATAAAGGAGACACATGGGTTACATTGGGTGGATCGTTGCGCTTATCATCGTTCTCTCAGCCGCGCTGAAGATTGTTCAGCAGTACGAGAAGGCAGTTGTTTTTCGTTTGGGCAAAGTCATTGGAGAGAGAAATCCCGGGATTACTATCATCATCCCAATCATCGATCGACTGGTTAAGGTCCCTCTTCGCATCATCACCATGCCGGTGCCTTCTCAGAAGATTATCACCAAGGACAATGTCTCGATCGATGTTGCCGCTGTTGCTTATTACCAGATCGTCAACGCCACTAGTTCCTTGGTTGCAATTCAGAATGTCAGCTCGGCTGTCAATCAAATCGCTCAAACAACTGTCCGAAATATTGTTGGCCAATTTAGCCTTGATGAAGTACTTTCTGAGACTGCTAAAATCAATAAGAAAGTTAAAGATATCATCGACACTCACACTGAAGCTTGGGGCGTCGCTGTCAAGACTGTCGAGATCAAAGATATCCAGCTACCCGAATCAATGCAAAGAGCCATGGCCAAACAAGCTGAAGCTGAGCGTGAGAAAAGAGCCAAAATCATTGCCGCCGAAGGTGAATTCCAGTCCGCCGACAAGCTTGGACAAGCCGCCGATGTCATCGCCAAACATCCAATTGCTCTTCAGCTCCGCAATCTTCAAGTGCTATCAGAGATTGCTGTCGAGAAAAACTCAACCATAGTCTTCCCGAGCCAACTATTCTCGAATGTTGACAGTATTAAAAAGTTTGTTGCTGGCGAAAAATAAAATTTCTTAAATTTTAATAAAAATATCCCGGGCTTGATCTCCTGGGATATTTTTTTATTCAAAAATTTGACAAAGATCAAATGCTCTAATATTATGTGTATATCCCCCACTAGGGGTTATTAAAAAGGAAAAATTATGGTCTGTTGTGAAAAAAGAAAAGATCTTATTAATCGCCTCTCTCGTGTCGAAGGACATTTAAAGAAGGTCAGGCAGATGGTCAAAGATGATGCCTACTGCATCGATATTATTAATCAATCTCTAGCTGTCCAATCAGCTCTAAGATCGATTGACGAGCTAGTACTTAAAAATCATCTCGAGACTTGCGTCAGAGGTGCTATGATCTCCAACAAAGGTGTCGAGAAAAAAATTGAGGAATTCATTACGACGCTTAAATATATGAGGAAATAATGAACTATTGGATCATATTTTTAACAGGACTTACGACTGGTGGCCTCTCCTGCATTGCTCTTCAAGGCGGACTTTTGGCAAGTGCAATTGTTGAGAGTGAAGATGAGTTAAATAATAAGAAAAAATTTAACAAGGCACGGACCATTCTGATTTTCTTGGGATCAAAAATTATCGCCTATACCATTCTGGGATTGATTTTGGGACTGATTGGTAAGTTCGTTGGCCTCTCGCCAAGAGCGACAGGTATATTAAATCTATTTATCGCCATATTTATGCTTGGTGTTGCTGGCGAAGCGCTAAAGATTCACCCATTATTCCGTTATTTCCTCATACAGCCACCCAAATTTATCCGAAAGAAGATCAAGAGATTTAAAGATAACAAAGGCGACTTCGCTGCCGCTATATTGGGTCTATTTACTGTGCTCATTCCCTGTGGCGTCACTCAGGCCATGATGGCCTATGCTATCTCTTCGGCCAATTTTGCCTCCGGCGCCATGATCATGTTTACCTTTATACTAGGTACGATTCCTGTCTTTTTTATACTCGCTTACTTGGCAACATCGATTGGTGAAAAATTCCAATCTTACTTCAAGAAATTTGTCGCTCTCTTATTAATCGCTCTCTCTATCTACACCTTTATTCACGCTGGCCGTCTCTTGGGCTGGAAGATCGAGAATTCAAATGATGATGTTGTTAGCGAACAGACAATAGACTCAAGTGTACCTCAGGAAATTACCATTAAACTCAATGACACAACAGGCTATGCTCCTTCTAGAATTGAGCTCAAAAAGGGTCATCCCGTCAAGGTGACACTAGTCAATGACGGCGCCAATGGCTGTATCAGAGCTTTTGTTATCCCAAGCATCAATAAACAGGTGATCGTGCCTGATTCCGGCTCAACAAGCTTTGACTTTACGCCTAGCAAAAAAGGCAACATCACTTTCACTTGTTCTATGGGAATGTATAAAGGGGTATTTGTAGTTAAATAGAACAAATATGAAAAAAATCAGATTCAAAATACTAGGTATGCACTGTACCAGCTGTGCCATGGTAAGCGAAACAACTCTATCAAAAATCGCTGGAGTGGCCGATGCCAACGTCAACTTTGCTAGTGAAATCGCAACTGTAGTTGTCGAGGACGATTTTAAGAACAATGATCTGATAATCGAAGCCATCAAAAATGCTGGTTATTCTGCTAATCTAATCGAAGAAAATAAGTCTGTCACTAAAGAAAAAGATCTCATCGTTGGCAAATTAATTATGAGCGCCATATTCTCTCTCCCAATGCTCTATTTTATGTTTCTTACTTTTCTTAGCTGGCTACCCGGATCGAAGACACTGCTTCCCGCCGCTGGAATTGTCTCTCTGATTCTGGCGACTCCAGTTCAATTCATCGCCGGAGCCGGATTTTACCGCGGTTTTTGGGCTAGTCTCAAACGCAAGACCTTTAACATGGATAGTCTGATCGCTATCGGTACTTCGACAGCATATTTCTATAGCCTCTTTAACTTCATCTCATATTGGCTTAATAATCGTACTCTTCTTGGTACTGACGGCATGATGGTGGCAAATTTATACTTTGAAACTGCAGCTTTACTAATCACCTTTGTTCTCTTCGGCAAGTGGTTAGAAGCCAAAGCCAAAGCCAAAACTTCTGACGCTATCAAAAAGTTGATGGGCCTTCAGGCCAAGACCGCGCGAGTGATTCGAGACGGCAAAGCTATCGATATTCCGATAGAAGAAGTCAAAAAAGGTGACATTGTCTTGGTCCGTCCCGGCGAGAAGATTCCGGTCGACGGCATCATAACCAAGGGCGATTCCACTATTGATGAATCAATGGTAACGGGAGAAAGCTTGCCGGTAGAAAAAACGGCCAACGATACCGTGATCGGCGCAACGATCAATAAGACTGGCAGCTTCGAATTCAGAGCCACTCGTGTCGGATCGGAAACAATGCTGGCCCAAATTATTCACCTAATCGAAGAGGCTCAGGGTTCCAAGGCACCCATCCAAGCTTTTGCTGACAAGATTTCTTCTTGGTTCGTACCAGCTGTCATTTTAATCGCAATTGCTTCTTTCCTGATCTGGTATCTTGGACTGGGAGCGACTTTAAACTTTTCACTTTTAACTTTTTGCTCGGTTATCGTCATCGCCTGTCCTTGTGCCCTCGGGCTGGCCACGCCAACTGCCATTATGGTCGGCACTGGACGGGGAGCAGAAGAAGGAATCTTAGTTAAAGGCGGCGAGCCACTTGAGGCCGCCGAGAAGATTACGGCCATAATTTTTGACAAAACTGGCACGCTGACTCATGGCAAGCCGGAAGTAACAGAAATTATTGGCAAAGATTCGAATACTATTCTGATGATTGCCGCATCACTTGAATATAACTCAGAGCACCCTCTGGCTGAAGCGATCGTAGGGAAAGCCAAAGCAGAAAAAACAGATCTTGAATCAGTCAAAAAATTCGAGGCTATTCCTGGCCAGGGAGTCACCGGTGAAATCAAAAATGAAATATATTTTCTTGGAAATAGAAAATTAATTACAGAAAACGTTAAGCCGGACATCAAGGAATTCGGTGGGCAGATCAGCGAATTAGAGAAAGAAGGCAAGACGGTCATGATTTTAGCCGAAAGAACCAAAATTCTTGGTCTCATTGCAGTCGCCGATACCGTCAAAGATAGCTCGAAAAAAGCCGTAGAGAAGCTAGAATCGCTCGGGCTTGCAACTTATATGATTACCGGCGACAATGAACGCACCGCGACCTATATTGCCAATCAGGTTGGCATCAAGAACGTATTAGCTGAAGTTTTACCAGAGGACAAGGCCAATGAGGTTAAGAAGCTTCAAAACAAAAATATAAGAGTAGCGATGGTTGGAGATGGCATCAATGACGCCCCTGCTCTGGCCCAAGCCGATCTCGGAATCGCCATGGGCTCTGGTACTGATGTGGCAATGGAAACTGGCGGGATCGTAATAATAAAAAATGACTTAAACGACGTCGCCAAAGCCATAGAATTAGCCAAAGCCACGATGAACAAAATCAGACAAAATATGTTTTTTGCTCTTATTTATAACGTTATCGGTATTCCGATTGCCGCCGGAGCATTCGTCAGTTTTGGACTCACCTTGAGACCAGAGTTCGCTGGTCTCGCCATGGCCCTCTCCTCTGTCTCGGTCGTATCAAACTCACTAATTCTCAAGAAATTTAGAACGAAGTAACTATTTTATTCCAAAGAATTTAATCGCTTTTTTTGTCGTCTCCTCTTCGATCTGAGCTAGTGGCAGATCTTTGATCTTGGCGATCATCTTGGCCACTTCAACAACATAAGCAGGCTCGTTTCTCTTACCGCGATAAGGTTCTGGTGCAATATAAGGCGAATCGGTCTCAATCATGATCGATCCGAGTGGAATTTTCTTAAGCGCATCAAGAGTATCAAGACTGGCATTCTTGAAAGTAATGGTGCCGGTAAAAGAAATGGCAAAGCCAAGATCCAAGATCTTGGAAGCAAAATCATAATCACCCGAGAAACAGTGCACTACTGCCTTAACTTGATTCTTGTAAGTCTTTAGGACTGCCAACATATCAGCATCGGACTCACGAGTATGAACTATTGCCGGAAGACCGGTTTCGAGAGCTAAATCAAGCATCTGCTCGAAACAAAATATCTGCTGATCACGCGTCGGATAATGAGAATATTTGCTTGAACGCTTTAGAAAGTAATAATCAAGGCCGATTTCACCGATTGCCAAGACTTTTTCATGAGCAGTCAATGAGATAAGCTTGCCCTTTGATTCGATATTTAGATCATTGGCACAATGAGGGTGAAAGCCAACAGCCGCAAAAACCTCTGGGTATTTGCGTGCCATATCAAGAGCATGTCTCGAAGTGTCGATATCAACTCCAGGATTTAAGACTCTACCAACTCCCGCCTCCTTGGCACGGCCAAGGATCGCCGAGACCTCAGTCTTGAACTCTGGAAAATCTAAATGTGCATGTGTGTCTATAAACATAAATAATATTAGGGATTAAGCCTTGCCCGCAAGCAATGCGTATATTATGCAGCCTACTACTACCGTTGCGCAAGTCATGTCGCGGCGAAAATTCCTGTGTTCAGAAAAATAGAAATATGAAGCCATAAAAGTGAGGACTGGGGCCAACAGCATAACCATCGTCGTCGCCACAACACCAAATTTGGCGAAACAATAGTATTTAAGGATCATTAAAATAATTCCAAAAAGTGATGCAATCATCACGCCCTGAAAAACTGGCTTGATGATCAAAATCTTCCAATCGGGCTTATAAATTGCAACGAAAACTAAAGTCAAAATCCAAACTCGAATAGCGTAGATCAAAGCAGGCGAATAAAAATTTAAAAGGTTACGCAAGACTACCGCTTCAATCGCGATCAGGAAAACCGCCAACAGTGTCTGTCGAGCAGTCTTTGTCAGCTCAAAATGATGCTTGCGAAAGTGCGAGATAAAAAGAGCCAGGCTAGCCACAATTCCAGCAACCAATATGTGAATGTTGCGCTCAGCCGGCAGGAAAATAGCCGCAAAAAGCACAGTCGCAATCGGCGTCATCAGAATAATCGTCTCATACTCGTGAAGTGGCTCAGTCTGAAGACTTTTGGCTAATAGTGTGTTCCAGCCAATCGAGGTCACAATCACCGTCGCAAATAAGATCAGATTCCAAAATGAAAGTGCCCGTTGGTCAAAATGATAACCAATCCTGAAAGTAAAAAAGCACATTATGCCGATAACCAGAAAAACAAAGGGTAAATACTCTTTAAGAGGAAGCTTGAGTTTACCAAGCAAATGTTTGTTGGCGATGTCATCGGCCGATCCAGAGATCGCGGCCAAAAAAGCAAGAAACAAATTCCCTCCTAGTAAGATTAATTATTAGATTCTTCCAAACGTGGAAATAGTGGTTCTGGCTTCAAGGATTCTAGTTGACTTTTCATCTTTTTGGCAGTATCCGGCATAAACGGTTCAATTGCTAAGACTAGAGGAAATAGCTTATCAAATACTTCTAATAATACCGAGGCGGCCTCACCGTCTTTTCCCTCTTTATACATTTTCCATGGCTCTTTTTCAGCAATAAACTGGTTTAAAGTCTCAGCATATTCATCAATTTTCTTTAAGGCGCCCATAAAATCAAGGTTTTCCAATTCTTTGTTAACCGCAATTTTTGATTTTTTTAGGTTGGGTGCTTTAACGCCATACCGATTCATCATTGAAATTGTTCGTTGAAACAAGTTACCAATATTATTTGCCAATCTGTTGTACGAAAGACCAATTTTTTCTTCCGAGATATCACCGTCTTCGCCAAAAGGAAATTCTCTAAGCAAAGCATACCTAACAGCATCGGCTCCGCCAAACTTTTTGACTAACTCGTTTGGATTAATCACATTACCAACGGTCTTGCTCATTTTGCCGCCGTTTACGGTGAAGAATCCATGGGCAAAAACTTTTTTGGCTGGCTCGATACCGGCGGCCAAAAGCATCGCTGGCCAAATTACTGCATGAAACCAGAGAATATCTTTGGCCATCAGATGCAAATTGGCTGGCCAGAAATCCTCTTTGTTATACATCTTCGTGGCAGTGTAATAGTTTAAGAGCGCATCAATCCAAACATAGATCGTTTGAGTCTCGTCCCCTGGAAATCTCACTCCCCACTCAACGGCTTGGCGAGATATTGAGACATCCTCAAGCCCCTGCTTAATCTTGCCAATTATCTCATTTTTCCGGCCTTCTGGACCGATCTCGATCTCACCGGACTCGATTTTTTTGAGAAGTTGATCGCCAAATTGCGACAATTTAAAGAAATAGTTTTCCTCAGTTTGTTTGACGGGGGCTTTCTTGTGGTCTGGACACATACCATCAACAAGCTCTGACTCTTTCAAGAATTTCTCACAACCGACACAATAAAGTCCCTCATATTTGCGCTTCTCGACAAAACCATTATCCTTAAGCTTTTGGACGAATTCTTGGACTAATTTTTCATGCTCAGGATCGGTTGTGCGAAAAAATTGATCATAAGAAATATTAAGCTTCTTCCAGGCTTCCTGAAACTTTGGTACCAAAAAATCAGCAAATTCTTTTGGTGTTTTGCCATTTTTTTCGGCGGCTTCAGCGATCTTGGCACCATGCTCATCTGTACCAGTTAGGAAGAAAACATCGTCGCCTTTGGCGCGATGATAGCGGGCTAAAACATCTGCCGCAATCGTCGTATAGGCATGACCAATGTGTGGCACGTCATTGATGTAATAGATCGGAGTTGTAATATAATATTTTGCCATATTTCGAATATAGCAGAAGAGATGATTTAACTCAATTTCTTGATGATCAAAACAATCTCGCCTTTAATCTGATGGTTCTTGAGATCTTTTAAGATATCGTCGATCTTACCGCCCCAATATTCTTCAAACATTTTAGTAATTTCACGAGCAATAAAGACCTCAGTGTCTTCGCCCAAGTATCTTCTAATGTCCTCCATGGTCTTCTCTAAGCGATTTGCCGACTCGTAGATGACTATCGGGATATCTAGCAAATTTAATTGTTTAAATTTCGTTTCTCGGCCCTTTTTCTTGGGCAAGAATCCAGCGAAATAGTATTCTTTATCGACTAGTCCAGAGACACTTGTAGCCGCCACAACAGCACTGACTCCCGGGATAGGAACAACCTTAATTTCTGGATATTGGTCTCTAATTTGTGAAATTAAATATTGCCCCGGATCAGATATCCCTGGCGTTCCAGCATCTGAGACCAAAGCAATATTTTTGCCATTATTTAACTCTTCAATCAGTTGCTCAATCTTGGCAATTTTAGAATGCTGAAAATACGAAATGAGCGGTTTGCTGATCTCAAAATGCTTAAGTAAGTTGCCCGTCACCCGAGTGTCCTCACAAGCAATCAAATCAACGCTCTTAAGCGTCTCGATCGCTCGCAAAGTCATGTCGGAGATATTGCCGATCGGAGTTGCAACGATGGATAATGTGCCTTTTTCTTTATTCATATTTTTTTGATAAATGATTAAGCTCTCAATTGTTGACGATACTCTATCACATTTGTACTTATTTTGATATAACAATAGCCAGCTGGCAAAGGAGCACGTATGGAACATCAAGACCAGTATATAATCGTGGCATGCCTCCTCGGCAGAGACCAATTTCAACTGAAAGCGCCAAACTTGACCACCTATCTTGATGCCATCTATCTGTCTCAACGCATCGAGGTCCAAGTTGTTCAAGCGCAGGGCGACTATCAGAGTCTCTCCGGCCTCACAGTCTACGCCTATCCCAACGGCAATGGAACCGTCACCATCGACACCTCACAGCATGGAAGGATAATCCTGTGCCAGTCAGGCTTCATCTTTCCAAAAAGAGATCCGTAAAACCCATCCTCGCCAAATCTTTCAAGGTGACGATGGGTTTTCACATTTTATTAGACATTTTGCCCTTATAACGAAAGACGCCCGCCCACCAGTAAACTGGGGACGGGACGTCTGAGAGAATCTACCAGAGCGCTATCCATGGCGCCCAAATGTAGATCCCGCTGGTCTCAACCAGCGGTTCGGACCCTGGAGTCACCTGCGTGACGGTCCAAGATCCGAGGTAAATGAATCCATCACGGCGACAGGTTGCTCGGCGCTTGTCGACGAGGTTTTGAATCTCGCCGTTGTAGTCAAGTTGACCTTCGCCGTAAATGGGGTTGCCGTTGACGATGGTACCACCCGTCTCGGCGAGAGCGACAAACTTCTGTCGAGTCGGCTCTTGCCGAGAGCGCTCGACGAAGTGCCCTCTCGTCGCCATGGCGGCGTGAGCCAGCAACAGGACGAGTATGGCTACGAAGAGCCATTTCCCTTCCCGGCGGAAAGACTTCTGTTTGGTGTTGAGCCAAACGATGAAGAGAGTCGCTGGGATGGAGAAGAGAAGAAAGAGGCCGATCGCCGTGATCAAAGTGACGAAGAACGCCACTATTGACGCCCACCAGATAATGGTGAGCCAGGTCATGAAGGCCAGGATGGCCAGCGCCACCAAAATGGCAGCGACGATCAGGGCAACTCGACCGATCTTCTTAAAGTTCAGCTTCACAATAACCTCCTGCACACAAGCTTGTTTGAATTTGACGTATACTACGACACAAGCTCTGCAGATGTTATATATTATAGTACATTTTTATGTTTTTGTCAATATGGGAGCTATTTTACTAAGGCAAGAATGATACTCAGGGCAATCGCAGAGGTGGCAAAAATAACAGCCAACCAACCGAAAAGCTTTACCCACTTCGGATGAGTCTCTCGACCCATGATTTTCTTGTCATTTCCGACGATCATGATAACGAAAAGCAACGGAATAGAGATAACACCATTGAGCCAAGCCGAATAGTATAGGGCCTTAATCGGACTTATACCAATGAAATTGAGGCCCAAGCCGATAAGAATAGAAGCGGAGATAACCATGTAAAAGGCCTTGGCACGCGAGAACTTTTCCCCCAAGCCTTCCCGCCATTTCATAATCTCGGCCAGAGCATAAGCGGCAGATCCGGCCAATACTGGAACGGCCAGAAGACCCGTGCCGATAATTCCAAGAGCAAAAAGCAAAAAAGCCTGATCGCCAGCAAATGGCCTTAGTGCTTCTGCAGCTTGTTCGGCGGACTCAATACTCGTGATACCGTGCTGGTGAAGAACCTGTGCTGTGGTCAAAACGATAAAAAAGAAAGTGAGATTAGCAAAAATCATACCCGTACGAACATCTGTTCGCATATGAGCAATTCGATCGGGAACTTTTTGCAATATGCCCTCTTTTTTCTCCATTTTTTCCTCCTCAACCTCTTCTGACGTCTGCCAGAAGAAAAGATAAGGCGAAATCGTTGTGCCAAAAACTGCAATAATTGCGAAAATTTGTTGTTTATCGAAAGCAACATTTGGAGTTAGAGCCTCTTTAAAAATCATCATCCAGTCTGGATGTATGACAAAACCAGTAATAATATAAGCAAATAGCGACAAGGTCAGCCACTTCAGAATTTTGGCATAGTTTTTGTATGGAATGGCTATTTCTATCGCAATAATCAGAAGAGTGATGACTACCGCAGTTAAAATATAATTGACCGGAACAAGGAGTCTTACAGCCGCGGTCATTGCCGCAATATCAGCTCCGATATTGGCAGTGTTAGCAACTATCAAAAGAAAAACGATGATCATCACTATCCACTTCTTGTAATGTTTGAGCAAAACTCCGGCGAGACCTTTGTTGGTAACAATACCGATACGAGCACAAGCTTCCTGAACTGCCATCATTAGGGGCAGTAGATATGGCGCTAGCCAGATCAAGCCGAATCCATATTGTGCACCGACAGAGGAATATGTGCCAATTCCACTCGGATCATCATCAGCCGCACCAGTGATAATGCCGGGACCAAGAGCTTTAAAGAAAAGTTTTGTCCGAGTCCAAGGGTGTTTGAGTAGATCTTTAGCCTCATTTAGCTCTGCCTCGGTAATTTGCAAAGTGCCATCAGCGGCTTTTTCGACCTCAACAACTCCCCAAACAATCAGTTTTCGAGCTAAAATTAAAGGAATGCCTAGTTCATGACGAAACTCAGATATAGTAAAAAGTTTCTTGCCTTCTTCGAAACCAGTCTCAAACCCTTTTTTGATCTCAGATTCTTCCCCTGCCATTTTTCTCCTATGAGATTAATGAAGCTAAGCGAGTCCAGTCCGCCAAGCTCAGTTCTTGAGCTCTAGCACCCTCTTTTAATACTGCTGATTTCATTATATCCTTCGCTTTGTTTTTATCAATTCTAAGGCCTGCCGATAGATTATTGAGCAAAGTTTTTCTGCGTGAAGCAAAACCAATTTTAATAACTCTGAATAATTCTTTTTCAGATATCTGTGAAAATTTATAAGAAATGTTATCGATTTTAAGAATTGCCGAATCCACTTCAGGCGATGGAAAAAATGAATTTTTATTCACAATTTGGACAATTTGCGGATCGCCAAAAGCTTGGACAGATAAGGATAAGACTGACATTTCTCCCGGCTTAGCACAAATTCTCTCGGCAACCTCTTTTTGCACCAGCAAGATAATCATGCTTGGTTTCTTCTCCATCGTCAGCAATAATTGCAAGATTTTCGAGGTAATGTAATAAGGAATATTAGCTACAACCTTGTATTCAGAAAGTTTTTCAACTATTTCATTCAGATTTACCTTCAATATATCTTCGTGGATGAGCTCTAGTTTGTCTGATTGCAGTCGCTCCTTCAAAAGAGGTGCCAGCTTATCATCAAGCTCGATTGCCACAACTTTACCGGCCTTTTCGAGTAACCTCTCGGTCAGAACTCCGAGTCCTGGACCAACTTCAACGACAACATCAACTGAAGCCAGATCGGCTGATTCGACAATCTTTTCCAAGACTTCCTGATCAATCAAAAAATTCTGCCCCAATGAATGCTTCGCGTAAAAGCCATTGGATCGCAGATATTCTATTAGGCTATTTTTGTCTGAAATATTGATTGTCATTTAAAAGTCCCCGACCAACGACTGGCATAGCCATGAGTCACAGCCCAAGCAGTTGTATAGATTTGGGCAGTTGGATCCATCCAAGAAGCACCAGCATATCCGGCCTTAGCACTCGCATCAGCCCAGAAACCTTCTGTATACTGAAATAAACCTAGGTGACCTCCGCCAGAAACAGAATCAGCATGACCATTGCTTTCTTTTCTCATCAAAGAACAAAGACGATCTGGATCTAGTCCATTTTTAATCGAAGCGGCCATAACAATATCGTTGTATCGGCACCATCCAGTAATGACTGGCTTAGTGCCAATGATCTGAATTTCTTCGACTGGCTCTTTGGTCAGCTCAGTCAAAATCAACTTCCTTGAGACCTCGACACCGTCTTCTCGACGAAGCTGATAAGTTAGAATTTTTTCGCCAGATTGACCCTTCTGAGTAATATTTATCTTGCCCTTATCCAAAGTATTGTCTTCCTTTTTTACAACCTTATAGTCAACTTTCTGCGGTATGCGAAGATTTGTCAGAGCAACACGAATAATTCTAATTTCCATTTTATCGATTAGCTCGAAATCTTTGGCGAAATTGATTTTGTCATCATCGCCAATTTCAGTGTTGCGTTCGGCTAATAGCTCTCCGACTGTCTTGGTCCAGCTTCGCGCAACATAAGTCTTTTTGCCATCGACAATAGTGTAGCTTGGAGCTCGATATAGAGTAATCTTACTGCCGATACCCATCTTCACATCAGGAAATGCAGTGAATTTGTCCTCTTTGTAAGGAGCGGCGCCGATATCGGTCGAGATCGTAAATGGATCAAGAGAACTACTTTGGCCAACAAAAGTAGTCATATTCTCACCACTTGTCGAGATTTCATCGACAATATACGGCCGAGATATCGGGGAATTGTTTTGTGAACTATCAGTATTGGGGACGGAAGAAAATAATGTCGCAGTTATTCCCACAGGAATAAAAGCTCCTGCGAGAAATAATTTAAAATTGAATTTCATAGGATTAAAACTATTTTACCCCATCAATACAAGAGATTCAAATCCTCCAAGATCAAACGGCTAATTTTCAAACACAAAATAAATTTCGATATTTTATAAAAAATAGCACCGGAAAGTGCCAATAGTATATTTATTGCAAAATCAAAATTTGTCGCTTTCAGGTGGCACAATTCATTAAAATAAGCCACCGACCGAGCTTTGCTCCACTAAAACTGGAACTACGCTTGGCGCAACCCCTCCTTAGACGCTATGCACTAATATTATGAAACTATTAAAAATAGATGTCAATAAAAATCAGATTTGATCGATCAAATGCTCGGGAATATTCTCAATAAATCGCGACTTCTCATTGCACTGGAAACGACCATAAATATTGCGCTCTCCGGCATAGATCAGGTAGAGTCGCTCTTTAGCTCGAGTGATGCCGACATAGCAAAGTCGTCTCTCTTCCTCCATCTCTGATGCATCCATCAGAGCCCGTGAATGTGGAAATAATCCCTCTTCGACGCCAACGATGAAGACATTTTGAAACTCAAGACCCTTGGCTGAATGAAGTGTCATAAGGGTCACTACTCCCTCCCCTGTATCGATCTGGTCGACATCCTGAACTAAAGCAACTTGCTCGAGAAATACTTCGAGCGGGCTTCTGCCATCATTTTCTGGCTCGATCTTAAGATTGGCCTCCACCTGCTCGGCGACGGTCATCAGCTCCTCAACATTTTCCCATCTCCCCTCTCCCTCAGCCGAGCCATCAAGCAGAAATTCTTTGATTCCACTCTTGGTCGCAATGGCATAAATAAGCTGATCAAGTGATTTGGTCGCTGACAAATCGATGAATTCTTTGATTAATTTGAAAAAATCGGTGACTTTCGACGGAAAGGTCTGGCTCAACTCCTCGATCATTTCATTGTTGACCGCGTGTTTCGTATTAAAAAATTCTCTGATTTTCTCGACTGTCTTCTCGCCAATTCCTCGCGGTGGTACCGTCACTAGCCGGGCGAAGGCTTCGAAATCTCTCTGGTTGGCGATGAAGCGCAAATAAGACAAGACATCCTTAATTTCCTTACGATCGTAGAAACGCACTCCGCCAATCACCTTATATGGAATCTTAAAACGCAAAAAAGTTTCTTCAACCGCTCGAGACTGAGCATTGGTACGATAAAGAATGGCGCAATCCGAGTAGCCACACTTCCCTCTCGAAACCATTGACCTGATCTCCATGGCTGTAAATTCGGCTTCATCCTTCTCATTCAGTGCTTCATAGACAGTGATCGGCAGACCCTGAGAATTATTAGTCCAGAGCTTCTTGTCAGTTTTATTTTCGTTGAATTTGATCACATCGTTAGCCGCTTCCAGTATCGTCTTGGTCGAGCGATAATTTTGCTCGAGCTTGATCACCTTGGCATCTCTCCAATCTCGCTCGAAATTTAAGATATTGCGGAAATTGGCCCCGCGCCATGAATAAATCGACTGATAATCATCGCCCACCACCATTATATTTTTATGTCTGGAAGCCAGTAATTTTGTCCAGAGATATTGCGCCTGATTTGTGTCCTGATACTCATCTATTAGAATATATTTGAACAATTCTTGATGTTTTTCCAAGATTTTTTCATTATTTTGAAACAATTTGACGCACTGCATGATCAGATCGTCGAAATCCATCGCATTTGCCTCTCTAAGGTAGCACTCATATCGCTCATAGACCTGACTCGTGATCTTCTCAAAGGGCGAATTAATATATTTCTTGTATTCCTCGGCTGTAATGAGCTCATTTTTCGCTCCAGAGATAAAATATTGGACCGAATTGGGATTGAAATGCTTCGGATCGATATTAAGCTCTTTCATGATTCGCTTGATTATTGAGCTTTGGTCTCCATCGTCATAGATAGAAAAGCTTCGTGAATAACCAACAAAATCAGCTTCACGACGCAGAATCCGCACACAGATAGAGTGGAACGTGCCCATCCAAGGAAGTCGATAATTGATCGGCTGGCCCAAAAGACGCGAAATTCTCTCGGTCATTTCCTTGGCCGCTTTATTGGTAAAAGTAACCGCCAAAATATTATATGGCGAGATTTTTTTCTCACGGACCAGATAAGCGATGCGATGCGTTAAGGCCTTAGTCTTACCACTCCCCGCCCCAGCGAGAACAAGCACAGGGCCTTCGGTCGCCAAAACAGCCTCTTTTTGCTGATCGTTTAAGTTGTCTAGAAGTTTGTTCATCTTAGAGATTTTATCAGCTCAAAGAAGATTATGGAAGCTTGAATTCCCTTTGATTGTTATGGTTAAATATTACTTATGCAAAAGGAAGTTTTAGTTTCAATTGTAACAGCCGGCAATCCCGATTGGCGAAAGAGCGTCCATGACCTAAAATCATTTGGAGTCAAGCGCTTTGCTCTTTTTACGACCATGATTCCAGAACCAGATACTGCCATGACAATTCTTGATGAAATCAAGAAACAAATCCCGGAAGCCGAAATTCCCTTCTCGCACATTCATCAAAAAATGACCCCAGAAGAGCTTGATTATATGATTTCAGCTTTCAAAACGAAGGCTTTAAATATCCATCCGACGAGAGAATATCCCCTTATTCACGACTATTCTAAGTTTTATTCAATGATTTATATCGAAAACGCCGGACCAGCCATCAGAGATGGATTAAAAACATCTGATGTTGAGGGTTTTGCCGGAGTTTGTATCGATGTTTCTCACATGGAAAACGCCCTGAGACAAAATTTCTCTGGCCACGAAATCACTCTCGAAACAGTTAGAAAATTTCCTGTTGGCGCAAATCATGTCAGTGCTATTTATGACAAAATGGATATCGGTCCAGTCGTTAAAGGACCAGCTGGCTTTGACTTTCACAAATTTGAAAAGCTAGAAAACTTTGACTATCTCAAAAATTACGGCCCTGAATTTTTTGGTCCATATATTGCTCTCGAGGTCTATAATACGATCGAAGAACAGCTCAAAGCTAAAGAATATATTGAAAAAATTATCCTCTAATCCTCTTTTGTATACTGTCCGAAATTATTTCTATTATCATAAGTGGTCTTTTTTGGTAGTAGCCTGACCGAAACTTTGAATTTGCGACCAGCAACCTCGTCACTGTTGCTCTCCTGATAGAGCTCCATCAGCTCTGCTGATAAAATTTCCTTAAGTGTTGAGATCTCTTCAAGATTCTCTTTAATATCAGCCACCATCTTCGCCGGAGATCCAGTTGCCAAAAGTGCATCCTTGATCTGTTTTCTCTTTGCTACTGCGGCTTTGACCTCTTCAACTGTTTCAAGATAAGACAGCTCATTTTCAAGCTCGCTTTTAAGCATTTCTCTTCCGACTCTGACCTCTTCTTCAAGCTTTTCGAGCTGTTCAATTCGGCGTTGTACTGTTGCTAAATCCATTTTCCTCCAAAATTATCTTACTCAAATTATTCTAGCAAAGGAATGAGAAAAAACAAAAGAGCGAACCGCTCGAGTTCCACATTAAAACAACTAAAAAATCCCATTTGATTTCTCATTTGGGATTTTTTGGGGCGGGCGGAAGCAATTTGTAGACTAATCGGAAACCATTTTTTTAATAATATTCCGGCTACTATCCTCTTCTGCCCATTGTTAAGGGGTATCGACTTGTATCTCCCCCAAAAGATTTACATCTCTTAGGAGAAAGCGTCTCCACCTCTTATTCTGTGTCAGCTTGCGCTGATTGTCCTTGTTTCAAAGATTTAATGCTGATGGTCTATTCGAGCGTGGTATTTTTTAAATTCAAGCTCGGCCAAGACATTTTTCTTTTTGTTTTTAAAAGTTTTTATTTATTTCCTTCATAAGATTTTCTTTTTGAAAGAAATTTTTTATTACTTTTACTTCTTGCTTTTTAGCAAGAATGAGCTGGGGAGGAGAACCACATATTTTAAGGGTTTTTGACTCCTCGTTTCAAGATTGGCGGGGCGACCATTCTTGATCCCATCTCGCTCTTGCTAATAAAAAAGCATTCCTAGGAGGAATGCCAATCACTTGGTCCCTCCGGTTGCTATCTAATTTGTTAATGATCTAATTTCTTTATTGGAAATTAAATCATTGTATCAATTACAGCACACATTGTCAAGTCTTTATCGTGCTATATAATGGTATTATATATAATATGTAGTCTAGTATTATATAATTTAAATATTTAATTTGTCTGGGAGGCCGAAACCTATCGGCCCCCAGGCTACGCGTCGCTAATCTTCGGCGAGAGAGGAGAGGATCTCCCCCAATTCCATCTCCAGACCCATCCGCTGATGATCAGCATAGAAGTCAAGTGCCCTCTCGATCCGCTTCAGCACCGGCCGCTTCCATGGCGGACTATTGTCACTGGCTTCCGAGAGCGTCGTCCGAATATCTTCGACAGTCGGATGATGATTTTCTGGGTCGACCGTCACCGCTCCGTAATCCTTCTCCATGGTGATATAGAGAGCGTTGAACAGAAAACCCAAGGGGTTCCTGCATGTCTTTACAAAGTTCCAGGTCATGACAAGTCCACCTCCGCAATACAAAGATTGCTCATCCCTGATGAGTTCAAGATAGCACAAAAAACGCTCAGATCAAGAGTTTTGAGACTATTTACTTTCTTCTTTGTGAAATATAAGTGTATTTTTTAAGACTTCGACGATCTCTTTTTCGACAAATTCTTTTGTAATTTCAGAAGGATCATATTCGCCATGTGCACCGACGACGCCGCCAGTACCGGGCATCATGGTCGAGACGACAATGCCAACTTTCTTGGCATATCTATTAGCAATGAATTGAATATATGGGGTCGATTCTGGCTTGTAAAAAGAACGGTCCAATGTTGCTGGAAAAATATTGAAGGTAATCGAGGCCGGCTGAAAATGAGCTGTGGCATCAACATATTCATCTTCCTCCGAAACATGATAGTCGTGTCCATAGGCATTGAGCTGATTACCAACATCAACAATTACCGGCCAAATAACCTCCTGCTGGAGACGTTTAAATTCACTAATGAATTTGTCCTGAGCTTCCTGTTCTTGTTGTCTCTTGGCCGCCAAACCACTCAGATCCTCCTTATAGCGATTCATCAAAGTGTCAAGTTCGTTTTTATTGCTTTCTAACATTTGAGCTCCTTTGTTATTGCCAATATTATATCAAAGTAACTTATAAAAACTACTCTTCGGCCGGCCCGACCATAACTCTTTTTTTGTCCAAATCATTAAAACGCATCTGAGCCGGATTGAAAAATAATTCGACATTGCCGATTGGACCATTTCTATGTTTGCGAATCAGAATCTCAGTGATCCCCTTGCGCTCACTATCGGGATGATAGTAATCATCGCGATAAAGAAACATGACAATGTCGGCGTCCTGCTCGATGGAGCCAGATTCACGCAGATCCGAAAGCTGAGGTTTCTTATCATCACGATGCTCAACTGCTCGAGAAAGCTGAGAAAGCGCAATCACTGGGACATTTAATTCTCTGGCCAAAGCCTTAAGCCCTCGGGAAATTTCAGAGATTTCCTGGACTCTGTTGCCGTCATTGTTTTTACCACTTCCAGACATGAGCTGCAGGTAATCGATAATAATTAAGCCCAGATTTTCTTCCATCTGAAGTCGACGGGCTTTAGCACGAATTTCCATAATATTGCCAACTGGAGAATCATCGATAAATATTGGTGCCTCGGACAATACTCCCATAGCGTAACCAATCTTAGGAAAATCATCATCGTTCAAATTACCAGTACGAAGTTTCCAGGAATCTACCCCAGCCTGAGACGACAAAAGACGGTCGACTAATTGATCTTTGCTCATTTCAAGAGAAAAAACAGCAACTGGAATTTTGTATTCAATAGCCGCATTTTCGGCCAGGTTTAGAGCAAAAGAAGTTTTACCCATTGAAGGGCGGGCGGCCAAAATTATCAGATCTGATTTTTGGAACCCTGCGGTCAGTCCGTCAAGGTCCTTGAAACCGCTTGGAATGCCCCTGATGGCGCCTTTATCCTTGTCTTTGTGGATTTGGTCGATTCGCTCAAAAGCTTCTGTTAGAACGTCTCTGATGGCGAAAAAGCGATTGTTCTGAGAGTTCTGAGAAATCGAGAAGAGTGACTGTTCGGCCTTATCTAAAACTTCAGAAATATCAGCTTCTTCTTCGTAGCCAAGCTCGGTAATATCAGCACCAGCCGTGACAAGTCGACGCAATATCGATTTATCCCTGACAATCTGAGCATAATAGACAATATTAGCCGCAGACGGTGTCGAATTAACAATTTCGGCCAGATAGCTCGCCCCACCAACGCCCTTAATCTCTCCTGCACTCTCTAATATTTCAGAAAGGGTAACAATATCGATTGGCATACGTTTTTCGAAAAGACCGATCATCGCTTTATAGATTAAACCGTTGCGATTGTCATAAAAATCATCGTGTCTGACTAGATCGGCAATTTTGACAATTGCATCTTTATCAAGAAGTATGGCACCTAAAATACTTCTCTCGGCCTCAATGTTTTGTGGCGGGATCCGCAAGCCCTGTGATAAAATTTTTTGCTTATTTTTTGCCATTTTATTCCGCTATTTCAAAAACTTCAGTGATCGCCTTGCCAAGATCTTCGTCCTCGGATTTTTTGGCTTTGATTTTGCCATCAGTAATATTGCAGACAATCTGATATTTACAACCAGTCACATCGCAAACAACATTTTCTAGAATCTGGCGATGCTTTGGCTCAGAAATTCGATCCTTGTGAAATTTAAATTTAACCCCAAGAGTTAGTGTCTTGTCAGTCAATCCTTCGGGCCGAGCATCCTTGAGAAGTGCGGCCAGAGTCGTGTTTTCCTTTTTGGTATGCTCGATGATCTGCTGCCAGATATCCTTGGTCATGTCGACAACAGGCACTGGTACGGAAATTTCGACTTCATTTTTATCAGGTTCTTTTTCTTCAATTACCACCTTCTCTGTGACTTGTTTCTCCGCTTTTAGAGGCTTGGCCTCAATTTTTATTTCTTCTTCTGGCTCAATTAATTGTGTTTTTTTGACCCCTTTTGCTTTCACGACCGCCAGTTCGATCGGCAAAATCGGATAAGAAACATCCTTAAGAAGTAGACCGGAATCAACAAAAATGTTGATTAGTTCATATGTCCGATCAGAGGAAACTGATTCGCCCAGAGATTTGATCTTTGCAATATTTTCCTTTGTATCCAAAAGTGTTCCTTCTCCCCCAATTTGGAAAAGAAGTATCTGGCGCAATCTCTCAATAATGTTCTTGTTAAATTCGGCTAGATCCAGTCCTCTCTCATAAAGCTCATGGGCAATTTTTAATCCCTCCTCCGAGTGGTTATTAAAAATTGCCCCAATGAACTTAAAGATTTCTTCCGTTTCAGCAATACCCAATATTTGTCTGGTCAAATCTATTGTAATTTTTTCGCCATGGCTGGCGACCTGCTCCAACATGCCCAAAGCATCACGATGACCACCAGCGGCAGACAAAGCAATCAAATCAAGAGAATCTTCATCAATTTCAATATTTTCAGCCTTAGCAACTTTGTTTAGATTCTCAATTATCTCTGATTTCTGTGCTCTTTTAAGATCAAACCTTTGCGCACGTGACAAAATTGTTGCCGGAATTTTATGGGTTTCAGTTGTAGCCAAGATAAAAACAACATGATTGGGTGGCTCCTCAAGAGTCTTTAAAAGAGCATTAAAGGCACTCTTAGAGAGCATATGAACTTCATCGATAATATAAACTTTTTTGGAAAATTTTGACGGTGACAATCTGGCCTTATCTATCAACTCTCTGACATCATCAACGCCCGTATGTGAAGCGGCGTCAATTTCAACAATATCAATGGCGCGGCCGTCATTAATATCACGACAAGCTTCGCATTCATTACATGGCTCACCCGAAACAGACTTGCCGGCCATTTTGTCAGTAAGTAATTTTTGACAATTTATTGCCTTGGCCAGCAGTCGAGCAGTTGAAGTTTTGCCGATTCCTCTGGGTCCAGTCAATAAATAAGCATGAACAAATTTATCACTTTTAATGCTCTCTAAAAGTGTCTTTGTAACATGTTCCTGTCCAATCATCTCGCCGAATGTTTTGGCACGATATTTTTGATAAAAAGCCATAAGACCCCAGTTATTTTGTGTGCTTACCCATTATAGAACCGAAAAGAAGCTTATCAAAATACCTTGAAATGAATTGTAAGAATAGCTAGTCCTAAACTGATTATTAAAAATTGATATCAATATTTGATCAGCTTTATCCCCAAAGAATCCACATGCTTATGTACAGACGAAAATGAATCGTAACTCTAAATTAATTAATACATTCGCCTGAGAATAAATATCGGCTTTTTTCGGTACAATTATTGCTAAAAGACCAGTATAAAGTTAAAATGATCTAAAGGAGTGGCAACAAATGAATCGAAGTGACTTGGTAAAAATATTAGCCAAAGAGGCTAATTTATCCGAAAAAAATGCAGAGAAGCTGATTCTGTCTTTCTGTGATACTTTGGCTGATGCCCTGAGAAAAGACGAGAAGGTTGTCTATTCAAATTTCGGGACTTTTTATACTGTTCATTATCCCTCAAAAGTCATATATCATCCCGTCTTGGGCGCCAAAAAGAAAATGGTAATGCTACCAACAGATGCCGTCAAATGGATGCCGTCAAACAATATTAAGGAGATGGTTGATCTTCAGACTGTTACTAGCGAGGTGACCAAATTCGGTTCGACTAAAAAATTTAAACAAAATAAAAAAGAAGCTGGTCTTCCAGAAAGAAAAGCCAAGGAAGTCCAAGAAGAGACAATAGACAATATAGACAGTGACGAACCAATTGAAATCCCAATCCGTATTGCCTCCAAAAAGGCTTCTGTCGCAATACCGATCGAAATAGAAGATGAAGACATCAAAGATATTGTGCCGTTTGCCGCCGGTTCGAATCAAATCACTTATGTTGATCTTTCAGATGTCGATATTCCCAAAGAAATACTCTGTCTGGTCCCAGAAGAAATCGCTCGAAAGATGAAGGTGATTCCTATTGATCTTAAAGACGAAATGCTAATACTCGGTATGGCCGATCCCAGAGATCTTGAAGCTGTCGATCTGATCAAAAAAGCAGTTCGCAAAAAGGTTTCTCCACGCCTTATTTCAAGTGCTGATCTTAATAAAATATTTACCCAATATCAAAAAGTTTCTCTAATGAACGGAAAAGAAACCCCGGAAAATATTCCGTCTGAAAATCTTGAATTTTCTAAATCAGCACCAGCTTATCGAATATTGTCACTTATTTTAAAACAAGCTCTTCGAGAAAATGCCGAAAGAATTCACTTTGAGCCTCAAGATGATGAGGTCAAGATCCAATATCGTATCGATGGCGAGATAGTTGAAAAAACAAAGCTTTCAAAAAGTTTGGCCAGAAATCTGCTTTCAAAAATTCGATCTCTTTCAGACAAAGAGGATAGACCATACGGTCCAATGCAAGGCGTCTTTTCAATCCACCTAGACAAAATCGAGCGTTTTTTTGAATTCGTCTCTCTGCCGGTTGCTTCCGGTGAAAAAATTGTCATTAGTCCCAAGGAACAGATCAAGAAACTCAAAAAAATCGCTGAGCTAGAACTCAGAGATAATGATTATGAGAAAATCAAAGAAAATATTGGCAAAAAGGGTTTAATATTAATAACAAGTACCAAAGAGATTAACCGCCTAACAACACTTTATGCTATCTTGGATGCTCTAAATAATAAGGGGCTAAGCATCGCTTCAATCGAGAGCCGAGCAAGTCTTATTCTGCCTGGAGTGACCCAAATAGAGGTTATTCAAGAAAAAGGATTTTCATACGACAATGTTTTGGAATCGATTATTAAATTAGATCCAGACGTCGTTGCTATAGATCAGTTTAATAACCGCTATATTATTGAACAATGTCTAGCACTATCTAAAAATAAAATTGTTATTGCTTTAGCCGATAGTAAAGACTCAATTGAAGCGGTTCGCAGACTTAATGAATTGGGCATTAACAAAAACATGCTTTTTTCATCTCTAAATCTGATCATCGCCGAAAAACCGGCCAGGCAGATCTGCCAAAATTGTCGTACATCGCAAAAAACAGACCCAAAGACTATCCGCAAAATCAAAGAGATCCTAAGCACATTACCATCAGAAGAAAAAACGCGTATTAGGAGACTTGGCTCTCGTTTCTACGAGGGCAAAGGATGTAAAGAGTGTGGCAACTCCGGATTTAAAAACGAGCTATCTCTTTTCGAAACCCTAAATGTCACTGAAAAGATTAAAGACTTGGTCTCAAATGGAGCAGACCTTGATTCAATCAAAAAAGAGGCCGCCAAAGAAGGAATGACCACCTTGGTTCAGGACGGCATCATAAAAGCTCTGGTCGGTCTTACCGAAGTCAAAAATATTTTAGAAAAATAATATATTAGTCTATCTAATATTCTATTGGGCTGGATTGCCAAGTGATTTCTCGATTGCAGTGATTATGTCAGCAGGCATGATTTCGCTCTTGATCATATACTGATCATGCTCTTTCATCATTCCTTTGATTTTATTAATCTCTTGGACTAAAGCAGTTAGAAGAATAATAGGGATATTAGCAGTAGCTTCGTCTTCTCTTAGCTTCTTCATGACATCAATGCCGTTGATTTTAGGCATCATAATGTCCAGGAGAATGAGATCCGGCTTATCCTTAGCAACACGCTCAAGGGCTTCTTCACCATCATAGGCAGAAGTAATGACATAACCCTCGGCTCTCAATCTTTCGGCATACATATCATGAAGAGTGATATCATCATCAACTAGCAAAATTTTAGCTTGGGACATATTTGCTCCTACCTTTGTTTATATATTACATAGTCAAATAGATCATATAACGAGCCGGACTGTCGGTCAATATTTGCTTCTAACGTTCTTGTTACTCCACCATAATAACCAGTTGCAGTAATCAGATTCTCAACACCAGGCAAGGGATTAGAAGCAGCAGAGGCTCCCGTTTCCTCAAGCATAAAATTAATATCAGCACCGATTGGCTTAAGATAGAGTGTCGCAGACACATAAGTAACAGTGGGTGCTATTTGATTCTTTAAACTAGTAATACTATAAATGGCTTGAGGAGTAACGCTATTGTCAAAGTCCCAAAATAGATAAGGTCTAGTCGAACTTTGGTCGGAAATAATAGATGAGTACGAACAAGTGCCGCTATTTAAGTTTCTAAGCAAAGCTTTTTTCTCTTCAATAGCTCCGTTGACTACCTTTTGGCCAATAATCTTGACTTCTATTAAAACACAATCAGGATCACTGAGAGGCAAAGCTGTTGGTTCGGTTGTATCTTTGGCACTGCGAAAAGGCTTGATATACAGATTGATATCCAAGCCTCCAACATTAAAAATTCCACCTAAATCAATCTTTTTCGACTCATCACGAAATACTTGATATAGAGAATCACTACCGTAATTTGGATCTTTCATATCATTAAGAACAACTGCGCTTGACTCATGAACAACAGTATCGCCGGACACCATTCCAGTCTTTGTCCCCATCCTAACATCGAAATATTGACTTGATGGAGTGGCGAGAAGAGTTGGATTACTTCTTGAGATGCCAGATGTTAGCTGAGAACCACTCCCTACTCTCAGAGCTGTGGTCAAATTGTATCTATAAGCCTTGTCATCACCAGGAGTCCAAGTTGTGGTCGGTATTTCAGCATTTATTCTGTATCTATAGCGCAAAAAGCCATCTTCAAGTCCAGATTCGGCTGCATAGTATGCACCAACACCACTTTCATAAAGAGAGGCATTGCCAACCTCAAGATACAAAATACGACCAAAAGAAAAAGCGACCGCGCCAATGGCAGTAATAAGCAAAATAGCCATAACTATTGCCGAACCCCTCGTCTTTTTCATAAGCAATTATCCTTTACGAAACAAGTATAAGACTTTGATAAAAATAATGCAAAGGGTGGATATGTCGAGAAAAAATCTCTATCTCTCATTCTCAATTTATGTATATTCACAAAAAAATGACCAGTCGCAAGACTGATCATTTTTTTTGGTAGCGCCATGGGGAATCGAACCCCAATTACCGCCGTGAGAGGGCGGCGTACTAACCGTTATACGATGGCGCCATCCTCGGGATAATAACACAAACGAGAATAATTTTCAATCTTTAGACGAGCGTTGAATCACCGTAAGCTTCAACGATTCTTTGAGCAAATTGCTCAGCAACTGATGGCCCACTGGCCGTAATAATAGTGCCGTCAACTGCTGTCGGCTCATCAACAACGATTGCACCAGCCGCAAGCATCTCATCTCGAGCCCCAGACCAGACCGCAACCCTTCTACCATTTACAATCCCCGCTCGAGCAAGCATGACTGGTGCCCAACAGATTGCCCCAACCATTCTGCCACTTGAATAGAATTCATTGGCCAGAGCAACGGCGCTGTCATCAGAAAATAATGATTCAACTCCAGGCCCACCTATATAAAAGACTCCATCCAAATCAACAGTGTTCAATTGTAAAAAATCTGTGTCTGCAACAGCTATTTTCCCCGAAACACCATAACATTCTCCTGACATCGATGAGGCTGTCGTCACTTGAATCCCGGCATTCTCCAAATATTCTTTAGTATTAAAATACTCTTCCTCACGAAAATCTTTTTGAGGAATTACAAACAAAACTCTTTTTTCGGAATTCATTATTTTACTCTCCCTGTTTATTTATATTCATTTTTTCTTCCAACATCTCCCAACTTTCTTCGTCCTTGAAAAGGCCGAATTTTTGCCAGATCTTTTCTCTATCCTTGAACTTATTATCGTAGATTTTGTATTTTTTACAATATTTATCAGGCGTTAAATTGAACATCAGAGAATTTGCACCAGCGAGCAAGCCCTTGTGCCTTCCTTCCGAATCAAGAGTTTCCAGAGCGGTCGTGACCGGAATCTTCGCCTCTGGCAACAAGAATCTAGCAATCGCAATATATTTCAACGCCAACTCTAATTTTTCTTTATTACTTTTCACTTTCCACTTTTCACTTTCCACTTGCGCCAATGGTGTTCCGCTCGCCTCGATATAGGGCCCACTCGAAACCATTGGCGGATTTAATTTCTGCAATGCTAAAAGATCATCAGCAATTTCTTCCAGAGATTGATCGGGCAAACCGAACAAACTACCTGTTGCCATATAATAGCCAATATCAATTTGGTCTTTTATAGAGTCAAGACGTTCTTGAAGATCTTGATCTGGTTTATTTTTTTTAAACAATAACTCATTCGAAGTTTCAAAACGCAAAAGCGATCCTGTCGCTCCGGCTTCAAAGGCTTTTTTATAAAATTCTTTTGAACGAACCCCAACTGAAAGAAAAATAAAAACCCTCATTTTTCTTTTAATATATTTAATAATATCAATCAGATCATTATCGGAATATGAATAATCTTCGCCACTTTGCAGAACTATTAATTTATATCCTTCATTTTTAACCGCATTCGTCGCCACTTCAACAATTTCATCCTTAGTCATGCGATATCGCTCAATTTTATTTTCGTAACGAATACCGCAATAGAGACAATTATTTTTACAATAATTAGAGAACTCAATAATTCCATGAATACAGATGAAGTCCTTGATTTTATCTTTACGCAGAAAATTTGCTTCTGCACATAAAGTCTCGAGATTATCTTTGCCATTCAAATTTAAAAGATATAAGATTTCATTTTTTGAGAGCTTATTATTCCCCTGTCTAACCTTGAATATTATTTTTTTAAATTTTAGCGGTAATCTTGCCGTATCTACCGGGTGATAATTGTCCTCTAATAAGGAAATGATTTCCTTGGCGTCTGACTCTGAAATCTTTTTTACGGCCCGATTTGTAGCATAAAGTATCCAATCCCCCGGTTTGGCATCCAAAATAAAACTAAGGTCTACCTGGGTCTTTCTGCCATGACTTAGAACGATGGCTACACCGTTATTTGTTGACTCTATTTTTCCTGGAATAGTTAAACACATGAACTCAGTATAAAGTTAAATTTTGAAAGTGAAAAGCTTTGAAAAACCAGGGGGCAGTTATTTTACTTGAGAATAAATATAAAAAATGATATATATTTGATATTGTTCCGAGATCGTCTAGTGGCAGGACAGCAGATTCTGGATCTGCTTACCTAGGTTCGAATCCTAGTCTCGGAACCATGAAAAAAACACCAATTTTTGGTGTTTTTTTCATTTAGCAAAACGGCAATTAATTTTATCTTGATTCAAATGGTCCAGCATATAGATCTTCAATCTTTTTAATTATTTTCTGCCAATCGAAATCCTTGATTCTAAGAAGCCCACCCCGCTTTAGCTTGGCCGCCAATACCGGATGATCCAATATCTCAATTATGGCCTTAGCTAGTTTCTCATGATCTCGGCTTTTTATTAATAATCCATTTTCCTTATTCTTGATAATGTCGGGGATTCCACCAACCTGACTTGCTATAACCGGAATTCCTTCAGACATTGCCTCAAGAATAGTAATACCAAAAGTTTCTGCGATTGAAGGCAGAACAAAAACGTCCCAATCTTTTCGATATTTGGAAACATCATTTTTTTTACCCAAAAGAGTTACATGTTTCTGCAGATGGCGGTCGTTAATTATCGCCTGCAATAGGTTTTTTTGATCTCCTTCGCCAATTATCTCAAGAGTAGCTGTCGGAAATTTTTTCAATACGATTTCCATTGCCTTAACTAAATATACATGACCCTTTTGAATATTAAGATTGCCAATCGTGCCAATAATCGGAGCCCGATTTGCTTCTTTTATCTTCTTGGCTTTAATATTTGTCGCATCGATAGCATTAGGAATCAGTACAACTTTTTCTTTAGAAATCGCCTCAGAAATAAGAAAATCTCTAACCGAGGTCGAAACAGCAATAATTAAATCACTTTTATCGTTAAGGTATTTTAATACTAATTTTTGGATTTTTTCATTCAAGCCGTTGCCCAAATGATAGTCCTTGTCATATCGATGCTCAGTATAGATATTAAAGCAATTTCTAAGAGGAAAAAGACGAGCCAAAAATCCGGCGCGGACACCATGTACATGAACAACAATGGGGCCAAAAGGGTCCCGCAATGTCCTAATTTTTTCTAGAACTGCACGAATCTGTAAAGCTGAGATAATATCAAATTTAGAGGACATCACAACGTTGCTAACAACAACACCATCGATTTTTTTTGCTTCAATCGAAAGATTTCCGGCAGGACAGATTAGAAATGGTTCAAATTTCTTCTTATCAATATTTTTGAGCAACCCCAAAACATGCGTTGGTCCCCCGCCGAGATCAGAGTCAGCAATAATTTCAATAACTTTTATTCTCCCTGGATTCATTTCTCTTATTTTATCAAAGCAGACGATATAACAAAAGACAGCCCTAAATTTAGCTGCTTTTTGTTATAGAGATTATGCCAACTTATTGATAGCTTTGTGAATTCTTTTGAGGCTTTCGGCCTCTCCCAGAGCCATCATTAGCTCGACCGGCGAGGGTGATTTTTCTTCTCCAGAAAGAGCCACTCTAACAGGCCAGAAAACATCACCATTAGCAAGTCCATTTTCGATCACAACATATTCAAGTCCCTGCTGAGTCGTATTTGCATCCCAAGATTCTAGTATCGAGAGTTTCTTTTCGACTTGGCGCAGGGCGAGCAATGTATTTTTGTGGTCAGATCTCTTAAATATAAGCATCTTCTCGTCATATTCTGGTGTTTCTCTAAGTTTCAGTAAGTACTCAGCCGCTTCTTTAAGCGTCTTAAATCCACCGCGCTTGATAATGGCTATTTCACCAGAATTTACGTCATCGATGCCAAATTCCTCAATCTCAGACTTAATTTTATTTTCTTCTCTTGCCATTAAATATTTTTCATTGATGCTATTCAATTTCTGAATATCAAATATTGCTGGGGCCTTATTAACATTCTCGAGTTTAAATTCCTGAACTAGTTCAGAAAGGGTGAAAAATTCTCTGTCATCCTTGGGATTCCAGCCCTGTAATGCTAAGAAATTAATAATAGCCTCAGGCAAATAACCTAGCTCCTTGTACTCAACAACACTCGTCGCGCCATGGCGCTTAGAGAGCTTGCTTCGATCAGGCGCCAAGACCATTGGCAGATGTGCAAATCTTGGTGGCGTCCAGCCAAACATTTCGTACAAGACAAGATGTTTCGGTGTCGAAGAAAGCCACTCCTCCGCTCTGATGACATCGGTAATACCCATCTCATGATCGTCGACAACGGAAGCCAGGTGATATGTCGGATAGCCATCAGACTTGAGAAGGACTTGGTCATCCTGCAAAGAAAGATCAAATTCAACTTTGCCACGGATCAGATCATCAACGACGATCTTGCCCTTCTTCGGCATCTTCATCCGGACAACATAACAACCCTCTTTTAAATCCTTCAAATCAAATTCGGCATCACGACAAAATCCTTCATACCGAGGAGACTTGCCTGCCTTTTCTTGGGCTTCTCGGCTCTCGGCTAGCTTTTCCTTTGAACAAGTGCAGATATAGGCTTTGCCAGCCCGCACAAGGTCAAAAGCGGCCTTTTTATACGATTCAAGACGTGTTGATTGGTAGACAATATCTTTTTCATTGTCGATCGCTATGCCGAGCCATTTTAGTGCCCAAATGATGCGTTCATCAGAGCCTTCGACAAATCTTTCGCGATCAGTGTCCTCGATTCGCAAAATAAATTCACCGTCAGAATGCTTAGCCGCCAGATATTCAAATAAGGCCGTGCGAGCGCCACCGATATGAAGCTCTCCGGTGGGACTAGGAGCAAAACGTGTAATAATCTTTTTCATATGCTAAATCTAACACAATCAAAATCATCCTTCAACGGCATTTTCGATATGTTCGATCGCTACTGGCTCAATTTCCAGATTGACGCCGATCACATCGACACGAATGGTTTTCCCAGGATATTGCTGCTCGATCGCCCGCGCTAACAATCTCAATTTGTTTTGCTTAGCGAATCTGACGAGATCGACCGCTTGGCCAAATCCCCCGCCCCGCACAGTCTTGACCTC
>CAYOQP010000009.1:0-1888 GCA_964406145.1 uncultured Candidatus Saccharibacteria bacterium
TCTTCCCATTCCGAACAGAGAAGTTAAGCACTTCAGCGCCGATGGTACTTGGACCGCGAGGTCCTGGGAGAGTAGGACGCCGCCAACACAGAGATTACAAGTTGGCTTTTTTGTATGCTAAAATTAGCGTATGGAAACAAAAGACATAATTAAACAGGTGAGACAGATTGTCAAAAAAGCTTGTTTGTCACCGAATAATATTTATGGTGATTCAAGCTGGGATTTTCATATCAAGTCTGTAGTCTTTTGGGGTAAAAAGTTGGCCAAAGAGTTGTCTTCTGATCAAGAATTGATCGAATTAGCCTGTTTATTGCATGACATTGCGGCGGTATCTGATAAAAAATATATCGAAAATCATCATATCGATGGTGCTAGAATGGCAGACGAAATTTTAAATAAATTCGAATATCCGCGAGACAGAATTGAAATAATAAAGAAGTGTGTTCTAAATCATCGTGGTAGCACAAAATTAGCTCGTTCTAGTCTCGAGGAACAGATCGTTGCCGATGCTGATGCAATGTCACACATAGAACAGTCCAAATCGTTGCTTAGGCTTGCTTACAGTGGTAAACACTTGGGAGTAAAAGAAGGAGCAGACTGGGTTTTGAAGAAGCTCGAGAGAAGTTGGAATAAAATGAGCCCATTGGCTCGGGATATGATAAAAGAAAAATACATATTAATCAAAAATTATTTGAAATAAAAAAATACCCCCGCGAGAATGCAGGGGTATTTTTTTATTTATCTATTGTCCGCAGCCACCGCAGCAGCCACCGCAACCACCATTTGGATCTGTCATATATCTCCTAAAAGTTTAATTATTGACCTATTGATTATACCAAACCTGTCAATAGCCTCTTAATACATGCCATAACCGTAGCCAGCGGAGTAGACATCAACTACTTTCTTGGCCGTACCACCATCAACCCCGACAATATACATTGCGCTCTCGCCAGTCTTGTTAACATTGAAGAGGATCATTTTGCTATCGAGAGACCATGATAGCGGCCACTGAGCTGAATCGACGCTAGTTAATTTTGTTTCTTTAGCGCCGGTCAAGTCAGAGATGAAAACGTTGCTTTTGCCATCTCTGTTGCTGATAAAGGCCTTTGTTTTGCCGTCAGGAGATTTAACGAAACTATCGCCTTTTGGATATTCGTATTTAATATCTTTAACGACTCCAGTGGCAACATCGAGTGTGTGATATTTGGTTGCTTTTTCTTCCTGGCTGTATTGAGAATAAGTGATGACATCGCCGTCGAATTTAATTATCGAGATATTGCTTTGGTCAGCTAATATCTGTGTCGGAGTAGTTGTGCTTGTTAGCGCCACCCAGAAGTAATCAGATCTGTAAGTCGCAGAATTATAAACGGAATATACAATCTTGTCCTCAGTGTTATTAATAGTTGTGCCAGAAATGCTCTTGTCGGCACTGCCTATTATACTATTGGTTTTACTTGCAACATCATAAATGTAGTATGAGGAAATATTCTTGCTATAAGCACTCCACATTATTTTGGTTGAATTCTTGATCCATTGATAGCCGTAATTGCTGTTCAAATCTCCGGCTTTAACCAAATTGCTTCCGTCCAGATTAACAACGTAGAGGTTCTTGATATCATTATTATTTTCATCCTTTTTGCCCTCTCGGTCGCTAATAAAGGCGACCTTTTTGTTGTCTGGCGAGACGAGCGGATTCAGATCTTCGTGTTCTCCAACTCTTTCAACTAGTGCTTTTTGATCGCTACCATCATAGTTTGCAGTAAAAATTCCACTTTTACCCTTGTCTCTATTAGACGAGAAAACAACCTTGCCGTCAGGTGTTAAATTTATTTTGCCAAGATCCTGTTCGACATCAGCGATAGTGATCTTTGAAGAATAGGTGATAAAG
>CAYOQP010000009.1:1898-33310 GCA_964406145.1 uncultured Candidatus Saccharibacteria bacterium
CCTTCTAAGTAGAATTTGCCATCTGTTCTTGATTGAGTTGTTTTGTCACCAACTGTGATTTTAGCATCATCAACATTTATCTCATTAACATAATTAGCGACAATGCCACTAATTTTAGCTTGTTTTGGCGGTACCTTGAGAAGCTCAAAAGAAAGATCGCTTGATCCTTTGGTGATGACGACATCTTGTGTTAAATCATAGTATCCAAGCAATGATAGGGTGACCTTATATGACCCCTTGACTAGTCCGGTCAACTGAATTTTTCCATTGGCGTCAAGAACACCGCTTTGTGTCGGGGTATATTTGTCTTTGCCCGCAAATTCGATATTTGCCGCAACTGGTGTGGTAGCGCCCTTTTCTGTAACTGTAATATTGACATTTGATTTATAGTACCAAGAATAAGCTTTGCCATAGGCATTCATTTTCCAGCCGATCAGAGTCAATATGGCGAGCAAAACGATTATGCCGCCAATAATTAGATAGATCTTTTTCATCTTAAAATTAACCTTGACTTCGTCAGTCGTCTTTTTGGGTATTGCGACAACCTCTTTCTCTTCTAGATCCTTGAACTCTTCCATTCTCCTCCTTCTAATAGAGCGTTTTCATTATTATATATTTATAATAATATTTTACAACAAAATCGCTTCGCGCAATAGGGGAATGATTTCGCCATAAGATTTAGCGGAAGCACGATAGGCGCTTCGACCCTTTTCGGTAAGCATATAATTGATTCTTTTTCTGGCGCCAGCTGAGACTTCTCTGGTTATGGCGTAGCCATCTTTGCGGAGCTGCTCTAGGGCGGGATATATAGTGGATTCAGTTGGACGACAGGTGCCTTCGGAGAGTTCTTCAATTCTTTTAACTATTTTATAGCCATAACTCTCTTTGTCTTTATAAAGAGCCTTAAGCAAAAAAAACTTAATTAAACCTTGATTGATAAGTTTGCGCCAGTAACCTTCACTTGTTAAATCCATGGTAGGACTCCTTTAGCTAGCAGTTTCGAAAAAAGATAATCTGGGTAATGAATTATCGCGAACAAGCCATTGCATTTTATGTTTGCGATATCCATTATCTATATATTTAGTCCCTCGCTCGTCGCTGTATTAATAACTTATATGAATCTACATATCTTGTCAACCGCCGCAAAAAATGACAAAAATGCTTGTGTATAAGTGATAGAAATAATCATTTTTGCATAAATTGTATTTATCTCAACAATGTGAAATAATTACAAAAACGTAAATAAGATTTAAATTTATAGGAGCGAGATGGAAAAGAGTTTAAAAGATAAGAAGGTAGTGATAATTGGTGGTGGTTCGGGCTTGTCGAATCTCTTAAGAGGACTTAAAAATTATACCGAAAATTTAACAGCGATAGTAACGATGTCTGATGATGGCAGGTCTAGCGGTCAGCTACGAAAAGATTTCAATATTTTACCCCCAGGGGATATCCGTAGCTGTATCTTGGCATTGTCGAACGAAGAGCAACTTTACCATAAAGTTTTTACTTATCGTTTTCCTCATGGCAGGGGATTGAAGGGTCATAGCCTGGGCAATCTTCTGGCGGTGGCGCTAGCTGACATCACAGGAAGCTTCAAGAAAGCCATCCAAGAGATGTCTCGCATCCTTAATATTAAGGGTGAAGTTTTGCCGTCAACCTATGATGATGTCATTCTTTCGGCCAAATTATCCAATGGTAGAGTGGTTTGGGGTGAATCAAGTATTGCTACTGCTGGTCATAGATCGGCAATCAGTGAAATAAAACTTCATCCTGAGAGTGCCGAAGCCAATCCAGAAGCCGTTCAAGCTATTGAGAGGGCCGACCTAATCATCATCGGACCAGGCAGTCTCTATACAAGTATTTTGCCCAATTTGTTACTCTCTGAAATTCGTCGAGCTGTTGCTTCGAGTCGTGCCAAGAAGTTTTTTATTTGCAATGTTTCAACTGAACGTGGCGAGACCGAAGATTATTCTGTCGAAGATCATATTAATGCACTTGTTAAATATTCCGATCCTCAGATTTGCGACACAGTCTTGGTGAATAAAAAGATTGTTCTAAAAAGTTCCGGCAAAAGACTTGGTGAAGTCAAAAACATTTCAACGGATAAAAACAAGATTGGGAGATTTGAAATTATTTCAGATGATCTAATTGATGCTGAAAATCCGCTTTATCATGATAAGGAAAAGGTTGTTAAGGCGATTCTTAAGGCGATCTAATAAAAAATTAAGGAGAGATAATGTGCGGAATTATTGGCATATTGGGGCAAGATAAAAATTCATCGAAAGAAGTTATCGAAGGATTGAAGAAGTTGGAGTATCGCGGTTACGATTCCTGGGGTATCGCCTGTAACCGCAAAAAGATCGAAATTCAAAAAAATGTTGGCAAAATTAGCGAAGCCTGTCTTAAAAAAGGAATGGATAGCAATCTAGCTATCGGGCACACTCGCTGGGCAACTCATGGCGGAGTAACAGAATCGAATGCCCATCCCCATCAAGACTGTTTTGGATCTATTGCGGTTGTTCATAACGGGATTATAGAAAATTACCAAGAATTAAGAAAAAGTCTCGAGAAGAATCATCATGTTTTTAAGTCTCAGACTGATACTGAAGTCATTCCTCATCTTATTGAAGAAGAGCTAAAATCAGAGACTGATTTCAAGACTGCTTTTATGAGTGCTCTATTAAAATTAAGGGGTAGCTACGCGGTGGCTTTAATCAGAAGTGGCATTAATGAGATTTGGGCCGTGGCCAATGGTTGTCCGCTTGTACTGGGAGAAGATGATGTTAGAAAAATAATTTCATCTGATATTTTGGCTTGTGATGCTAAGAAGGTTGTCTTCATACCCGAGGGTACAATTGTTAGAATTGGTGAGCAGATCGATTTCTGGCACCTGAAAAATGGCAAAAAAAGAAACTTGAAATGGGAAGAGAATAAAATCGAGAATTGTCAGATAACGCCGGGTAAGTTTAAACATTTTTTGGAAAAAGAAATTTACGAACAGCCGGAAATATTGAAAAAAATAAGTCTATCAGATAAGCGTGAGATCGAAACCACCGCAGCGTTGATCCGTCATTCTTTTGGTACTTTTTTTATTTCTTGTGGTACCTCATATCACGCAAGCCTGGTCGGTGAGTATTTATTTGCTAAAATTGCCGAATCTCATATTAATGTTGTTTCGGCCGGCGAATTTGCTAATTTTCGTTATTTCATAACAAATAAAACTTTACTCTTCCCGATTTCTCAATCCGGTGAGACAGCTGATGTTTTAGAGGCGGCCAAAGTGGCAGTTAAAAAACATGCCAAGATTTTGTCTTTAGTTAACAATCCCAATTCAACTCTAGCCAGAATGTCCGATGTAGTAATGGTAACCCCAGCTGGTCCGGAGATAGCAGTGCTCTCAACCAAAGCCTTTACTTCTCAAATAGCAATACTTTATTTGCTGGCGTCTGCTGTGTCGGGAGATTTTGTAAAAGCAAGAAAAGATCTCGATGATCTTTCCTCGCATTTAAAATCAATGTTTTTGCCAGAAAGTATTGATAGAATTAAGAAATTAGCCACAAAGATTAAGGATGCAAAAAATCTCTTTAGTATCGGTCGGGGCATGAATTATCCCGTTGCACTTGAGGCCGCTTTGAAAATCAAGGAAGTTTCCTATATTCACGCCGAGGGTTTCGCCGGCGGAGACTTGAAGCATGGTCCGATTGCCCTGATAGAAAAAGATGTACCTTGTATTGTTTTTGTCGCAAACGACGAAAATAAAGAAGAAATTCTTTCCAATGCAATGGAAGTAAAGGCACGTGGTGGCTATATAATCGGAGTGTCACCAGAAGATAATCAGGTATTTGATTACCATATTAAAGTGCCAGATTTTAATAAACTTTCACCAATCGTAAATATTATTCCTATCCAGCTTCTTTCGTATTATTTAGCCATAGCCCGTAACTGTGACCCTGATAAGCCACGCAATCTAGCCAAGTCCGTGACAGTAAAGTAAAATTAATTTTGTCCAATGAAAAAGATAAAATACTTCATAGATTTTGATGATACATTATTTGATCGAAATAAATTTCGAAATGATCTTTTTTCTTTGATCGAAAATCTTGGTTTTTCAAGAAAAGAGCTGGAAAGTTCTTATATCGCTGTATATAGAGACGGATACATGGGAATCTGGTCTCAACTAAATTATCTGAATGAAAATGTTAAAAAATTCGATTTACAGGGTGCAAAAATTAAAGTAGATAAATTTCTAAATGAAACAAATAGATATCTTTATAAAGATTCTGTTGCTTTTTTGAAAGAAATTAACAGAAATAAATATCAAGTTGAGCTTTTAACTGTCGGCGGTCTTAAATTCCAGAAGGAGAAGGTGGAGAATAGTGGTATCGTACCATTTTTTGATAAATGCAATTTCACTACATTAAAAAAATATAAAGCTCTAAAAAACTTGGTTAGAGATAACGAAAAATTTATTTTGATTGACGACAAAGAGTCTGAAACTAAGAATGTGGCACTGAATTATCCGAATGCAATAGTTATTAAAACCGGTCATGGTCATCTTCTAGACCATCTTGACCCAATAATCTAACAAGGAAAATATGCCGGAATTACCTGAGGTAGAAACAATCAAGCGCGGGTTAGAGAAAAGAATAGTCGGAAAGACAATAACAGATATAGATTTGCTTTATCCTAAAATTTTCCAGGGCAGAAAGGAATCTGTAATTGGCGAAAAGGTCATTGAGGTTAAAAGACGAGCAAAAGTTTTGGCTTTAAAATTAACTCACGATACTAATCTTCTTTTTCATCTTAAAATGACTGGCCAATTGATTTATATTGATCGAAATGAGGAGCGTTTTGCTGGCGGTCATCCAGATCATAATTGGCATGCGAAATTGCCAAATTCGGCTACAGCGATAGTCTTTGACTTTGGTGACAAAACTCATCTTTATTTTAATGATTTACGTAAATTTGGTTGGTGTAAGGTTGTGTCGGATGAACAATTGAACAAAGTTTTTACCGAAGAATACGGGCCGGAGCCATTTAGTAATGAATTCAATTCTGAATATCTTATATTAAAAGCTTCTAAAATACCAAATAGAAAGATAAAACAGTTTCTAACTGATCAGGCTATTGTGGCTGGAATTGGCAATATTTATGTTGACGAAACTTTATTTGAGAGTCGGATTTCGCCACTGCGAAAAGTTAAAGATATCACTTCTTTGGAGTGGAAAAAAATCGTTGAGGATACGAAAATGATTTTAGAAAAAGCAATTAAATTTGGTGGTACGACCGACTCTGACTATGTCGACGCAGAGGGCAAAAAAGGCGGCATGCAAGATCATCTTAAGGTTTATCGCAAAGCCGGTTATGATTGTCCGGCTGGTTGTGGTGGAAAAATAATTCGCATAACTCTTGGTGGTCGAGGGACTCATTATTGTCCCGCCTGCCAGAGATAATTTTTTGTCTCGATGTGATATTATAGTTATATGAAGAAAAAAGTAATTATTTTGATTTCAGTCATTATACTTTTGGCTGTTTTGGGTTTTGCTGCCCATTTTTTTATTCGAGCGAAAGCAGATATCGAAACATCAAGCCATCCTTTGCCATATTTGACTCATTGGTCTGGCCTGCACTCCGAGCAAATGCTCGATATCCGCAGTCGCAATCATGCTGTTGTGCCGACATTCCCGTCTGATTCAGTCCCAGGTACACAATCATATAATATCAAAACTCTAATGGCAGTGAAGCAATCGAATCTACCCATTGACATGATCGGGACGCAATGGGAAAGCGATCTATTGGAGGCACCTTATTCGGATATTGACTCGACAGAGGGCCAATACACCTATCCCGCCACTGATCCAAAAGGAGAAAGAACCTTTAATTATGCCAAATTCACTGGCTCTTCAGCTGTGGCTAGTGCTAACCCTAATAATATTTATAGTTTCCCAAACAATCCGGAAAAGGACAAAGTTTTTTATTGGATTAATCCGGCCGACCCCGGCAATATTAACAAGGAGAATGTTTATTTGCGTCTAGACCCACTTGGTCCAGCTTCTCAAATAGATTTATGGAAGGAAATTGGCGAGCAGAACGGTATCTCAACAGCTTATAAGTTTTTCGCTGATGCTTATCCTGATCCCGCAAATATTATTTTGGCAGGAAACAATGAAGCTCCGGTCATGCGTCCGACTACGATGCTCGAAACCTCTCAGAGATTCAAAGAGCTATACGTTGATACACAAGAAATCAGTCTCGATGATCCAGATGACACGAAAAATAGTTTTCAAAAAAGAGTTGCTGGCGATGGTTTTATTGAAAGATTTAAAGCTTTGTTTGACGCCTGGCGCGACGATACAGTTAATAATGTTTGGAAAAACATTAAATTTGTGGCTTACAATGGTTTTGGTGATTCAAACTTCCGTTATAGTGCTGGCTGGGAAACTGGGCTACAAACTCATACTTCGTATGAAGATGGTATTTTGCCAGATCCAAATAACACTGTTCCCAGGACTTCCTATTATCCTTTTGCTTGGGACGGTGCTTCGCCGGAAGTTTATTACTCAAGATATCTTGATTCAAGATTCGGACGGAGTCCGGATGAGCCAGATATTCATTTGCGTGGAACCCAATTTAGTTCCATGAACTGGGTTTTTATGCTTGAGGAAGTTAAACAACAAAATCCTGATTTTTATTTTGAAATTTGTACTTGGGATGCAAATAAAACAACTACTATTTCGCCAGAACGTTATGCGGCTAATATGCAATACAGTTTTTGGCTTTTACGCCCAGAGGTTATGCGAGAATTTCGTAATAATCTAAAACCATGGGATTTTTATTTGGATCGATTTTTGGCCTTAACTAAGGTTGTTGACAGGGTCCACCGTTTGCCGGTCCTGACCGATTTTTGGCAAAATGGTCAGCTAGTCGAAAATCCGGTTGGGCATCATCCTTATCAGGCCATGACGGGAATAGATAGTTATACTGACCAAGAAATCAAAGACAGATATGGCGTTGGTCGCTGGTTCTATTTATTTTCTAATCTAGATACGCCTAATCGAGTTGATCAGGACAATGACGGCGATCTGGACGGATTTAGAGACTATGTTTATTCAGAGGAAATTACTGATCCGGAAATTCCAGTTTACTCTATGGCTTTAGTTAAGGGCGAGGCGCCTAACAGAGAGTGGTTAGTCTATACACATTCTCCAAAGGAAAACCGCACCGGAGTGGTTATTACTGTGCCTGAATATGGCGATATTACGGTTAATTCCAATATTGCTGGTAACTTTTTCTACCTAAAAGAATTGGATCGATCGTTTCAACAAGAAGTTACCGATGCGCCGGCCACTCTGACACATTTGGTTTTGAATCACGAAAATCCGATTGTGGCGGCAGGCACGCAAATGCAGTTTAGCATTACGACCGGTAAGGATCAGTATGACGCCGATGTGGCCGTTAACAATATCACTTGGTCGGCGACGGGCGGCATCATTGATCAAAGCGGACTTTTTACGGCTGGCGTGACACCTGGTGACTACCAAATTACAGCTGTGAGTGGTGGTGCTACGGAGAATTTTGATATTAAGGTCAGTAATCTTTTAGCCCATTGGAATTTTGATGAGGGAACGGGTTCATTTGTCGATGATGCTACGGGTCGCAACAACGCTTGTTATAACACGGGAAGTACCTGGCAGGAAAATGGTAAATTTGGTTCAGCTGGTTCAGCCGATGGTACGGATTCAATCTCATGCGACAGCGATGAGTATATCGATTCGCCCACAGAATTTACAATTTCCGCCTGGATTAATATTGATCAGGGTTATTCTAACGCGGGCTACATTGCTAATATCGGTGATGGTGGCTTGAGAAATGGCTATGCTGTTCGTTTCGGTCATGATTCGACTACCGGTGTCTCCCAAATTGGCGTCTATGCCAACAATGGCACTACAACCGGATTTTGGCAAACAGTACCACTTACAGAAAACAGCTGGCATCACATCGCTGCAGAGTTTAAAGCTGGCACATTTTTACGGCTTTATTTTGATGGTGAATTAGTCAAAGACTATACTTCTAATATCCCTACGACCATTTCTAGTAATGACCAAAGATTTATTCTGGGGCAAGGGTTTAAAGGTTCTATCGATCAAGTTCGTCTCTACAACCAAGCTTTGTCTCTTGAAGACATTTCACTCTTATTCGATGAATCATCGACCTTGCCTCAAATATCACTGCCAGATTCGGCTATTACCTACCCTAACAGGCAATTAGCTATCGATGCTTCTGTCACTAATGCTAACGCTTTCTCGTGGACGAAAGTTTCTGGGCCCGGCAGTATCGTATTTGGGGCACCATCTTCTGCAAATACTACTTTTATTACCGATGTCGCAGGAAGCTACACCCTAAGACTAGAAGCGTCTAACGGGACTAATTCGGCCACAAGGGACATTGTTGTAAATGTTTATAAATTAGCAGACATAAACAACGATGGATCAGTTAATGAAATAGACTTTACTTTACTTTTATTCAATTGGGGCTCAATTCCAATAAATCGAATGTCGGATATTAATGGTGACAACATCACAGATGTAAATGATTTTACATTGTTGCTTTTTTGGTGGGGAAGATAGCACAAACGGTGTTGACTTTTGACATCTGAAAAATAGCAAGAATAGAAACTTGAAATGGGAAGAGAATAAAATCGAGAATTGTCAGATAACTCCGGGTAATTTAAACATTTTTTTGGAAAAAGATATTTACGGCCAGCGCTATGTCTTTAACTGATTCTGTTGTTCCGGCTACAGCTGATTGCCTTTAACTGTTTTTGGATGAAACATTTCTATGAAAAATAAAAGTGCCTTTTGTGTAAATTATAGGTCTTAAAAGCATGGCGTGGCTTTAAGTCAGCATTAATATTATAATAGAACCAATGAGAAAAATAAGAAAAAAGTTCAGTTTATTTTTTATTATATTATTGCTGTTAATAATATCTGGATTGCTGTTTTACTTTCTAAAAGATAAACCTAGTGCTGACGCAATAAATTCTGTCCGTCCATTACCATATATGGTTCATTGGAATGCGACGCATGTTCCCGAGATGATTGGAATGGCGGAAAGAGGACATTCGGTTGTTCCGACATTTCCATCGGATAGTCATCCGACATGGGACAACTATAGTCCCAAGGATTTACTCAAAATAAAACAGTTGGACTTGCCCATTGATATGATTGGCGGACAATGGGAGAGCAAGCTTTATACTGATTCTCAATATACAGATATTGATCGAGACACAACCTCGGACGTTTTTACTGGTAGCGATCCCCTGACGAGCGAAAATCCTAACAATATCTTTACTGATAATACTTTTACCAAAGATGGAATCAGGCGACTTGATCCTATTGGTCCCGAAGGGCAGATCGAAAAATGGCGAGAGGTTGGACGTTATTATGCTGGCTTCAAATCATTCAAGTTTCTTCAAGAAATTTATCCAAATCCCTCATCAGTTATTTTGGCTGGAAATAACGAGGCAAGAGTTGTTTTTGGCACTAGTGCAGCGGATCTTTCAAAAAGATTTAATGAGTTGTATCCCAATATAAAAACTCAAATTCCAAATGCTTTTGATCGAGCCAATTTCGGCAATCGTGTTGTCGGTGATGGTTGGATAGATAGATACGGAGCGATGTTTCAAGCTTGGAGAGACAATATTGTTAGTCCGTCTTGGAAAAATTTAAAATTTACAAGTTATCTTGGCTATCTCAATCTAAGTTTTCGAGCGATATACACAGCTACATGGGGGACTGGAGCATCGACTTTTACGAGCTACGAGGGTGATTTATTGCCAGATAGCGACAATACCGTTCCAAGACTTTGTTACAATTTCTATGTCTGGGACGGTTCTTCTCCAGAAATATATTTAAATTTTGATGGCGGAGATACCCATCTTTATGGGCCTCAATTTGGTTCGATGAACTGGGTTTTCGCTGAAGAGGATGCTAAGCGGGTAAATCCAGATCATTACTTGGAATTTTCTGTTTGGGATGGTGGTTCCTATGCTGTTAACAATGGTATTAGTCCTCAGCGTTATGCGGCTGATATTCAATATAGTGCTTGGATTGCCCGCCCACAGGCCATCAGGGAATTTAGAGGGGCAAGTACATGGGAGGAATATTTGCCACAGTTTTTAGAGTTGACCAAGATTACCGATCGCGTTCATCGTAATTCTGTGCTAAGAGATTTTTGGCAAAGCGGTGAGTTAGTCGAGAATCCAGTAGGTCATCATCCATATCAAAACATGGTTATGGCCAATGGTTTCTCCGATTCTGAAATCAAAACAAAATATGGCGTTGGTCGCTGGTTTTATTTATTTTCTGATTTGGACACCCCCAATAGAATAGATCAGGACAACGACGGTGACCTTGATGGATTTAGAGATTATGATTACGCGAATAGAGCAGTAACAAATGTCGAAATTCCTGTGTATTCTTTAGCCTTAACCAAAGGAGAGGCGCCCAATCGCCAGTGGCTAGTCTATACTTATTCACCAACACAGGATAGGACTGGCGTTACAATCACAGTTCCTGATTTTGGCGATATAAATGTTAATTCCCAGATTGCTGGAAATTTTTATTTACTTGATGAATCTAGCAGGAGTGTTACGCCAATTAGTGACGAAGAAGCTCATCTGGAAAATTTAATTTTAAACAATAAAGAACCAGTAATAGCGCCAGGAGGGCAATTTCAAATAAGCATTGTTGGAGCTAAAGATCAATATGATTACGATTTTGAAATCCCAACCAATCTTGTCTGGTCAGCGACTGGTGGAGTGATCGATCAAAATGGCTTATACACTGCTGGAGATATGTCTGGCGATTATCAGATAACTATTCAGAGTGGTGAATTTATCCAAAATATTCCAGTTAAAATTAAAACATTGATGAGTCATTGGAAGTTTGATGAAAATGTTGGATCGTATGTTTCTGACTCGGCCAATGAAAGCTTCGGCTGTTACAACTATCGGAATTGGGATTCTGATGGAAAATTTGGATCGGCTGGGTCTTTCGATGGAAATTGGTATGGCGTGAGTTGTGATGCTAATGAACAAGTGTTGGCGCCAGAAGAATTTACTATCTCGGCTTGGTTTAAGAAAACGCCTGGCGGTGGCGGTGGCTATATTTTTAATGCTAGCAATGCAAATGATAGTCTCGGATATTATTTGAAGATTGATCAAAATGCGACGACTGGGATATTGTCAGTTGCATTCTTAGGAAAATGGGCGAATCTACCGATTCAAGAAGGGGAATGGCATCATATTGTGGCTGAGTACAAGCCTGGTCAATACGCGAAACTATATTTAGATGGTTCCGCGCTGTGGCAAATAAGTAATGTTCCGTCAGAAATTATTCAAGGCAGTGACAGGGTGCAGATTGGCAAACAACTGATTGGCTCTGTTGATCAAGTCCGTTTTTACAATCAGGCTTTATCGACTGATGATGTTTTGAATTTATACAACGAATCATCAAACATACCGCAAATATCACTGCCAGATTCGGCTATTACCTACCCTAACAGGCAATTAGCTATCGATGCTTCTGTCACTAATGCTAACGCTTTCTCGTGGACGAAAGTTTCTGGGCCCGGCAGTATCGTATTTGGGGCACCATCTTCTGCAAATACTACTTTTATTACCGATGTCGCAGGAAGCTACACCCTAAGACTAGAAGCGTCTAACGGGACTAATTCGGCCACAAGGGACATTGTTGTAAATGTTTATAAATTAGCAGACATAAACAACGATGGATCAGTTAATGAAATAGACTTTACTTTACTTTTATTCAATTGGGGCTCAATTCCAATAAATCGAATGTCGGATATTAATGGTGACAACATCACAGATGTAAATGATTTTACATTGTTGCTTTTTTGGTGGGGAAGATAGCACAAACGGTGTTGACTTTTGGTCTACCATTTTGGTAGTTTATTTTTAATGGAATACGCAAAAAACAATTATTTTTTCTTTTGGTTTTATTCTGACCCCTCGGCCAGCTCTTTTTAATTAGAAAATATAATTAAAATATTTGAGATAATCGCTGGCCCACAGGGTCAGTTTTTTGTTTGTGTAATGGGATTGATAAAATAGTGCATCAATCTCGCTATCATGGGCAAGAGATCAGAAAAGGAGCAAGCCATGACTGTTGTTAACGGTAGAGAGGCGATTAGAATCGCCAAGGAGAGTCTTCCGGCCGAAGTCCAGTCGGCCCTTGATCGCAGACTTCCACTGCGAGACGTTACTCGGCTTTGTGCCGGCCATGCCGGCCACGAAGAGTTGGCACGCAAGTGCTACGACATCTGGGCCGCGGCGCCAGAGTATGTCGTCAATTCGACCATTGCTTTGCATTATAGCTAGGCAATGTCACTGCCAGTGGCTTCGAGAACACTCATTGAGGGTGAGTGCGGAGCCACTTTTCTTTATCTTTAATATTTTGTTATACTGCACTCGTAATTATCTAAGGAGATTTTATGGAAAAGCATGCCGCAGTAATACTTGCCGCCGGTAAGGGGACAAGAATGAATGAGGGATCAGCCTCTCCGATACCAAAAGTAATGTTTGAAATTGCTGGGAAACCAATAATCGATTGGAGCGTCAAGGCCATAAGAGATGCTGGCGTAGAAAAAGTAGTTTTAGTTGTTGGTTATAAAAAGGAGCTAATCGAAAATTATTTTGGTGACAAGGTTCTTTATGCTGTTCAGGAAGAACAGCTAGGCACTGGACATGCGGCGGCTCAGTCAAAAGATGTTTTGCAGGGCAAAACGGAGTCGATAATAGTTTTTTGTGGGGACAATCCACTTTATAAAAAAGAAACGATAGAAAGAATCATTAATCTATATGAGAATCCACCAGCTGGCGAGGAAAAGCCGACGATTGCCATGCTCTCAGTTGTTTTTGAGGATCCAAAGTTTTGGGCTTTTGGCCGTATTATAAAAGATGAGAACGGCAATGTTGTTGATATTGTCGAGCAAAAAGACTGTACGCCAGATCAGCTGGAAATAAAAGAAAGCAATCCTAGCTTCTATATTTTTAATGCAGATTGGTTCTGGCAGAACTGTGAAAGTCTGAAAAACAACAATGCTCAGGGCGAATACTATTTGACTGATATGATCAAAATTGCAGCAAGTCAAGGCAAAAGAATTGCTTGTATTCCTGTTTCTGAGACAGAAGAAGCTCTTGGAATCAATAATCCAGAACAGCAAAAACAAGCCGAAGAAATATTGTTATCTCGTTCTGAAAAATAATACCTTCTCAAAATGCAAAGCCTAAAAACATCAGGCATTGTTCTTAAGGGGACGAATTTTGGTGAGGCTGATAGAATTCTCACCATTCTAACTGAGAGATTGGGTAAAGTTAAAGTTTTAGCGAAGGGGATCAGAAAAATAAAATCTCATTTGGCTGGCTCACTTGAGCCTTTTATGGTCGTAGATCTTCAACTATGCGAAGGTAAAACTTTTTATCATATTACCGGAGCATCTATTGTAAATGATTTTCCCAATCTTCACTCCGATTTGCAAAAGATGGCCCAAGCTTTTTTCCTGGGCGAAATGGCGGACAAATTTTTACCGGAGGGAGAGCGTGTTTCCGAAGCATTTTTTTTATTATCAAAAGCATTGTTTTCACTAGAAAGTTCGAGTCGACTGTTAATGATTCGAGCTTTCCAACTGAAAATCCTTGAAACTTCTGGATTCAAGCCAGAATTATACTCATGTGTTCATTGTAAGGAGAAAATAACACCCGGAAATAATTTTTGGGATAGTGTCGAGGGCGGTATAATTTGCAAAAATTGTCAGGGCGAAATTCACCACGGAATGGAGATAAAGGACGAAACAATAAAACTTTTTCGTTTTATAGAACAGAATGAGTTTAATAATATCGATCGTCTTAAATTGAGCCGAGAATCTGAAGAAGAGGCCGAAAATTTACTTTCGAACTATTTGAAAAATATTTTAGAACGAGAACTGAAGAGCGAAAAATTTCTGAAAATGCTATAAAAAGAACCGCCCGAGACCTGGGGTGGTCTGGGCGGGAATATCGCTTTGCTAGCACCTGCCAGAAAAGAGCGACGAAGATAATTTTACTCACTAATTGGAGGATAATCAAGCCTCTGGTTTGTGGAAAGATGATCTTTTTTTGCTGTATAATGATGATATGGTTTTGAAAAATGCTCAATTAATAAAAGAAATTGCAGAAGACTTTGTCGACTTGCCATATTTTGTTTTGCCTCCTTCTTTTCAAAAGAAAAGATTGACACGATTGAGATTTTTATTTAAATCTATGAGATCGGCTTTTCCTCAGGATGAAAAAAGAACACAAATTTATATTAAAGTAGAGGAAATTAATAGATGTTTTAGCGAAATACCGTTAGATGAACATAAACTCTTTTCAAGTCTAAAAGATTTGATTTATATATTGAGAAGATTCGGACAATTATCACCATTGTACGATGAAATGGAAACAGTAATTAACAAAGTGATCGACAGAGCGAAACCGTTCTGGATCTCAGAGTCGGCTATCGCGAAATATAATCAAAACGATTCGTCGATTTGGCAACACTCCAAAAGTGTTTTGTTTAGTGAAATGCAACTTTACTCTTTGGACTATTTTCTTCTCATGTATAAAAAAATGTCAGAAGGTGACACCAGTTTGATTTTGAATGAATTTGAGGGTCTTCCGAGTTTGATGGGGGACGCCTTGGACGACGATATGCTCAAGAAGGTGGTCTATAACTTAAGAGAGAAAAAACTTCGTTATCAAATGATTCGTTCATATTACGATTATAAGAAATCTTTTTTAAGCATTGAACCAAAAAAAGTTTTAACATCTCAAGATTTTTTAAATATAAAAAAATCTTTGCAAAAATATTGTCTTTCTCTTCTCGTGGTTTCTGATAAATATGGTATTGAAAAAATAAATTCTGGGATTCATTTTCCTTATGGTAGTGGAGTCTTGGTCAAAGACATAATTAATATTGTCAAAAGATCATGACTGGTATAGAAAGAGAAAAACCCGAACGAAAAGAAGACTTCGCCAAGATTGCCGAGCCGGTATTGAAAGGTGGCAGGGATATTGAAGAAGGGGCCGCTAAAAGAGTTGGTGAATTCTTGGGAGCAGTTGCGCCAGAATCCTATACTAATGATTTTTATCTACCACTTGATCCAGGACAGGTGATCCCGATGTTTGAAAATTTTGATGGTGATGAGTCGGGAAAAGAAGCAGGACATAATCGAAAAATTGATTTACGCCGATTTATTCCCAAGGACAAGCCTTTCTCCTCGGAAGAGGTTGCGCGTCTAGAGAATTATGCCCTGTACCATTTTATGCTAAACGATGTTACCCCAGAAATACTTCGGAAATATCCCGATGATCATTTAAAGGTATTAGATGTCGGTAGTGGCCCGACAATTTATCAGTATATTCTCTATTCTCTTCTTGCTGGAGAAATCCAGCCGAGCGATTATGAAGAAAGCAACATCGAGGCCACTGCTATCTGGCTGTCCGATCCTGTTGGGTGGGAAAGCTATTCGGAAAGTCTGAGCGTTGCCCTGAAAAAATGTGGCGGGGAAATTAGTCAAATAGCAAGTCCTCAAGTTATGGAAAGAAGTGCTAATTTTTCTGCTGACTGGAGGTCGATTGATAAATACCTCCAGGAGATTATCAAGCGCCCAATTTCAGTCGATGTCTTTAACGATGATTTGACAAAAATGGAGAGCGAACCAGACATCGTCAATGTGAATGGGACAGAGCTTCTAACCTCGTTTTTCTGCATAGAATCAGCTTACAACTCTGATCCCGAGAAATGGCGCAAGGGGATAAAAAATATTTGTAATAAATTAAACAAGGATGGTTTTTTGGTGATGTCGGCCATCACGGGTGCTGAATGGTATAAGGGCGAGAATGGCAAGGTAGTTGCTACAAAAGTTGACAGCAAAATGATCGCTGATGAATTGGAACTTAACGGATTTGAAATAGTTAAATTAACGGATCTGATCTGCGAGACAGAGGAAGAAGCAATTAGTGGAGGCAGGGGTCAAGATTACAGCGGCTATAGCGGTATGAGTTTGATTCTGGCTAGAAAAAAATAAATAAGACATAGCGAGATCAGTTCATTGCCAACACTCATGAAAAATGTTAATTTTAAGCAAACATTAACAGAAAAAAATTGATGAAAAAGAACTCAAGCGGTTCGATGGAAAAAATTATCTCACTTTGTAAACGTCGTGGCTTCATTTATCCGGCCAGCGAGATTTATGGTGGATTTGCCAATGCGTTCGACTACGGTCCTCTCGGTGCTCAGATGAAGAAAAACATTAAAGATGAATGGTGGAAGCGATTTGTAATCGAGAGAGATGATATTGTTGGTCTTGATTCTGCTATTATTCAAAATCCCAAGGTTTGGGAGGCAAGCGGACACCTGAAATCATTTTCTGACCCTCTTGTTGAATGTTTAGAGTGCCATTCTCGCTACCGCGTTGACCATATGAAAGAAGGCAAATTCGTCGGTGAGGGTAAAGCAAAAAAAATCGATCAGTGTCCTGTTTGTGGTGGCACGATTTTTACGGCATCAAGAGCCTTCAATCTCATGTTTAAGACATTTGTTGGCGTGACAGAGGATGCGGCTTCGGTTGCGTATCTAAGACCGGAAACAGCGCAAGGAATGTTTATTGATTTTCAAAATATTATTCAGTCCAACAGAGTCAAAATTCCTTTTGGTGTGGCTCAGATTGGTAAAGCTTTCAGAAATGAAATAACTCCGGGCAATTTTATTTTTCGAACTCGAGAATTTGAGCAAGCCGAGATTGAATTCTATGTTGAAGCAAGTTTGACTGAATCAAAAAAATGGTTTACCAAGTGGCTTGTCGAATGGAAGAAATTTTTTACCGATCTTGGGATAAATGACAGTAATTTAACTATTCGTGCCCATGAGCAAAAGGAGCTGGCTCATTACTCGGCTGGCACAAGTGATATTGAATACAAATTTCCGTTTGGTGTTTCTGAACTGGCTGGTGTTGCCCAGAGAACTAAATTCGATTTAGAACAACACGCTAAGCATTCGGGAGCTGATTTAAGATATTTTGATGAAGTAAACAATAAGAGATACATTCCTTATGTTGTTGAACCAACAATGGGAGTCGACAGGGCAATGCTAGCCTTTTTAGTTGATGCCTATGACGAATCAGATGGTTCTGATGGCCGTGAAAAAGGCGAAGTCACCTTGAGGTTGCATTCAAAATTGGCACCGATAAAAGTAGCAGTATTTCCCTTGATGAAAAAAGACAAGATGCCAGAAATGGCCAAAAAGATTGTTAAAGAATTAAAAGTTGCCGGAGTTAATACTTTTTATGATGAGTCTGGCTCAGTTGGGCGAAGATACCGTCGTCAAGATGAAATAGGAACTCCTTGGTGCATTACTGTTGATTATGATTCGGTCAAGGATAAGGCGGTGACCTTACGTGATAGGGATACTATGAAGCAGGAACGAGTAAAAATAAACAAAATTACAGATTATATTTTGTCTAAGATAAAATAGTAGAGCAGAAAACAGTTTTTTATTTGGAAAACAAAGTCTGGACCACCATAAGTTGTGGCCCAGATTTTTTTATCCACAAATAATATTAATTTATTGTTGTTGACGTCTTGGAATTTAAGGCTTAGAATAGACTCAGGTGGAAAAAAGTGGGAAAAAGTGGGAGATAATCCGACTCACCGCACCTTAATTTGCAAGGATAAAATGTTTATTGGCGAGTATAGTCACACAACTGATGAAAAGGGTAGGCTGTCGGTCCCGGTTAAATTCCGAGCCGATTTGGCTGCTGGTTGTGTTTTGACTAGAGGATTAGACGGATGTCTTTGGCTATATTCGACGAGTGAATGGAGCAAAATTGCTGAGAGCGTTTCTGCTCTCCCAATAACTCAAAAAAATGCCAGGTCATTTTCCAGATTTATTCTTTCTGGCGCCATGGATCTGAAATTGGACAAAATCGGCAGAATAAATATTCCTAAGTATTTAAGCGATTATGCATCCCTAAAGGGAAAAGTGATTATTACTGGAATGCACAATCGCTTGGAGATTTGGTCTGAAGAATCTTGGTCAAAGTTTAAGATCGAGATGGAGGAAAATTCAGATGAAGTCGCCGAGAATTTGGAGCAAATAGGTTTATAGTTTTCGGTCACCAGCCAGCACAAAGAGCAGTTAGGCCTTCACCCGCTCTGTCGTGAGACAGCGCTAAAGGAGGGGAGAGGCTTAAGCCCTAAAACGTATTAGGGAATCAAAAACAAAATTAGTTCGAAAAGAAAAAGTGTTCTAAAAATCAAAATCAATGCCGGCTGGTGACCGAAAACTGTATTTTCAGATTAATCAACGATTTAAACGTTCTTGGAGGAATGGTGGGAAGAAATTTCTTAGTTACGAGGGGGAACACGATAGAACTTGGGCGCAAGAAGAAAACTATCTCAAGATCGATTGCTATTGGTCCAAATGCAGTAAAGTTTATTGCTCTGACTATTATAGCTATTTTGGCTGTTGTCTATTTGAGTCAGTCTACCGCTGGAGCTGGCAGAAGTGTAAAACTGAGAGATCTTGAAAGCGCTAAGGATGATTTAACTCTTGAAAAAGAAAGATTAGAGTCAGAACAAACTAGATTAAAAGCATTAAAAGAAATAGATAATGGTGTTGAAAAACAGGTCATGGAACAGGTAACAAACGTTAATCACATTGAGAATAGTTCTCAAACGACTCCTTAATGCCTGATTTTTCTGATATTATCTTGGTATGAACCAATACAGTAAAACAATCGACGCAAGACTCAAAGCGTTTAGTTTTGTCTTCATTGTCATGATTTTTATTTTGCTCTGGAGGCTGTTGAATATTGGCGTCTTACAGCATGATCATTATTTGGCTCTTGCTCAAGGGCAGCAACGTTTTGAAAAAACAGAGATGCCAAGTCGCGGTAAAATATTGGTTCATGATTCTTCAATTGATCCAAAGTCTTATTACCCTTTGGCTTTTGATGTTAAAAAATTTGCCGTTTGGGTTATACCACATCAGATAAGTGACAAGAAAAAGGTTGCCGATTCCCTAAGTTCTCTCGTGGGCATTAAAAGTGATGAAATTTTTGACAAAATAAACAATGACAAATTATATATCCCACCACTTAAAAGGGGCTTAGTTCTAGATGAAGCTAACAAAATTATTGATAAAAAAATTAATGGCGTGTTGGTGGTGCCAGAGTATAGTCGCTTCTATCCTGAAGGATCATTGGCCTCGCATCTCTTGGGGTTTGTAAACAATGATGGCGACGGAATGTATGGCTTTGAGGGGCGCTACAACGATGTTCTGAAGGGCAAGGAGGGAAACGTTGTTGGGGAAAAGGATACTCTGGGTAGAATGATAAGTCTTTTGGAACAAAAAGATCCTCAGGATGGAGTAAGTTATGTTCTGACGGTTGATCGTTCGGTTCAATATTTTGTCGAGAAGAAACTGACTGAGGCCTTGGAAAAATATCAAGCTGATTCTGGCAGTGTTTTAATCATGGATGTCAAAACGGGTGGTATAGTAGCCATGGCAAGCGTGCCAACGTTTGACCCAAACAATTTTCGTGAACAAGCTGATAGCAACCCTGGAATATTTGTTAATCCTGCCATTTCTCACCTTTATGAGCCTGGAAGCGTATTCAAAACTTTATCAATGGCATCGGCCCTAGATGCTGGTGTTGTCACACCGGAAACTGAAGGAACTTTCAGCAACATGACTGTTGTGGATGGATACGAGATTCATACGGCTGAGGATAAGCCATTCGGCACTGAAAATATGGCACAGATTTTACAAAATTCTGATAATGTTGGTATGGTTTGGGTCGCAGATAAGCTTGGTTCTGACAAACTTTACGATTATGTTAAAAAATTTGGTCTTATCAATAAAACTGGAATTGATCTGGACACCGAAGTTCCTGGAAATACTTATCCTTTAAAGCAATGGCGCAATATTACTAGAGCAACAGTCTCTTTCGGTCAGGGTATTTCTGTTACCCCAATTGAATTATTAACGGCTTATGCTACCATCGCCAATAATGGCAAGTATATTTATCCTCATATGATAGACAAAATGGTTTTTCCAGACGGAACAGAGAAAAAAGTTGAAAAACAAGAAGGTGAGCAGGTTATTTCCGAAAAAACGGCAAAAATTGTAGCAGAAATGTTATTCTCGGTAGTTGAGAATGGTCACTCTAAAAAAGCGGCAGTTCCTGGATTCAAAGTCGGAGCGAAGACTGGCACCGCTCAAATAGTTGGACCAAATGGTTATGAGAAAAATGAAACCGGTCTTGGAATATATAATCATACTTTAGCCGGATTTGCTCCGACCGATGATCCTCGGTTTACTATGATAGTAAAACTAGAAAGACCCAAAAGTGCAAAATATGCTGAATCAACAGCCGCCCCACTTTTTGGTGAAATAGCTTCGTTTCTGCTAAACTATCATTACAGAATTGCGCCTACGGAGCAGATAAAATGAAAAATATGATTTTAAAATTTGTCTATTGGCTTTTGGCCAAATATGCGAGAAAAGTAATTAATTTGCATCGTCCTTTTGTTATTGCTGTCACTGGGTCGGTTGGTAAAAGCTCGACAAAAGAAGCAATATTTCAGGTGCTCCATGATAATTTTGGCAGTGAGGTTCGTAAAAATTATGGCAATCTTAATGCCGAGATAGGAATACCATTGACTATCCTCGGTTATGACCGTGTTCCAAGTAAAATTCTCTGGCCAGTTTTTTTGATCCTTGCTTATTTTAGAACTTTTCAAAAAAAATATCCCAAATATATTGTCTTAGAAATGGGTGTTGAGCATCCAGGAGACTTGCAATATTTTTCAACGATTGTTAAGCCGGATATTGGTGTAATCACTGCCATATCTGCTGTTCATTCGGCTAATTTTGGCGGCATAGAAGGCCTTGTGAAAGAAAAACTTTCCATGATCAACATAGTTAAGGATCACGGAAAGGTTATTATCAATAATGACCTCGTTTCTCTTGGTAGCCTCGAGAATGATTCTAAAGAAATTATTACAATCGGAGTCGACAGCAAGATGTCAACATATCGAGCTGAGAGTATTAATCTTGGTCTGGACGGCACCGACTATCGAATAATTACGACTGGACAGAAGATTGCGATTAAAACCAGTCTTATAGGTAAGCAGTTTGTCTATGCCCAGTTGATTGCTTTTGCAATTGGCCAGATTTTCGATATTCAGTCTCTTAAAATCAAACAATCTCTAGAAAAAATTAAACCAATAAATGGTAGACTGAGATTGATTGAGGGAAAAAACGGCATTACTATTTTGGATGATACATACAATGCTGATCCCCTTGGAGTAAAGGCAGCGTTAGATGTGTTGTCATTGATAAAATACAGTGGCAGAAAAGTGGTGATTATTGGCAATATGAATGAGTTGGGCAAGATGGAAAAAGAAAAGCACGAGGAAATTGCCACTTATGCTAAAGGAAAGTGTGATTTGGCTATCTTTGCCGGACCGAATGCAAAATTGATGGCTAAATCATTTGGAGATAGTAGTGTTCTTAGCTATGATAGCAGAAAGACACTTGAGAATGACTTGGAAAAAATTATTAAACCAAAAGACCTTATCCTCGTAAAAGCCTCTCAGAATAAAAATTATTTTGAAGAAATTACAAAAAAGATAATGTTGAAACCAGATTTGGCTCCAGATCTTTTGGTCAGACAGGGTAGTTTCTGGAGATTTAAAAAAAGAGTTTAAGAAAGGAGTTCCCTTGGACGTGATTAAAATTTTTACAATTAGACCAGATGATTTGGTAAGAATGTTCTGGTTCGCTCTGGCTTCATTCGTCATTGCTATGGCCTGGACACCAATCTTAACCCATTTTCTTTATAAATATAAAATGGGCAAGACCATAAGGGACGCCAAATCTGCTCCCATAATGGCTAAATTGCATGAAAAAAAGGCAGGAACTCCGGTCATGGGTGGTCTTTTGATCTGGGTGACCACGGCTATTTTGACTGCACTTTTTAATCTGTCTCGTTCTGCGACTTGGCTTCCACTGTTTTGTTTGGTGGCGACCGGAATTGTTGGGGCAATCGATGACATTTTAAACGTCAGAGGAATCGGCGAAAAGGGTGGTGGATTAACAATTCGTCAAAAATTTCCGCTGTATGCTGCTATTGCAGCTGTCGGAGCCTGGTGGTTTTATTCTAAGCTTGGTTGGAATCTAATACATATTCCTGGAGTCGGCGATTTTACGATCGGTGCTTGGTATATTCCCTTATTCGTAATCGTTTTAGTTTGGATGGCTTTTGCCTCTAATGAAACCGATGGTCTGGATGGCCTGGCTGGCGGCATATTTGCTATGTCTTATGGGGCATATGCAATTATTGCTCTGACACAGGGGAGAACTGGTTTGGCTGTTTTTTGCGCGACAATAATGGGCGCCCTATTCTCATTCCTTTGGTTTAACATCCCTCCAGCTCGTTTCTTTATGGGTGATACCGGATCGATGGCACTTGGAATGACTTTGGGTGTGGTTGCCTTTTCTACTAATTCTGTTATTGCACTGTTTATAATTACACTAGTTTTTTCAATCGAAGGACTAAGTTTCATTATTCAATTTCTTTCGAAAAAATTGCGCAATGGTAAGAAAATATTTCTTTCGTCTCCTCTTCATCATCATCTTGAGGCGATTGGCTGGCCTGAATATAAGGTCACGATGAGATTTTGGATTATCGGTGCCGTTTCAGCTGTGGCAGGATTGGCATTAGCCCTAATAGGCAAAGGTAATACCTAATATTTTCTCTGGCGCAAGATCTCGTAATAGTATAGAATTATGCTATGAATCTTAACGGAAAAAATGTTGCCATTTTGGGTTTAGGAATAGAGGGCATCGCTCTTTTTGATTTTCTAAAGGACAAGGTCGGATCGATCACTCTTTGTGATCAAAACATCGAATCTGAGCTTCTGGAAAAGGCCGAACCTGATTCAAAGGAGAAATTAGCCACAATCTTAAAAGATGAATCAGTCAAGAAAAATCTTGGCCCCAATTATCTCGGTGGTCTGGATTCATTTGATATAGTTTTTAGATCTCCGTCGATTTATTTCAACGATCCTAATCTTGTTTCGGCTCGAAAGAGAGGAACAATAATTTCCTCTCAGATGAAGTTGTTTTTTGATCTTTGTCCCTCGACAATTGTTGGAGTTACCGGGACAAAAGGCAAGGGGACAACCTCTTCGATAATTTATGCCGTGCTAAAAGATTATTTTGCTGACAAAGATGAAAAGGTCTATCTGGCTGGTAATATCGGCTATCCTGCTGTTACTCTTATTCCGGAGCTTACGAAAAAAGATGTTGTGATTTTGGAGCTCTCTAATTTCCAACTGGCAGATCTGGATAAGAGTCCCCACGTAGCTGTTATTACCAATTTGGGTGTTGATCATCTAGACTATCACAAAAATGAAGAAGAATATCGTCTTACAAAGGAAAATATCGTTAAATATCAGTCAGAAAAAGACGTAGCAATTCTTAATTTTAATTCGACAATAAATTCTGATGTAATTTCAAAAATAAAAAGTAAATTACGTTATTTTTCAAAAGATAATCCTTATCTTGACGCCTCTGTTGTATTAATCGGTGACAAGTTAAATGTTGTTCTTGATCCAAAAGGCAGAAATCTTGTTGTCTGCCAGCAGGGGGATATAAATCTTCTTGGAAAACATAATTTGGAAAATATTGCTGCGGCTTCTCTGGCTCTTGACGCCCTTGATGTGCCAATTGAAATTATCAGAAAGGGTGTGGCTAATTTTGTTGGTTTGCCTCATCGTCTGGAACTAGTTAGACAAATCGCTGGAATTAAATTTATAAATGATTCTTTTGCAACTAATCCTGGTCCGACAATGGCAGCGATAGATTCTTTCGATGAGGATAAAGTTTTGATTCTTGGGGGAAGTTCCAAGGGTTCTGATTTTAATGAATTAGCCAATGTTATTTCGGAATCGAATGTTAAAAGCGTAATTATTATCGGACAGGAGGCGGAGAAAATTAAAAAAGCCTTGAAGGTCTCTAGCTATTCTGGTCGGGTGGTCAGTGGTGGCTCCAATATCTTAGAAATTGTAAAAAATGCCAGAGAAGAAGCCAAAAGAGGTGATATCGTTATCTTTTCTCCAGCTTGTGCAAGTTTTGATATGTTCAAAAACTATAAAGATAGGGGCAATAAATTTAAGGAAGCAGTTATGGGGCTTAAATAGCTATGGATTATCGCAGAAAACATTCTGATTACTGGCTTTCTCTGGCAGTTTTTGCTTTGATTGCTTTTGGTTTGATTATGATTTATTCGGTTTCCAAATACTATTCTCTTGAGATTACTGATGGCGTAACTGATAAATTATATTTGAGGAAACAGATTTTTACTGTTGTGATTGGTCTTGTGGTCTGGATTATTTTTCAAGCGATAGATTATAAAATTTGGCAAAAATATGCGAGCCAAATGTTTTTTGTGACCATTGGTCTGCTTTTATTGCCAGTAATTTTAAGTCCACTTGGAATTACTTCTGGTGGTCGCTGGATTGATCTAGGTTTTACCAATTTTCAACCAGCAGAATTAGCAAAACTTACTTTTATATTTTATTTGGCTGGCTGGTTTTCAAATAAGGGCGACAATCTTAAAGCGATACAAAAATCATTCTGGCCGTTTATTATGATCGTTGGATCGATTTCGGTTTTGATGCTGATACAAAAGGATCTGGGAACACTAGCGGTTTTTGCGATTATATCTGCAACTACTTTTATCATCTCTGGGGCCACAATGACCCAGATATTTGGAGCTGGCAGTCTGGGCGCCTTCTTGGTCTGGCTTTCGATAAAAATTGAGCCATATCGCATGGAGCGTCTCACGACTTTCCTGAATCCTGGGGCGGATTCTCTCGCTTCGGGATATCATATAAACAATGCTTTGATAGCCATCGGATCGGGCGGTCTTTGGGGTCTTGGTTTCGGCCAGAGCAAGCAAAAATATCTTTATCTTCCCGAGGCTCATACTGATTCTATCTTTGCTATAATATGCGAAGAGCTTGGAGCTCTGAGGGCAAGCCTAATTCTTTTGGTCTTTTGTTTTATCGCCATAAGAGGATTGAAAATTGCTCGCAGTGCACCAGACACTTTTTCTAGGCTAGTTGCCGTCAGTGTTACGGTCTGGCTTTTCTCCCAGATGTTGATTAATATTGCTGCGATGTTTTCTCTTGTTCCCCTGACGGGAGTGCCATTACCATTTATAAGTTATGGCGGAACATCATTAATTGTTCTTTTGGCGGCAATTGGAGTTTTGACTAATATTTCAAAAAGTAGGGTATATGAAAAAAAATAGAATACTTCTAGTCGGCGGTGGCAGTGGGGGTCATGCTGTTCCTCTTTTTCACATTTACGAGACGTTAAAGAAGATTGACTCGCACTTGGACATAAGGGTTATCGGTTCTGGTTCTGCTGTTGAAAAATCGATTTTTGGCAATATCACTGATCATCTAACTCTACATACTGGAAGAATTCATCGCAGAATATCTCTTAACAACATTTGGCAAATTCTGTTATCTCTTTATGGTTTTTTTGAGGCGATATATCTAATAAATAAATCGAAGCCAAAAATCATTTTTTCCAAAGGTGGGTTTGTCTCTGTCCCGATTTTAATCTGGGCAAGAATTCTAAAGATTCCATACATGATTCATGAGTCAGACATAGAAATGGGTCTATCCAATAAGATATCTGCGAGTGGAGCAAAAAAAGTCTTCTTGGGTTTTCCTAAGAAATATTATCCTTACCTAGATGCACGCAAGTCTGTTTTTAGCGGTCAGATAATATTGGACAAAAAGAGATTGTCTGATTTTGATTTTGGTTTTACTGATAAGAAGCCGATTATATTCTTTACTGGCGGCAGTCAGGGTTCGATCTCGATAAATAGAGCTGTTTTTAAGTCTTTGCAATTATTGCTTTTGAGATTTAATGTCATACATCAGACTGGTATGATCGGATATAGCGAAGCGATTGATTTTAGGGCTAATTTGCCAGTCGATGTGAGGAATTCATACTTTGTGACTGATTTCTTTAAATCATACAATGGTAATGAGCCGATGCTGTCGGCAATAAATCAAAGCGAGATTATTGTTTCAAGAGCTGGAGCAACAACAATTGCCGAGATAGCGAGATTGGGTAAACCGATGATCCTTATTCCTTATCAGTTTGCCTCGGCTAATCATCAACTGAAAAATGCTCAGGCCTTGGAAGAAGAGAGTGGCTGTGTCATAATCGAAGATAAGAATCTTGGTTCTGATTTATTAACTTCTACAATAATTAAAATTTTTGAAGACAAAGAAAAATCGAAAAAGATGTCAGAATCGGCCAAGAAATTTTTCCCTGATAATGCTATAAAAGTAATATGTGAAGAAATCATAAAAGAGGCAAAATGAAATATCATCTAATTGGCGTCGGTGGCGTTTCGATGCGTGGAATTAAAAAATATTTGGAATATTTGGGTCATACCGTAACTGGATCTGATCTGAAAACTGGTGGTCATAAAAAAGAAAATATCACCACTGATATTGATGTTGTTGTCCGAACTTCTGCCGTAAATCCTGGCTCTCCTGGCTGGACGGAAGTAGAAGAGGCAAATAAAAAAAATATCAAAGTTATAAAGAGAGCAGAATTACTCGGTGAACTTTTTAAAGATAAAAAAATGATTGCTATCTCTGGTATGCATGGAAAGACAACCACAACTACGATGGTTGGTAAAGTTTTAATTGAGGCTGGATTTGACCCGACTGTTTTGGTTGGTGATGAAGTTCCTGAATTTAATAATGATGTTATCCGAATTGGTAAAAGCGACTGGGTCGTCTTCGAGGCTTGTGAGTATGATAAAAATATTTTGTCATACAATCCAAATTATTTAATTCTAACCAATATCGAAGAAGAACATTTGGACTCTTACCCCGGTGGGCTAAAAGAAATTAAGGAAATTTTTGTAAAATATATTCAAAAAGTTTCTGCAGATGGGATTATAATAGCCTGTGCTGATGATCAAAATGTTGTCGATACCATAAATGATTCTCAGACCAAAACCGAAGTTATTTACTATGGGGAAAAATCGGAAAAGTATAAATCTCTAGACTTCGACCTTTCGATTCCAGGAAAGCATAACATTCTAAACGCCTTGGCTGTATTAGCTCTGACTGATTTTTTGAATATAGATCGGTCAATTGCACAGAAGGCTTTGGTAAATTTTAAAAATGCCAAACGTCGTTTCGAATTACTTGGCAACTATAACGGTGCTGACTTGATTGATGACTATGGTCATCATCCAACTGAAATCAGAGCGACCATTCAAGCTCTAGCTGAGCGTTATCCGGATAAGAAAAAAATTGTAGTTTTTTGGCCACATCAATATAAAAGAATTTTGCCGCTTGTGGATAATTTTGGCCGAGCTTTTACCGAGGCTGATGAGGTTATTATTAAGCCGATCTTCTTTGTGCCTGGTCGGGACGAGGTTTTGGATATTTCTTCAAATGATTTGGTTGATAAAATAAATCAGAGCAAAAACAATGCCAAATATTTTGAAACAGATGAAGAGATAGTGGAACATCTCAAAAAAAGTCTAGACGAAAATTCAGTTCTTCTGACAATAGGTATTCCACCTGTATATAAAATTTCTGAAAAAATTTTGGAGTCAAAATGAAGGAATTAGAAATAGAAAAAGAATTAGAAAAAAGCCTTGGGGAAAATCTCAAAAAGAATGTTTTGCTTCGCGATCATGTGAGTATTAAGGTTGGCGGCGTAGCTGACTACTTTTTTGTCGCGAAGGACATTACAGGTTTAACCAAAGCTGTTACTATCGCTTGCAAACTCAAGATTCCTTATTTTATTCTTGGCGGTGGTTATAATGTTGTTCCGTCTGACTTTGGTTTTCCTGGTCTTGTTATTAAAAATGAGAGCTCAAATATAATATTTAGCCCTGATTTCTCGACTGTTATTGTCGACTCCGGAGTAAATCTTGGCAGGCTCATCAACCTTTCTGCCGGACGTGATCTTGGCGGTCTGGAATTTTTGTTTGGGGTGCCAAGTACTGTTGGTGGCGCAATTTATGGCAATGCGGGAGCCTTCAATTATTCTATCGGCGATTTTGTCAAATCAGTTACTGTTTTGATACCAAGCGATGACGGGGTTCTTATCGAAAAACATGATGCCGATTGGATGAAATTTTCATACAGAAGTTCGAATCTGAAAACAAATTATAGGGACAGTAAACATAAACCAGTAATCCTGACGGCGACACTTCAATTGGTTCAACGCAGAAAGGATGAAATATTACGAACAATGCAGGAAACACTGGAGAGAAAAAAGAAAAATCAGCCTGTCGGCGATATCTCAGCAGGAAGCTTCTTTAAAAATTGTGGTCAGGCACCAGAAAAATCAGCTGGATATTTGATCGAAAAGTCCGGAGCGAATAGATTGAAGGTTGGTGGAGCGGCCTTTTCGAAAAAACATGCCAATTTCTTGATAAATAAGAAGAATGCGACAGCTCAAGAAATATATGATTTAGCCGTTAAGGCTAAACAGGTAGTCAAAGAAAAGTTTGATTTAGATCTGAATGAAGAAATTGAGTATATCGGGAAATGGTAAGAGACTTTAAAAATCGTCAAGCCTTTTTGGGTAGCGGGAGATATAAATCTCCCAAAATTTATAGTGCCCCGAAAAATCGTGACAAGCGAAATTTCAAATTTACTCCATTGCTTTTCAAGATTATACTTGCTTGTTTAGTCGTAATTTCTCTGATTTATTACTTTCTTTTTTCGTCTCAATTCAAAATAAAGACGGTTATTGTGGAAGGAAACAATCTGTTAAAGACCGAAGATCTCATTTCTTCTTTGCCAAAAGATCAGAATGTTTTTCTTTTCTCTATTAGCAAGAATGAAAAGTATCTAATTAAACAATTTCCTGAAATAAAACAAGTTGAAATTTACAAAGGTATTCCTGATGCTTTAAAAATTGTTATAGTCGAGCGAGAGGGTAAAGTTGTCTGGCAAACTGGAACCGAGCGATATCTGATAAGTTCACAGGGTGAAGTAGCTAAGAAACTATTGCCAGACGAAGAAAGTAAATTGCCTTTGATTGTTGACACAAAAGCCTTGCCTGTCGACCTCGGTCTACCATTGGTCTCGCCAAATTTTATTGCCTTTATTACTAATATTGATACTAATCTTTTTAACGAAGTTAATATTAAGCCTGTAAATTATGAGGTTGCCGAAACGACATTTGACGTCAATTTGATAACTGACGCTGGTTTTTACGTAAAATTAAACAGTCTGCGAAGTAGTAAAAAACAGCTAGACAATCTCAAACAAGTTCTGATGGCTAAACGTCCTGAAATTCGCGAATATATCGATCTTAGGATTGACGGCTGGGCTTACTATAAATAAAGGAAAATTAATTATAATGTTTAAAAATATTAAATATTTTATCGAGTTTATCGTTTTTATCTGTGGAGCAATAGTGATGGTTCTTGAGCTTGTCGGTTCAAGGATGTTGTCTCCTTATTTTGGTAGTTCAATGATAATTTGGACTAGCCTGATAGGCGTAATTCTTGGTTCCTTGAGTGTGGGATATTATTTGGGCGGTAAAATTTCTGATAAAGAGAAGAGCTATAATTCTCTCGGCATTATTGTGTTTTTTTCCGGGCTTTATTTGTTGGTGGTCTATCTGGGCTATAAGGATTTGTTGGATTTTTTGTCATCACTAAATTTGGATATAAGGATCACATCGCTGATCTCGGCGGTTGTGTTGTTTGTTGTGCCCAATATATTGCTTGGAATGGTTTCTCCATATTGTGCTAAGTTGAGAATCAATAAAATCGACAATGCCGGTTCTGTTGTGGGCAATCTCTACGCTATATCGACTGCTGGAAGTATATTCGGCACTTTTTTTGCCGGATTCTTCTTGATTACAACATTTGGAACAAGAACAATTTTACTATTCGTTTCATTAACGATTATTGCATTGTCGATGTCTTTGATTGATTTCAAGAAGATAAGACTACCTTTTAAGTTGTTATTTATTGCGATAATATCCATCTCTATTTTTGCTCATTTTTCGCTAAAAGATAAATCTGTGGTTAGCGATTTTGACACAGAATATGCTCGTTACTTTGTTGTCGAAGGATTGGAAAAACAGACCGATCGGCCCGTAAGAATGTTAACGTTGTGGCAAGATTGGTCGACTGTGGAGTCGGCGATTTATTCCGATAATGGCGATCCTATTGGCTATGGATACACTGGATCTATAAATTTTTTCGACGATATCAACAAAAATTCTCAAAATATTTTACTTATCGGCGGCGGGACGCTAACAATGCCAAGAATATTTCTCAAACAGAGCCCCAATAGCTTCGTTGATGTCGTTGAGATAGACGGAGAATTGCTTGAGGTTGCCAAGAAATATTTCTATTTTTCCGATGATCATAGAATCAAAAATATAACAGCTGATGGCCGCACTTTTATAAATCATCAGAATGTCAAAAAATACGACGGAATATATATCGATGCGTTTAAATCTTCCGATACGATACCTTATCAACTAACAACCCGAGAGGCTTTGTCTGGCCTGGATAGAATCATGAAAGAAGACGGTCTCGTAATGACAAACATACTGGCATCTATTAGCGGCAAGGGAAGCGTTTTTCTCTCTTCGGAATATTTGACATATAAAGAAGTTTTTCCACATGTTCTGATTTTTGCTATGGGTGATCCAGCCAATCACAAAGCGGTCCAAAATTTTGTTATCTTGGCTTCTAGGATGGATTTTAGTAGTGAAATTAATGTTAGCAAAGTTTTTGATGCCAAAAAACAGATATTTTTTTCTGAAGATAATTTACTTAGATCCAACGTATTAACCGATGATTACGCTCCAGTTGATCAATATTTCCTATGACAGATAATAATAAAATCTGGGAGATACTCCCAAGAAAATTTGATGATTTAGTCGATCAGCTGCTTTATAATCGCGGTCTGATTGATAGCGATAAAGATGAGCAGAAAAAGCTCGAATTTTTCCAGCCCAATTTTGACGAGGGGATTCACGATCCCTTCTTGCTCAAGGGCATGGAAGGAGCGGTCGATAGAATCAAGAAAGCGCAGGAAGACAGAGAGACTGTTGGCATATTTGCCGACTATGATGCTGATGGTATCCCTGGTGCGGCGCTTCTCTATCGAGGTTTAAATGAAATTGGTATCAAAACTGTTGTCTATATCCCGAATCGTGAAGGGGGCTACGGACTATCGCGTGAGGGCATAGACTATTTAGTCGAAAATAAGT
>CAYOQP010000010.1:0-15784 GCA_964406145.1 uncultured Candidatus Saccharibacteria bacterium
ATTGGATTGGTAGCTCAATGGTAGAGCAGTGGCCTCTTAAGCCATTGGTTGTGGGACACCACGCTTTCAATGTGGTAAGAGGGGTTCGACTCCCCTTGAGGCTACCATGAAAAACGCATCAGTTTCGACTGGTGCTTTTTTCATGTAAAAAATGTCTTTAAGTTAATTCACAGTTTTTTTCTGGTATTATATCGGTGTATGAAAACTCTTTTTTTGAAAAATAAAAGGCCATTATTTCTTTTTATATTAGCAATAGTCATATTTTTAATTGGTCTTATTTTTCTATCTTTTATGGATCAAAAAGAAGATGGGCCGATCACGCAATATTCTACTGTTTCGGCTTCTCAGGATTTGGCACAACAACAGATTGTAGCGAAAAAAGAGATTGTTTGTCTTGACCCTGGACATGGTGGCAATGATGCTGGTGCTATTGTCGGTGGTATTTATGAATCAAGAGTAAATTTTGAAGTGGCCGATAAGGTTAAAAAAGATCTAGCGGCAATGGGGTATCAGGTTTTTCTAACCAGAGACGATGACACTTTTGTTTATAAGCGCGATAGATCAAGGTACTGCAATTCTGTAAATGCTGACATTCTAGTCTCTATCCATCACAACTCATATGAAGATGATAGAAGCGTCAATTACTCGACAGTCTTGTATTACAAGGATTCTGACGTTAAATTGGCCAGCAGTTTGTCTCGCTCTATATCTGATGGCCTGGACATAGAAAGCAAAGGTATCTCTAAATTCGAAAACAGTCTTTTCGAAATAGCTGAGATGCCATCTGCTATGACTGAAGGCTTCTTTCTAACTAATACGTCCGAAAGGAATTCAATCAAAAAAAATTCAGACAGGCTGGATTCCGAAGCAGAATCAATTGTTGAGGGAATTGTGCGTTATTTTGATCATCCAGATGAAATTGAAAATGTTGGTGAAAACACCCTCTCAATTGATAGAACTGACCTAGAAGATTGATTGTCTGGCCGATTGCAATTAGCGTAAAAAAAGCGTATATTTTTGATGTAAATAATTTATTTAATTAATTAATGAAAAAAATATTCCCATATAGCAATTTATTGTACTTATATCGAGGCAAATAATACTAATTTGTCTGTTTTGCTCGTGGGGATTTGAAAGGTAAGCTATGCTAATCTCAATTATTACGGCAGTAGCGGCTCTAGGCGCTGGTGGTGTTTTTGGATTTTATTATCATCGAATCGGACTCAAAAGCAAGGTTGAAAATGCCGAGTTAAAGGCTGAAAAGGTGCTCGAAGATGCTAAAACAAAAGCCAAAGAAATGATTCTTGAGGCAAAGGACGAGGCTCTAAAAGAGAGAGAAATCTCCAAAAAAGATTTGGACGAAAAAGGTAAATCACTTGAAAAAATCGAGAATGATCTAAGGAGAAGAGAACTAAATGTCGACTCTCGTTTTGATCAGGTCGAAAAGTCTAGGAAGGAATTGACACAGAAGCAAGCAGAGATCGAGGAAATTAAACAAACACTTCGTGACCTTCGCAAAAAACAGGAGGATAGTCTTGAACGAATCGCCAAGATGACCAAGGATGACGCCAAGAAGGTTCTCCTTGATTTGGTTGAAAAAGAAGGCAAAGAGGATTTGGTTAAGAAGATCAAGGAAGTCGAAGAATTCGTTAGAGATTCTGCTGATGACAAGGCCAAGGAAATCATTATTTCTGCAATGCAGAGAATCGCCGCCGAAACATCTGCTGAGACTACTGTTTCGACCGTTCCAATTCCAAGTGATGAGATGAAGGGTCGCATTATTGGACGAGAGGGTAGAAATATACAGGCTTTTGAAAAAGTCACCGGAGTTGATCTTATCATTGACGATACTCCAGATGCAGTTGTTCTTTCTTCTTTTGATCCGGTTCGCCGAGCCGTTGCTCGTGTTACTTTAGCCGATCTTGTCACTGATGGCCGAATTCATCCTACCCGCATAGAAGAAGCCTTTGAAAAAGCCAAGAAGGTTGTTGCGGCTGATATTAAAAAATCTGGAGAAGAAGCGGCTTACGAGACTGGCGTTACTGGTTTACCGGCCGAGGTAGTCAAAGTTTTGGGACGATTGAAATTTCGAACATCTTTTGGCCAAAACCAGCTTCAACACGCAATTGAAGTTTCTCGTCTTGCTGGACTTGTTTCTGAAGAAATTGGGGGAAATACTGCTTTGGCCAAAAAGGCCGGTCTTTTACACGATCTTGGTAAGGCAGTTGATCATGAAGTTCCTGGTTCTCATGCGGTGATTTCGGCTGATATCTTACGTAAATTTAATTTGCCAGCCGATCTTATTCATGCGGTTGAAGCTCATCACGAGGATGTGCCGATGGAGACACCCGAGGCAGCTATTGTTCAAATTGCAGATGCCATTTCATCTGCTCGTCCTGGAGCTCGCAGAGAATCTCTCGATCTTCACTTGAAGCGTCTTGAAGATCTTGAAAGAGTTGCCAATTCATTCTCGGGAGTCGAAAAAGCATATGCTATTCAAGCTGGTCGTGAAGTTAGAATCCTGGTTAAACCAGAAGACATTGACGATCTCGCTTCGGCTAAATTGGCAAAAGAAATTGCCAAAAAAGTTGAAGAAGAAGTTCAATATCCAGGTCAAGTAAAGATCCAGGTCATCAGAGAAGTTCGAGCTGTCGAATATGCCAAATAAAGATACTAACTTATTTACGCTTTTGTTTTTGGGCGACATTGTTGGTCGCCCCGGCAGAAGGTCTGTAGTAAAATTTATTTCCGATATTAAGAAAAAAGAACGGATAGATTTTGTTGTTGCCAATGGTGAAAACCTTGCCTCTGGCAAAGGCATGACATTTGATAAATACAATGAAATGATCAATGCAGGAGTTGATTATTTTACCTCTGGTAATCATATCTGGAATAACTCCGATATCATCCCATATCTCAAGAATAACTCAGTCAAAATCCTAAGACCGGCAAATTATACTAAGGATACTCCAGGTCAGGGATTTGTTCATCTGGAAATTAATGGCACTAAAATATTGCTAGCCAATTTACTTGGTCGTGTCTTTATGCCAATTTTATTAAATGATCCTTTTGAAACTGCTGATGAAATTTTGGCCGAAGCAAAGGACGAAATCATAATCATTGATTTCCACGCCGAGGCGACTAGTGAGAAAATAGCCCTGGGCTATTACCTTGAGGGTAAAGTAAGCGCAGTTTTGGGAACTCACACTCATGTTCAGACGGCTGACGAGACTGTTTTACCTGGCGGCACAGCCTTTATTTCCGATGCTGGAATGTGTGGTCCGAAAGAGTCTGTTCTGGGCGTCGATAAGAATATAATTATAAAACAATTCTTGACAGGCCTGCCTCAATCGCATAAAGTAGCAATTGGAGACTCAATTGTGAACGCTGTAATTGTAAAATTTGATAAAAAGACTAAAAAAGCCTCCGAAATTACTAGAATTTTTGAAACAATTAAAGTCGAAAATTAAAAACAAGAAAGGAGGTGAGAAGGTATGAACAAAAACGAATTGATTAATGAAGTTGCACGCAAGACCGGCCTTTCTCGCCGTGAGTCTGAAGTCGGGGTGCAAACGATGTTAGATCTCATAGCAAAGAGTTTGGTTAAGGGTGATAAGGTTACCTTGACCGGCTTTGGAACTTTTGATGTTGGGGAAAGAAAAGAAAGAGCTGGTGTAAATCCAAGGACAGGAAAGGCAATCAAAATTCCTGCGACTAGGATGCCACGTTTTAAGCCAAGTAAGAATCTACGCGTGAAAATAAAGTAATTTCAAAAACAAATTAAAAAAACCATTCTCTCGAGTGGTTTTTTTAATTAAATCCGCTATCGCAAAAATGTTCGAATTATGCTATTATAATCTCGTTTTAGTAAGCCCTAGTAGCTCAATGGATAGAGCAATTCCGTCCTAAGGAAGAGGTTGCTGGTTCGACTCCAGCCTAGGGTACCAGTTATTACATTCTATGAGAGACAAAAAACCCAAAATAATTATTCAAAGATCTCTAATCGCAATCGTCTGCATTTCTTTTGGTATGCTAGTTAGCGCTCAATTAAGATCTATTCCTGATAGGGTGACCAATCCAATTGCTCCTTATTCAAGTCTCAAGGAAACCAGAGAAGATCTTTATCTAGAACAAGCTGATTTGAAATCGGAGATAAAATCATTGCAAGCGTCTATTCATGATGCTCAGATCCAAAATGAAAACTCTGTTTTGACCAAAGATGAAATCAGACTTCTATACATAAAAAAGGCCCAAGCCGGGCTACAGCGTCTAAATGGTCCGGGAGTGATTGTGAAGCTCGACGATAGTCATATATCTCAAGCCTCGGACGAATCAATTATTCATGCCGCTGATCTTAGAGATATTGTTAATTTACTTTGGTTTTCTGGAGCCGAGGGTGTTGCCATAAACAATCAAAGAATTGTTTCGAGCACAGCGATAGATTGCATAGTCAATACTATTCTGATTAATAATGTTCGAATCTCGACGCCATTCCAAATCGAAGCAATCGGTGATCAAAATTATCTAAGAGACGGGCTGATGACGTCTCAGACTTTGTCGAGTCTTTATCAGCGCAAAAATGACTCTGGAATAGTATTTGATTTTATAAAAAACGATGATCTGACCCTTCCAGTTTTCGACGGATCATTCGATACTAATATTGCGCCAAATGTTTAAGAAAAAAGATTACATCATCGCCTGTGCTGTTACCTTTTCCCTTGGCATTTTCATTGTGTCACAGGTTTTTTCGACGAGCGAATACAAAAAAGTATCTACGCCAGAAAACAATGAAGTGATGGCCTTGGAAGTCGCGAGACTCACAAAAACTAATGCCGATCTTCGTCAAGAAGTTAAGGCGCTAACCTTGGACCTTGATACTTATCAAAGCTCGTCAGAATCAAAGAAAAGTCTCTATGAGCAGTACCAGACTGATTCCAGCAAAATGGATATTATTATCGGTGCTTCTGGCCAGACCGGACAGGGTGTTGAGATAAATATTAAAGGAGCTCTATCGGCGGCCCAAGTAGTTGATCTGGTCAATGCAATTAAGAATATTGGTTCAAGCTTGATTTCGATCAATGGTCAGCGCATTACTTTGAAAACTCCATTAATAACTTATGCAAACAAGGAAAATTATCAGATTGATGTTTTGGGCAATGGCAAAATTCTGAAATCAGCGCTCGAGAGGAAGGGTGGGATAATCGAACAAATATCGTCAAAAGATCTCGAGATCTCTGTTTCTGAGGTTGACAAGGTTGCTATTCCGTCTGGAGATGTATTAAACTTTAAATATGCGAAGATTATAAATAATTAGGAGTCAGATGTCTGATAAAATAAAAATTGATATCCCGGCTACGACAATAATAAAGGTTTTCTTTATAGCCTTCATCTTCTTTCTACTATTTTGGCTCAAAGAAGTTCTCCTGTTGATTTTTGTTTCTCTGGTTTTGGCCGCCGCCTTTCAGCCAATAGTTAAGAAATGGTCTGGCAAAATTGGCAAACCTTTTTCGGTTATTCTACTTTTGCTTATTTTCTTTTCTCTGGTTACTGGTTTCGCTTATCTAGTGGTTCCGCCGCTAGTTGATCAGACAAAACAGCTGGCCAACAATCTGCCTGAATATATTTCGAGGTTTCAGGCCTTCAGGTCTCACTTTCCGGTAGTGGAGCGTTGGATTTCTTCTATATCATCATCTTTAACAAATGCGACTGGTAGTTTTATCTCTATCACAGCCGGATTTTTTGGTGGTGTTGTCTCTTTCTTTACTGTAATAATCCTGACACTTTATTTTCTATTAGACGAAAGATTCTTTATCAATATGGGCCACGGACTATTTCCAGAAGGGAAAATTGACAACGTTATTAATGTTGTCAAGAAAATTTCGACCAAGGTTGGCGCATGGCTTCGTGGTCAGATAGCGCTCGGATTGATTATCGGTCTTATTTCATATATTGGTCTGGCGATCATCGGTGTTCCTTATGCGGTCACCATAGCTGTTATTGCCGGCGTTCTTGAAATCGTTCCGGCTGTTGGGCCATTTATTGCTGGGACTCTAGCTGTTCTGATAGCCCTGTCCGTTTCCCCATTGACGGCTCTTTTTGTTGTGATTTTTTACATTATCATCCAACAGCTCGAAAATAATTTTCTAGTTCCAAAGATAATGCAAAAAGCAGTCGGATTGCCACCTGCAATTATCATCGTTGCCCTGCTAATTTTCGGAAAACTTCTAGGTATCATGGGAGCTATTCTGGCCGTTCCGATTCTTGGTATTCTGTTTGTCCTATATGAGGAAAGAGCAACAATAAAAGCAATATTTTCGAAATGAGCACTAAAAAAGCAATTTCAGTCTCAAACAAAAAGGCTTTTTTCGATTATCAAATTATTGAAACCTATGAGGCTGGCATTGTCTTGAGTGGCGATGAGATCAAGGCAATCAGAGAAGGAAGAATAAACATTACTGGCTCATATGTGAAGCTTATCAATGCTGAGGTATTTTGGCTTGGTGGAGATTTCAATAATATCGAGGACCGACAAAGGACAAGGAAGCTTCTCTTGCACGAAGAAGAAATAAAAAGACTCGCTGGGAAATCAAGCGAGGATGGTCTAACAATAATTCCACTTAGATTATATCTCAAGAGGGGAAAAGCAAAACTAGAAATTGGTATTGGTAAGGGTCTTAAAAAGTATGACAAAAGAGAAAAAATCAAGAAGCGTGACACCGAAAGAGAAGTAGCTCGCAGATTGACTAGCTAGTCCTTTTGCTGTAAATACAGCCACAATAATTTTGACGATATAGATCATATTTTTTCGAGAGCTCTAAAGAGAGAAGATAGCCATCTTCTTTTTTGAAATCACTGGCCAGATATTTAGCAGTAATATTCTTGCCAATTTCGTTGATATCTTTTGATTTTTTGTGAGGCGAGACAGTCAGAGTTGTCATCATGTTGTCATTTTCCCCAAGATATTCAGCAACCTTTTTGAGGCGAAACTCGATACATTTATTGCATCTCTCTCCACCCTCTACTTCTTTTTCTAGCCCTTTGATGAAATCATGCCAGTGCTTGTTTTCGGTTTCGTAATTGCAAGCTATTTCTAGGTTTTTCAAATCTAGTATGCCCAATAGTTTTTTGTAGGTTTCATATCGAATATTGTGTTCATCCTCCGGCTCAATATTCGGATTGTACCAACAAACGATCAAGTCATCGGCATCTAATCGATTGACAACCGAAGATAGACATGGACCGCAACAACTATGTAGGACTATTTTTTTCATATTTTCTCAATAATCCGAAGTTTGGCACTACGTGATCTTGGGTTAGAGCCTATTTCTTCCGATGAGGCAATCAATGGCTTCTTCGTTATAATCCTTCCTTGAGGCACGAGATCACAAATACAAGGTAATTTTGGCGGACACTGACAAGGCTTTTCGATTTTTCTAAAGGCTTCCTTAACAATTCTGTCTTCGAGAGAGTGAAATGAAATTATTGCCAGTCTACTTCCAGAAGATAGGGCATCAAAGATATCTAAAATTGCCTTGTCCAAACCATTCAGTTCGGCGTTGACCTCTATTCTGATTGCCTGAAATGTTTTGGTGGCAAAATGATTTTTAGATTTTTTTTGGATTGAGACAGGAATTGAGTTTTCTAATATTTCCAGCAAATCCCCAACTGTTCGAATCGTTTTTTGACTTCTAAAAAGAGCTATATTTTCAGATATTCTTCTTGAGAATTTCTCTTCACCATAGATATTTAAAATATTTTCGAGTTCATTTCTGGGATAGGAATTTAAAACATCGGCGGCGGTTTTGTTTTGCTCTTTGTCCATGCGCATGTCGAGAGGCTGATTTTTATCTTGGAATGAGAAGCCGCGTTCCTTTTTGTCCAATTGCAGAGAAGAAACTCCAAGATCAAGGATTGCACCAATGGCTGAATCTAATTTATTTTCGGTCAAGATCTGGTCAGTGTTTTTAAAATTATTATGAACAAGTATGAAATGATCATTAAGCCCTTTTATCTCAATTCTTTTTTGTGATTCTTGCAAAGCCTCGCTATCTTGGTCGATTCCAACGATAGTAATGTTGGGATGTTTTTCGACTAGAGATAAGCTGTGCCCAGCGAGCCCCAGGGTGCCATCAATAAAATAGCCCGACTTTCTGTCGATATATGAAAAGCAATCAAGTATTTCTTTTTTGAGAACAGAAATGTGTTCCATATCTTTTGTTGACTATTATTCTAGCACAAAATTGAAAAATGAGCCAGATTAGTATATTATCTTCTCAATGGAAGAAGAAAAAACAATAAGATTGTCAGGCGAGCTTGAAAGATTCATCTCTGATTTTCAAAAATCTTTCACTGTCGACGCTAATCGCAAGGCCGATAATGATAAAGTCATTGGCTCTGCTTTGGTTTACGAAAAAATTCGCACTGCCCTTGAGTATCAAGAGGAGCATCTCATTTTCAAGAATGCTATCGCGCGAATTATGCGTCGCAAATACACATTAATGATCAATCCGACTGCAGACCAATTGGTCTCTGACTTGATAAGTGAGCTTGCTTGGGCTAATTATATTAATCCGGAAGCAATCAAGCCTGAAGAGTATGACAAGATCACATCCATTGTTAAAAGATACATGGTTTGTTTGAAATTTGCTAAGTCTGGTCACATAAACAAGCCAGATCTACAAAAGATGCTTATTGGCTGGATGTCCTGCGAGATAAATGAAATTTTTCATCCGTCCAAGGAAAGAGACGTTTTCTTAGATTTTGTGACCGATAGGGTTAGAAACAATCTATCTCTCCAGGGGTCAAGAGTTAGTGAAGAAGATAATGATATTCAGTTAAAGTTGGCTATTTATTCCTTGGTTTTGAAGCCTGATTATTATCTTTTACAATATTGGCTCCTTAAAACAATTTATCCAAATTGGTCAGATCTTTCTGAGGAGGAGATTAAGAAAATTGCCCGAAGTTTCGATCCGTATTACAATAAGCTAGATCACGCGCTGAACCATCCAAATCGCAAAAATTATCTTATCTATGTCAAACGCAACATTGCTCCTTTCACATTGCTGTATCGAGTGTTGGTGAGTGAAAAAATAGATTTAGCCAAAATTAAAGAAAAGCCGCACATATTACACACCTTGATTATGGAACGTTACGACAAGGCGATTAGGGCGGCTAGAGATAAAGTCTGGCGTGGTACCATAAGGGCTTTGATTTTCATTCTTTTTACAAAGATTTCTTTGGCCTTTCTTCTAGAAATTCCTTTTGATCGCCTTTTTGAAGGTGGTATTAATTATGTGACCTTAATCATAAATGTGACCTTGCCGCCTCTTCTCATGCTGGTCTCTGGTACTTTTGTAAAGTCTCCACCGGTAACGAATTATAAAACAGTTTCAGACGCGGTAAATAATTTGATATCCAAAGGAGCGATACAAGATAAAAAGTTCTCCCTTATTAAGAGAAAAAACACTTTTCTCGAGGATTTTTTCAGTTATGCATATCTACTGGTTACATTGGCAATATTAGTCGGGGCCATTTGGCTCCTACTCTATCTTAAATTTAATATTTTAAGTATTATACTTTTCTTTGTTTTTGTCTCCGCTGTTTCTTTCTTTTCTTTCAGAATTAGAAACATCGCCCTGGAATTGGCGATGAAGCGAAGTAAGGATGATGCGATTACCTCGTCGATGGAGCTAATATTTTTGCCATTCATTAGAATTGGTCGCTATTTATCGGACAGAATTGCGGCTTTCAATCCATTTATATTGGCTCTTGATTTTATTATCGAAGCACCACTTAAAACGATTATCAAATTAACTAATTCTTGGCTTAGATTTATCAACTCTAAGAAAGAAGACCTAGAATTTTAATGGAGGAATGGAATGTTTTCGGACAAAGTCATTTTAATTGTTGACGACGATACGACACTATTGGAAATGTATGTAGACAGAATTAAGAGCGAGGGAGCGATTGTTCTTGAGGCAATTGATGGTGAGGAAGCTATTAAGATTGCCAAAGAAGATCACCCGGCCGTAATTCTGCTCGACATAATGATGCCAAAACTTAATGGTTTTGAGGTCTTAAAACAACTCAAAAGTGATCCTGATACTACTAATATCCCGATTGTTATTCTAACCGCCCTGGCTGATGATAGTAAAAAGAGAGAGGCGCTTGCCTTGGGTGCTGCTGATTTCTTTGTCAAATCAGATATGTTGCCAATGGATGTGGTTGAGAAGTTGAGAAAAATTATATCCCCAGAAGCCGTTATCGGCGAGATCTAAATATTGAGAAAAGATTGAATTAATAGTCCGGCAATGAGACTGATTGCAATTAAAATCATTATTATTTTTGCTGTCTCTTTTCTGTCTTTGTTTTCTTTTATTAGTACCAATAACCCCAATCCGCCGCTAACGGATAGACCAGAAATAACTGCGCCAAAGCCAATCGTGCCAGAGATGTAAAGCTGTGTGATAATGACGGACGAAGCGCAATTTGGTATTAAGCCTAGTAATATTGCAGCAAAAGGTTGCAACAAGATATTTATATTGAGGAAATTTTCAATGTTCTCTGATCCAATTCGGTCAAAGGCTAGAGCGATAATCAAGCTTGTGATAAATATAAAGCTAAATATTTTTGCTGTGTGCAAAAGCGGATGAGTCAAAATCTCGATCGGTTTAAACTTCTTTGAAGGATAGCTGTGTCCACAGCAAGCCTTCTCATCGAGGATTGAGTCATGATCATGATGGCATTCACCACTTTCAAATCTCTCAATATGACTTAGGGTCTCTCTATTTCTTTTTCTGAAAATATAATCGATAGCGTAGCCGGCGATTATCGCTAAAATCACCTTGGTCAAAATTAAGGGAAGAATTACTCCGATCTTGTCTGGCTGAGACAAGACTATTGGGATGGCTTCATCTGATGTAGCGATGAAAACGGCGATCAGAGTGCCGATAGTTACAAGTCGCTGAGAATAAAGTGCGGCAGTAATGACAGAAAAACCGCATTGTGGAATACTGCCGAGGGCGGCACCGATAGCTGGTCCAGTCTTACCGGCTTTTTCGATCTTCTCTCTGATTTTATTGCCAAATTTGTACTCTAGCAACTCTATGCCGATGTAGACAATTAGAAGCAGGGGAATCAACTTCAATGAATCAAATAAGGTGTCAAAAAATATATCTTTCATTAGATACAATTTACTCTTCTTCGAAAAAGTCATCAAGATGCGAAAAGGCCATGACTCAATCTTAGTTCTTTAGAGTAAGATATCTATTTACCACCAACGCTGATCTGGCGGCACTTCCCAATATTTTGTCTTAGCGACTTCTTTGAGCCAATCAAGCTCTGCTTGACTACCGCCAATTGCCGAGAGTGATTCGTATTGAACTTCTAGGCAGGCGAGTTCGGCTGTTTCGCCAGTCCAAACATCATTAGGCGCGTAGACGACCGATGGGTCGGCTGTGGCCATATAATCGTTGTACAATTTAGAATGCCAAGCGTCGTGGACAATAGTACTAGCATACCAAGGAATACCAGCGTTAACCGAAGTCATTCCGATTTGATAGCGCGGTGGCTTTTCCCAAGCATACATACCAGTGCCTGACCCACTGGTAGTACAGGTTATTTTGCCAATATACGTCATAACGAGATTGTAGTGATCTATGTCCTTACTTTTTAGTAGATTAAGAGCTTGGTATGTCTTGGTCACGCAATCACTAGAGCCATCAATGACAATATCCACTGGTGTGCTGTCATAAGTTGCGACAGAGTCTTGCTTTGTAGTATTTGGCAAACCAATATTTGTACCTGTCTTGGGCGCCGCTTTTGCATCTGCGGCAGCCTTGGCTTTAGCCGCATCATCTGCCGCTTTTGCATCTGCGACAGTTTTGGCCGCGGCCTCGTCGGCGATCTTCTTATTTAATTCGTCTAGACTGGCTTGATTATCAGTGCACGTCTTGGTTTTTTCTGCGACCGTAGAATAATCGGGATAGTCAGAGTTAATGGTATTAAGTATTGTTACACACTCATTCCAATTTTCCTGAGTAATTTTTTCGTCAGCCAACTTTATTTGATCAGAATATGATTCGAAGACTTTGGCTTGATCAAGCTTGGTTTTGACCGATCTGAGAGCTAGCTTATTAAACGATTTTTCATAAAGATCGGCCGCCTCTTCAAAGTTCTTATTGGCGAAGGCGATGTCGGCATTTTTGCGAAAAGTTGATGCTTGAGCAAAAATCACACCGCCAAATATCAAGATTGTAGCGAAAAGAGTGCTCAACGAGAGAACAATAATTTTTTTGGAGGACCTGGATAAACCCTTCTTTAATAAAATCTCTTTGGTTATTTCGTTTTCCATTTTCCTCCATAATATTTTTCATATTATCTCAAATAAGAATAGTCTCCACAACATTACAAAAATAAAAAAACACCTCCGTTTCAGGAGGTGTTTTTTTATTGAGGGCTAAATGTCACCCATGTGGCCGCGGCCACCCATTCCTTTGCCCATTCCCATTCCGCCACGTCCGGTGTATTCGGACAATTTACTCGTATCAATTCTGTTGTCCTTGTACCACTGTTCGAGATCGGCGCGCCCCTTTTCTCTGGTTGCTCTCATCTCTGCTACTTTGGCGATCAACTTATCTTCTTGATCCTGTGTTATGACTCCGGCCGAGACAGCTTTATCGAGATTAGCTTTTCTTTCTGCTTCTCGAGCAGCATGTCTCTCTGACTCGATTGAGTCGAAAGCCTCGGTCACTTTGTCTTCTGACACTCCAAGTTTCTCCGACAATGTCGAAACTATAGCGTCATGTCTACCATTGTTATTTGCCGCAAGCACCTTGCTTCCGCCGTACCAGGTGACTCCAGCTACAGCTAGAGTCAGGGCGATAACTGAAAGCATCATTTTTTTATTTTTCATAATTTTCCTTTTTTAATTTCTAATTTTGCATAGAAACAATCGACCTTGAGATAATAATACGAGGTTTATCTGAGGAAAAGCTGAATAGTTTTGGGTCATTCTTTGCTGGCTTATTAGTCTTTAACTATATATAATGTAACTGTAGACTGAACAGAAGCGATTCAGAAATCAGGAGGGAATATTGAAAAAATTTATCAGTAAACGCGGAATGATTTTTGCATTATCTGTGATTTTTTTATTGTGTCTAATTCTTCTTTTTCTGAAGTTCTTCGTAACATCGCAAAAGGCTGATTCTGTGCATGATGGGAAGATTTATTATGTTGATGCAGCTAACGGTAATGACAACGAAAATGACGGACTGTCCGAGAGTAGGCCGTGGCAGAGTATCAGCAAGGTTAATAACGCCAACATTTTGCCGGGAGACTCAGTTCTTTTTAAGAAGGGAAGTGTCTGGAAAAACGATGCTACCCCGCTTCTGCCAAAAAGTGGAAATGACGGAAGATATGTCACCTATGGTGCATATGGTAGCGGAGAGAAACCAATAATTACGATGGCGCGTGATCGTGGTGACCTTCTTGATTGGCAAGAGATTGGTTCTAATATTTGGATTACGCCAAACTCTACTGAGAATGAAGCCGAACTGCTACAAAATCCCAGTTTTGAATCAGACACATCTGGTTGGTCAAAGTGGTTTAAATCACCGGCAGCAGGTAATATTATCAGAACGACTGAGACGGGCAAATATGATTCTTCTCCGGGTGGCCTTCAGCTGGCCGTCACTAATAATGGTAGTGTCGCCTCAGATATTCAATTAACAACAAAGAATATTTCTGTAAAATCAGGTTATTCCTACGAGTTGAAGTTTAAGGCCAAGGCAAGTAGTGAATTCAGTATAAGCGCCATTAATTTGTTGCAGGGAGTGGATCCTTTTACAAAATACTCTTCAAATACTGTGGCTCCGCCAACCATAAAAACATCTTGGCAAAATTATTCTTTTGTTTTTGTCGCAAACGCTACCGCAACAGACGCAGCAATTACTTTTCTTCTCGGCAATAGTATTCCCGACAATTCAACTTTCTATTTGGATTCTTTGAGTCTAAAATCGCTGACAAACAGTAAATCCCTTACTTATGATGTTGGAAACATCATTATGGAAAATAACTCTAAGTTTGGCGTAAAGGTCTGGAGTTATGATCAGCTGAACGTCCCAGATAATGACAATGATGGAATAGATGATAATCAGGGCAGGTATTGGTACAACAGGGGAAACAAGGCACTATATTTTTATTCAGTGGGCAATCCAGCAGTTGTTTATCACAATGATATAGAGCTAGTGTCAAAAGATATTGGCATCTCGATGACCAATAGAAAATATGTAATAATTGACGGTCTACATATCTCCAAGGCGTACTATGGGATTTTCGGAATGAAGGTTGATTACATTAAAATCAGAAACTGTGACATATCCCTTATTGGCGGAAGTCGCCATTCTGATGATCCCGAAGATTCTAATGCGAGGGCGGGTAACGGAATAGAATTTTGGGAGGACGCTAGCAATACCTGGGTTGAGAATAATAAGGTCTGGCAGGTTTATGATGCTGGCATTACGACACAAGGCCTAAACGGTATTAAGAGTAACCAATATTTCTATAACAATTTGGTATGGGATTGTGAATATGGCTTCGAGCTTTGGCATAACGGCACATCGATGACAAATATTCAGGTGGCAAATAATACTTTCGAAAACAATGGCAACAGCTGGGGCCACGAACAGCGGCCGGATGGAAAAACTGGTGTTGCCTTTATAGCATTTACAAACGCGGCCGAGACATCGGAAGTCTCGATTAGAAACAACATTTTCGGTGCTTCTAGCTTTTATAACTTTTATTTTAAAAACCTCACCAGGTATCCCTGGCTGAACAATACAGATGTTATTTTTGACAACAACTTATATGTTGTTGATGGCAATAAATTTGCTTTCATTATCAATTCGCAGAATGCCTCTGCTGATCCCATAGATGAGTCAACAAAACTTTTTACACTGGCGGACTGGCAGACGCAATATGCGAAGGATGCTAATTCGCTGGCCTCCCCAGGAAATGATTCTTTGTATATTGCTAAAAATGATGATAATTTCCATCTTAAATATGGTAGTATGGCTGTCGATCATGGTCTTAACTTGTCATCGATTATCAACAAGGACCTAGATGGCAGAGGTAGGCCGCAGGGGGCATCTTTCGACATTGGGTCTTATGAGCGCTAGGAGAATTCAAGTGCCTTTGTTTAATTTGATTTCAAGCGGCAAGAAAAAGAACTAGGAACTGACTCTAATTCTCATTTGGTGGAGGCGGAGGGAGATTAGCGCCACTGTAAAAACCCACGGTTTTTAACCTGCCTGCCGTCAGGCGGGTATTTTTCTCTACGGAAAACCGGCAGGTTTCTCGACCCCATTCTCGGTGAAAATCCCTCGAGCCAAACGTCCACAAAAATAGACTAGCCAATACCGGCTGCTCTATTTTTGGTGGAGGTGGTCAGAAATAATTTGCACTCAATTATCGAAGAATCAAGGCGATGGAGATCAATTCTTCACTTTGACTATGCTAAATATAAACTTGAGGTGAGTTTGGGATCTTCCAGAGAGAATTAGCACAAATAATTATTGAAACACCTAATTTGACGCTAAATATGTCATCAGGTAAAATCATGTTCAAGATGTTACTTTTAAACAATAAACAAAGGAGATAGTATGTTGGACGGTTCAGGAGCTAATCAGTATGGAAATATGACAGAAAAAGACAGAGCAATGATGGACAGCCAAGCTCAACCCAGGGAGCTAACTGACTTTGAAAAAGGATATGCCACCAATCCAAA
>CAYOQP010000010.1:15884-33240 GCA_964406145.1 uncultured Candidatus Saccharibacteria bacterium
CCAATCCAAATCGTATGCCGACTCCTGAAGAAATGAAAGCAGGTCTTGGTCAACAACCTTCGGAAGCTCAACCCAGGGAGCTAACTGACTTTGAAAAAGGATATGCCACCAATCCAAATCGTATGCCGACTCCTGAAGAAATGAAAGCAGGTCTTGGTCAACAGGATCGGGGGTAACAGACCTATTAGAAAATATGATATACAAAAAATAACTAGTCAGAGACTAGCTATTTTTTGGTGGAGGTGGAGGGAGTTGCACCCTCGTCCAAAAGGTTAAAAACATACTATCTACAAGTTTATCTACATTCAATTTGTTCAAGCGAAGATTGGAACGTAGCCAAGAAACTTTTGCTCTATCGCGAGTAATACTTATTCATACTTCCTAGCGAATAAAGTATGCTGCAACCCGAATATTGCACCCGTGACCCTTGGCCGAGTTACCGAGGACGGATGGCTAAAGCGATTAGGCTAAAGCAGGGGCTAAGGAAAGGCTAGCAAAAGCAGCCTTAACTTTGCCTACAAGTGTATTTGCACTTGAAATTTACTAGCACTTATAAAGCGACTAGTTCACTTACTTGCGATATGTTTTTAAAGTTCCTTCTGTCGAAACTAATACACCCCCTAGGGAAATTCATTTCGAATTGCTTTTAGGGAGATATTAATAACAATATTTTACAATAAAAATCAATATTTGTCAAATATAACAATCAGTAAGCCTAAAGTTTATATTAGCATGTTTTAAATAAAATTGAAGGATGATAAGATCATTTTATGACGATATTGTTCACAATAATTCTGAGCATGATATTTTTAGTTCTGCTGGGCATACTTTTTTGGCAGGTTTCACTTCTGTTTGCCTGTATTATCGGTACGCCAATCGTTTATTCCAATTCCAGAGCCGTTGAAGATGCCTTTCGTTTGGCCGGTCTTAAAAATGGCGAGACGGTGATCGACCTTGGCTGTGGTAATGCTCGGACGCTGATTATCGCTGCTAAAAAATTTGGCGCCAAGGGGATTGGTGTAGATCGCTCTGTCTATTGTTTTCTGAAATCAAATTTCAATATTTGGCTGGCGGGAGAGAGAAAAAATATCAAAATAGTCCTGGGCTCTTTCGAAAAAATTGAAAAAAATTTAAAAAGTGCTGATGTTGTTTATTTCTATCTCTTGAATACTGTTCTCCAAAAGATAGAGCCATGGTTTTTCAAGCATATCGGTCCAAAGACTCGAGTCGTATCGCTTTCGTTTGTTTTTGCAAAAAACAAACCAGTAGATGAAGCAAAGACAATGAATCTTGGTCAGGAGACCAGGATAAGGCTGTATCACAAATCATAAACTGTTGTCCTCTTGACAAAATGTAAAGTATACTTTACATTTTAATTATGGAAGACAAAGAATTATCAATTGAAAACAAGATCAAAGAGCTCAGGAAGAGAAGACAACTCAGCCAGGAAGAATTAGCTGAGGCACTTGGCATATCAAGGCAGTCAATAATTGCACTAGAGCAGGGCAGGACAATGCCTTCTTTGCCGTTGGCAGTTTCTTTATGTCAATTCTTTGACTCTGCTTTTGAAGAGATGTTTGAATTTGAAAATGAAATTCACAGAGAGATGGACAAGGCATTTTCAGATAGTCACATTAGAATTAATGTAATTAATCCCGGCGAAAAACCGGAAGGAAAGGAGAGAGCGATGACAGATTTATCACCTTGGCGGCCATTCAGAGAAGCGGTCTCTTTGAGAGACGCGATGGATCGCCTTTTTGAGGACAGTGTCATAACCCCAGGAAAATCAGTGGGGATGCCCAAGATCGATATCAAAGATCTTAAGGGTAAGATTGTGGTCAAGGCGGAGTTGCCCGGCATTAGCGAGGACGAAATCAACGTTGAGATTTTAGATAGCATCATGACCATTTCTGGCGAAAAGAAAGAAGAAAAAGAGAAGGAAGAAGAGGGCTATTTCTATAAAGAAAGTCATTCCGGCTCATTCTCTCGATCATTTAATTTGCCATCAGATGTCATGGGCGAGAAGGCTGAGGCTTCAATGGACAAGGGCGTTTTGACGGTTACTATCCCTAAAATTGAACCGAAGAAAGCCAAAAAGATCGAAGTTAAGAAAAAATAATTTTTGGATTTTATATCAGAAAAAACCACCTCATGGGGTGGTTTTTTCGTATCGTTGATTAAACTTCTTTTTTCTTTAGAATCAAATGTGATTTAGCGAAGAAATATCCCACAACAGAGAAAGTAACAACTGGCGAAACCCAGCTTGGAATATGCAAGCCAAATCCGTCTAGTAGCATAATAGTGCCCAAGAACAGTATAGAGTACATTGCTCCATTTTTGAGAAATTTATATTTCTTGATCCGATCGATATTGCCGATAGTAATTTGGCGTACGACGAGAGCTCCAATACCATTACCGATCAGGATAAGCGGAACTGACAAAGTAAAGGCAAAAGCACCAAGTACGCCATCGATCGAGAAGGTGGCATCTATAACTTCGAGATATAGAATCTTGCTTATATCAGAAAGCCCTGAGTTCATTAACTTCTGTTCACTTTGTTCGGCATTCTGCTTGAAGCCATGAGTAATAAAAAACGCTGTCGAACCAACAACTATACCAAAAGCTATTGCAGGCTCTATTTTTAGCGAAATATAAACCAAGAAGCTCAAGATTACGGAAACGACAGCGTAAAACCAGACGCCGTTAGAATAAAAAAATTTTTCACCGATAATGCCAAAATTTTTGTCCTCAAGAAAGAGCCAGTGAAAAAAGAGAAATATCAAGAATGTCCCACCACCAGCAAGGAGTATTGGCGCTGACAGTTCGACGGCATCTTTTATGTGGGGATCGCTACTAAACGCAGCTGTGAATGAACCTATCGGGCCAAGTGATGGTGTTGCAAACCAGACTATCAGCCAAGGCAGAAGTCCGCGCACCAAGAACACGGCCAAAATTAGACCCCAGATGAGAAACCATCGACGGCTTTTCTGATTCATTGTCGAGAGAACTTCGGCATTGATGATCGCATTGTCGATGCTGGATATTGTCTCAAAGAGACAAAGTCCTAAGATTGTGACGATTATTGCGCCTAATTCCATTTTTGATCCATATTATTTTATCTATTTTCGCTCACAAATTTTTTTTGACAATCAATTGCTTTATTGACACATTCTTCAGGTGAATAACCGAGGTCGGAGCACCACTTAATCGATGAAAATATTAAATTACCAAATTCTTTTTGTAATTCAGAATCATTGTGAGTTGCGAGGTCTTTTTTCTCATTTCTCTCGTAGCGACAGATGTCACCGAAAATTACACCGAGTCTTGTAACAATTTCAGAAAGATTAGCCTTGTCGGGCCAGATTTCTTTTGATTCTTCCTGCAATTCTTCTATTGTCATTTCCCTCCTTTATTCTTCTGGTGGCCGCTACTGGATTCGAACCAGTGACTTCTTCAATGTGAATGAAGCACTCTACCGCTGAGTTAAGCGGCCATGTAAAAATTATAACAAATTTTTTTCATTTTTTTCTACAAAAAAAGACTAGTTATTAACTAATCTTTTCATGGTGGGGCTGGGCGGACTCGAACCGCAGACCTCTTCAATGTCAATGAAGCGCTCTAACCAACTGAGCTACAGCCCCAAATCCGTCTAAAAAACTTGCCACGGCTCGGTTTAGCCGAGACTTGGCTAGATGAATATTAACAGAAAATGAGATATTCTTCAATATTTTTAGCCTCGGGCAATTTTGTGGAAAAGCGAGGTTATTTTTCTTGTAAAATAAGTTTATAATATTTTTAAAACAAAAAAGTTCATAAAAATAAACAACAACCTATGGCGCTAGTATGAGAAGCGCTTTTTTAATCTCAAAATGGAGGAAATATGCAAATCAGGCTTAAAAAATTGTCAAAAGAAGCGAAGATACCTGTCAGATCTCACTTTGATGATGCTGGAATGGATTTTTTTAGTATCGAGGAAGTATTATTGAAACCAGGCGAATATCATGCTATCAAAACTGGCATTGCTCTCGAGATTCCCTATAGCTTTGTTGGTCTTGTCTGGGAGAAGAGTGGATTGGCTCACAAAGGCATTAAGACGGTCGGCGGAGTGATAGACGCGGGATATCGAGGAGAAATTATGATCCAGCTAAGAAATTTCTCTGATTCAGAGTATAGAATTTCTCAAGGAGACAAGATCGCTCAGCTTTTAATTCAAAAAGTTGAAATGCCTATTTTGGTTGAGGTCGATGAGCTCTCGGAAACAGAAAGAGGCGAAGGCAGATTTGGTTCGACTGGAATTAAATAATATAATAAGAATATGTTTAATGAAGGCGAATCACAACCGATAGAAGGCGAAATCACTCATATACTTGATCGTTATATGCGAGGAGAGGTCGAAGCTAATGATATTATTAAATTTTTGCGTGCCAAATCTCCAGAATATATCAAATTTGCCTTTACTGATATTGATCGACGCAAGAAAGATCTAGCTGAGTCAGGAATTGATCCGGACGGTTTTGACATGGAAGAGTTAGAGATTCTTGAAGAGGCGATGCTTTACGCCAATATGCACTTAAAAAATAAGAACATATTAGATGATGGGTTCGACCAGAGAGATTTGGAATAATTATGGCACAGAAAAAGGGAAAATTTATTGTCATCGATGGATCAGACGGCTCGGGTAAGGCGACTCAATCAGAAATTCTGATCAAGAAATTGCAATCGCTTGGCCATGAAGTTGTGTCTTTTGATTTTCCTCAATACGACAAGACCTTCTTCGGCCAGATGGTCGGCCAGTATCTTAATGGCAAATTTGGCGATATGTCTGAAATAGATCCGCGTCTCATTTCTCTTCTATATGCGGGTGACCGTTGGCAAGCGAGCGCGCAGATAAAAGGGGCGATATTGGCGGGAAAAATTGTTGTGTCAAATCGCTATATTCAATCAAATATGGCTTTTAGCGGAGCAAGATTTGAAAATGAAGCCGAGCGTCTGGAATTTATGAAATGGCTGGAGAAATTAGAATATGAGACCTATTCTATTCCTAGGGCTGATGTAGTCCTGTATCTCCATGTTCCATATGAAATCGGCCAAAAATTAGTCGATAAGAAAGCAAAAAGATCTTATACGGACAAAAAAAGAGATATTCATGAAAAGAACTCTGATTATTTAAAGGAAGTCGAAAAAACGTATCTTTGGCTGTCTGAGCGATATCCAGAATGGCAGAAAATTGAATGTGCCAAGAGTGAGAAAATTTTGTCGATTGATCAAATTTCCGATATGGTGTTTGATATAATAAAGAAAAAATTGGAGATAAAATGAAGCAAGCTAAACTCAAAGTCACACTTTTGTCGCATACCAATGATCCGGAGCGCACTATTGTTGCGGCCGTCAGACAATGTTATTCAGCTTTATCTGGCAAAGATCTTTGGGAGAAGGTGACAGAAGATCAGAAAGCTAGACTCATTTCACAGATTATCTCCTCTGGCCACACCTCCACTATCGAGCACGCTTCTTTTACCTTTGCGGTTGAAGGTGTTTCTCGAGCGCTGACCCATCAATTGGTCCGTCATCGTATTGCTTCTTATTCACAAAAGTCTCAGCGATATGTTAAAGAAGGGGGATTTGAATATATTTTACCGCCGACGATCGCCAAAGACGAGAAATTGACCAAAGCTTACATTAAAGAACTTGAAAATATTCAAAAGGGCTATCAGAAGATGCTTGATGCGGGAATCCCAGCCGAAGATGCCAGAATGCTTTTGCCCAATGCTTGCGAAACTAAGATCGTGGTGACGATGAATTGTCGAAGCTTATTCAACTTTCTGGAAGAAAGATTGTGCAATCGAGCCCAGTGGGAAATTAGAATGTTGGCCGGAGCTATGCTCAAGGAATGTCGAAAAGTTGCTCCAAATGTTTTTAAATATGCTGGACCAACCTGCGTGACAGAGAAGATCTGCTGGCAGGGCAAGCTTCATTGCGGCAAGCCGGACAAGGACAAAAGTATTGAGCTAAGAGAGCGTGGTGTCTAATGATTAGAGACAAATAAAATATATTTTTTTGATTTACCAATAATTATCGGAGTTAACTATGAATTTAAAAACAACTGATAAAAAAATATTTGATATCATCGAGTGTGAGAAAAAGCGCCAAATCGAAGGGCTCGAGATGATCGCTTCTGAAAACTATGTTTCGGAGGCGGTCTTAGAAGCGACCGGATCGGTCTTAACTAATAAATATGCTGAAGGTTATCCAGCTGCTAGATATTATGGTGGTTGCGAATGTGTCGATGAGGGTGAAACTTTGGCCATTGAACGGCTCAAAGAGCTTTTCGGCTGTAAGTTTGCCAATGTCCAGCCTCATTGTGGCTCGTCAGCCAATATGGCAGCTTATGCAGCGATTATTCAGCCAGGGGATAAAATACTTGGCCAGGCCATGGATTCTGGCGGCCATCTGACGCATGGTGCCAAAGTTTCCTTCTCGGGCAAGTGGTTTGAGTCGCACAGTTATGGTATCGACCCAGAAACTGGTTTTCTAAATTATGACAAGATTCGTGAAATCGCCAAAGAAGTGAAACCTCAGGTTATAATGTGTGGCTACTCAGCCTATCCGCGAAGAATAGATTTTAAGAAATTCCGCGAAATTGCTGATGAAGTTGGTGCTTACCTGATTGCTGATATTGCTCATATTGCTGGCTTGGTGGCAACAGGATTTCATGAGTCTCCAGTTGGAATCGCCGATATCGTGACATCAACGACCCACAAGACGCTTCGTGGTCCTCGTTCGGGCATTATCATGACTAATGACGAGGAATTATCTAAAAAGATAAATAAGGCAGTCTTCCCGATGTTACAGGGCGGTCCACTCGAGCACGTTATTGCGGCTAAAGCCGTTGCTTTCGGCGAGGCGCTCAAACCGGAATTTAAAGAGTATATTGGGAATGTTTTGGACAATATGCAGGCTTTTGCCAAGACTTTGATGTCATTTGACTTTGATCTTGTGACTGGTGGCACCGACAATCATTTAATCTTAGTCGATCTTCGCAACAAAGGTTTGACCGGCAAAGATTTTGAGCATGCACTTCATGAAGCGGGAATTACGGTCAATAAAAATGGTGTACCAAATGACCCCAATCCGCCCAAAGTCGCCTCTGGAATCAGAGTTGGTACAGCTGCATTAACGACCCGCGGTATGGGTGTGGCCGAAATGCAAAGAATAGCCGAAATGTTCAATCTGGTGGCTGAAAATATGGACAATGCGGAAAAGCTTGCTGAGATCAAAGAAGAAGTCAAAGTTTTAACCAAGAATTTTCCTGTTCCAGGAATTAAAATAGCAAAATAAGATCGGAGGAATATGAGCTCAAAAGAAGGAATTGAAGTTGAAAATGTCGGTGGAATTGATCGGACAACACCGGGACAAACAGGGAATGTTGATATTGTCGATGAAGATGATGGTGCAACAGGAGAGGATATCTCCCGAGCTGAAGCAGCGGTTGTTGATGGCTCCAAACTTGATCTTGATATAGATGGCGGCGAAACTAAAGATCCGGTTGAGGGGAAATTGCATGAAGTTTTAGATGGTCGTGATGGGCACGCCGAAAATCTAGCGAGATTACAGGCAACTGCCGAAAGTATTAGAGCTGGCGGTGTCGAGCTCGATCCAGATAGTGAGACTGCTAGAGCAATTAGAGAAGAGACGGAACAGCTTTTTGAAAGAATGGATGACTTGAACGCAGAAGAAAGAGAGCTTTTATTTGGAGAAGATACTGAAATTGTTTCAGAAAATGCCGAAAACGGAACCACACTAAATTCTGATGCTGTCGAAAGAGTCTTAGAAAACTATGAAGAGGCTGGTGGAAGTCAAGAGCGGATGAAAGAAATGAGACAAGAATATGTCGACAAATTTATTGAATCGATTGATGAATTTGTGGAGACAGAATCGTCGTCCTATTTTAGTCCGATGAAAAATGGTGAGAGGGCACAGACTATTCTTATTGCCGCCCTTAAAAGGGGAGTGGAGATCCAGTCGAAAGACTTTGTCGAAGGGGGCGGAGAGCCGGCTTTTGGCTTCCAATATGAAATCGAAGGAGCAGAATTTAAATCTCCGAATGGCGAAGATGTTAGCTATATCACTGGAATGAAGATGAAATTTGGTTGTTACGAGGATGAAAATGGTCAGCTTGTCTGGCCGCCAGAAACTCGATCTATCGATCTTTCCCCTCTGAGAAAAAGAGAGCGAGAAGAGCTTGAAAGGATGGAAAAGGGTGTCGAAAACAACACCGGAACTGTTTAATATTAAATAGTAATAAAGATGATCATCGGACTTACTGGTACTTTTGGTGCGGGCAAAGATGAAGCGGCTAGATATTTTGAGAGCCTCGGTTTTGAGCATTTTTCAACTGCCGATATTTTACGTGAAGAAGCGACAAAAAGGGGATCGGGAATCGATCGAGATTCCTTGAGAAAACTCAAGAATGTTTTGAAGGATGAAAAAGGTGACGATTATCTGGCCAAAGAAGCTGTCCTTCGTATAAAATCAGACAAGGCAATTATTTCGGCAATCAGATCTATCGGTGAAGTTAATTATCTGAAGAGTCTCGACGGTTTTCATCTTGTCTTTGTTGATGCTCCAATAGAAGTCAGGTATGAGCGCATTAAGAATCGCAAACGAGCTGGTGAAGAAGAATTATCTCTGGATAAATTTAGGCAAACCGAAGAGATAGAGATGTCTGGTCAAAGTTCTCAGAGACTAGACTATTCTAGAGACAAAGCCGATTATGTCGTGATTAACAGCACCACAAAAGAAAATCTCTATACGCAGTTGGACGAGGTTTTGACAAAGATTGATAGCAAAAGATAACATTAATAGCAGATTTAATTGATTTTCGAGGAGCACAAAGATGGTACTGAGCGACAAAGATATAAAAGAAGCGATCAAAAAGGGTCACATCAAGATGGATCCCTTTGAGGATAAAATGATTCAGCCTTCAAGTATCGATTTTCGTATCTCAAATAAATTTAGAGTTTTTAGAAACTATAAATATACTTTTATCGATCCGCGACAAAAGCAGGAGGGGCTAACAGACTTGATTGAGATAGAGGAGGGCAGTCCATTTATCTTGCATCCTGGTGAATTTATTCTGAGTTCCTCGCAAGAATATCTTGAGTTAGATAATACAATCGTATGTCGAGTCGAAGGCAAGAGCTCTCTAGGCCGTCTCGGACTTATTATTCATGCCACAGCTGGTTTCGTTGATCCGGGCTGGGCGGGTACAATCACACTTGAATTGTCAAATGTCTCCAATCTTCCCATCGCTCTTTATTCTGGCATGAAAATCGGACAATTCTCATTTATGTATCTAAAGTCTCCATGTGAGAAACCATATGGTTCAGCTGGCTTGAATAATAAGTATCGTGGTCAAGTCGATCCTGAGCCAAGTCAGATGTATAAGAATTTCAAACAGGGCACATTGCTCTAATTTGTAATTTATTGACAAAGTTGGTATAATATCATCAATCCAAATTGTTGACGGGAGTACCGCCCCTGAGATTTGGCGCCAGCCCAAGCGAATGGGCAAATTAAGACCAAAATCGAGATGGAACCTTCTCTGAAATTTCAGAGGATCTCGAAAACACTGGTCTTTTTTTAATAAAAAATAAATAAGGAGAGAAATGAAAAAAGAAAAATTCGATATCGAGACGGCAAGACACTCACTTAGCCATGTTTTGGCGGCGGCAGTGATGGATCTTTTTCCTGGTGCTAAGATTGGCATGGGGCCGGCGATTGAGAATGGTTTTTATTATGACTTTGACATGGTCACTCCTTTCGTGCCAAGCGATATTGCCAAGATTGAGAAAAAGATGCGAGAGATTATAAATCGAAATTTTCCAATAGAGAAAAGTACTGAAGACAAAAAAGATGCGATTAAATTTTTTGAAAAGGCGGTTCAGCCATACAAGGTTGAATTAATCAAAGGTCTTGAAGGCGAAACCGTAACTTTCTACAAGCTTGATGATTTTGTTGATCTGTGCAAAGGCCCTCATGTTGCGTCAACCGGTGAGCTTAAAAATCTTGGCTGGAAATTGGACAAAATTGCCGGAGCTTATTGGAAAGGCGACGAAAAAAACAAAATGATGCAAAGAATTTATGCTTTGGCCTTTGAGACAAAGGAAGAATTGCAAAAGTATGAAGAAATGTTAATCGAAGCGGCCAAAAGAGATCACAAAAATTTGGGCAAGCAGATGGATCTTTTTTCCTTTCATCCAGAGTGTCCCGGGATGCCATTTTGGCACGAAAAAGGCATGATTCTTTGGAATGTTTTGGAAAATTACGGCAAGAGCTTGAGAAAAAAATATGGCTATGTTGAGATCAAGACTCCGGAAATTGCTAAGAACAGTCTATTTATCACTTCTGGTCACTGGGATCACTACAAAGAAAGCATGTTTTCTTTTGAGGTAAATAACGAAACTTACTGTATCAAGCCGATGGATTGTCCGCTTGATATTAAGATTTATCAAACCAAGCCTCGTTCGTACAAAGAATTACCAATGAGATACACTGAAATTGGTCGAGTCTATAGGCATGAGAAGTCAGGCGAGCTGAACGGACTTTTCCGAGTGCAACAAATTACTCAGGATGATTCACACATTTTTCTAACCGAAGACCAAGTCACTGATGAAATAGCAAATTTATTACAGATTGTGAAAGAGTATTACAAAACTCTTAGTCTTGTGCCAGAATTTTTCCTTTCGACCAGGCCAGAAGATTTTATGGGCGAGATTCAGACTTGGGACAAAGCTGAAAAAGATCTGAAAAAGGCGCTTGATCGGGAGAAGATCAAGTACGGCATCAAGGAAAAGGATGGCGCTTTCTATGGCCCAAAGATTGACGTCAATATTGCCGATTCTCTGGGAAGATCTTGGCAGGTCGCAACAATTCAGCTAGATTTTCAATTGCCTGGAAGATTTGTGTGTGAATATATTGACGAAAAAGGTGAGATGCGAACACCAGTCATGATTCATGCCGCAATTTTTGGCAGTTTCGAGCGAATGATCGGAATATTGCTCGAAAGCTATGGCGGTAATTTACCGGTTTGGTTGGCTCCAATCCAAGCCATTGTTTTGCCAATTGCTGATCGTCATACAAAGTATGCAAAAGAGATTGAAAAACAATTTTTGGAAGCGGGAGTTCGATTAGAGATTGACGAAAGAACGGAATCGATCGGACGCAAAATTAGAGATGCTGAAATGCAAAAAATTCCATATATGTTAATAATTGGTGACAAGGAAATAGATGCTAAAAAAATTGCAGTTCGCAAATACGGTCATGGCGACAAAGGACAGGTCGAAATTGAAAAATTAGCGAAAGAAATAATCGGCTAATAAAATTTGCAGAAAGGAGTTAAATGCCAAAGAATGTTGAGATTGAGATCCAAGTACAGGTTGAAAATATCGAACCACTTATGAAATTTTTAAAAAAGAAGGCCAAATTTGTTGGCAATAAGCATCAGATTGATGAATATATCACACCGCCTCATCGTGATTTTGCAGCCAAACGGCCAGTTAGCGAATGGCTGAGAATTCGTCAAAATGGCGATAAAAATTCGATCGATTACAAATTCTGGCATCGCGACAGTGATGGCAAAACAAATCACTGTGATGAATTTGGCTGTTCTGTAAACGATATTGAGCAGGTTAGAAATATTTTTAATGTTTTGGGTTTCAAGCCTGTGGTCAAGGTCGACAAGCATAGAGAAATCTATTTGTATCAAAATTATGAAATAGCAATTGATCATGTGTCTCAGCTTGGCGATTTCTTGGAGATCGAATACAAGGGCGAAACCGATCAGACGCCGGCTCAAATTACTGAGGGAATGGTTGCATTTTTGAAGAAAATTGGTGTCGGTAAAATTACTAGGAATTATGTCGGTTATGCCTTTATGTTGCTTTCGCCTGATGAGGAATTCAAAACCGAAGAATTATAAATTTGAAAAAAAACAAAGAAAATAGAACTACATATTTCCCTGAAGGCTTTTTGTTTGGTTCTGCTACGGCCGCTCATCAAGTAGAAGGGGGTCAAGATAATGATTGGTCTGATTGGGAAAGAAAAAAAGGTCATGTTTCCGATGATTCCGATTCTTCTTTGGCGGCAGATAGCTGGAACAAATGGCGCGAAGATGTCGATTTGCTCAAAAAGACCAATCAGAATGCCTACCGTTTTTCGATTGAATGGTCTCGTATCGAACCGCAAAAAGGCGTCTTCGATCAAGCTTCTATCAAACATTATCGAGAAATTTTACTAGAGCTAAAGAAACAAAAAATTTCCTCGATGGTAACACTTTTCCACTTTACGCTTCCAAAATGGTTCTCAGATATTGGCGGTTTTTCCAATCGTTTATCTGTTTATTATTTTAGCCGTTTCGCCGAAAAATTAGGTCAAGAATTCGGCAAGATTGTTGATTATTGGGTCACTATTAATGAGCCCCAGACATATCTTCTTTGTGGCTATGTTTTGGGGAATCACTGTCCGGGCAAAAGAGATTTACTCAAGGCTTATTTCAACGTCAGGAAGAATCTTGAGGCAGCGCATATTGCGGCCTATAGAAAGATGAAGCCAATCGTGACTGCGCCAATTGGAATCGTCGAACATCTTCTTGCTCTTGAGCCACTTGTCCCAAGGTTTTTGAATAATATTTGGGTAAAGGCAACACATTTTTTTACAACGCACATATTTATCAAGCCAATCATTAATAGCGCTGATTTTATTGGTATAAATTACTATATGAAATTCAAGCTCCAGTTTTGGTACCCACATGTTCAAAAAGCCTCAAAGGTATTGAATGATTATGGTTGGGGTATCAATCAAGAAGGTTTGTCGCAGGTAATCTCTGAATGCAAGAAATGGAAGAAACCAATATTTATTACAGAAAATGGAGTTGCGGATTCTGACGACATTTATCGCAAGGATTTTATCAAAGAAGCATTGGAGAATATTTCCGAAGCAATTAAAAACGGTGCTGATGTTAGAGGTTATTTCCACTGGAGTTTGCTGGACAATTTTGAATGGTCAAAGGGTTATTCGATGAAATTTGGACTTTTCACTATTGATCGAAAACCACGCAAAAGCGCTTTATTATATGCCGATCTAATCAAACAGTATTCAAAAAGTTAAACATATTACGAGGCTTTATGATTGATAAAAAGCCTTTTTTGTGTTATAAATCATAAAGTCCCAAAAAACCAAGAAGGAGATTCACTGTTGTTACGAGCGATCATGGTCGCAGCAATGTTGTTGCTGCTCGCAGAAATTGTGATGGCTGAACCACCGTCTCGTCATCACCGAAGGCCAATCATGGCCAAGGTCAAATTCAACGTCCAGAAGACGACCTGGGTCAGGGTTCGTCACGATACTTCTCGCAAACATCATGTTGATGAGGTATTCGCGACGAATCGCCCAGACATCTTCAAGCCAGGAAGGCAATACAAAATCGTTTTCAGCTACAGGGATCGACATGGTCGAATGATGGTGAAAACGATTACTCGTCGTGTCTTGGATGCGCCCAGAAATATTGGCGGCAAGCCAAATTTGGAGCTGTGTCTTTACGACGGGAATAAACGAGTCCTGCATTTCGTGCGAAGTTACCTTAACGGAAGGACGGTTAAGGTCTTTGCGATTTAGTCCAGATCCCTCACCTCCCTTTTGGGAGTTGAGGGATCTTGCTTTTTTATTTTAGATTTACGATTTCGTTTAAGATGCGCCAACGGCGCTCTTTTTCCTTCCACGGTACTGGATCGCCAAGCTTAAAAGCGGCTGTGCCTTCTCTTGGGGAATATTTATTGATGTATGCTTGAGAAAAATTTATAGATTTTAGAAGTGAGACGGTTTCTTGAAAATCTTCCTCTGTTTCCGAAGGGAATCCAACAATGATGTCAGTTGTAATTTTGACATTTGGAACTGTTTTGACTATCTTCTCTATTACCCCGAGGTATTTTTCGCGAGTATATGGTCTATTCATACCTCGTAATACTTTGTTGCTTCCAGATTGAATTGGAAGATGAATTTCTTTAGCAACTTTTTGTAAATTTGCCACGGCTTTTATTATTTCATCTGACATGTCTTTGGGATGGTTGGATGTGAAGCGTATCGAGAAATCTCCCTCAATTTCGTTTACAACTTTCAATAATTTGGCAAAACCAAATTCATATGAATTCACATTTTGTCCGAGCAACCAAATTTCTTTATGGCCAGCATCTATTACTTTTTCTATGTCTTCTAATATTTTTTCGATTGGTCTGGATATTTCTCTTCCTCTGGTATATGGAACGGCGCAGTATGAGCAAAAATTATTGCAACCCTTCATTATGGGAATTAGGTTAGTTGATTTTTGACTCGAAGACAAAATATATTTTAGGATATTTTCATCCTTTTCGATTCCTAAATATCCCATTAGTTCATTAATATCTTCCATATTCCATATTGTTGCGCCCTTTTCTTTAAATATTTTTTTATCACGATCTAGTATGCAGCCGCTGACAAAAACTTTTTTCCCAGCTTTGATAAAATTTTTAGTAAAGCTCATAGCGCGATCGACACCAGTTTTACGGACTGAACAATTTAACAAAAAAACAATTTCAGCATTATTTTGTGTCGATTCGACGAAACCCGAACTTGTTAAAATAAATGCTAATCGAGAGCCGTCCCATTCATTGTATTGGCAGCCAAAACTTTTAATATAAAAATTTTTATTTTGTTGCGATTTAATCATTTTCTTATTATTATGTTCTTATAATAGTCAATTAATTCATTTTAAACAAATGGACATGAAGCAGAATTGTGAAATAAAGGAAATGAGAGTCGACGATCTTCCCTCTTTGCTTCGACTCGGCCAGGATCAGTGGAAAGATGAGGAATGGTTAACAATCGATTACCTTAAAAGTTCTTTTGTTCAGCCTGGTCTTAATTTCGTCGCAACCATTGACGACAAGATTGTTGGTGGTGTGCTCTTTGTTTTCGAAGACATCGTTCCAAACTGGATTAGATTTTTGATTGTTAATAAAGAATATCGCAAACAGGGAATCGGTAGGAAGCTATTGGAGGAAATTTTTAAAAATGTTAAATACGGTCAAACCATTTTTGTTGATACCGGTGTGAGCGACAAGGATGCTATCGCTTTCTATGAAAAAATGGGTTTTGTCAATCGTGGCACAGTAAAAAGCTTTTATGGCCGAGCGGCCGCATATTTCTATGAGAAAAATATAGTTCGCTGAATACAAAAAACAATCCTTTTGGGATTGTTTTTTGCGTATATAGATTATTCAGTTTTTTCTTCGGCAGTTTTCTCGGCGTTTTCCTCGCCCTCAGCAGGAGCATCTTCACCCTTATTCTCCACTTCGATAGCTGAGACATCCTCGACAACTTCTTCGTTTAGTGCCTCAAGTTCTTCTTCGCTTCTTGGCTCTTGGACAAAAACAACGATTTCTTCTGTCTCAGACAGGACTTCTACGCCTTCTGGAATATTAAGGTCTGAGACTTTAATATTTTTCTCAAAATCATCAAGTATGGAAATGTCAACTTCGATTTCAGAAGGAAGATCACCTGGCAAACACTCAATTTCGATGGAGTCGACCGGTGTGATGAGTGAGCCCTCAAGATTAATTACGGCAGGAGAGTCGCCAATAAAGTGAAGTGGAATTTCGGCATGGATCTTTTCTTTCATGTTGACCTTGAAGAAGTCAACATGAATAATTTCACCGGTTATAGGGTCTCTTTGGAGATCGTGAATCAAGGTTTTAAATGCTTTGTCATCGCCAATTTTAACCTCAATAAGATTGGAAGTTCCAGCCTCTTTGAAGATATGATTGAAAGCAACTTTTTCCATGGCAATAGACTTGTTGTCGAAACTCTTGCCGTAAACAATGGCAGGAATTTTGCCTTCGGCTCTAAGCTTTTTTGCCTCAAGATCTCTCTCTGTAGCGTTGATTTTATAATCTGTCATTTTTTCCCTGTTTATTTGTATTATTTGTCTCTTTGTTATCCTCGAAAAGTTGTTCGAAGCCACCATGAAAATTTTTCAAAAATCGGTAAGTCTCTATAACATCGTCAGAATTAACCTTTTCCTTCTGATTTTTTCCAAGACTTGGTTTCGATAAGGAAACAGTCGCGAGCAACGGCATGTGGTTGATGCAGTTTAGCTCAAGAAAAACAATCGTATCAACTATCCCCTTGATTTGAATCGCGGGAAAGTCATACGCCTTGCCACACTGTGGACATCTGACGTTTTTCTGGACCGTCACTAGCAACTTGTACAGCTCTTGATGATTCATTTGCTCATTCACTATACTCATTTAAGATCAAAAAGTCAAGGTTGGATAATGCGCAAAAAGTTAACAAAATTAAGTTGATTATTTAGTTGTATTTTGAAATAATTATTGTTGTAGACGAATATTATTCTATATTTTGGTTGGAGGGTTTCTGTCTTCATTGTTTAAAAAGTTCGCCCGACGATTTTCTGTTAGAAAGAATCGAGACAATTCTGACAAATTTTTGACGTCTAAGGATAAGGGCGAAATAGACAATTTAATAAAGGCCGAGGTAGAGGTAATCAAGCAAGCCAATAAGCGCAAACAAGAAATAGAATCTCGCATAATCGCCATCCAAAAGTCCACTAAGGTCTCTATTCCTGCCTTTGCTCGAATTCACAATAATCTCAGAACCAAATACTCTTGGTACTACAAGTGGCACCTCAATCCCACCTCTTCTATCGTCCACTGGTCAGCTCTCTCTGGCTATGCCTTAGGTCTTGCCTCTTTTGCTCTGTCTTTTATCTTCACTTCATCTATTGCCCCCATCATGGCTTCGTCCAAAGCTACTTGGGACAATGAAGAATCTTGGAAAACCTGGGCAATGACAGATCTCACAGCCGATGTCTCTGGCCTAACTCTCAAACCAGTTGCTACTACTGACTCAACCTCCACCGATACTGCTTCTGCTTCCAGTACTGATGCTACCAAGACCTATCCTGCCTCTGGTACTGCCAATCTCGCCTATACCCCATATGAAGGTGAAGCTGTTGACTGGCTCTCTTCTGAAGTTAAAGCCAACCTTAATGGTGGCACCATCACTCCAGAGTTCTCAACTGACAACATCCTCTTCTCACAGAAGGTTGAAGACATGGCTGACTCGACTACTCTCTACATCAAGGTCTCTATTGCTACCCTAGACACAGCTATTACTCCAGTTCTTAACTCTCTGATCATTAATTACTCCAGATACCCTTACACCCCAACAGATCTTAAGACCTCCATCGAGAAGAATATCTTGGGTACCCGTCAAGTCCTCTCTGCCAGTAGTTTCCTTGATC
>CAYOQP010000011.1:0-4421 GCA_964406145.1 uncultured Candidatus Saccharibacteria bacterium
ATGAACTTTATAAACTAATGTAATTTTGGTAGCGGGGGTTGGATTTGAACCAACGACCTCGTGGTTATGAGCCACGCGAGCTACCGGACTGCTCCACCCCGCATCACTTCGTACAATCTAACACAAAATGGCATTTTTATCAAGAATGATAGCCAGATGCCTATTTACACTCTCTTGCCGAAAAAATATTGCCACCAGAGTCGATAATTAGGTGTTTTTATTTTAACATCAGCCAGACCACTGTCAGCCATCTTATCTTCTATTGTATCAATTGGCAAACTTATAATATTTTCGCCCGGTGCTTTGTAGCCAAGCTTTTCTCTAGCCTCCTTTTCGCGAAAAGATGGAGTCTGATAGTAGTTAATAGCATTTTGCATCTGAACAATTTCTCTCCTCATGGAGACCAATTTTTCGCCTTGTTTGTCAATTTCTTTATTAGAATTGTAATTGGAATAAACAGACTGACTAACAACGATAATAAGATAAATCAAAAAACTAAACAACAATAAATTGCCGATAGTCATCGGAATAAATCGCTCTATCCCTGATTTAATTTTAGAAAAAAAATTCTTCATCCTATAGATTATAAAATAAATTATCTCTAAAGGTAAGCTTTTAAAATGAAAAACCCTCCACCTGGAGGGTTTTTCATTTTTATCAGAACTCTTACCAACGATTTGTTTTCTTTGGACTCTTCTTTGTTTTTTCCACTTTCTTGGTTGCAACTTTTTTTGGAGCAACTACAGTTTTTTCTCTGACTTTGGTCCGAACATCGTCTTTGCCAGCAAACCAGTAAAAGTATCCGCCAGTGACAGCACCAGCCAAAACAATTAGAACAAAGAGAATAATCCATGGGGTCCAATTGGTCCCCTCTTCTGAATCCGAAGCATCTTCTTCTGTGCCCTTAATCTTACCATTATCATCAGTTGAAGTCTCCACTTTCTTCTCTTCGGCGACAGAGGGGTTACTTGCGGCAACAGCCTTCTTTGGAGCAACAGAGAGACTTGTTGCGCTTGAAGCGGCCATGTCAGAAGAGCTAGTTGCCGGGGAAAGAGCTTTTATTTCAGCAGCCTTCATCTCAGTGTTAGAAGAATAAACACCATTCTTATATGATTTCACGATAATGTTGTATCTGCCATACTCAGAAACAGTTTTTGAATATGTGTACTGGCGACCCAAATCACCAGTCTCGGCAACGATCAACTCATTAAAATCGCCAATCCAAACACGGTACGATTCAGCTTCTCCGGTACCCGTCCACTTTATAGTAATTGTCTTTGTAACATCTAAAGTAGAAACTGAAAAATCAGGAGCAGAAAGAACAAGATTTTTTTCAGAAATTAAACCAAACTTTGTAAAATGCTTAGTTAGAACGGTCAGGTCTTTCCCCTCTCCTGTTATGGCCTTGCACTCACCGGTTGGAGAAAATGTCGGGTTATCTACGTCATCACATAATTGAGTGATCTCCGTGAAGACACCATCTTTAATGAAACCGATTCTATCGTTTGCCTTGTCTTTGAAAACAAGCTTCACGGCCTGATCAAAAATGAATGTTCCTTCGGTGCTACCAATTTCGATGAAATTTTTTGCATCGATTGACTTCCCAGTAGACGGATCAATAGTGACATTAGATGTCGTGATTTTTGGCGCATTAAAATAGATACCAGCGCCGGTAACATCCATTATAGTCTTGGGATTGATTGTCATTTCTAAGATACCATTACCAAAATCTCTTCTAACAAATAAACCACCCGTAAAGTCAACATAGAACTTGCCAAGACCGTCATCTTGAATTACTCCGCCTAGATCAATTGGATCGATTACAGCGTCTTTCGATAAGTCAAATACTGTCGAACTTCCAAGCTCATTAAAGTTAAAGTCATCCTGTAATCCAAAATTAAGATACCAGTCGAAAGAAGTGGACTCTTGGTTGCCAGCAAAATCTGTTAATGTCGGCTTAATCGAAAAATTATTGCCGCTCAAAGAAGAAATATCTATGGCCGAGACAGAGAAAGTACCATTACTATCTGACTGTGTGTTAACAATAATTTCTTCTCCCAAAACTTCTGGTCTTGGAGTAATTCTAATAGAAATATTAATATTAGCTTCAGCCTCACCATAAACATCAACTAATCTTTCATTATCTGAACCAAAGTAGCCTTTAACAAAGTAATCCTCATAAGAGATTGGATCTGGAGCAGTTCTGTCTACTATTAAAGTAAAGCTTACCGTTGAAGTTAGTCCGTCAGTATCGACAATATCGCCACTAACATTATATGCGCCCTCTGGATAGTCACCAGGTATGGTCATGTCGGGATCAGGATTACCGGGTAAAAACTGATGCTGAGCAGCATCGACTAATTTGACACTCGTTGTGCCATTTCCTTTTATAAGAGCAAAGGGATAACCAGCCGTACCCGCAGCAGCGTTTGTCAGATATGTTTTCCATGGCTCTGATTTTGACGAATAATATGATATTAAAGCTTCTGTTTGGCCGGATAAAGGCACGAGATAAAGTCCAAAATATTCCGACTCCAGAGCTTTGCTTGCGGTCGTTTCACTATTAAATTGAACGCCGTAATTTGTTGAAGCATTTCCGTCCGTCAAAATATAGTATTTTCCATCAGCATCTTTATTTACAGCTGAACCATTTGAAGTAAATCCTACATTGTCAAGTTCTGGAGCCTCGAAAGAAACACTGTAGGTCGAAAAATGCTTAGCATTAAAAGAAAGTGTTCCGCCAACGTAATTGATGGAGTCAACATCAGAAGCACCTGCCGCGATTCCGTCGACATAAATTGTCGGCGTCGTTGCAAAGGACAATCCATACATCTCGAGCTTACCACCAAGAGTCTTTAGAGAATCACCCGTCATTGGATCGAACTTTATGGAACCTTCTTCAAATTCTAGAGCCGTACTTAAATTTCCGAGAGTCTGACTTGTCTTCTGATCCGTTAGATTTAGAGTCGCCTCAAAGGTGATCTTGCCAAGACCTGCTTTTTCAAAATATAAATTCGTGGCATTGGTCGGATCAAGAAGCAATATATTCGAACTAATTCCTTGTGCAAGAAGCTGAATCGAAATCTGATCAAGTGTTACAACGCCAGAGTTGAACCATCCTTTAGTCGGCGTGACTTCACTCAAGTAATCTGAATCAATCAACGCAACGCTTTTGCTTTGTGATGGAGCGTCTTCGACATAAATATTGCCGGTCGCCTCCGTCTTGTAAAGGGCAGAAACATTACCATAGCTGACTCGACCAACTATATTTGACGGATTAGAGTAAGACCCATTATAAAGTCCAACTGAATCGCCAGAATCATTTAATCCGCTGACATTAAATACTCTAAGACCCATTGCAGGGATGCTACCACTTAGACCTAGCAATAAGTTCTCTGTCGCAGTTGTTGATGGATTGCTTAATTCGGTTAAATTCCAACCCGATAAATTTATCGGGCTATTAGTTGTATTCAAAATCTCTACCCACTCAGAGCCACTAGCTGGATGTGAAACAAATTCATTAATAATTATACTTGGCAAACTATCGGCTCTTGCCTTCTCGGCAGTCATAAGTCCAGTCACGGCCCAAGTAGGCAAAAACATCATAAACGTCAGTAAATAAATTACTGATTTTCTTAAAAAATTTTTCATAAAAAACCACTCCTAATTAATTACTAAACATTCTTTCCCAGAGAAAATTCCCTCCAAAAGAGCAATAAGAATTAGTCCAAAAACAAGGATAAAAATCCCTGCTGCCCCTCTGGCAAGAATGAAATAATCGAACTTTTTGATATATTCCAAACCCAAAGGGCTTAGAATAAAGAATCTGTGTTTGTTTTTATGGCAGAGCGACTAGTTTCCCATGATTAATCATACTTTTTCATACTTTCACCATAGGAATCACTGTGCGTGAATCAAGTATATAGCAAGAGAATGCACTGTCAACTGTGCATTCTTTTGGGCCATGAGAGCCATATTTATTTAATTATCCACAGGGTCAATAAGACTTAGAAAGTAAAAAGATTAACAATTTTATCGACAATATTATTAAAAACATCTAGAACAACAGGCCTCTTGCGACCAAACATATTTGTAACAATTACCGTTTCTCGATCCTGACCATTTTCAGTATAGACACCTTTAACTACGCCAATTCCGATTTCATCATAGTCGGGATTTAAAATATTTTCTCTGTGTATGTCTGAATTCATCCAGGCATTTACCATACCTTCAGAAGTCTGAAAGTCCATAGCTAAATTTTCACCAGCATACAGATAGTTGTATCCGGAGAAATTTATAAAATCCCAAGGCGTTAGACCATAAGCATAGTGCTCAAAGTAATCACGATTTATCATGTCGTCAGCTTTATTGGTTGCAGCAATATTTAGCTCATTATTTATTCTAAGCGGCTCAAGGCCATA
>CAYOQP010000011.1:4431-29148 GCA_964406145.1 uncultured Candidatus Saccharibacteria bacterium
TAATAGGTTCTTTCCTTATTGATCAAATAGGAAACATTGTCTGTGCTTATCTGAGAAGCAGAAACATTTGTTGTAGAGAAAGAAAAAGCTAAGGCAACAGATATTGCAGTTATGAACGAAATTTGAAATTTTTTGTTTTTGTTTTTCATTTTTACTGTATGAAATATTCATACTATATTTGGAAATTACACAATTATATCAATAATAAAACAAAATGTCAAGAGGTAAACCTGAAAATATGTGTTTTAATATCTATTGTTGAAATGATTGAGCTCTTCTGATACATTTATCTAGTATTATTGGGCTTGTAGCTCAGTGGTTAGAGCAGCCGGCTCATAACCGGTTGGTCGCAGGTTCGAACCCTGCCAGGCCCACCACTATGTTCTTGAACGCTTTTACAAATAAAAGGTATAATAAATAAAAATAAAATATCGAGGGAGTCTTTAATGTTTTCTAAGCATAAAAAGTTTTTCTTATACAGTTCTCTTTCAATTTTCTCCCTTATCCTTCTAGCCGCAATTACTCTCTTCTCTTATCAGCAAGCATATGCTGGCAAAATTTATAGAAATGTTTATTTCGGCGAAATAGATCTTTCCGGCAAAACAAAAAAGCAAGCGGAGTTTTTGCTACAGGAAAAATTTCAGAATATTTTAGAGAAAGAAATTACGATCAGCTCTAATGGCAAAAGCGTTGTCGCAAAACTTCAAGATACGGGCTTAGATTTCGACAAACAGAAAATCGTCGACGAAAGCTATAAAATAGGCCGAGAAAATTCTTTTGTTGAGAGCCTTCTAACCTCCCTAACGACTATATATAAAAAAGTTCCAGTCGTAGGGACTCCTTTTATAGATGAGGAAGGATATAATAATTTTGTAAATATTGCTGTAGCCCAACTCAACATTGAGCCTAAAGATGCGACCTTGGTTATAAATAATGGAGAAGTAATATTAACCAATAGTGAAAGTGGTAGCAAAACAGAGACCAATGATCTTATCGACAGATTGATCAACGTTGCTACAACCAACGAGACAAATATTGACCTGATTTCAACCCCAATTGAAGCAAACCTTCAAAATTCAAACTTTGAAAATGCCAAAATTCAGGCTGAAAATTTATTAGCCAAGAAATATACTTTCTCTTACGCCGATAAGATCTATACTCCAACAAGAACAGAGATTGGTAATTGGATTGAGTTTACTAATGCCAGTGGCCAATACGCAGCCCAATTTAATTCATCAAATATTAAGGCCTACCTTAATAAAATTGCTAAAAATTTTGAAGTAAAAAAAGTTGATCGCAAGATTAACGCTTCAACTGGCGAAGTTATCCTTGAAGGCAAAGAGGGAATATATTTAGACAAAGACAAAACTTATCAAGATATGGTTGCTCAGATGAATTCGTCATCAGTTGTTGTCGCTATGACAGTAAAGAAAGAGGCGCCAGTCGACGTAAAGGTTTTGCCAGACGAAGGCCTAGTACCCGGTCGCTTTGAAGGCAAATATATCGACATAGATCTGACACATCAAAAACTCTGTCGACTCGAAGGGTCAACGGTAGTTGATTGCTTTATTATTTCATCTGGCAAACCATCAATGCCAACCCCAACAGGAACATTTAGTATATTAAGCAAAAATCCAAAAGCTTGGTCGGCACAATACGGACTTTGGATGCCATATTGGCAACAGATATATGGCCCTTATGGCATCCACGAGCTGCCAGAGTGGCCTAATGGATACAAAGAGGGGCAAGATCACCTAGGTACACCAGTATCACATGGCTGTGTTCGCTTGGGTGTCGGAGACGCCGGAACAGTGTTCGGCTGGACCGAGATCGGAACGCCAGTCTACATCCACAAATGAGGACAAGGAAACAAAACAGTAAGTTTTATTTCCTCAAAGGCCTCCTTTAAACTCACCAAAGAATTCTTCTAAATATAGTTCGATAAATTTATGTCTCTTCTCGGCCATTTCACGACCTGTTTTTGTGTTCATATTATCTCTCAAACGCAATATTTTGCTTTGAAAATGATGAATTTCAGAAGGATCATTTTCATCATCTGAATAATGATCTCTTTTATAATCAATGTCCGGTAACCACATAGGGATATTGTTGGCGCCAGCATACATAAAGCCCCTGGCAATTCCAATAGCCCCGCTTGCATCTAGATTATCAGCGTCTTGCAAAATAAGTGTTTCGATGTCCGAAACAGTCTTGCCACTTTCGGAGAAATTATATTCCTCATGAAATTCTATACAATGTAGAATATTTTTTATTGTCTCAACGTCAACGTCAATCTTTTTTAATATTGTTTCAACTATTGGCAATGAATCCTTTGGATGGCAATATTTTTTATTGTTTTTTTCAATGAAACGATGAACATCGTGAAGTAAGGCAGATAATAGAATGACCTCCCTGTTTCCACCTTCTATTTGTTGTAAATGTTTTGCGATATTGTATGTTCTGATTAAATGATAAAAATCATGACCTGTTGAATCATCAGAAAAATATTCTTTCAAAATTGAAATTAATTTTTTTTTTTTTTTTCTCATAGACAAATATTTCACTCGATCATATCTTTCGTGATCGTAATACTATCGCCTTTGTTCAGTTCACCCTTAAGTATTTTCTCGGCAAGTAGGTTTTCGACTTTTTCTTGAATGGTTCTCTCCATCGGCCTAGCACCCATATTCGGGTCGAAGCCTAATTCAGCCAACAAATCGACAGCGTCTGGTGCGATATCGACAGCAACACCCTTGTTTTCAGAAAGGGTTTTTTGCATTCGCTTGATTATCAAGCCAGCGACCTCTTTAATTTCAGGAAGAGTCAGGGGCGAGAAGGCAATCACAGCATTAAATCTATTTAATAGCTCCGGACGGAAAGAACCAACCTTGATCAAATAATCATCAAGAACCTTTTTGACTTCATCATAATCATGACCCTGATTGATCGATTCTCTGATTAGATCGGATCCCGCATTTGAAGTAGCAATAATAATCGTGTTACTAAAAATTATTTTCTGTCCCCTGCCATCAGTCAGAAAGCCTTCATCCAAAATTTGCAAAAAGATATTGAGAATATCAGGATTAGCCTTCTCGATTTCATCAAAAAGGAGAAGGGAAAATGGTTTCTCCGAGACAGCTGTGGTCAGATTACCCGCCTCGTCCTTAGTTCCGATAAGTCGGTAAATGTCCGAGCTGTTTTGATACTCCGACATATCAAAACGGATCATGCTTGTTTCAGAACCGAAATAAGCCCTGGCCAAAGATTTTGCAGTGGCAGTTTTGCCGACTCCGGTTGGACCAAGAAAAAGAAAAGAGCCAATCGGTTTCTTAGAGTCGGTTACCTGGGCCCTGGCCCTCCTCATTGCATTGGCAATAGCCTTAATGGCTTCATCCTGGCCAATAACAGATTCGTGCATTATTTTTTCCAAATCAAGAAGTTTTACTTTCTCATCTTCCTGAGCCTCGGCCGTCGGCAGAGCATATTTTTCAGATAAATAATTCTCAACATCTTTAACCAAAACGATTGTGCTTCCTCTTTCCGTTGTCGCTTTTGTTGCAGTACCTTCTAGTAAATTGATAGTTTTCTCGGGATTTGTCAGATTGACCATGTATTTGTCAGCACCCTTTATCGCCGCTTTAATAGCCTCATAGGTCAAGATTGATTTAGTCTTGCTCTCAATCATTAGAGCAGAGTCCTCCAAGATTGCAATCATTTCTTCATCTTTTGGTTCATTAACAGAAACTCTAACAAAATGCTGAACAAGAGAGTTATTCGTTAAAATAAATTCATTGTATGGCTCTGTCTCACATGTGCCAACAATATGCAGAGACTTGTGCTCAAGATAAGGCAGGATAATTTCAGTTAGATCAGCCGTACCGACTCTTGTTGAGGAAAAAAGATTATCTATGTTCTCTATTAATAGAATCGCATTTCCAGCATATGACGCTTCAGACAATATTTCCGAAAAAGTAGCGGCCACATCATTTGAGCCAGAGAGGAGTGATTCTACGTCTAGTTGATAAACATCATCATGAGCAAGGCCTTCGCCTATTTCGCCTTGAAGAACCTCTTTAGCAAAACCAAGAACAGTCGTGTGCTTGCCAACTCCAACATTACCAACAACGATCACATTTGCATTTTGGCTTTGAGACAAGGCTTCTTTGATAGCATTTATCTCCTTCTTTCTGCCGACAACTTCGACTTCTAGGCCATAACTTTTGATTGATTCTGTCAGGTTGATCGAATAACGCTTCAACGCATTAGTGTAGCCAAAAATCCAATCTTTACCAATACCGCCAGTTCTAATTAAATTATTCTTATTGAAAAAACCTCGGCGAGATTTTATCTCTTGTGTTATTTTTTTCTGCCAAGAGACAAGACTTTTGATATCTATTTCTTCAATTTGCAGATCCTTCATAAATTTTGCCAAGTCATCTGACTTTCTATAAAGAGCAAGGAATATATCTCCTGAAGTTATAGAATTATCTCCATACTCAATAGCACAATCTAAGGCCGATGTTAGAAGCGGCAAGATATTAATCTCTTTCTGAATAACTTTGGCCAAGTCATCTTGACCGATTCCAAGCCTGACCAAAATAAATCTTAATTCCTTAGAATCAACAACTCCTCGGACAAATTCCAAACCGCTAACTTCATCTTTAAAAAATGTCTTATTTAAAACAAGGGCAGTCTCGTAAGAAAAACAGTCAAAGAGGTTTAATCTTTCGCCCTTGGATATTTTTTCTTTTGCTTGGGCAGGACTAATGAGCGAGGCATCTTTTATCCTTTTAATAAAAAAGGAACGCAAAGCCATATAGCCGATAAAGATTGCTGAAAAAATATATGAGATACCAATGTTTTCGTTAGCGAAATTAACATTTACAATATTGGCGTAATTTAAAATAAGAACGACAAAAGAAATAAGTCCCGATATCCAGACTGCTGATAATATAATCTTGCCAAAAATACTTGAAAAAAATCCGTCAATTAATATCGCTTGGCTGTATATAGTACCTTTTGATTTTATGTGAATATTGTTCTCGGTCATACATTTAAAATGTTTAATATGCCATAAAAAATCATGGCCGCAATAAATATCGGAAATGTCAACCAAATAAATAAAAATACGCAAAAAATAGCAGTAAAAATAATGTTTGCTGAAACGTATGCCGCCAAAGTGAATGTTTTAACCACAAAACCAACTAATCTCGAAGCAAAATTGAGCAAAATTGCCTCTATAATACGGGGCAAGCTTAGACCTTCAAAAGAAATCTTGTCTCGACGCCAAACAGAGAAAAGAGTGGAGACACAAATCCTGACAGAAAAAAAATCAAAAAGATACAACAAAAAGGCTCTTATGTAATTTAAGACATTTTTGAACTGGTCACCATACCACCAAGAAATAAATAATAGTGCCAAAATCCCCTCTCTTCAATTCGAGTTTACTTTTTCTCTGCCTTTGTTTGCAAAGATATGGCCTGAACTGGACAATTGTTAATTGCTTCCTCGATAACTTCGTCGTCAGCTTCAGAATAAGGAGCAATAACCTTGGAGACACCATCTTCTATCTTAAAATATTCAGGCGCAATACCCTCACAAGTGCCGCAACCTATACAAGTCTCCTCATCAACTACGATAATTTTTTCGCTTCCCATCGCCTTCTCCTCGTACAATAAATGATATTATAGATAACATTATAAATGATCGGAGCATCTGAAGCAAATATTATTATAACATTTATTTCTGCTATTACCTCTTGACAAAATGTTTTATTATTGATATAATGATCTAATTTCGCTAATAAAGCGAATTAAAAAAGGAGAGAAATGGTAAAAAAGAAAAAAACTAAAGACCTCTTTAGAATCGGCACTGACGATGTCGATATAAAGAACATTAAGCACTACGAATTCGCTGCTCTAATAATTGTTGCCTTTCTGGCGATAATTGCTGGAGCCATAGTAGCTCTAAATTAATCCTTAAAAAATTTGAATTAAATTAGCAATAAAAAATGCTTCCGATTTATCGGGAGCATTTTAATATAACTACCTTATAGAACGTAATATGAGTCTAATCTGTTCTTCTGAAAGAGATTTCTCATCTGCACCTTTTTCAAACAATGACTCAATGAAAGAAGAAAGAGTCGAAGACATTGAGGACTTAACCGCTGAGAGCTGAACAAAAATTTCCTCAACAGGACGATCTTTAGAAATCATTTCCTCAATTCCCCTTATTTGTCCTTCGATGCGTCGCAATCTATTGTATGTTGACTGATGCTTCATTTTTTCCTGAAATTAATCTTAATTGTGGATACTTTTCTTTATCCACCGGCATACCCCCTTGTTTCCACAATATACCCCCCTCCGGTATATATCAACTGTGGAAAACAGTAACTTCTGGGGATAACGAAAAGACCCCGCGCTGGATAACAGAGCGAGGTCTAGCGGCTCGTGAGCACGCGGTAGCGGTTGTCGGCCTCTACTATGATGTCGTTCAGCAAGTTGTCATAACTTGGCCTGAACCAGTTAGGAGCAAGATCGGCGCATTCAAGGCAAGTATCAAGGAAAATCCCTTGAGTTTGCTCGATCTTGGCAAGCTCCTTTTCCACCGGTCCATTGTAGGAGTCAGAGTGGAAGTGCCAACGATCGATCATCTTATCGACAATGACCTCCCAATTGACAATGGAGGCCTCTATGATGCGACCGAAGTAAACTTCGTCGCTCATCCAGAGACATTTGGTCAGAGCGATGACACCATCGGTAATGGAAGCGCCATCGTATGGGCCATAGGACCAATAGATGCTCCATGGAGTGATACTGGGATTTTCCTCCAGAACATCGTGAAGCCAAGCAATCGCTTGACCGCGCGGTGAAATTCCCAATTCCCAAGCCTTGGTAGCCATGGCTCGAGAGTGAACAATCGCAGGAGTACCGTCTCGACGAAAGATTCCTTCCAAACAGTCATTGGCGATGATCTCAGCCAAACGGACGATGCGTCGTAAATCCCCAGGAAGACCCTGAAGATTGTCGACAACAGACAAGTATTCATCTCTGGTGAGATGGACTCGCATTGACGCCATTTCAGTGTCCTCCCTTCGTTTTTGATGTGCAGAATAAAAAAAGGCTCGCCGGAGCGAGTCATTTTTTATCCCAGAGGCACAGTCTTATTCCCTTCAGTATCAGGAAATAAGATTTATGCCTTTTTTTCATTAGAATCACTATATAGTTGTATAATTTTTTTGTCAAATACGCAGAGCGCGTCCCGATGAATATCGGGACGCGCAAGCTCTCCACCTCCCCTTAATGTTGTGAATGTTGCGTGGCATTAGTCGCCACATTCCTGCAGGGCGATGCCCGGCGGGGCGAAGGTCAGGACCAAAGCGGCCATGTCCGGACAGAATTCCCGCAGACGCTGGAACATGACCTTGAGGTCATCCTCGCTGTCGACACGGTGATCGCCGGACTCAGCCAGAAACTCCTGAAAAGCCGGCACGATCTGGTCACAGATGCTGCGCTCTCTGATGAGCGTCGCATAATCCGGGAGAGTCAGGCAGATTCTGATTGCCGAGATCGGGTCGGCACTCATGACAACTACCCGGACCATTTCTGGCCCCAGATCTGCAACGACATGAAGAAGATTCTCCTGTGACATGTGCTGAGCGATCAGCGACATGACAGCAGAGTTGACACGGTCTTCGGCCGTAATCATCATGGGGGCGATATATTGCCCCTGAGCAAGAAGTGCCAGGATCGCGTTGACCCTGAGCGAAAACGGATTCGTCATAGTAAACCTCCCGACGATTTTCGTTAGCGTGACTATACAACTAAATCACTTATTTGTCAATATTAGAGTTGAAGTTCAAAGATAAAAAGTTATAATGATCTCATGAATACAAAACACACAACAAAAGAAATCAAGATCGGCTCGTTAAAAATGGGAGGAGATAATCCTGTCGTCGTCCAGTCAATGTGCAACACCGACACTCGAGACGCCAAAGCCACCATTGCCCAAATCTTGCGACTTGAGAAATGTGGTTGCGAACTTATTCGCGTTACTGTCCCAGATATAACCGCAGCCGAGGCAATCAAGGAGATAAAAAAAGGAATTAACATTCCCCTAGTTGCTGATATTCATTTTGACCACAAATTAGCCCTCAAAGCGATCGAAAATGGCGTCGACAAGGTGCGCATCAATCCAGGAAATATCGGCAGTCAAGAGAAGACCGAGGCCGTCGTCAAAGCCTGTAAAGAACGTGGCGTGCCTATAAGAATTGGTGTTAATGTTGGATCGCTTGAAAAGGAATTTGAAGAGAAGTACGGCCGCACGCCGCAAGCCATGATCGAAAGCGCCCTCCATCATATTAAAATTCTAGAAGACCTCAATTTTAACGATATCGTTATTTCACTCAAAGCTTCTGATGTTCTGCGTACCGTTGAGGCTTATCGGATGCTTGCGGAAAAAGTCGATTATCCCCTTCATCTTGGTGTGACAGAAGCTGGTACGCCCAAGACCGGCATTATTAAAAGCTCGATCGCCCTCGGGATACTCTTGAACGAAGGTATCGGCAATACTATCAGAGTCTCGCTCACGGCCGATCCAGAGGAAGAAGTCAGGGTTGCTTGGGAAATATTAAAATCGTTAAAACTTAGAGAGCGTGGGGCAACATTGATATCTTGCCCAACATGTGGCCGAACCGAAATAAACCTAATTGCCCTGGCTAATAAAGTTGAGGAACAGTTGGCCCACATCGAAAAACCGATCACAGTCGCAGTCATGGGCTGTATCGTCAACGGTCCAGGAGAAGCCAAGGAAGCTGATATTGGTATCGCTGGCGGCAAAGGTAAAGCCGTAATATTTAAAAAAGATCAGATACTTAAAACTGTCGCCGAGAAAGATATTTTTGACGAATTGATGAGAGAGATCGACAAGCTCTAAGCGAAGCTTCTAATTTTCTCAGCGACCCTCTCAACTACTTCTGGCGGAGCCGAGGTACCAGATACGACTAGAACTTTATTTATATTTTGGAAATCTTTTTCACTAATATCATCCTCGTCACCGACCATAATAGTCGGTATAAATTCGCCAAGCTTTTGGTTGAGCTGTTTGGTGTTACTACTTGTGATCGATCCGACAACAATTCCTAAATCAACTTTTGATTTCTTAGCAAAATCGCAGACCTTGTGAATTCTACCCTCAACAATCGGACAAATTGTCTTTCTGATAACTATTTCGATCTTGGGATTATTTTTTTTGATCAACTTCACAACCTCTTCAAATTCTTTAACCGGAAAAGTTGTTTGACAGATAATCGAAATCTTATGATCAAATTTCAGGTCTATCGCCTCTTGTGCGGATTTGATGACGACGGCTGAATTATCGATACAACCATTCACTCCTAAGATTTCGGCATGATCTTTCTTACCAAACAAAACAATCTGATAGCCATCTTTGCGATCTTTAATAGCGATATCCTGGACTCTTCTGACCGTCGGGCAAGTCGCTGATCTAACAACAAAATTATGGTCTCTAAGCCAAGCGATTTTTTCGCTGCTAGCCCCATGAGCAGAGACTAAGAAAAGATTGTCTTTGCCATCAGAAGATTCAGAAAGTTCTGTTTCGATAAAGCCTTTTTCTTCAAGATTCTTTTCGACGATCTCATTGTGAGCCAAAGGTACATCAAAATATATCTTTTTGTTTTCCTTTATTGCTTCTTTAGCAACATCATCAGCAACCTTCAATGATCGCTTGAGTCCAGGGCAATAACCATAAAATTTATTCAAAAGTATTACTTCCATCTTTTCCCTCATATTAGTTCTCTCTATTCACCATATAGCCAGCAATCTGCAAAAGAAAGTCCTGACCCTCTTTAACCAATTTTAAGTGTTCTATTCCTTTGATTGCTTTTTCGACAAACTTTTTGGCCAAATTTCTTGATTCCTTGAGTGATCCTGTCTCGACAACAACTTCTTTAACCTCTTCAAGATCTTTAACTCCGACTGATCTGTTGCCAAGATTTTTGAGAATAATTTCTTTTTGTTGCTTGTTGGCTTTTCTCAATGCATCAAGAATAAGGAGGGTTCGTTTTCCCTCTCTGAGATCCGAGACAACAGACTTGCCAATCTTCTTCTCATCGCCGAACATGCCGAGTATGTCATCTTGTATTTGAAAGGCAACTCCAAGAGGAATGGTATATTTGCTCAATTGCTCGGCTGATTTCTCGGAAGCACCAGCCAAAATAGCACCTAGTTTCAATGGCGTATCAAAAGTATAGGGAGAAGTCTTGAGCTCATGAACTTGAATCACCTGAGAACGAATAATATTCTCGACCAATTCGGAATTGATATCCAATAGCTGGCCGTAGTACTCTTTGTTATACATTTTATTGAGCTCAAGAAGAGACCGATGAATTAGCTCTGGTGCAACATTAAGCTCAGCTATGATCTCGTTGCTGAAGCCAGAGGCTGTATCACCAGCCAAAATCGCAACCGATCGGCCATAATGAATCGGACTAACCTTGCTCTTATAGCGCTCTGAGGCAATTTTTTCAAAAATCTTGTGGATTGTTTTACCGCCACGCCTAAGACTGTCCTGATCTATTATGTCGTCATGAATAAGGAGATATGTCTGAGCTAGCTCTATCGACATCGAAGCTTTGAGTGCCATATCAAGATCTTTGCCGCCATGAGCGATGTAACTGTAGTAAATCAAAGCCGCCCTAATTCTTTTGCCACCGCGCATTGTAATATCGGTAATAGCATCAAGCATCTCGCCACAATGAGGAGAAACCTTGTAGGCTTCTTTTGTTTTGCGCTCCAAATAACGCTTCAGTTCTATTTCAATTTTTTCTTTATACTCAGAGAGCGTTTGTTTGACCTGTTCAATTTTGATTTGATCTGACATAATTTTTCCCCCTGAGCCTAGATTATTTATGATTTAGTCTTAACAGATTCTAAAGCTTTTTGAAAGATATTTTCAGCTGTGAGACCATGTTTTTCCTTCAATTCACTGATTTCGCCATGCTCAACAAAACCAGAGATGCCAATTCTTTTAATATTAACGCCCTTAGCATTTCGTCTTTCGACTTCTTCTAGGATCGACGAGCCAAAGCCGCCGTCAAGAACATTTTCTTCGACAGTAATGACATTGCCAATTTTAATTGCTGAGGTGATCATCTCTTGGTCAATCGGCTTAATACTTCGCACATTGTAAACTGTCGCCGAAATATCGCTCTCTGCCAATTTTTGAGCCGCTTCGACCGCTGGGTAAACCATAGTGCCAACAGCCAAAATAGCGACGTCTTTGCCACTCAATAATTTTTCGGCTTTACCAATCGGAATATTCTTGAATCTTTCATCGATTTTAACACCATAGCCCTCACCCCTTGGATATCTGATAGCAACGGGCCTTTCGGCTTTCAGGGCAGAAGACAGCATATGGCCAAGCTCATTTTCGTCTTTCGGGGCCAATATGGATAAGCATGGAATATTTCTTAAATACGAGAGATCGAAAAGGCCATGATGAGTCGGGCCGTCAGAGCCAACAATGCCAGCGCGATCAACGCCAAAAACGACGGGCAACTTCTGTAAACAGATATCATGAAGAATTTGATCATAAGCTCTCTGTAAAAATGAAGAGTATATCGCCACAACTGGCTTCATTCCCGAGATGGCAAGTCCACCAGCAAAAGTAACAGCATGAGATTCAGCTATGCCAGTGTCGAAGAATCTCAAGGGAAATTCTTTAGCAAAAGCTTCGAGACCAGTTCCAGACGGCATAGCCGCAGTAATACCGACGATTGTTTTGTCTTTCTTGGCCAATCGAATCATGGCATTGCCAAAAGCCTCAGAATAAGTCATCCCTTTTGATTTCTTCTCAAGCTTACCCGATTCGAGAATGAAAGGGCTTGTAAAATGAAATTTGTCAGGACTGAGCTCTGAGTATTCATAGCCGGATCCCTTAGTAGTAATAACATGTATGAGCTTGGGGCCTTTTGTCTCTTTGGCCAGCTTGAAAGTGTTTATTAATTTCTGAGTGTTGTGTCCCTCAATTGGTCCAAAATATGTAAATCCCAGTGCGTGAAAAATTGACTCAAAGTCAGTCTTGGGATCCTCTGAGATATGAATCGAGGAAAGTCGAGCAAGATATTTGGCCATCGCTCCAACATTCTTGGAAATTGACCACTTGTTATCATTAAGAACTAGCGTGATATTTGACGATCTTTCACCAATATTGTTAATCCCTTCATAAGTAAGACCATTGGTCAGACTGCCATCGCCCAAGATTGCGATGACTTCATTGTCTTCACCCTTCAGATCTCTAGCTTCAGCCATACCAAGAGCAGCCGATACGGCCGTACCGGCATGACCAGCGCCAAAAGCATCATGTTCACTTTCAGCAATCTTGAGATATCCACTAATGCCACCCATCTTTCTAATATTAGAAAATTGGCCGTAGCGACCGGTCAAAAGCTTGTGAGTGTAGGCTTGATGCCCGACGTCCCAGACCAACTTATCTTTTGGAGAATTATAGACATAATGGAGAGCAATGGAGAGCTCGACGGTACCTAGATTTGAAGCTAAGTGACCACCGTTTTTGGCAATCGTTTTAATCAAAAAAGTGCGAACCTCAATAGCAAGAGTCTCTAGCTCCCGAACAGAAAATTTTTTGATATCACTGGGCGACTTGAGCTTATTCAAAAGTCGCATTTTACGATTGATTGCGATCATATTTGGATATTATACAACTAATATATAAATTGGTCAATATAACACGCTCCTCTACGCGTATATTACACTAAAAAAACCGACAACTCAAAAAATGGAGCTTTTTAAATTTAATTATTTTTTGCTAACAAAAATACCCCCTGTAAAAAGGGGGTATTTTTTCTTGGGGACAGAGATATTATCTCTCGTCTCTGTCTTCTCTTCTTTTTGCAGGACGTGCAAAATCAACTTTGATAGCTCTGCCGGCGATTTCCTTGCCGTCAAGCTCTTCTTTGGCTTTAGAAGCCTCTTCAACAGTTGCGTACTCGACAAAACCAAAACCTTTTGATCTGCCGGTATCTGGGTATCTCACAACTGAAGCAGAAACGACTTCACCGAAAGGAGCGAAGGCTGATTTTAGATCCTCATCAGTTGCAGCCCAAGCGAGTCCGCCAATGAACAGTTTCTGATTTGGTTCAGCAGGAACGAAATCTTCATCCCTAGTGTTTTTCTGATCCATTTTGTACCTTAACAATAGATTTTAAATTAGTGCCAAAACAAAAACGATTTGCGAATTCACCTGAACAACTACACACTCTAATTTAAAAAATCTAGTTACCTAATTTTTTAAAAGCTCGACCATGCTTTACAACACCATGATATAGCAAATATGGCAAAAAATCCATAGAGGTGGTTCACTTTTTGTAATAAATATTGGCTTTGCGAGCCAAAATACAGCTAATACAATTTCAATTAGCAATTACAAAGAGAGAAACGGCCAAATCAGCCAATACTAGACCCTGTTTTTGACGTAATAAATAACAACCCAAAGTAGTAATAAATTGACTGCTGGATAAACAATCAAGTTCTCAAACCACTTGCCGGTCTTAATCCTGACCTTTTCTAGTGGATTTGGCGGTATACCAAAATGGTAGTCTAGTGGGAAAAGCAAAGGTACGCCAGCTTCAGTAAACATGTCAGCGATTAGGTGAGACGAATATCCGATGAGAAACGCGATCAGGCTAAGATCTATCGGGACTTCGATGATTGCGCTCTTAGAGATTAATTTGATCAATAATAATGCCAAAAAACCAAATATCGCCATGCCAACAAATGAATGCGAAAGATGCCTGTGGCCTCCGATAAAGACTGGCTTAATAATGCGACTCAGTATTCCTCCAGCTGGAATCTTATCCCAAAGTCCGCCTGTCGGCGTGTCGAGGTCTGGCGTGCCCGATCCGAGGACAGTGAAGAATATTAAGACAATTACTAAAGTTGGCGAGAGATTTATTTCATAAATTAACAAGAAAACGATCGCTGAAAACAACAAGCCGGTTGAAAGATGTGTTTTGTAGGTCATTTTCTAACAATCATATGGCACAACTTTTTCATTGGCTATGCCAAGCTTTTGATATTCTTCTAGGAGCTTCTTCCAACTATTATACAGTGGCGTCAACTTAGCCTGGACTTCGGGAAATAAGCCAACATCACGATAATCTCTCTCGATCTTACCCGAAGCATAATCAAAACGGCCTCGATGCATGACATCGATATAGCAGTGGTCAGTCATATGACTAGCCGAATCAGCACAAGCCATTATTTTCCCCTCGACAGTCTCTGGCTGAATATCCCGACAGCGGTGAGATCTGACACAATTGGCCACTTTTTCAATCTTATCGGCGGGATAATTTTCCTTGGCCAAGAATTCTCTGGCCATTTTTTCAGAACGAACCGCATGATCAGAATCTCTGTCGCCGACATAATGAGACACGTCGTGCAACCAAACCGAAAGCAAAACTGTCTCCTGGTCAGCCTCTGGGTGCTCCTTTAAAATCATTTTGGCCCATTTTTCAGCCTCCGGAATATGACTCTTTAAATCAAAAATATCCTCATGAGACGAAACAACTTCAAGACAATATTCCTTGGCTTTTTGCACTATATCCATTCTTCTCCTTATTTATCTTTTTTTATCTTATCAAAAAATAAATCAATGTGTAATTGAAAAACACTTAATAATTGATTGAAATTTTTTGATTTTGTGTTATTATATCGGCATCTCGCAATGCTACCACGAAAGGATGATACACCCATGCGAACTGTCGCCTTAGATGCGATGGGCGGAGACAAAGCGCCCGAAGCGACTGTGATGGGGGCGGCAGAAGCTGTCCTTGCCAAACCTGACCTTATGGTCAAGCTGGTCGGAGACCAGCCGACACTATCTCTCCTTCTGGCCAAGAATGGCGTAGCGGGGCACAAGAGGATCATCATCGTCCATGCTCCGAACAAGATCGAGGACGATACGAAGGTTGATCTTTCGATCAGACTGAGAACAGACACATCTCTGATCAAAGCCATCGACATCACCAGGAATGGTGAGGCTGACGCCATTGTTAGTCTCGGCAACACTGCTGTGACTGCTGCGGCAGCGACAATGATGCTTGGACGGATTCACGGCATGACTGGTCGTCCGGCCATCGCGACAATCCTGCCCCGTTCCTACGGTCGCAGGACGATCCTGCTTGATTCCGGCGCCATGGTCGACTGTAAGGCCGAACAGCTTCGGCAATTTGCTCTACTCGGCTGGGCTTATGCCTCAACCACCGGAATCATCGCCCCAAAGATCGGGCTCCTGTCGGTCGGCGAAGAGTCAACTAAGGGCAATGCCGCAGTACAAGAGGCACACAAGCTTCTCGTCGGAACCCGGGGGTTCATCGGCAACGTCCAAGGTCAAGACATCATGAACGGCGAAGCCGACGTCGTCGTCTGCGACGGATTCACCGGCAATGCTTTGCTCAAAGAAGCCGAGGGCTTCTTCCCCTACCTCAAGAGTGTTGCGAAGGCCAATTGGCTCGATGCCTTGCTGGCTTTCCTCCTCTTCCGCCGCATCGGTAAGGTGCTCGACTACCGTGTCTACGGCGGCTGTCCCCTCCTCGGCGTTCAGAAAGTCTGCATCATCGGTCACGGCAAGTCCGACCACGTTGCCGCTATGAACGCCATCCTCGCCGCCTGCAAGGCGGTCGAGAATGACCTGGTCGGCAACACTAGCCGACTCTTCAGCGAATAGATCGCGCATCAGCAAGGACGCGGGCCCATCGGGCTCCGCGTCCTTGTCTCGTTTTAGACCTATCTTGTTCCGACTTCGCTCACATATTTAAGCATTATTTTTTTGGCTTCTTTAATTTCTTTATCTGAAAAAGATTGGAAATCAGACTCTTCGTCAATCTGTTTTGTCTTTTTGTAGTTTTGAATAAAGTAGCGCTTTGCGCCCTTGATCATCTCACCTATTTTTTCAAAGTCAGCAACTTCATGTAGCGGATGGCAGACAGTCGTGCGAAATTCATAGTCAATACCAGAAGTCATAATCAGATCGATACTTTTCTCGATCTTGGAAACGCTTATTTTCGTACCGACGGTTTTGTCATACTTTGTAGGCGCCGACTTTATATCCATGGCAATATAATCGATGTCGCCATTTTCAATAATACTCTCAAGCCTCTCGGGGAAAGAACCGTTGGTATCGAGCTTGACGTCAAAACCAAGAGCTTTGAGATGTGCCACAAATTTGTCGCAGTCTGGCTGAAAAAGTGGCTCACCTCCGGTCACACAAATGCCCGAAAGCTTGCCATAGCGAGATTCTAAGAAATCAAAAATCTGTTTCTCGGAGAGTAATGGGTTGAATTTATCTGGTAAAACTAACTCGGGGTTATGACAAAACGGGCAACGGAAAGAACAGCCACGAGTGAATATCGTGGCTGCTACATGTCCAGGGAAATCAACGAGAGTTATCTTTTGTATTCCCGCAATTTGCATTAGATTAATGCCGCTTGTTCGCCTTCAAGTGCGACTTCTGCAAGAGCAGGTGCTACTTCGACACATTCTTCTTTTTTCTTTGAAGATTTTGCTGTCATTTCTTCGACAAATTCCATCTTTTCGGTCTCTATAATAGCCTCTAATTTCTTCTTTTTAGCCGAAGTCATTTTGTAGGTTTTGCGATCATCGAATTCCGCTCTTTTACCACTATTCCACTGCTGAATTGGTCTAATATAGCCAACGATTCTAGAATAGACTTCGTTCTGTGAGCCACATTTCTCGCAGGTCATGACTTTGCCGGCAATATAGCCGTGGTTTGGACAGACTGAAAATGTTGGTGTAATGGTGAAGTAAGGAAGGTGGTAATTTTCGCAGATTGTTTTGACTAAGCTCTTGACCGCCTCAATGTCTGTTATCTCCTCACCGACAAAGAGATGGACTACCGTGCCGCCAGTATATTTTGTCTGAAGATCGTCCTGAAGATCGAGATTCTCGAAGATATCATCAGTATAGTCGACAGGAATTTGCGAAGAGTTTGTATAATATGGTGAAGTACCATTTTCCTGATAGGCATCTTCGTTTGCAACCATGATTTCTGGATACATCTTCTTGTCTTTAAGCGCCAATCTGAATGATGTGCCTTCAGCTGGAGTTGCTTCCAAATTGAAGTAATTGCCAGTCTCCTCCTGATAGCCGTAGATCTTTTCGCGCATAAACTCTAGGACTTCTCTCGAGAATTGTTGGCCTTCGGCGGTAGCGATATCGCGACCAAGAAGATTGAGACAAGCTTCATTGAGTCCGACGAGCCCGATGGTTGAGAAGTGATTTGACCAGAATTTGTCATCACGTTTCTTGACATTGCGAAGATAAAACTTGGTGTAAGGATAAAGTCCTGATTCGGTCATATTCTCCAAAACTTTTCTCTTCATCTCAAGTGATTCTTTGGCTAGATCCATGATATAGGTAAGATTGTAGAAGAATTCTCTCTTGTCACGGGAGCGATAGCCGAGACGAGGCAAGTTAACAGTGACAACACCGACTGAGCCAGTCAATGGATTGGCACCGAAGAGTCCACCACCACGTTTGCGAAGCTCTCTATTATCAAGCCTGAGTCGGCAGCACATGCTTCTGGCGTCTTCTGGATTCATGTCGGAATTTACGAAGTTAGAGAAATATGGGATGCCATATTTGGCTGTCATCTTCCAGACATTATTAATATTTTTGTTGTCCCAATCGAAATCCTTTGTAATATTGTATGTCGGGATCGGGAAAGTGAAGACTCTGCCTTTAGCATCGCCCTCGGCGATAACTTCCGCAAAGACATCATTGAAGAGATCCATTTCCTTTTGAAAATCTTTATAGGTTTCCTTTTGTGGTTTGCCACCAAGCATGACGGGCTCATCAGCAAGTGTGCTTGGGCAGGTCAAGTCAAGAGTAACATTAGTAAATGGAGTCTGAAAGCCGACTCTGGTTGGTACATTCATGTTAAAAAGAAATGACTGCAAGTTTTGCTTCAATTCGTCGTGTCCAAGATTGTCATAACGAATGTATGGCGCCAAAAGAGTATCAAAGTTGGAAACTGCTTGAGCACCAGCGGATTCACCCTGAAGAGTATAGAAAAAGTTTACAAGCTGACCTAGCGCAGTACGAAGATGCTTTGGAGGCTTGCATTCGATCTTGCCATCTGCACCTCTGAAACCAACTGTTAAAAGATCTTGCAGATCCCAACCAACACAATAGGTTGAGAGGATAGAAAGATCATGAATATGCATGTCACCTTCAGAATTGGCTCTGCAAATTTCTGGAGTATAAATCTTATTAAGCCAATAACTCTTGGAGATCTCGCCGGCAACGTAATTGTTCAAACCCTGAAGAGAATATGCCATATTGGCATTTTCCTTGACCTGCCAGTCAATATTGTTGAGATATTGATCCATCAGATCAACCTTCTGAGTCTCGGCCAGTTCACGCATTTCAGCATGCTTTTGGCGATAAATGATATAAGCACGGGCTGTTAACTTATGGGTTGAGCTTAGTATCACATCCTCAACAATATCCTGCACCTCTTCAACTGTCGGAATTTTTCTTCTGAGTTTCTCTTCTGCAGTCTTTAGAACCTTGTCGGCCAATCTCATAGCAACATCGTCGCCAAATTCACCAGTGGCCTTGCCAGCCTTGCCGATAGCTTTGGCTATTTTTGCGACATCAAAATCGACGATTTTGCCGTTTCTTTTTCGAATCTTCTTGAACATCTATCCCTCCAATAACTATTTATATTTTTTAGATTTTGCCGCAAGAGCATATGTCTTTTATCCGACGGTAAGTACTATTTTACTATTCGCTCTTTGTTCGGTCAATGTTTTCAAATAAAATAACCACTAGATGTAGTGGCTATTGTATAGACATATATACTATATATAGTTGTTTTGGCCGTATATTTATCAACAAACTAATTTTTCGGCTCCTGTAAACGATAATATATTAAAAATCTCTGTTCGGGATTGCTGATCTTTGAAATATTGCGTTATCCCTCGAAGTATACAAGAAGTTATCAACAGATTACTCTGATTTATTCACAACTAGTTCTACTTCGCTACTATTACCCGCAGTATCAAACGTCTTGAACATTAGGTTATAAATGCCGACGGGCAAACCCTGGAAAGAAACTGACAAATTCAATAATGACACTTTCCAGCTTTGTTGAAATTCTCCCTCAAAATAGGCTTCAATTCTGTCGATCGCCACATTGTCAGTCGCTTGAATTCGAATGGATAATTGATTGCCGACAAGGTCAAATGGATTTGTCGCCGGAGATAAGATACTGATAGTCGGCTTGACCAAATCGACCACTGCATTTTCGAATATTACATTAATGGTCTTTTCAGCAGTTAAAGTGCCGTCGGACGCAACAGTCTTCAACACATACGCCCCATTGGCGTAAGATGTTGAATTTATATCAAATTCGTATGGAGACGAGACGTCCTCGCCAACTAAATTGTCACCAATATAAAAAGATACCTTTGAGACCCCAAGGTCGTCATCTGCGTTCGCGCTTACCTTGAAGATTCCGGATAACGTAGCACCTTCAGCGGGCGCAGTTATCGAAACTGTCGGAGCAGAATTATTGACGCTATTTAAAAGTGATTGATCTCCGATATTAATTAACCAATTTTTGATTGATGTTGATGGATAGCCATAGGCTGTCCTCATTTGATGAAGACCGTAACCAGAAAAAAAGTATGAGTAATCTTCAGCGATTATCTCTATTTCACAATTTGACCAACCCAAAGAGTAATCCGTTGCAGTCGCTGTCTTTGAAAGCGGGCGCAGAGAATAATAGCTATCAGGAAAACGAATACCATTTTTGAGGTTCCAATCGATCCACTTGTGATAAAGAGTGTAGTGATGACCATACTCATGAGCAAAAATAAACTTAGCATATTCACTTTCACAATCAGGAAAATATTTCTCCGGAGAGCAATAGTCTGTTTCTATATAGTAAGTATTAATAATGATAGATCCTTTTGCGCTGGTAATAATGTCATTGGCCGAAATGGTGTAGCTTCCCAGATATTGTCCATTCCAGCCGGTAGCTCCCGCATTTCTAAGAGTTATGCCCTTCATCGAAGAAACTTCTGTCTTCCACTTCAAAATATTTTTAAGATATTCATCCATGGTTTTGCCCATATCTGGATACTTCCCAGTTTCATCGATATAAGGAATTTCATCGGGAGAGTTGACAACCGTACCGTCAGAAATTTTTGTTAGATCAGACTCATTGATCGCGCCACCAGTTGAAACGGTCGTGGTTGTAGAACCATCAGTATTTTTCTTGGTCGTCTCCGCGATATTTTGGGTAGTTGTTGTTGTCTTGGGCGGATTAGTCGTAATCTTTTTCTTAACCTCAGCAGTCGGCACCTTTACTGGCGGTACTATCTCTTTTGGTGTTTCGACAACTTCCTGAATTGGTGTTTCCTCGACTGTTTCAACTGGAGAATCAGCCACTTCCTTTTTTTCGACAGACTTTTGATATTGATAAAAAGCAAAGGCAGAGCCAAAAGACAAAATCACAAACAATAACATGAACAAAGACAAGAAAACTATTTTATTAGTTTTGCTATTCTTTAATCTTTTGTAATTTTCTTTATTAATAATAGAAACAAGCTCTTCTTGAGCTTTACCAAGATCATCATTTACTAGAATATGGTCAAATTTATTCTTGTAAGACATCTCCAAGCTATAGCGATCAATTCGTACTTTCTTCGCCTCTTCCGTGTCGCTACCACGTTTATCGATCCGTCTGATCGCTTCCTCTAAACTTGGCGGCATGATAAAAATTGTTGTGGCTTGATATAACTTTTTGAATTTTTGGGCGCCGACAACATCAACGTGCATAATAATCGTCTTGCCGGAAGCAATCAATTTATCCATGTCTGCTTTTTTGCGGCCGTACCGGTATTCTCCCCTGACCTGTTCCCATTCGACAAATTCCTTATTAGCAATAGCATCGTCGAACTCTTCTTTCGAAATAAAATTATAAGTTCTTCCGGGGATATCACCCGGTCGGATAGGTCGATCTGTATAAGAAACGGAGGTAGCAAAATCTGGATTGTCCCAGAGTTTTTCTATAACAGAATCTTTGCCCGATCCAGCAACTCCAGAAATTGCAAAAATTGCTTGTTTAGTTTTCTTCACTTATCTCCAGAAAGCAAAAACAAAAATAGTTAAAAATGTTAATGCCAAAATAATATTTAATAGAATTCCCACAAAGGAACCAACCAGTGCACCAGTCGCCACTTTGGTCGCTTTTTTGATACTTGATCTATTGTAAATTAATTCTGCAATGATGACGCCGGCAATTAATCCAAGAAAGATGCCAAAAGGAGGGAAAACGACTAATCCGACTAACGATCCTATTAATCCACCAAGAGTCCCTTTCGCTGACGCCCCAGACAAACGAGCTCCCAGGACTCCAGAAAGATAGTCTATCGATATCGAAACAAGAACGATCAATAAAAGGACAAAAATCTCGTTGTTAGAAATATGTTTAAATTTATCAAATATTGAATAAATCAAAACTGCCAGAAACATAAATGGCAAACCTGGCATTAACGGGAAAATCACTCCAATAATTCCGGTGGCCAGGAGCAATATAAGAAAAATAAAAATTACAATTTCCATATTTTTATTATACCAAGAATAATCTTTTCGGAAAGCGCGATTTCGAAGACAACAAAGAAAAAATCAAACAAAAAGAGCCTCGATATCTCATCGGGACTCTTTTTTGCAATAAACTCAATCTATGGTCGAAGTGTGCCAGCGAAAACCTGCCAAGCAAGCAAAGATTTTGCAACAAAACTCAAAATTATATAAGCTCTCTCACCATATAGATAGTCTGCCCAGCGGCCCACTTTCTTATATTGCAAAACCTGGTTGATGGCAAAGACATTGAAGAAAAGAAAAATGGAAAAGAAAATCCAATAAACAAATGTTGGCGGATTGCTAGTCGAGCTTGGGCTCCAAAGGTACAAACCGATTACCAACCATGGAGCAATTCCTGAAATACAACCGAATATAAATGAAGTCCAGTCTGTCTTCTTGGTCGTCTGGTTATGAAGCTCCATCATCCAACCAAACAAAATCATTGAAGCGTTAACGATGATTATTGGGATTAGAGCGGCAATATCATAGATTCCAACGAGCATCGAAATTACTACGATCATCAAAGATGAACTGAATGAATATTCGATCCATCTGGCCACGTTAATATTCTTGGCTAGATTCTTATTGTACCAGTCATTGATACCTGGCAGAGAGATTAAAATGTGAGCCAAAGCCGACATAAAGAGGAAAGAGGCAATCAATATTCCAAGCGGTACATCGAAAAGAGTCTTTGGATCAGGAAGCAAACTTTGAGTTTTGACATCAAATTTTAAGAAAGATGTCATAACCGGTAATTTCATATCTGATGAAAGCCAAACCATGGCAACACCAGAGAAAAAATGTAAACAAGCGGCAATAATATTAAGCCGACGCAATTTTTTAAACTTTTCTTCCATTTTCCTCCCAAATTAATTTCCCTTATTATAATACAAATTATTAAGAATGAATATTCTGATATAATTATCTTTGTAATAAAAAGGAGAAATATGGCCTGTCTTATCGCGCCCGCTACCGTAGCAATTATCACAACCGTTTCCAAGAGAAAAATCCCTGAAAAATATCATGTCGAATGGTTAATTTTAATGCTCTGGGGTGGCACGACTATGCTTTTAGTCGACCACATCATCAGCGGCGAAATCATCCCCTATTACCCATTTTCACCGCCGGATTCTCTCAAATATATAGAGAAGTACTTATTGTCGGCCTACCGATGACAGCTACAATATTTATCAGCTGGATTGCTATGATTCTAATTTCCGCTCAAATATCAAAAAAGACCCGACTAGGGTCAAGTTAATTTGATAAAAAGATTGAATCTAGGGCAGAATCAGACTTACAAACTCAGCGAAAATAAAGGTCAGAGAAATCGCAATCCAAGAATTTCTGACTGTTTTTTTGTCATTTTTAATTACTATTGGAGTCAAGGGAAGTAATATCAGCAAAGCAAATGCCAGAAATGGAATCAGCGGATAAGCCCAATTTGCAAGACTGTGATGACTATTTTGAAGATGGCTTATGACAAGATTGGCTGAGAAATACAAGTTAAGGAATGATCCAATTGCGGCGAAAAAATACATCAGAAGGGACGAGACAGGAATACCTTTGATTAAATAATTTTTTTTGAAAATTATCAATCTAGAAACATAAAAGAAACTATAAGATATCAAAATAATTGCTACTAAAATAAAAATAGCTATAGAGACTTTTGTAACCGAACCGTTAGTAAACATGGACTTCGCCCAATTCCCCCACCAGTACCTGAGGCCAAAAACAAAAGTAAGTATAGATAATGTACTATAAAAAGTTTTTCTCAGCATTTCCCTCCTTGAGATACAAAGATATTATAGCAAATTATCAAACATTATTGAAAGGGAAGGTGCCACAATAAGAATGCTAACAAAACGATCCATTTTTGTTGACCCTACACAATGCTAAAAGTCATAGTGTCAACCATTTAGCGCAAAGTCATCCAAGAAAAAGCGACAACAAAGGCATAAATTACAACAATCATTATTATGAATCCAAAATTTTTCAAATGGTTTTGTCTATTTTGAGATATGTAGCCCAAAAAACATCCTGAAAATATTGTAATAATATATTGGATAATTAAAGACCATAATTGGTGATCTTCGCAAGTCTTACCAGTACAATAGTTGTCAAAAATTGTTGAGGCAGACAACATCACTAGAAAAATTGCCGACAAAGATAGTACTGAGAATAATAATTGAAAGAAATAACTAAGAATATAATCTTTTGTTGTTAATAATTGTTGTCGATGGAAAAATTTCGCAACCAAAAAATAGCTTGGCACTGCTAAAATTAAAAACCAAAAAAACTCAAATAATTTCATACACCCTCCGCCTTAATTTAAATCATTATAAAACAAACAATTTATTTTATAATAATTTTGACAGATATATTATAAAAAGACCAGCTCGGGGCTAATCTTTTATGGCCCTACACAGTACTATAATTTCGAGCTATAATTGATCTATGTTCTGTAATAAAGAAGGAGAAAATGGACGAAAGAAATGAGTCTTATCTATCAGAAGAAGAAAAAGCAGCTTCTGGAGAATTTAATCAACAACCAAAAGAGGAAGCAATCTCTCAGCCTGATGATCAACAGGTTGGAAATCCAACAGAGGCAGCTATGACTGATTTTATCAACACAGTAGATAGTAACTCTACTGGCAATACTTCGGTTTTAATAACAATAATCAATCGCGTTGCAGCAGCGAATTCCAAAGATATTATATTGGCAATTCGAGATTTTGAGGATCAGGCTCGATTGCAAAATCCAGTTGAAAAAATACTTCCGCTCAGTTTACCCATGTTAGAGGATCAAGTCTTTTATTCGGGGAAAATAAGAGGCATTCCATATGAAGGAGGGGTAAGATCAGCAGCAAGAAAGGCTGTTGCTGCTGATCTCTTTGCTAGAGCAAATCTATATCGTACGGAAAAAGGAATGTAATCTACATTCCTGGTTCATTTGGCTTGCAAAAGAAAAAAGACCACCAAAGTGGTCCATTTTCGTTGGCTCTGC
>CAYOQP010000012.1:0-16512 GCA_964406145.1 uncultured Candidatus Saccharibacteria bacterium
TTCTTTGAGCACTATGTATAACTTGGTAAGTTATTATTTTTTGTCTTCGACGATGCGATCTCCGGCGAGAGCCTCAGCCTTAGCGGCGAGAGCTTCTTCTTCAGCAGCTTTCTTGGCGGCCTCAGCTTCTGCAAGAGCAGCCGTCTCGGCGGCTAGCTTTTCAAGCTCTTCTTCGGCGCCCTTCTCTTCCCAAACCTTGTGGTCACGGTTTAAGTCCTTAAGTCGAGCATTCTTACCGGAAAGTTCACGCATATAGTAAAGTTTGCTCTGTCTGACTTTGGATTGTTTGACTCGCTCAACTTTGACAATTCTTGGCGAATGAAGAGGAAATACTCTCTCAACACCGATACCAAATGATTCTTTGCGAACGGTGAAGGTAGCATCAAGTCCACTACCATGCTTGACGGCGATGACTAGACCTTCAAAGATCTGGACACGCTCTTTGGCGCCTTCACGAACTTTGATGTGAACTTTGACTGTATCGCCAGCAGAAAGAAGAGGAGCATTTTTCTTGGTATATTTTGTGAGTATTTTTTCCATTGTTGCTTATTTCTTATCGATTATTTCTGTTTCATTAACGTGAACAAACATTCTTTTGTCTTTGTTGCCAGTGAAAGCTGTAACTTTCTTTTCTTGAAATTCAACAATGCCGGTCTTCAAAGCCTGCAAAGTATAATCTTTTGCCATATCAACATTGCGACCAGGATGAAATTTGGTGCCATGTTGTCTAATGATGATTCCACCAGCAGTAACGAGTTGGCCACCAAAAACTTTGACGCCCAATCTCTTGGCGACTGAATCTCGACCCAGTCTTGTACTACCAGCGGCTTTCTTATGTGCCATATTTACCTCAAACTTTACAAACTAAGAACGGCTATTTGCCTTTTTACAACTTGATAATCACGCCCATATATAAGCGGTTTAACCAATACACTATAGCCAATTTTTACCATTTCGTCAACACTCTCCTGATAGAGACTATAACGCTCCCCTTCAACTGTCTCAACGATCGGGAAAACCATACAAATGACAACTTTTTTGTCGTCTTTTTTGGACTTCTTTAGATTGTCCAAAAAGCTCATATAAAGCTCTTTGACTTTTCTGTATTCTCCCCTTGCCGCATTGAGCGTTGGCTTGAATTTCTTTGGTTCGCCCAGATACGGCTCAGTGACTACTATGACCCTCTTTTCATTATTCAAAATCTTGCCAAAATCGAAAGAAGTAGCATCGCCAACTTCTATCTCGTAATTTATTTCACGATTTAGGTCGCGTCTCAGCCATTCACAATTTGATTTGGTATCTTTAACTGCTTTTTCCGAATTATCACTGCCAAAGGACTCTAGTCCCAGGACTATTGATTCTAAAATGATATTGCCAGAGCCACAAAAAGGATCAAGCAAAACAGTATTATTCAGTTCATCATTATTTTGAGACAGGGCAATATTAATCATCATTCGAGCTAGTTTTGGTGGTAACATGCCAGAGTATTTATCACCGGCCGGCTTATCATAGTCACGCCTCGACCACTCGAGCGGATTGCTCATGCCGATCATTACTCCTAGTCCGATCGTGAAGAGTCCAAATTCAACTCCCTTGTCAACCAATTTTTCTTTCAGTGAAATAATATTTTGGACTTCGAGTCCATCTTTGAGCTCGATAAAACGAGATGAAATATTAGATTTTTTGATCTCTTTTTTGACCTGGAATCCAATATTGTTGGCCATACGGAGAGTAAAATTAAGTCTCTCGGGATCATAAACCGAAAGTCCGAAGGTGATTTTGCCACTCTCGGCCAAATTATTTTCAATAAATTGGACCATCTCACTCTTTATGTCGTCAGCATCTGATATGATCTCAAATATTTTGACTGTGCCGCCAAGAATTGAGGCCAGATGTGCCATTTCCTCGCTTGTTGCCGTAGTGTTGATGAAAACAACATTGTCAGTTAGACTGATAATGCCAAAATCAAAACCAAAAAGACTCAATATAGCTTTCAGTTCAAATAAACAAAGATCTCGTTCTCTCCCAAGAACAAAAGCAAATTTTTTATTCTCATTTTCCTTCATTTCTATTACTATATCACAAAATAACTTATCTGTCACCTAAATGCCTCGAGAATTACCACAATTTGTTCATCTGCACGTCCACTCCCACTACTCTATGCTCGATGGTATGAGTAAGATTCCCGATATTGTCAAAAAGGCCAAGGAGGATGGTCAGCCAGCCATTGCCATCACTGATCATGGCGTCATGCACGGTGCTATTGAGCTTTATGAAGAGTGCCACAAGCAGGGCATCAAAGCTATCATCGGACTTGAAGCCTACGTTGCCCCAAGAACACTTCACGACAAGCAACCTCGCGTTGACGCAAGTGCTTATCACCTAATTCTTCTAGCCAAAAATATGGAGGGCTACAAGAATTTGATGAAATTAACGACTATTGCCCACCTTGAGGGCTATTATTATAAACCAAGAATTGACAAGGAAACACTCAAAAAACACTCAAGGGGTCTCATTGCCTCAACAGCGTGCGTTCAGGGCGAAGTGCCACGAAAATCACTCGAGAGTCTCGATGAGGGTCGCAAAGCGCTCAAGGAATACTTGGATATTTTCAACAAAGGAGACCTTTATCTCGAAGTTCAACACCACCCAAATACTGTAGAAGAGCAAAAAAATGCTAATGAAAATATTTTCAAATTGGCCAAAGAATTTGATCTCAAGGTAATTGCAACCAATGATCCTCACTACGTCAATACTGACGATGCTATCGCCCAGGACGCTCTTCTTTGTTTGCAGACTGGCCGAGTCCTATCCGACGAGAAGAGAATGACCATGGTTGGCGACGACTATTCCTTGCTTACCAGAGAACAAATGTTTAATAATTTCCCCGATCATCCAGAGGTCATGACCAATACAATAGAGATTGCCGACAAATGCGACCTCAAGATTGAGCTCGGCGGCATTATTATCCCTGATTTTCCAGTCCCAAAAGGTCACACGCTCGATAGCTATTTTAAAGAAAAATGTTTCTTGGGTCTAAACTGGCGCTACGGCTCGAAGAAAATTACACATGACGATCTACCCAAGGACCGCCCAGTCAATTTTGAAGATATTTTTATAAGCAAAGAGATCTGGGATCGATTCGAATACGAATATGGCGTAATCGCCCACATGGGTTATCAGGGCTATATCTTGATCGTGGCTGATTATGTCCAATGGGCCAAAGATCAGGGCATCGCCGTCGGTCCTGGCCGTGGCTCAGGTGCTGGATCGATCATCACCTATTCGCTCAATATAACCAACCTCAATCCCCTTGATTATGGCTTGCTTTTTGAACGATTCTTGAATCCAGATCGTGTATCCATGCCCGATATCGATATGGATTTTGCTGACTCGCGCCGTAGCGAGGTTATCGAATATGTTGCTGGCAAATATGGCCGCGATCACGTCGCCCAGATTATCACTTTTGGAACAATGGCTGCTCGCATGGCCGTCCGTGATGTTGGTCGAGTCCTCTCAATGACCTATTCCGAGGTAGATACGGTCGCCAAGCTCATTCCAGCAGGAGTGGACCTCAAAGAAGCACTTGAAACAATTCCCGAGTTAAAGAGCCTCTATAATGCCGACGCTCAGGTTAAGCAGTGCATCGATATCGCCAAAAAGCTGGAAGGCGTCGTCCGTCATGCTTCCATGCATGCCGCTGGGGTCGTTATCTCCAAGGAGACATTAGTCGAATATTGTCCCCTTCAGGAAGCCCAAAAGGGTGATATCGCTACAGTTACTCAGTATTCAATGAATCCAATAGAGCACTTGGGTCTATTAAAAATGGACTTCTTGGGCCTATCAAACCTCTCTATCATTCAGGATGCCCTCCGCATCATTCGCAAGACCAAGGACAAGGAAATTGATATTGATAATCTTCCGCTTGACGATAAGGCCGCATATAAGATACTTGCCAAAGGAGAAACGACCGGTATATTCCAGCTAGAATCAGACGGCATGAGGCGCTATCTTAAGGAGCTCAAACCAACTGCTTTTGAAGATATTATTGCTATGGTCGCCCTTTATCGTCCTGGGCCAATGCAATGGATCGACAGCTTTATCGCCAGAAAACATGGTCGCGAACCGATTACCTACGCCCACGAGAAGGCTAAGGCCTCTCTTGAAAATACCTATGGTATCATCGTCTATCAGGAACAATTGATGCAGATGAGCAAAGACATGGCAGGCTTCACTGGTGGCCAAGCTGACACCTTAAGAAAAGCGACCGGCAAAAAGATTAAGGAGCTCATGATTAAGGTCGGAAAAGAGTTTGTCGAAGGTTGTGTTAAGAATGGCATCGACAAATCAATTGCGGATGATCTCTTTGCTTCAATGCAGAACTTTGCTCAATATTCTTTCAACAAATCACATGCTGCTTGTTATGCAATGATTGCCTATCAGACAGCCTATCTTAAAGCCCACTTCCCTTCTGAGTTCATGGCTGCCTTGATGACATCCAATAAGGACGACCTTGATAAGCTCGCAATCGAAATCGACGAGTGCAAGAGAATGGGCATTGAAGTTATGGCACCAGATGTTAATGAATCCTTTGTCGACTTTGGTGTTGTTAGAGAAACTGGCAATATCCGCTTCGGTATCTCAGCAATCAAAAATGTTGGCACAGCCGTAGCCGAAGAGATTATTGAAGAGCGAAAAAATGGCGGCAAATTCAAGGATTTTAATGATTTTCTGGCTCGATTGAGTAGCAAAGTTATCAATAAAAAATCATTAGAATCCCTAGCCATGGCCGGAGCATTTTCAGAGTTTGGCGAAAGAAACGAAATTCTATTTAATATGGAAAAAATTCTAAATTTCGCCAGTAGCCTGCAAAAATTAAAGAACAACAATCAAAACTCTCTTTTCGGCGATGATAATCCTCTTGATGCCGCTGTTTTAGAGCTAGATCCGTCAACACCAGCGACCAAAAAACAGGTTCTTTCCTGGGAAAGAGAGCTTCTTGGCATGTATATCTCTGAGCATCCCCTTTCCGATATTAAACACATCATTGAAGCCAATAGATCAACCAAAATATCGGAAATAAAATCAGACAAAGAGAATGAATTTGTCCGAATTGCCGGTGTTATTACGACAATGCAAAAAATCGTCACCAGAAGCAATCAGACCATGATCTTTGCCAAGATAGAGGATCTTGAAGCTAGCGCTGAGTTTCTAGTCTTTCCCAAACTCCTCGAAAATGTCTCTGGGATTCTTGCCAATGATAAAATCGTTGCCGTTGATGGTTTTGTTAGCTTTAAGGATGGCGCTTTGAAAATCATGGCTGAGAGTGTTTTTGAGATCAAAGAAGACAATATTCTGCCCAAATTTACTCCGAGGGACAAAAAGAGAGTTTGGAACAAAAATGGTAATGGCAATGGTAGCTATAGTTCACAACAGAAAGAGGTTAAAAGCTCTTCTCCCTCAACAGAACAAATATATACTCCGCCAGAGAAATTAACGATCATTCTGCCAGCAGATTTTAGTAAAATCCATTTAATTGAGCTACGAGAAATGCTCTCGACTCATCCGGGAAAAGTCTCTGTTTCTATTAAGCTCACCGACAAAGAAGGTGCCGATCAGACCGTAAAAATAAAAAACAGGATCTCTCTTGACCCTGTCCTTTTGCGCAAATTGAAAGAATTTCTCGGCGAAGAAAATATCTTATTATAACTATTTCAGCCTCATTCCGGGCAGATTGGCGATTCTCTGCTCGACCGAATATGGTTCGGGAATATTTTTTATTACCATATCTCCGCTCTCCCTCGCACCAGCCGTCCTGACAATCAAATTGCCATATTTTAAGATTGCCTTAGCAAAACCCTCCATCTCGGTAGTAATATCAAGAACCTTATAAAGATCAACCTCAGTAATTCTGCGTCCGAAAAATCCTTTTTGATCAACGGCAAAGAGTCTTTGATCGGTGATAATCAACATTGTTTCCCTGAAACTATAGATAGCCCGGAATAGATAAACAGCACAAAATAGAAAGATGGCCAAAGAGACATAAAACCAGTCTGGGAAAAATAGAAAAATAGCTAAAGCAAGACTCAAAAGAACAACAACTTTTAATGCTGGGGAATATAAAACATAGGGATGGCTATTCACAACCTCGAGGACTTTTTCATTTTCGCGTTGGCCATTAAAAGTAAATTCTTTTTCCATAATGAGATTATATCATTAACTTTTTTTGTTTTTAATTTTTCTTTGTCTGATAAGCTCTAAAATTGCCATTACCGCTATGATTGATATGAAAAGTAAAATTAGACCAACAAGCTTACCACGAGAAGTTGATGATAAGGCAACAAGACCGAAGACAGCCGAGATCACGTAGAGCGAAAGCACTGCCTGTCTCGGCGAAAAACCGGATGCTAAAAAGCGATGATGCAGATGAGTCTTGTCTGGAGTTGTCAAAGGATTTTTCTTTTTAACAATTCTGGTCCAGGTCACGATAAGTCCATCAACAATTGGAAAACCAAGGACCAAAAAGACTGTTGCCAATTTTCCACCAGAGACAAGAGCTAAAATTCCCAAAATAAAGCCCAAAAACATACTGCCAGAGTCTCCCATAAATATTTTAGCCGGAGGGAAATTCCAGATCAAAAATCCTAAAACTGCGCCGCATAAAATAATTGCTACCATTGCAGTCGCTGGCTGAGACACAGCCAAAGTAATCGAGAGAATAAAAATGGTCAAAGAAGCAACAACTGACTGTCCACCCGCTAGACCATCAACACCATCAACAAAGTTCATGATATTCATCATTCCGACAAGCCAGACTGCCGTCAAAAGATCAGACCAAAGTGAAAAATGATATGTGATGCCTCCGTAGGAAAAGATTGGGACATAAACAGAATTTAAATTTATCTGACCACCAAATGGATTAGAGATAAAATCTATACCAACCCCACAGCCTATTACAAGAACAGCTGTAAAAACTTGAGCCAGCATCTTCTGCCAAACTTTGAGTCCAATAAGATCATCAACAAACATTGTTGCGACAATAAATATACCTCCAAGCCAAATACCAAGAAGATGACTATCAAAGCCAAAAAATTCTTTTCCGCCGAAACTTAAGCTCGGCTTGAATGCTAGAAAGACTAGGAGAGATATTAATAGAAAAGATAAAAATATCCCTATTCCACCAATCCTTGGCACTGGAGTACTGTGAACATCTCTCTTTCTCGGCTTTGAAAGAAGTTTATATTTGTGACCGATTCTCCAAAGCAATCCCGTTAAGCCCACTGAGACGAAAAAGGTCGCTATAAAGGAGAGAAAATAATTCATAAAATTATTTATCTAATTTGATAAATTAATACATTGTTGCTCGATCAGCTCGATCATAATCATCAAAAATCTCTTCTGCGGAAAACCAATGGGCGATTTCATGCTCAGCCTCTTCTTTATTTTCGGAAATATGAATGACATTTTTGATTGCTCTCTTGTTGAGATTAGCTGCTATCGGAGAGTCGACCGAGTAGTCGCCTCGAATAGTACCGATTTCCGCCTTTGATGGCAGTGTTGGGCCAGCAATTTTGCGAGCCATATCGATGGCATGGATTCCTTCTATGATCATCGCGACAACTGGAGCAGAATTGAGATAATTAACAAGCCATTCTCTGACCTGTTTACCGGCTTCAAGTTGATCTCCTGTGCCCATAACATCTTCCGGCTTCAATCCTTGCTCCTCAAAGACGGTAAAGCCTTTTTGACCAAGTCTAGCGATCCAAGTTTCATCCTTGGGATAGTGCTCGTCAATATGCTCGATGCCCGGCTTAATCATTTTCATGGCAACAATTTTTAAACCACGCTTTTCAAAACGAGTCACAATATCTCCGAGCAAGCCACGCTGTACACCGTCTGGCTTGACCATAATGAATGTTCTTTCAATGCCTGGGTCCATATTTTTCTCAGTCATTTTTCTCCTAACTTATAATTTAAATTCTTTTAACAATTTCGACTCTGTCAGTCCTTTGCCGACAAAAGCAATGGTCATATTCTCATCTTTGATATATTTATTTGCAACTTCAAGAATCTTTTCTTTGGTAATTTTTTCGTATTCTTTAACAACATCGTTTGGCGTCTTAATCTCGTTTGAGAGCAAAAGTGAAAGAGCATAATGATTCGCCACTTCGTTAGAATCTTCAAGATTAATCAAAAGGTGACCATAAACATATTCCTTGGCCCGAGCCAACTCTTTGGCTGTAACACCATTTTTTATCTTCCTAAATTCGCCAAGAATTGCCTTTATCGCCTCTTCTGCTCTTGCATGAGCCACTCCAGCGTAAGTTTCGAAGGCACCGGTATCAAGATAATTTGTAATGGATGAGCGAACTGCATATGCCAATCCTCTTTTTTCTCGAATTTCCACAAACATCCTCGAGCTCATTCCTCCGCCTAAAATTAGAGCTAACATTCTCAGCGGGTATCGATCTGGATCAGAATATGAAATACCCCTAAAACCAATAATCAAATGTGATTGCTCAATCTTGCGCTCGGTGATTGAGAATGACTTTTGATTATTGAGATTTTGATCGAGATATTTAGGCGCGTCGCCAGCTGGCAAAATAAAATGTTTCTCAAGCAGGTTTAAAATTCGTTTGTCGGAATAAGAGCTGAGATTTCCAGCTAGGACAACAACGGCATTACTGGCAACATAGTGTCTATTTTTAAATTCTATAAGTTTCTCTCTGGTGATGCTCTTGATGCTGTTTTTGTATCCGATCACATCGCGCCCGAGAGCATTATTGCCAAAAATTGTCTGCTCAAATTTATTGGCCGCAACCTCCATTGGCAGGTCTTCATACATATCCAACTCTTGAAGAATGACTCCTTTTTCTCTCTCTAGCTCCTCCGACTCAAAAAGCGGATTTATGATTAGATCTCCTAGAAAATCGAGCGACTTATCGAGATGTTTCGAAGCCACTTTCGTATAATAACCAGTGTACTCTTTGCTTGTAAAAGCATTGTGTTCGCCACCAATCTCTTCTATAAATTCAGCAACTTTTAAAGGAGTGGGGCGTTTCTTGGTGCCCTTGTAGTGCATATGTTCAAGAACATGTGAGATACCAGCCTCTTCTTCTGATTCATACCTGCTACCAACACCAAAGACGATCATCGTTGTTACGACTTCTTTTCCGGGATCAGGAACCAAAACTACTCTTGTGCCGTTCTTAAGAAGAATTTTTTTGTAATTTGAATTCACTGTGTATTTATATTTTAAAAGGGTAACTCTACTAAAATGGTACCCCCAAGAGGACTTGAACCTCTGGCCTCACGGACCGCAACCGTGCGCTCTATCCACTGAGCTATGGGGGCTTAATAAATATTACTTTGACTTAAAATCGCATCAGTCTATTTACTGTATCGGTCAGGTCCTCTCCCTTGTCTTCCTCTTCTGGAAGATGCTTAGAGAGGAAAAGTCGGACTTCTTCCTGATCTATATTCAATAGCGGCAAATCTACTTGACCTGCAATTTTACCAATCTTTTGCAATTTTATTTTAGGAACCTCGGCTTGATTTACCCAGAACGACTTAAACTCGCTGTATTGATATGCTTTACCATCAACAACCACACCTTTTTCGAAAACAGCACAATCGACCTCTCTAGGCTTAATACGCGACATAATAATGAATATCACCGTCGCAACAGCAACAAGAGCGATGCCCATCCATTGCTGTATTAAATAAAGAAGAAAAATAAGCAAGCCAGCAATCGCACAAACAACTAAATACCAAAGTGATGATCTTTCAAATTGAATGTTGTCACGCGATTTCCAAACGAAGATTGGTTTGCTTGAGGTTGTCTCTTTCAACACTTCTTCATCTATTTTCTTCTCTTCTGCCATAATTCCCCCATCCTTTTGTTTAATTTAAACAATCTGGCCAAATTCTATCTCAAAATTGGCGGAAGGTGTGGGATTTCGAGCGCCCTTCGGGCTTCTAAAAACCAACGGTTTTTAGTATTTTCCTGCACGGGAAACTCACGTTTCCCGACCCCTTCCTTGTTCGAATTCCACACTTTCACTTTATATTTTGGCGGAAGGTGTGGGATTCGAACCCACGTGGCGGCTTTTAGACCGCCGGCGGTTTAGCAAACCGCTCCCTTAAGCCACTTGGGTAACCTTCCTCTGTCACATCGTCACAATAATAACATAATTGATCTTGGAAATCCATGGATTGTGACTTGAAAAATAGTTTTTAAATAGAGATAATACTTCTGCGTTCACAACTTTTAATTTTATTCTATTCACAGAGGAGTTATATATGTGTCAAGTATGCACTGCGGTTGCCCTAGCTGGTGTCGGCCTCTCAAGATGGCTGCACATTGATGATACAATTTCAGGATTGTGGATCGGCGCAATGCTGATTTCTTTAACTATTTGGACCGCTAAATGGCTTAGGGGAAAGTTTCCCAAAACCGATTTTCCTGGCATGACCTGGATTATGGGACTCATCTACTATGGATTTGTTATCGTACCCTTTTACAAACTCGACATTATGGGACACCCCAAAAATGTTCTTTGGGGAGCGGACAAGCTTCTGATTGGCATGATTGTCGGTAGTATCTTTTTTTATCTTGGCGCTTATGTTTATCAGATAATAAAAGAAAAAAATGGTGGTCACGCACAATTCCCCTTCCAAAAAGTTGTTATACCGGTAGCAACACTTGCTGTTTTGAGTGCTATTTTTTATTTCATTACAAGATAAATAAGGATTTCTAATGATAAAAAATGTTGACGAATTTATTAAAAAAATAAATGATTCCAAGAAAGACAATAAGCTTGATCTGTCGGCCGACGAAGATTTGTCGATCGCTATTATGAATCTTGTCTCAATAGAAGAACACTTTTTCTTCACTGCCAAAAAAACTGGTGACGACAAGTATTTTGATCTCCTGAGTGAAGTTAGGGAGATGCGTAAAGATCTTCTCAAAAAGATCATCAAGGAATATGAAGGTGAGGTCTGGTGTATTTCCAAGCACCTTCTCGCCTCTTCAATGCGACTAATGGAGGTTGGAACTAAGATGCTTGGTCGTGGCAAGAAAACAGAGGCAAAAGAGATGTTTGAAAAGTCGTATAATCTCTATTCTCTTTTCTGGGGCCTTAATTTAAAAGTTTTAGATACTAAAAACATTACGAAAATCGAAGAAGACAAGCTCGACAAGAATGATAAAGACAAAAAAGGTGTTTTTGGCAAGCTTGGAGTCATGGTCAAAAAAGCAATCGACTGCTGTATAGAATAGTCCTAGAGCCAACAAACTAACATCGTCCTGTTAGCTATTTTTGTGTTGGCAGAAAGTTGCTATAACTTGGGGAACAAAGGAATGCATTCGAAGGAGGCTTAAGACATGCTATCCCCTTGGTACCGGGCTTTTGCCCAAAGAGTAAAGGAGATGAGAGGCGACCAGTCTCAAGCTGCTTTCGCCGCTCATCTCAACACCCAGAGCCCGCCACGAGTCATCGCGGCCGCCTACATTTCCCTGGCCGAGTCCGGAAAGAGTGACGGTCCAGCCTGCCCAGTCTGGTTCGTCCAATGGTTCTGCGGGAAGTTCAAGCTGAACGTTCCACCAGAATACACAGACCGACAGACTAAAAATCACCAGCATCAGTGCAAGATCAAGCGGCAAGTCACCACCTCGCCAACGGCGGAGGATAATGCCGCCTTGATCAAACGAGCTGAGACAGCTGAAGCACGTCTCGCGGCAGTGGAACAACGAGTGAAGTCCCTCGAAACGACCAATCGTCGCTATTTCGACCAGATCAAGCAGTTGCAGGAATCTGTACAGACTGGTCAGATCCACGACCTCTATTCCGCTGACGCCAACTTCATCGACATCCTCTGTCGTGAAGTTCACGCCGAGATGGCCAGGCTCAGAAGCACTGGTCAATACTCAGCGGCGCACCTGCTGAGCCATCAACTCGAGTCAGCTGTGACGACGATTACACTGCTACTCGAAGGGCTCACCGTCGGACCAAACAAAGAGGTGCGCGAGCGATGCAAAGGCTAAATGTGCCGATACGGCCCGTCCGGAAAGTGATTTCGCACGGGCCGTTAAACTTTTAATATAACCTTGAATATATTGTCATTTTGTTGTATGGTATCGAAAGCCTTAATCGGCAACTCTACTTGTGAGGTAATCTCGATGACCGATCCGCAACGGACGCTGGCCGTCCGCACTCTCACCAAAGAGGGCTTCGCGCCCTTTGGAAGCTTCGCTTCCCTGACTCCCCCCCTGAGCGAACCGCTCGTCGACGACGGCACCATCGCCTTCTGGCCACATGCCACCGTGATGAACCTTGGCGCCCACGGTAATAACCAGGTCGCCTTCGGTGTCTGCCAGGTCAAATGGCGACCACTTACCATCGATGTGGCTGAATATCACACCGGCACCGACGAAGGTATACTGCCACTTGACGGCGACGTCTACATCCATGTCGCCGAACCGACAGGCGACGGTTCGCCGCCCGAAGACCCCGAGAAGTTTCAGGTCTTCCGCGTGCCACAAGGCACAATGGTCGTCCTGAAGGCAGGGGTCTGGCACCACGCGCCATTTGCGACCAAAGAGGAAGCTGTGGTCAATACACTGATCACTCTGCCGCCGCGCACATTCATCAACGACTGTCTCGTGGAAGATGGCATGGCGCCGATCAGCTTCGAGTTGACGTAGCGACAACCTGCGCGGGAGGAGAACGATTTGTTATCGAATCGCCTCCTCCCCCATTCACCTTTAAGTTGAAAAAATACTTGGAAAATGGTAAAAATATAAAACATGGAAGCGTCGCATAGTGGTTGAGTGCACCGGTCTTGAAAACCGGAGTGTCAGCAATGGCACCAGAGGTTCGAATCCTCTCGCTTCCGCCAAAAAAAGACATCGTTTTGATGCCTTTTTTTGTTTACTCATAGGCCAGACAATAAATATTATTAGATATTTCTAGCAATTACCGCACCAATTATCTTCTTGGCACCATTCTCTTTTAAAACTTTGGCACATTCAGTAAGTGTTGCCCCCGTTGTAACAACGTCATCAACTAATATTATGTTGCTATTTAATATTAGTTCTCGATCAATACAGATAAACGCGCCGGATATGTTGCTTGTTCTTTGACTTTTTTTAAGAGACACCTGAGAAATAGTGTCTCTGATTCTTGCCAAGGCATCGCCGCCATGTAATGAAAGTTCCTTTGAAATATAGCGAGCCAATAGCTCCGACTGATTGAATCCCCTGCGGTTTTTTCTAGTTATATATAGTGGCACTGGAACAACAACAATTTTGTCAAAACTAATATTTAAACTTTTAAGTTGGCAAACTATTAATTCGCCCAGTGGTTTGGCTAATCCTTGAAAACCTTCATATTTAAATGACGAAACTAGCTGTTTTATTGGTCCAACATTATATCTTGTAGCCACAATTATCTTGGATAAATGAGGTTTTTTACTTCTTCGACAACCATCACAATAGCTGCCAAAACTGGAAATCTTGCCACATTCTGGACAAAGATGGGTTTTAATAATTTCAATTTTTTGGGCGCAATCAAAGCATAATTCGTGGCCATATTTTCCACAGATCAGACATCTAGTTGGAAAGAATATATCTAGGATAAATGCGCTAATTTTATTGATTAATATTGGGTTTTTCATGCTTATGGTATTGGACGCTAACTTTAGTTGACTTAAATATACACCCAGAATATAATGAATTTAATAGATAAATTGCCAATATAAGGAGGGCAGTGAGCGACAATAGTCAAAATGACTGGCTAGGCGACGATGGCGATGGTCAACTCTCAATTGATGTCTATCAGGACGATCATAGTATTTATATATTAGCGCCAATTGCCGGGGTAAAAGCAGGGGATGTGGATATCTCCATTACTGACGAGGTACTAACTATTCGAGGCTCAAGGACCCCAGGCCATGATTTTGGTGGCGAGAAGCACTTCACTCAAGAGTGCTATTGGGGGCCCTTCTCCCGCTCTTATGTTTTGCCGATTGCTGTCAATGCAGAGCAAGCAAAAGCGACCATGAAAGATGGCCTTTTGAAAGTAGAAATTCCAAAAGATGAAAAAGTTAAAACCAGAGTTATCAAAATAAACGACGGAAAATAGAAGTGAAATTGAGTGTTTTGACGACCTTGCACTTTAACAGTGCAAGGTTATTTGTTATATTGAGAAGAATAAAAGGAGCTTAAAATGAAAAAGATTCGCAAAGCGGTCATACCTGCCGCTGGCTATGGAACCAGATTTTTGCCTTGGACTAAGGCAATGCCAAAAGAGATGTTACCAATCGTCGACAAACCAGTCATTCAATACATTATTGAGGAGCTGGTAGAAGCGGGGATCGAGCAAATTATTATTGTCACCGGGTGGCACAAAAGAGCAATTGAGGATCATTTTGATCGTCATCTGGAGCTTGAGGCAAAGCTTAAAGAAACGGGCAAGACCGACCAGCTCGAACAAATCAAGAACTTATCCAAGATGGCCGAATTTGTCTATGTCCGTCAGAAAGAACAGCGGGGGAATGGCGACGCGATTTTAACCGCCAAAAATGTCATCGGCGATGAACCATTTATCGTCATGTGGGGAGATGATTTTATAGTTGCCGAGCCGTCACGCGCCAAGCAACTTATTGCTGCTTATGAGCGTTTCGGCGGCAATATCATGGGCGGAATAATTACCGACAAACCAGAGGACACAAAGAAATATGGCTTTGCCAAGGGAGAAGAAATAGAGCCCGGCATAATCAAGGCAACCGAGATTATTGAGAAGCCTGGAGTCGATAAAAAGCCCTCAAATCTCGCGGTTGTCTCAGGATTTGTCTTCGAACCGGGTATTTTCAAAGCTCTAGAAGAAACAACCGTCGCAGAAGGGGAAGAATTGGTCTGGGTTGATGGTGTCAACAAAATGAAAGAAGAGGGGACTCCAGCTTATGCCGTTGAAATAAAAGGCGGTAAGTATTATGATTGTGGTAACGTTACCCAATACCTTAAAACCAATATCGAAATGGCTCTAAAAAGAGAGGATATCGGTCCAGAAATGGGAAGTTTTTTGGTTGAGACTGTGACAAAAATGCAAAACAAGTAGTTTCAATCGAACAATTACATCGACTTTTTAAATATCATCGGAGGGAATATGGGACGCTTTCTAAAGCTAACAAGCTATATGTTGATAGCCGCGATTTTTTCTGTGGCACTCTCGGGCTGTACTAAAAAAACAACAACTGAGACCAGTAATACCATCAAGGTCTGGAGCTTTGAAAGCGAAGATGCTTGGACCCCAATTAAGGAAGATTTTGAAGCCAACAATGAGGGATATACTTTGGTTTACGAAAAACAAACCCTCGACGGTAATTATGAAAACAGGGTTTTAAATTCTATTCTCTCTGGAAACGGACCAGATGTCTGGTCTATGCCAAACGATTGGGTCTATCGTCATAAAGACAAGCTAGTTCCTCGTCCAAAAGAAGACCCAGCCGTAGACCTCGACAATATTTTTGTCTCTTCAGTTAAACAGTCATTATCATTCGATGACAACATCTATGCATTGACTCCAAGTGCCCAGCCGCTCGTGGTCTTCTATAATGAAGAATATCTAAATAATGCAATTCGAGAATATGATGCTTCCCATCCAAGCGAAGAAAATGAGGAATTGCGTGAAAAATTCCACAACCTATACAAAGACGGCTTCATGCAGACATGGACTGATTTTGCACAATTTATAAACTTAACAACTAAAAAAGATGGCGAGAAGCTAACTCGTCCAATGGCAGCACTTGGTAGTGACAAATTAACTTATTCTCCAGAAATTTTATATCTACTAATGATGCAGAATGGTACTAGATTTTTATCAGACGATAAAAATCTAGCCATGTTGAATTTGCCAGAAGAAACACCAAAACAGACAGCCATTATCCCGGGCAAAGAAGCACTGACATTTTTTACCTCATTCGCTGACCCCAAAAGTCCAAATTATACATGGAACAATTCTTTTGGAAATGACGTCGACGCTTTTGCCAACGGGAAAGTTGGTATAATCTTCGGTTTTGACGAATTACAAAGCGTCTTCGCTCAGAAATATCCTAATTTCTCTTACGAAAAAGCGGCCGTACCCCAATTAAACACAGAACCAGAAAAGTTTGTAGACTATGCAAAATTCAATGCCTTTGGCGTTAGCAATCTTTCGCCAAATCCAGAGATTAGCTGGAGTCTCGTCGACTCTCTTACCGGAGATTATAACAGCGATTTCATTGCCGCAAGCAGACTTAATACATCTTTAAAATCAGAAGCAGTAAAGATCACCATGTCAGAAAGAATGACTAACAATCCAGACCAGATCTCTTTGGCAACTGCAAAATCCTTAGTTAAGGGTAAATTTCCGATTGAGTTTGACAACATGATAAGAGATATGGTCTTAGCGATTAACTTGGGCGTCCAAGACCCCCAAAGCGCACTAGACTTAGTTGCAACCAACATCACAA
>CAYOQP010000013.1:0-15669 GCA_964406145.1 uncultured Candidatus Saccharibacteria bacterium
CCGCCGACGGTTACGCGTGAGGCGGCACTGGTCTGGGAGATGCCGATTTCGAAAGCTTTATTCCTAGTATCAATTGATTCTCTGGTCGAAATAATCATGCCGGTATAGGGGACCGAGAGCCTTAAAATTGCAATAATTTTCAGAAGTTCTTCTTCGCTGACCGGGTATGGTGGCTTGAAGTCGACAGAATTAGCTGACTGGAAACGAGGGACCGAAATAGTATGAGGCCCGACGCCCCACTTTTTTTCGAGATACTTAGAGTGAGAAAGGAGAGCCAATACTTCAAATTTCCAATCATATAGACCAAATAATACACCCATGCCAATGTCGTCGATCCCGGCTTCTTGAGCACGATCATGAGCAAATATTTGTCGGTCATAATCAGCCTTTGGGCCACTATGAAATTTTGCGTATGACTTTTTATGATAAGTTTCTTGGAAAAGTTGATAGGTGCCAATGCCGGCTTCTTTGAGCTTCCTATAGTTTTCGACTGTTGTTGCGGCAATATTGACATTAACGCGACGTATTTCGCCGTTTTTTGACTTCGTTTTGTATATCGTTTTAATCGTATCAACGACATAATCAATCGGATTTTCTTTCGAATGTTCGCCAAATTCCAAGAGCAATCTTTTGTGGCCCATGTCAATGAGAATTTTGGTTTGAGCCGCTACCTCTTTTAATGTTAGTTTCCTTCTCGGCGAATCATTTCTGCTGTGGAATCCACAATATTCACAATCATTGATGCAATAATCTGAGATATACAGTGGAGCAAAAAGAACCAATCTTTCGCCGTAAATATCTTCCTTGATCTTCTGAGCTGCTTCAAAAACTAACCTTAAATCAGTTTTATTTTTTATATTTATTAAAAAAGCGCTTTCTTCTAGCGCCAGCCCTTTCTTTTCGAGTGCTTTATTAACGATTCCTCTTATTTTCTCATGGCTAGGGTTTTTTGTTTTGCCAATTAGATCTTCAATATTGCTTTCGTTGACGATATCTTCTGATTTTATATTCAATTTCCCTCCTAAATTATTGGTCGGGGTGGCGGCCTGCCCGCAGTCGTTAAAGCGACAGCTTTTGCAGGCGGGGATTTGAACCCAACACAAAGTGTCCCCTTCGGGGCGACCTCCCGCCAAAGGCGGGCGGGCATCGTAATTCGCCCTGTGTATAAATTATTCGTTGGTCGGGGATCCGGAACTCGAATCCGGAGTCTCACGAACCCGAATCGTGCGCCTTACCAATTAGGCCAATCCCCGAATATACACAGGGCGGGCGATGCGCGCGGACTTTATCCCGATGACTATTGGGAAGGCTGCGCTACACCCCGACTCAAATAATTAACCACAAAAAAGGTCTAATTTCAATTTGAGGTGGTCTTTGATAATTGCAAATTAGGTTCAAAAAAGATATCGTGGAGCTATGAATTGGTTCATCATATCAATAATTCCGCCTATGATTTGGGCGGCGACTAATCATGTCGATAAGTATCTTCTAAATAGATTCTTTAAAAATACGAGTGGTTGGCCCCTAGTAATTATGTCGGCCCTTTCGTCTTTTTTTGTTTTACCCGTTATTGCCATTTTGTTTCCAGGGACAATTATTATTGGATTGGTACCGATAATCATACTCTTGGTCTTGGGTCTAAGCTTTGTCCTGACTTGTTCACTTTATTTAAAAGCTCTTTCTAAAGATGAACCCAGTGTTGTCGTGCCGATGTTTCAGCTTATAGCGGTTTTTAATTATTTTCTTGGTCTTGTTTTTCTTCATGAACATCTTACTCTTACTCAGATAATTGCTTGTTCGTTGATAATAATTGGCGCAATTGCTATTTCTTTAGATCTAACGGGAAATAAATTTCGAATTAAAAAAGAAGTTTTAACGATAATGATACTGGATTGTATTATTATCGCGGTTTACGACCTTGTTTTTAAATACGTTGTTTTGCAGTCAAATTTCTGGGGATCGATGTTCTGGTCATATGTTAGCTTCGGACTTTTCGGAATTGCCATACTTGCTTTAAGCAAAAAATCGCGTAATCAATTTCTAAAAATATTTGAAAGAAATAAAATTTCACTTGTTGGTCTAAATCTAATTAACGAAATAGCCAATATCATTGCTTCTTTTATTTTCAATTATGCTCTTGTAATTATGCCCATTGCGATAGTTTCGGTTGTTGGTAATGGTCTTCAGCCATTTTTTGTTTTTTTCTTTGGCGTTATTTTAACAATATTTTTGCCTCATTTTGGTCAGGAAAAAGTGACGAAACATCACATTTTTCAACGAGTTGTAGCAATATTTATTATATTTATTGGCTCTTACCTTCTGAATAGATAGAATCATAAAAATTACAAAAAATATCGAATCTTTTGAAATCCGAAATGTTCGACTATAATCAGTAATATATTCAATAATTAAAGACTAATTTCATGAAAATCAAAGCATCTTTGGGCAAAATTATCTTTTTCCTTTTTCTTCTAGTTTTTATTTGGATCCTGATTACTCGTTTTGGTCAAACCAAGCAAATAGTCATGGTTCTTTCGTCGGGGCGATGGTATTGGATACTTTTGGCTGTAATTTGTCAGATTTTTTATTATCCTTTCTATGCTGGATTTATTGAATTTATCGTCAATATTTTCGGAATGGTTTTCTCTAAAAAAAAGATAATGATGATCAATATCGCCAGCAAGTTTACTGATGTGGCTTTGCCTCTAGCGACTTTTGGTCAAGTGGCGGTTTTCGTTCGAAATGCCAAAAAAGAAAAATTACCAGCGATTGATGCTGGTATCGCGATTGTTTTCGCTCTTCTTTCTCAAGTAACAGCGTTTCTTTTCTTGTCCATTATTGTTGCCTCGATTTTATCATTTTTTGGCGAGCAAAGGGCGTATTTGTTGATTCCGATTTTGTTTCTATCGCTTGTTGTTACCATAGCTGTTTGGTTTCTGATTCGCTTGTCTCTGTTTAAGAAAAAGCCAAATAAACTGATTCTTTGGGTGGTAAAAAAAATCTCCAAGATTGCTGGCCAGGGTGACATGTCGTTGGCTGAGATAGAGAAGATCTTTATGGAGACTGGGACAGATTTGCGAAAAGCAAACAAGAAAATTTGGAAGGCACTTTTACTAGCCTTTATGACTCACTTAATAAATTTACTGACTCTATCATTTGTCTATCTATCATTTGTCGGGACGCTCAATCCGCTCGCGGTAATCGGCGGATATGTGGCCTGTCTGTTGTTTACGATAGTTTCTATTACGCCTCAGGGAGTTGGTGTAGCAGAAACGGTCATGGTGGCAACCTTTCGTTCTTTTGGTCTAGATCTGTCTCAGGCGGCAGTAATTACTCTTGCTTACAGGAGCCTTCTTTATTGGTTGCCGATGTTTGTTGGTTTCTATGTTTTTAGCCGTCTTGAGCTGAAAGAAGAAAACAAAACTGTTTAATTTTATTAAATAGGGAGATCCGACATGAAACAAAATATGAATAACAACGAAGAGTCCTTTAAAGTTAGTGGCTCTGAGATTGTCGACAAGATTAAGCAGATAATCAAAGAGGGAAATGCTCGACGGATCATCATTAAAAATGAAAAAGGCGATACAGTGATGGAATTTCCTGTTACGGCGGGGGTTCTTGGAATAGTAATTGCCCCAATATTAGCAGCCGTTGGAGCCATAGCGGCTTTGGTGACTAACGCAACGATTATCGTCGTTAAGAAAAAAAATAGTAATGAGAAATAATGTTGATAAAGCGATTGAAAGAGGAAAAGAGCTATTAATTAAAGCAGATGCGAGTCATGGTCTTGATCACGCTGAGCGTGTTCTTAAATATTCACTCGAAATTGCTAAAAATCATCCTGAGGTTGATTTAGATGCTCTTATCTTGGCCTGTTGGTGGCACGATGTTGGTCGTATTTATGGCGATAAAGGTCATCAGAAAATGAGTGCAGATATGGTCGAAAAAGAGCTACCAAATTATGATTTTGATTCTCAATTTATAGAGAAGGTTTCAGAGGCCATAGTCAATCATAGCAGTCATGCCGCAGTTGATCCGAGCAACGTTGAGGGCAAGATCTTAAAGGATGCAGATAAATTAGAATATCTAACTCCGACAAGATGGGAAAATTCGGCCAAAGAGAACTTTTTTCATTATTTCGATCCGGCTATTAGGGAAATACCGGGAATTAGAAATAAACTACTTTTTTTCGATGAATCGAGAATTGTTTATGACAAACTACTTTTTGATTTAAAAGAATACGCAAAAAAAGAGAAAGCCGCTGGCTTTCAAAAATATAAAGATAGAATTATCGCTCTAGAGCCAATAGATTGATTCTATTTGCCAAATCGACGTTGTCGATTATTATAGTCATTAATTACTTCATCGAGATCAGATGTTGAAAAATCTGGCCAGTATTTATCGATAAAATGAAGCTCAGAATAAGCTGATTGCCAAAGCAAAAAACCAGAAAGTCTTGTCTCGCCAGAAGTGCGAATTATTAAGTCTGGATCTGCTATATCTGCAGTGTCTAGATTTTGACTAATCGTCTCCTCTGAAATTTTATCTTCGGGAATATTTTGCGAAATTATTTTTTTGACAGCGCGAGTAATTTCATCTCTGCCACCATAATTCAAAGCAAGTTGGACTATGAGGCCCTTGTTGTTTTTTGTAAGTTCCATTCCATCTTTTAATTTTTGTGCGCTTGATTCTGGCAATCTGTTGATATCACCAAGATGACGAAGCTTGATGCCGAGTTTGTGGAACTTGTCCATATAGGTATCGAAGAATTTCATGAAAAGATCCATGAGATAATCGACTTCTTCCTTGGCTCTATTCCAGTTCTCAGTTGAAAAAGCATAAAAAGTGATGACTTTAACTCCGATTTTCTGGGCATGAACAACAATGTCGACTGTTTTGTCGAAACCATTTTTGTGACCGATTAAGGTCGGGAAGCCCTTTTCTTTGGCCCAACGGCGATTACCATCGGGAATGATGGCTATGTGATTAGGAATATTCATAAAAACGATATTTAATTGAACTCTCAGTGATGAATTATAGCTTTTTATTCACAAAATTTCAACCTAGCTAGCTTGATTTAAGGCTACCATCCGCCGCCGCCACCGCCGCCGCCCCCGCCGCCAGAAAAGCCCCCGCCCCCAGATCCGGATGATGATGGCGAAGAGGCTAGAGTTTCGGCCATATTGTTTGATAAATCATTAATCATCGAATCAAAAGCGTTGGCATCAAAACTCGCCAAGGCATATCCGGCGTACCAATATGGATGGTAAGTGGCGAAATATTCTTCGCCATAGATAGCTTTCATATTTTTAATCCAAACGGAGACAAGACCAAATATCATGGCATAAGGCAGGAATTTTTCAAAAATATTTTCCTTCTCGTTAAACTGCTGGCGATACTTTTCGGTCATTTTAATAAATAATTGGAATCCCTGAGCTTTCCAGAGAAGATCGGCGCCTTTTTCTGTCCTTCTTGGCATTAAGAAGGCAAAGATTATAAATATGATTCCGCAAAGAATAAGATTGATTCCTAGTCTCCATTCAAGGGACATTAGCCAGCCGCCGATGAAAAGTAGTGGAAAGCCGGCGATAAACATGTATGTCATTTTCGATTGTGCTTTTTTATCAAAAATTTGTTGCTGGTAAAATTTATCCATGACCGCACTGGTAATGGTCGGAATCACTGTATAAAATTTCATTTTGAACGAAGACATTAAAACACTGTCTCCACTTTGAAACAGTCGATCATAAAGCTTGTTTTCGGCGTCAGAAAGTATGTTAGAAGCTGGTTTTGCAAGTTTATTAATTCTAAAATCTTTCTTTCCAAAGATACCTTTCTTGGGAATTTCTTCGATGGTGATAAATTTCCTAACAGCAAGATCGATAATGGTTGCTGATAAAAATTTGTTATCCATTTTGCCATTTGAAACAAGCATTCCGACTTCAAGGGGTATCATTTTTTCCGGTGGCTCGTATTGGGCCATCTCTGGATTATCAAGTTTGGGGTCTTTGCCGTATTTTGACCAATGTCTAAGGCACAAGATAAATGTGATTATCGGCAGTAAGAATAAAATAAAGAAACCATAAGATGAAAAAAATCCTGGTTTATATGGAGTCACTATATCTCTGGGAAATGTTACTGATAGGGTGATGCCTTCTTTGGCAAGAAGAGTCCTTTTGGATTTAACCTCTAAAGTATTCTGATCCTTCAACTGATAAGCTGCGAGTCCAGAATCTTTTGAGCCGAAGCTGCCTGAATATAAGTTTATCTCAGAAATATTCGATTTGGTTATTTCGGAGGGGAATTTTATGTTAGCGGTAAAATTGTCTGTTTGGATTTCCCAGAAATTGCCATTTAGGTTCCAATAAAGCTCATCAAAGTCGCCACTATCTGCGAAGCGAATTGCGTTCTCGATTTTGTAACTAATAATATAAGTATTTTTACCAGTAATATCTTTGTTGGCATCGCCAATTTTCCAGGTTACGGATTTATCGTCTTTGATCGTGGAATATTTTAATGATTGGCCTTCTGGACCAGTAATACTCAGTAGTTTGATTGGGGTATAAATTCTTTCGTTCACTGTTTTTTGATAAAAGGTCGGAACAATGCGAAAAATACCGTGCTTGTCGGGTAGATTACCGCAATCAGCCACAATTTGCTCGGTGATCATCAAAGAAGAATCTTTATTAACAACTATCTCGCTTTTGAAATCATCAATATACCAATCTGTAATATTTGATATATCTCTTGCAACAACAAATTTGGGGAAAACAAGACTTAATGTGATTGAAAATAAAAATAATATTTTTTTCATTATCTCCTTGTCGAAATATCGTTTATATGGGTTCATTTTAGCAATTTGTTTCATACTGTACAATTTATTATGCAATGGAGTATAATTGCTCTTGCAATTAAAGGAACTATTATGGAAAACGTAATTATTGTTAAAAACTTAGTCAAGAAATACGGCAATCTTATTGCGGTAAATGATATTTCTCTTGAGGTTAAAAAAGGCGAAATATTTGGTCTTTTGGGTGAAAATGGAGCCGGCAAAACAACAACCCTCGAAATTATCGAAGGTTTACGACGTCCTAGTGGCGGCAATGTCAAAGTTTTGGGCCAAGATACCACTCGCGGTTGTGCTGACAGTGTCAAGGAGCGAATAGGTGTTCAGTTACAATCATCAGCCTATTATCAATTTCTGACATTACACGAGATTCTTGATTTATTCGGCTCATTTTACAAGATAGCCAAAAAGCCAGATGAATTACTTGAATTAGTAAATTTAAAGGAAAAGAAAAATTCATTAGTTGCAAATCTTTCTGGTGGCCAGAAACAAAGATTTTCTATCGTCGCGAGTCTTGTTAATGATCCGGAGATCGTCTTTCTGGATGAGCCGACCACCGGGCTGGACCCTGTTGCTAGAAGGGGTCTCTGGGATCTCATAGCCGGAATCAAAAAATCGGGCAAAACAATTATTCTGACCACTCACTACATGGAAGAGGCGGAAGTTCTTTGTGATAGGATTGCAATTATGGATCATGGCAAAATTATTGCTATAAACGAGACTCACAAATTGATAGAAAGTACTAAAACGCCTTATAAAATTTCTTTTTTCGCTCCAAAGATAACCAAAAAAGAATTAGATGAGCTGAATAATTTTGGCGAGATGAAGAATCTAGCAGGAAAATCGAATCATTTTGAAATGAAATTAAAAAATCAAAACGACGTCAACAAAGCGACCACAATAATAAATAAAACTCATCCCGAAAGCCTGACTGTAGGCAGAGCGTCTCTTGAGGATTTGTTTATTGAGTTGACTGGCAAAAGTATCAAGGAAGAGGAGATAAATGCTTAAATTATTTTGGTCTGATCTTAAAATGTTGTTTAGGAATCGCCAGGCTTCTTTTTGGGCGCTTATGTTTCCTTTGATGTTTACGGTGATTTTCGGTTTATTTTTCGGCAAGGATTCGACTAATGGCACTGTAATAATCATTAATAATTCTCAGACTGAGATTGCTAAAAAGATCGAAACAACAATCGTTGATTCTAAATTGTTTGCTATTGATACTTCGGAAAAAAATATTGAAAATGCCAGAACAAAAGTAAAGAAAGGCAATGTTGGCGGCGTAATCATTATTCCGGAAGACTTTGGGGCAATGAAGCCAGACGCTCCCAAAGACATTACAGTAATAAACGATCCCGGTAATGCAACGACCAATTCTATCATGATGGGTTTCTTGGAGCAGTTTAATACACAGATGACTTATCAATTAAATGGCATTAAATCGACTGCATTTAATATTGTTGAAGAAAAGACCAACAAAAATAAGCTTAGCTATTTTGATTTTGTCTTGGCTGGAATGTTTGGCTTGGCGTTGATGAACGCTTCGATTATGGGAATCGCTGTCGGTATGAATAAATATCGCGAAGATAAGATATTAAAAAGAATTATCACTGCTCCCGTAAAGACTTGGTGGTTTATTACTGGTGAAGTTTTATCAAGATTGGTCTTAAACTTTTTGCAAATTACTATTATTTTTGTCTTGGGCAAATATGTTTTTGATGCTCATATTTATGGTAGCGTCTATATGCTGTATCTGGTCGCTTTGATTGGGGCTATCATGTTCCAGCTAATTGGTTTTGCCATGGCGTCATTAGTAAAGACTGTTGATGCGGCTCAGGGGGCAGCGATGGCGATTACTATACCAATGATGTTTTTGGGCGGTATATTTTTTCCTATAGACACATTACCCAGATGGCTATACTCAATAGTACAATTTTTGCCTCTGGCTCCTTTGCTTAGAATCATGCGTGGTGTTGTGCTCGAGGGCGCTTCAATATTAACTGACCCCAATAATCTAATAATCGTCGGTGCCTGGATAATAGGTTGTTTGTTAATAGCATCTTGGAAATTTAAATTAGCTGATGAATAAAGGAAAAAATGGAAATCTTTAGAAACATTTGGCGAAGAAAATTTAGAGCACTTCTAACTATTACCGGCATCGCAGTTGGAATATTTGCTTTTACAGTTATGGGCAGTATGGCTCTTAAATTAAACAAAATGATTGATGGTGGTAAGCGGTATATCACCGGACAAATATCAATTTCACCCAAGGGTGCTGACTATATGAGCGGTACGACCGGAACAATGCCAGTTGATTTATTGGATAAAATTGCCAAAGTCGAAGGTGTTGAAGCTGTCGAAGGCTCCGTCAGCCTGATGGTGGATGAGCCAAACCCAGATGATGTCTCAATGAGTTTCGGTCAGCCAGCAACTATCTATAGTATGGATCCTGCTTCAAATTTTAAAAATAAGAACTGGGCTGATCTTGACATGAAAGAGGGCAAAGCAATAGACAAAGATTCGGCTGAAAATGATATTTCGATTGGTATTACGGTCGCCCTAGACAAGAAATGGAAAGTAGGGGACAAGGTCACAATTCGCAATCGCGAATTCACAGTGGTCGGCATTCTTGAAAAGACAATGACTGGTCCTGACTCCTATGTCTTTATGAATATTAAGCCTGCTCGGGAACTCTATGTCGAGTCAAATCCATTCTTGAAATCTTTGAAAGAACAGGCCGACAATACAGCTAATATTTCAGAAAGAGAGTTGGCTAAATTATCTCCTGAAGCTAGGGCACAAATTGTTCAGGCAAAATCGTTTAGAATCGAGAACATCTCTACCGCCGCTTCTGTTTCCTGGAAGGATGGAGTCGATGCTGACAAACTCTCCAATACAATTAAGGATCAATTTAAGGACGAGGTTACAGTAATGTCTCCTAAGAAAATGGGAGAGCTTATTGATAAGGCTTCGGCAACCATGAATGCGATTATTCTGGGTAGTGCGCTTCTAGCTCTAATCGTTGGCTTATTCTCGGTCGTAAACACTATGATCATGTCAATATCTGAGCGTACAAAAGAAATTGGCATCAAAAAGGCTATTGGTGCGTCTGGCTGGGAGATTGCTAGAGAATATACACTTGAGGCAGGAGTCTTAAGTATCATCGGAGGCATTCTTGGCATGACGGCTGGTGCTATTGTCGCTATGGCTGTTAATAACAAGATGGCAAGCAATGGTGCTGAAATATTTTTAATCGAGCCAAGTTTCTTGATTCAAGTCGTGGTTTTCTCGTTTATTATTGGAATTGTTGCTGGTTTCTTCCCGGCGCTAAGGGCTGCAAAATTAAAAGTAGTACAAGCCATCAGAGAGCTGTAATTTAAATACTAAGAAGGAAGACATGGAAAAAATAATTATAAAAGCTAGTGGCCTCGAAAAAAGCTTCAAGATGTCAAAGAAAAATATTGTGAAGGCCCTTAATGGGGTCGACATTGAAGTAAAGGAGGGAGATTTCTCGGCTATTATCGGGCCATCCGGCTGTGGAAAATCAACCCTCATGACCATCTTGGGCTTGCTTGAAAAAACAGATAGCGGAACTCTCGAGATAGATGGCATTGACATGACCAATCTAAAAGACAGGGAGGCTTATAAACTGCGAGCAAAGAAAATTGGTTTTATTTTTCAAGGTTTTAATCTGATTCCAACGTTAACTGCTTACGAAAATGTTGTTTTGGCTGGGAGATATGGTGGAATGAAGTTGGCAGCCAGAAAAAAGCGGGCACTAGAACTACTAAAGACCATGGGTTTGGGCGATCGAGCAGATCATAAGCCAAACGAGCTTTCTGGTGGGCAGCAACAGCGAGTTGCTATTGCAAGGGCGTTAATGAATGATCCGGCCATAATATTGGCTGATGAACCGACGGGTGAGCTTGACACTAAAACTTCGCTAGAAATAATGGAGACACTAAAGAAGTTAAATCGCGATAACAAGCAAACTTTCCTGATTGTTACTCACAATATGGATGTGGCAAACGATTGTAAAAAAATTATTCGAATGAGAGACGGCAAGATCGAGGCCAAAAAATAACGAATTAACGTTTTCTGTGGAAATTTATTTGATCTCTTTTGGTTACTTTTTTGCTATAATTTAAAAAAGTAATTTTGAGGTAAAAAAATGATTGTATTTGCAGGCATTGTGCCACATCCACCATTAGTAATTCCCGAGATTGGAAAAAATGACTCCAAGAAAGTCAACAAAACATTTTTGGCATACGAAAAAATTGCCAAAGATCTTGCAGATTCAGAGCCAGACACAATTATTATTATTTCTCCTCATATGACCCATTATCCGCATTTGTTTAATGTCTGCGGCATGGCTGATCTTTATGGATCTTTGAGCAATTATGGTTTAGAAGATTCTGAGTGGCATGGTCATAATAATATTGAATTAGCAGAAGAAATAGTTGATAAATGCGAAGACGAAGACTTGCCGACAATTCTGTACAACAGTGGTGAGGGAGAATACGAGATAGATCATGGCACAATGGTTCCAATTAGTTTCTTTAAAGATCAATTGGAGTTTTCAGCTAAATTTTTGCCTGTGAGTTATTCTATTGGCACTCGTGGTCAACATTATTCTTTTGGTCAAGTTATCTCTGAAATTTGCGAAAGCAAGACAGACGAACGCATAGCAATAATTGCTTCCGGTGATCTGAGTCATCGATTGATCGGCCAGAATAAAGAAGCTGGAGAGAAATTTGATCAAGAGCTCATAGCTTCAATCAAAAAAGGTGATGAATATTCCGTTGTTAACATGGACGAAACTCTTATAGAAGAAGCCGGCGAATGCGGCTATCGTTCAATACTAGTGCTATTGGGGGCTCTTTCTGGTCGTGATTACAAACCAGAAGTTTATTCGTATGAGGGACCTTTTGGAGTTGGCTATCTTGTAGCGAATATGAGAGTCGCGTGACTATCTGATCAAAATATTTGCTGAACCAGTTATATCTTTTAGAAAGTTTAGTATCGGTTGCATGATAGATTCGATGAATGACGTTCCTAAAGCTCTATCCATCAAAAGAAGGCTAATAAGAATATATGGCCCGATAAATTGATAGTGCAATTTTGCTTCTTCACTTAAAAAATATTCAACAATGTAGGAACCATCAAGCGGAGGTATCGGCAATAAATTGAATGCAGCCAAAAGAAGATTGAATTGGACGACAAGATCTAGAATTATCATAACTGGCGATGTTTCCAATATGATTCCTTGAGATGCATAAATCCTCAAGGGGATTGCCAAAATGGCGGCCAATAGAATATTAGCTACAATACCAGCCATGGCAACCTTGATCTGATCACTTTTGTGACGAAAATAATTTGGGTTGATTGGCACAGGTTTGCCCCAGCCAAATCCGGCCAGCAGAAGAAAAATTGTTCCAAGCGGATCTAAATGTGACAGGGGGTTAAGCGTCAGTCTTCCCTCGTATTTTGGTGTCGGGTCACCGTATCTTGTTGCGGCCCAAGCGTGAGCGAATTCATGAATAGTGATGGCGAATATCAAGGCGCCAATGAACCCAAGAGCATAAATTGGTTGAGATTGAAGAAGATTTAGTAAAAGCATTGACGATGTTGATTAAATGTTAAAAATTTGTTACAATATGTCTCTGTAAGTAACTTTATTTTATCAGACAAATACGCGGGAGAAAAATAAAATGGCCAAATGTGCACTATGTTTAAAATCTAAAACTTCAGGTAACGCTGTTTCTCACTCACAGATTCATACGAAACGTGAGTTCAAACCAAATTTACAAAAAGTTGGTGGTTTGATGATTTGCACTCGTTGTCTTAAGACCGTTAAAAAAGCCAGCGTTTAATTTTTTGGCACTTCTTTGCCAAGTGCTAAAATCGCTTTATCTCTTTTTTCGATCTCTTTCTTAAAACAGTCCTCGCAAAGGACATCTTCTGTTGTGGGCTCAAAGGGAACTTCGTTTTTCTTGTGACAAATTGTGCACTTTATCCACCACATTGGATGTTTCTCTCTGAGTTTATTTTTATTAGAAGCAGTGCATATCTTGCAACGTTTCGGAATATTCTGTAGCCCTTTCTCAATAAAAAACTTCTGTTCTCCTGCTGTCCAGATAAACTTATTGCCGCAGTCTCGACAATAGAGAGATTTGTCTGCTAAGTCTTCAATATTTACTTTTGGCATAAATTCCTTTCTTTTACCCTATAATACTACGCTAAAGACCAATTTTTTGAAAGTGTTTTTTTCTATTGTCAATTTGAGGCGGCTTTGCTAGATTGGTTATATGGATCTATTACAGAATCTTGAAGCTGAAGCAAAGACAGGATTGACCTCCCATGCTTATCTTTTTTTGGGTGGGAATGAGGAATCAAATAGAAAAGCCGAGGAACATCTAATAAAATTATTCGGTTGCTTGCCACATGATATTGTCAGATTGAAAAACGACGAATCAAATGGAAAATCAAGCGAAATAAAGGTTGAATTTGTTCGTGATTTTATTCATAAACTAAATTTAACTCCAATTGGTTCGATTAAAATTGGTATTATTGAGCAAGCACACAAGCTTAATCAGTCATCAGCAAATATTCTACTTAAGACCTTGGAAGAGCCACCAAAAAATGTTATCATTATACTCTCAGCCAAGAGTCGGGATGTTATCCCGACTATCAAATCAAGGTGTAGGGTGTACACGCTGAATGGTGGTATTAGATCAAATAGTAATACTTTTTCATACATTAATCTTTTGTCTGATAATTTAAGTCTAGCTTTTAAAGAGATTGAAAGAATCGTAAAGGATAACGAAATACAAAATTTTCTTTTGGGACTTGAACTATTCTATGAGGATAAAATGGTTAATACTTATCGAAATAATTATGCAAAAATACTTGAAGATATCATATTGGCCGAGAAAAAGATCAAAGGAAATGCCAACCCAAGATTAACTTTAGAAAATCTACTTTTAAAAGCGAGGAATTGTGACTGATAAAAAGGTGAAAAAAATATTTATTAGAGCCAGAAGCGATAGTAAAATATATAATGTTGATTTTGGCAATTTGGAGCTAGAGAATGGCGACAGGGTGATTTTTGAAAGTGATATTTGTCAAGAAGTGGCAGTTGTTGTTTCGCCAGAAATGCTCAAAGATAGTAATATTGACGAAAAATCTCTTGAGAACGCCACTGTTATTAGAAGATTAAACGAAAAGGATGTTGAGGAAGATGATAGACGCATTACTGAAGCGCAGAATTTTTTGCCAAAATGTGACGAAATAATCAATAAACACTCTTTGCCGATGGAGCTTCTAAATGCTGATCTATCTTTTGACGGTAAGAAACTAACTTTTTATTTTACCGCTCCAGGCAGAGTTGATTTCCGATCTCTTGTCTCAGAATTGGCCACAAATTTTCAGAAACTTATTCGTTTACAACAGGTCGGCACAAGAGATAGGGCTCGTGCTGTTGGCGGAATAGGCAGATGTGGACAACAATTTTGTTGCAAAAGATTCCTCAAGGGAGAGCTAGAATGTGTTACAACCGATATGGCCTACGATCAAAACCTTGGTCAGATGGGAGCTAATCGAGTCACCGGAGCTTGCGGAAAGTTAATGTGTTGCCTAAAATATGAGTTAGACTTTTATAAAAAAGCTAAGGCTAAAATGCCTGCGGTCGGTAGTGAATTAAAAACCGAAAAAGGCAAAGGCACAGTAGTGAGTCAAAGTGTCGTTAAAAATAAAGTAACAGTCGTCCTGCCTGACAGGACCTATGTGGAGGTAGATTGTCCTTAGAAATTATTATTGTTTTTTGTCTGGCAGCAGCTCTTTTTCTGCTTTTGAGGCATTATCCAGACGCTAAAGATTTCAAATTTCCGATAAATCGGGAAAATTTTTCTAGTTTTGTTGGTCGTTTTAAGAGCAAGCGCAAGAACACTGTGGCTGAAAATATTGCCATTGAGATTGAGAAAGACCAGAAAGAAGTTGTTTCGCCAGTTGAGATCGAGGAGGCTGTCGAAGTTTATAAAGAGGAAAATCCAGAGACTGCAGAAATTTTGTTTCAGGCCGAGAAGTATTATAACGAAAATGATTTAAGAACTGCTGAAGAAAAGGCGATAGAGGCAATTGGTAAAAACAAGCGTTGTTCTAAGGCTTATATCATAATTGGTGACATTGCTTATTCTAGAGGGCAATTTCCTGAGGCCAAGGAGGCCTATAAAGCGGCGATAAAATGCAATCCAAATTCTGGTGAAGCTTTTTTTGGTCTCGGCGAGATAGAATTTAGGGCTGAAAATTATACTGGAGCGATCGATTATTTATTGAAGAGTGTTATTTTGGAGAAGGGTCATGCTGACTGGTATGCCGAATTAGGCAAGGCTCATCTCGAAATTCGTCAATATGCCAAAGCGGCCAAAGCTCTGCGTAGGGCGGCTAGCCTTGATATAGACAACAAAGAATATCGTGAATTAGCCTCTCAGGCTGAAGAAAAACAAAGAACTCACTCGATTTACACAAGGCACAAATAAGATAAATCTCTAGTTGAAATAGACATTCAAAATTGCTATAATTTTTGCGTTGTAAGCCGTTGTAGCTCAGTTGGTAGAGCAACTCCATGGTAAGGAGTAGGTCACCGGTTCAAATCCGGTCAACGGCTCCATTGATATCGATCCTTGAGTTAAATTCTAGATTAATTGAAAAGAATGCCAGTTTATGTTAAAATGTTTAGGATTTGACAGAGATTAGGATCTTTTTTATTTGCTGAGGTAGCGAAGCGGTCAAACGCAACAGACTGTAAATCTGTCGGCCTCCGG
>CAYOQP010000014.1:0-3362 GCA_964406145.1 uncultured Candidatus Saccharibacteria bacterium
CTTTGGTTTTTAAGTCGTAGCGCTGCGGACGAACTGGCTGACAAGCAAAGCAGATTAGATGAGGTTACAAGCAAGTTGAGCACTCCAGCCAATACCGAGGCTGAAGCTAGAGCAAAATCACTCATCTCTGCTGTTACACAGCTCAAGATGGCTTCGGCTAATCGATATCTTATGAAAGACTTCCTCCCTCTTTTTTATACAAGAATAAACAAAAATGTTGTTGTCAGCAATTTGACAATTGGAAGTGACGGGAAGATCAGTCTCGATGGCAAAACTGATAGCTACAAATCTGCCGCTGAACAGGTACTGTCTCTTCGTGATTGGAAGATCAACAGCAAGAGTATGTTCACCTCTGTTCAATTGGGAACTGTGAGTGAATCAATCGCTTCTGGCACCGAAGTAACATTCTCGCTTTCTGGACAGATTGATAAAACAGTTAAATTAACTACAACTACCACAACAGGAGGATCAAATGCAGAAGTCCAATAATACAGCTTTCTATGGAGTGCTTGCAATTATGATCACTGGTGCTTGCTTCATGGCATCCTATATGTGGATCATTCCTCAGTTAAAAGACAATAAGAGTAAGTCTGCTATTGTTTCAAGCGATTTAGGGGCCGCTGAAGCAAAGCTTGCCTCTGTCTCTAAGGTTAGTGCCAAATTAACAACGTTGAGCGATACTGTGAATAGTATGTTTATCGCTATTCCAAAGGACAATGATACTGAGAACATTATTACATTACTCGAACAGCTAGCCTCTTCAAACAAGATTTATATACCGACTTTTCAAATCGGTGAAGGCGGCCAAGCTTCTGCTGACCCCGAAACTTCAGTGTCAACAAGTTCTGGCAACGTAGTGAGCATTTCATTTGGGGTGACGGGATCATTAGCTGATATCTCAAGCTTCATAGCTGCAATTGAGAGTGATATTAAATTTTTTAACGTGAAGAGCATGGTTATGTCATCAAGCGATTCGGTCATCTCTATGACGATTACACTTGATGCTTACAAGCAGGCCCCATCTTCAGTAACAAACTCATAAGTAAGGCAAGAGGGATTATATGAAAAAAACAATTGATTCTAAAGCGCTCGGACTAATTGCAAGCACAATTCTTTTGATAGCTACAATAGGCGGATACATTTGGATGTGGAACTCGACTCGATCCGAAATTGATTCATCTAGTGTGGTAACTTATCAGACAGTTTCTATAGACAGCATAGAAACTGATGCCAAGGCACTTGTTAAGGATAAGCCCAATCAGGGCAATCTTCCTTTAGCTGTTCCAACATCGGACAAAATAGGCAGGGAGAATCCTTTCGCTGGTATATAGTTGTTATGATTTTTTCTCCAGTTTTATTTTTATTAAGGAGAGTTATTTTTGAGTAGATATGCCAGATTCAAATAACATTACTGGTTACTATAATTTTTCAAGCAGCGCCTTGACGACCCAATCGATACTGGATGTTTTTGTGTTGCAGGATTTGATTGATCAAGTCGATGCTGATAGGTTACACCAAAAGTTTAAAACAAATCGTGAAATTGAAGAATTTTTAGTCAAAAATAGAATTGTGACTAGAGACACTATCAACAAAGCTTACAGTATAATTTTAAAATTGCCTTATGTCGAACTAAAGAATGTTGAAATCCCCGATGATCTAAAAGCTCTAATTCCCGAGAAACTTGTGCGAAAATATGGCATTATACCATTTGGCATAATCGAGCAAACAGTCAGAATAGCCATCTCAAGACCAGCTGATCTGCTAGTCAGCTACAAAGAAAGTTTAAATAAGATTTTTAGCGACAAAAATCTCGATATTGAGCTGTTTATTACTGGAGAGAGCGATTTTACTGATTCAATCAAGCAATACAATAAAAAGATCCCCAAGGCTTTGCTGGTCAAAAAAGGTCGCTTGCCGGTAGTTTTTTTGCGAAATCAGGTTATTTCTAGAGAATACTTGGACAAAATTCCTCTCGATTTTATCGAGAAATACAGAATTGCTGTTTTTGGGGCAAATCAGAAAGGTTATTATCTTATTGCTTGTGAGATGCCAGATTCGCCAATAACTCTGAAAATATTAGATTTTATCAAGAGGGAAAATGGTATCAAATTTGAAGTCTTTGCCACCTCAAAAGAGGATATAGATTTTATTCTGGAGGGGTTAAGAGGAAAGCTTGATTCTTCGAGCGAATTAGTTGAATTATCAAAAAAACAGAAAAATCCAATTGTTTCTGGAGCCGCAAAAGATAAGCCGAAACAGGCTCAGGCAAAGGTGAGTCAAGGTGAGTCGAAATCGGCTCTCAAGAGTTTGCTTGATTCATTTACTGGTGGGGGAGAGCCAGAGTTGACTATGGATTCAGTCGAAAAAGAATCTGATGGCGCTTCCACGTTTTTCAATGAGTCTGCCGATACAAAAGATGAAGCAGTAAAAAAGATAGAAACGGAAAAAAAGATCGAAACAAAACCAAAAGATATTGAAGTAGTGCCTGCTGAGAAGAAAGAATCAGAAATTAAAATTCAGGATTCTGAAAAGCAACAGCTTGAAAATAAGGGGGCTGCTGATGTGGCAAAAGAAGCGCCAGAGGATCAGAAGGAAGAGCCGCAAGAAGAAAACACTGGAAGTCAGGGGAATGACGAGACTAACATTTCCTCTGCCCTTAATAGTAATGATCTGGGCGCACTTTTGCCGTTTGACGTCAAAGAAGAATCTCAGCTTGAGGAAGTTGCCAAAAGTAATTCCGTCCCAAAGATTGTTGCCGGTATTATTGATTTTGCTCTGAACAATCGATCGTCTGATATCCATGTCGAGCCTGAAGCAAAAGTTTTACGAATTCGCTGTCGAATTGATGGAATATTAAAGGACATCTTGAAACTTCCGACTGGCATCCACCCAGCCTTTGTTAGTCGCGTTAAGATCATGTCCAAATTAAAGATCGATGAATCACGTGTTCCTCAGGATGGCAAGTTCAACACGTTGTTTAATAAGCGTGAAGTAGACGTTCGTGTTTCTACTCTTCCGACTGTTCATGGCGAGAAGATTGTTATGAGAATATTGGACAAGAGCCAGGGGATACTTTCGTTGGAAGACTTGGGTATGAAGGGGAGCGCTTTCGATAAAACGATGGAGGCTATTGATAAGCCATATGGCATAATTTTGGCAACAGGTCCGACTGGATCTGGTAAATCGACTACTCTTTATGCTGTGTTAAATAGAATATCTGTTCCTGGGGTTAACATTGTCACCCTGGAAGATCCAGTTGAGTATGAAATTGCTGGCATTAATCAATGCCAGATCAAGCCAGAAATTGGCTTTACTTTTGCCGCGGGACTTCGAAGTATTTTGCGACAAGACCCTAATATTAT
>CAYOQP010000014.1:3372-13925 GCA_964406145.1 uncultured Candidatus Saccharibacteria bacterium
GGAGACTGCGGCTATGGCGACTCACGCGGCTTTGACTGGTCACTTAGTTCTTTCAACCCTACATACAAATGATACGGCCGGAGCATTGCCACGAATGATAAATATGGGGGTCGAACCATTCTTGATCACCTCGTCAATTAATCTGGTAATTGCCCAAAGATTGGTGCGTCGAATTTGCCCCAAGTGTAAGGAAGAGATAAACGCTCCTCAAAAGTTGATGGATCAGTTGAAAGTGGAGATAGATGCTATTCCACAGAACAATACACAGGATCGTGCTCGAATACCGAGTGTGTTAAAGCTTTATCATGGCAAAGGTTGCTCGGAATGCAACCAAGGCTTCAAGGGCAGAGTTGGTCTTTATGAGGCCATGACTATTAGTCCGACAATTGAAGATCTGGCCGTGGCTAAGAAACCTGCAAATGAGATCAAAGATGCAAGCATCAAGGATGGTATGATAACTATGAAGCAAGATGGTATTTTAAAGGCGGTTGAAGGCTTAACAACGATAGATGAAGTTTTTCAGGCTGTTATCAGCAATTAATTGTTGTATTAGTTTCTTTGTTAATATAAAATATAATAGAAGTAAATATAGAGAAGCTCTAGGAGGGGCATGACAGAAACCAGAAACACTGAGATGGCATCTTACTTGGATTTTGCGATATCCAAGAATGCTTCTGATGTTCACATCACTGTGGGTATCCCTACTATGGTTAGAGTTGATGGCAAGCTGACGGCGATCCCCGAAACTTCGATTGTTACTGATGCTAAGGCTCAGGAAATCATTTCTACCTTTACTCCGCCAGAGCTGTTGACTTCCTTGAAGCAGAGAAGAGAGATAGATTTCTCGTTTGGTTATAAATCAATGAGATTTCGAGCCAATGTTTATTATCAGAAAGGTTTTCTTTCGGCATCGCTTCGTTTAATCCCTAAAGATATCAAAGATTTTAAATCCTTGGGCCTTCCGCCGATATTGGAGAAATTTACTGAGAGAAATCAAGGTTTCGTCATTATTACTGGGCCAACTGGCTCGGGTAAGTCTACTACTCTTGCGGCCTTGATAGATAAGATAAATTCCGAGAAAAAGAAGCACATTGTTACAATTGAAGATCCTATCGAGTATGTTTTTGAGCACAAGCAAAGCGTTATTTCGCAACGTGAAGTCGGATCAGACACCAATTCCTTCGCAAGGGCTCTGCGTTCAGCCTTAAGAGAGGATCCAGATGTTGTTTTGATCGGTGAGATGCGAGATCTTGAGACGATCGAAGCGGCGCTAACCTTGGCCGAGACTGGACACTTAGTCTTTACGACTTTGCACACCAATTCTGCCGCCCAAACCGCCGATCGTATTGTCAACGTTTTTCCGCCACATTTGCAGCAGCAAATTTCAAGTCAGCTTGCTCAAGTCTTACTGGGCGTTGTATCACAAAGACTTATACCGAAGATTAATGGTGGAAGAGCTCTAGCGGCAGAGATCATGATCGCTAACAACGCAGTCAAGAGTTTGATCCGAGAGGGTAAGAATTTCCAGATACCAAACGTCATCCAGACTTCTGCGGCTGATGGCATGATAAGTCTGGATAAGGTGCTAGCCGAATATGTCTCCAGGGGAGACGTATCTCTGGAGGAGGCACTAAACTATTCTCTGGATCCAAAAAGCTTTAAAATGATGGTGTATTAAATATAAAATTATTAATCGCTGATTAGTCACAAAGCTAAAAAGCTAAATAACATGGCCAGATTTCTTTACAAAGCAAAGAACAACAAGGGCGAAGTTGTCACGGGCAGCGTCAGAGCCGAGAATCTACCTGATGCTGAAAAGATCTTAATCAAGCACAATCTTGTGGCTACTGATATTATTCCAGAGAAAAAGCCAACAATGATGAATTTTTTTGTTAGTAAGGTTTCTGTTAAAGACAAAGCAGTTTTTGCTCGTCAATTGGCGACGATGCTTTCGGCTGGTTTGTCTTTGACTAAAGCTGTCAGTATCTTGGCCAAACAGGCTCGAACTGAGCGCCTAAGAACAATCTTCGTCTCTATATATAGAGACCTTGAAGAAGGCTATAGCTTTTCTTCTGCGCTTGCAAAGCATCCTGAGGCTTTTGACCGAGTCTTTGTCAGTGTCGTAAATTCGGGTGAGTCTACAGGAAAGCTTGATGTAGTTTTGAACGAATTGGCCGACGAGGCAGAGAATGATAGTCAGTTTATCTCAAAGATCAAAGGATCTCTTTACTATCCAGGATTTATATTTGTTGTTTTGATCGCTGCGGCTATATTTATGCTTACATTCGTCATTCCAAAGTTGAAGACTATGTTCGACGGTTCCGGTAAAGAATTACCAGCTTTGACCAAAATACTTCTTGCCATGTCTGCTTTTATGACCTCGTGGTGGTGGTTAGTGATATTGATATTGGTCGGCGGAGCGGTCTTTATAAAATATTGGATTACAACTGATGGTGGGTCTCATTTCTGGAACAATCTTCAGCTTACAATGCCTGGATTCAAGACTATTTTCCAAGGTCTAGCAATGTATCGTTTCACCCGAGTCATGTCAATGTTAGTCGGTGCTGGTGTGCCATTGCTTGATGCTTTGCGTATTGGCTCAGCGGTTATCGATAACGTTATATATGAAGAAAGTATTTTGGAAGTTGCGAGTCAAGTAGAGAAGGGTGTGCCGCTCTCGACTCAGCTCCTCAAAGATGACTTCTTTCCGCCACTTGTGGGTAATATGGTGGCTGTGGGTGAAGAGACGGGTGAGCTCGATAAAGTCCTTGACAAGGTTGCAGATTACTACGCTGAAGCAACGAGTGATATTTCTAAGGCCATCACTTCACTAGTTGAGCCGGCTGTCTTGATCCTTGTTGGATTGGGCGTTGCTTTCATGGTCTTTGCGATTTATCTGCCAATTTATCAGATGAATACGTAAGTATAGACTTTTCCCTTGCTCGGTCGATCGAGGGTGAGAATAAATATATAAAAACAAGAAAATTCAAATAGTTAAAAAGAAAAAATGGAGGGAAAATGAGAAAATTAAAAGCTTTTACCTTGGTTGAGCTTTTGGTAGTGGTCGCCATCATTGCAGTTTTGGCCACGGTTATTGTTGTAGGGTTTTCTGGTCAAAAACAAAAGGCGATGAACGCGACTGTGAAATCCAATATCTCAACAGCCGCATCTGCTGCTGCTGTATGTTTGGGCGATGCTGGAGCATTAAATGCTCCCAACAACAATGGCACCACTGATATTTGCACGACCAATATTGTTACCGCAAAGTGGCCAGAACTAGCGGACTCCGATCCGACATGGTCTTATCTCGGTTGGCTCTCTACTGCTGTTCCCGCGAATGTTGTACCTGCATTACCAGCGGCGACTGCCTGCACTCTTAGCGCCACCCAACTATGTGCCCTTGGTGGTGGTCCTGGTCCTGGTCTTGCTACAGTTGCTAATGCGACTAAAGCAGCTGTTTGCCCTCTGGGCGGAGCTTGTACTTTTTATGGTATCTAGTGCTTCTATCGGTTTGGCTTAGATTAAGCCAAACCATAGAGTTACTAAATCGGCAAAGGATAATCAATGTACGGAATTTACGCAATTTTATTCTTAGTAATTGGCCTTATTGTTGGTTCTTTTTTGAATGTTGTCATTCTGCGCATGGATGACCTGAAGTCACTTATTTATACCAGATCACGATGTCCTGAGTGTAAAAAGGAGATCCCGTGGTATGATCTTATTCCATTCCTATCATTTTTTATCCTTGGAGCGAGGTGCCGTTTTTGTAAGGGGAAGATTTCGAGTCAATATCCATTGGTTGAGGCTGGCGTTGGCATTTTATTCGCTCTTCTATATCTAATGTTCGGACTTGGCTGGGGACTAATATTCTATCTTGTTGTATTTTCAATCCTGACCGTCATATTTGTCTATGACATTAAGACCCAGACTGTGCCGGAACCTTTTGTCTGGCTTGCCTTGGTGTTATCACTATTGGGCGGCTGGTATTTCGGTGGTTTTGGAGTCCTTAGCATGCTTTCGGGGGCGCTTATTACGGGCGCATTTATCGGTTCTCTAGCAATATTTTCCAAAGAGAAGTGGATGGGCTATGGCGATATCAAGATTGCCATCATTCTCGGCCTTTTGACCGGCTATCCAGCGGCAATATTTGGCTTGTTCTTCGCCTTTATTTTGGGCTCAATTTTTGGAGTTGTGTTGATGTATCTTAAGGGAAAAAATCTTAAAACGGCAATTGCTTTTGCACCGTTTATTATTTTCTCAGCTTTGTTTACCATCACTTACGGTCAAATAATTATAAATTGGTATCTTAATATTTTCTAATTTTAGAGAGGGATAAAATGATTAGGTCGTTAATGAAAAACAAAAAAGCTTTCACGCTCATAGAGCTCCTGATTGTGGTAGCAATTATTGCAGTTTTGATCACTCTCGTGGCCTTTGGTTATGCCAATGCCCAGAAATCTTCTCGAGACAATAAGCGCAAGAGCGATCTCCAGGCTATTGGCGCGGCCTATTTAATGCACTATCAGGAGACAAAGAGGTGGAACTTCAATAATGACGAGCTGCGAAAAATTCCCGGATTTGAGACCACGACGGTAGCTGCCGAAGGTAGCAGTGGCCAAGGTTGGTTCAATTATGATACCGGTACTTATCCTATATCGATGGCTCAGGCCCTTAATAGTCTGGGATATATGACTTCCATGCCAAGAGACCCTCTTGTTTCTAGTAACACGAGTGGTACGTCTGGAAGTGGCGGAAGGCAATATATGAAATATTATTGTTATTGGCTTAATTCTGCGGGTGACGCTGTTGATACAACTGTTAAACATGGCATTGTCTTATTTGCCAAACTAGAGGATGCTGGCAGTATTGCGACGCCTTACTCTGTTGACCCGAACCCTTCTCTCCAAAGATGTATGGCAAATGCGACCACTACACTTCTAACTTACAGAAACACAACCAATCAAATGAATTATGCTCTTGAGGTTAAATAAATGCTTAAATGGTCGGCCTATACATTGGTGGAATTGATTGTTGTAGTAGCAATTGTCGGATTGTTGGCCGCCTTTGGTATTCCAGCTTTTTCTCGCTACGGACGAGTGACTGAGGCGCACCAAAAAACAGATGAGATCAAGGAGCTTGTGACTCAAATGAGGAATCTGGCTCAAAATCCAGAGAACTCTCTGGTGGATTCTTATCGAATCTATTATACTTTGGGCACGTCTCCAGCTCTCGACAAATATGTCTTGAAGTCTTGCCGAGATGATGGTCTCGGAAATGCTTGTGGTGTTGAAAATACCATAAAAGAAGCGAAAATGATCAAGGATCAGGATATACTATTGACTGGTGGGGCGGATCCGACCGATTGGGTCCTGAGCTGTTCGACAACTATTGTTGATGGCAAGGTTAATTGTCAGCAAAATACCAATATTTTAGCTTCGGGCAATAATTTCGCTTTCCCGGTCTTGACCGATTATAATAGCAATGTCGAGACTAGATTAGATTTTCAAATTACACTTGACCCCTTTAAAATTGTTGATAGCACCACGCCAATATCATGATTCCAAAGAATAAATTTAAAAAAGCTTTTGGCATAGTTGAAGTCTTGATTGCTTCTACTATTATCATCGTTATCGTCTTCACTTTGACTGCGGCCGCTAACTCTGCGATGAATTTGTCGGACAAGATGCAGGAAAGAGCTCAAGCAACACAATATGCCCAAGAGGCGATAGAAATAGTCAGGCAAATGCGTGACTCTAATTGGATTGATGGCAATGGCTCAACCGACTGGAATTATTTTGTTGGCACTTTGGCTGTAAATCCAGTTTGGTCGATCCCAACAAATTCCACAGTTGCCATTCCGGTCGACTATAAGTTGCTATTTAATGCGAATGTGAAGCGTTTTTATCTTGCTGTCACCACTGCTGGGGAAAACATCGATCCGGATGGCAATGCTAGCTTCAGATTCAACAGGAAGATTAAATTCGAATCTGTCGGTAGTCTTTTGCCTTCGGTTGCTGGTGCCGGCACTCTTTCGAAAGATGAATATTCGACCAAGATGACGGTCACTGTTACAACCCCGACTGGCGATTCACTTTCTTTGAGCGAGATTTTGACTAACTGGAGACCACAATACTAATGAATCGAAAAATATCGACAAAAAAAGCCTTCACCTTGCTTGAAATACTTATTGCAACAGCCATTTTCTCGACAGTTATGGTCTTGACCACAGGGATAATTTCACAGAGTTCTGGATCTCAAACCAAGTTGAAGGCAAATCGTGAGGCATCAGAGGAATCAAGACATCTCGCTGACTTAATATCACGAGATATCCGTACTGCCGAGGGATCTTTCAGGGTTAAGATGAGTTATCTCACTACTACCACAGACGATTATTATGAGTTCAGGAATGGCATTGCTTTTTTTAATTGTGCAACCACTGGGACGTACACCTGCGTTCCTGCCTATACTGATTTTGTTTCCACCGATCAAGGTCCGGCAAATCTTAACAATGATCCTAGTGAATACCATGCTAATGCAATGCTCGTGTACTCAAATGGTATTTTAAAGGCATATTTTAGTACGGGTAGCGCTGTTTATCTGAGAATTTTCGATACCAACGTTTCTCCTCTTCCTGTTCCACTGATCTCATTTTGGTATCCTACTACGAAATATCTAACGCTTCATTCATCTGCCTCAAACTCTATTTTTAAGTTTACTGTTGAAGATAGTTACAAGTTATCAAGCTCTAGTTTGGATAGCGCAGTTAATTTCGCCGGTTTTGCTTCGTCTAATAATTTGACTCGTTCGGGTTCAACCTTCTCAATTGCGACTCAAGGCACTGATCTTCAGAGCTATGTCTCTTATTATATTACTGTTAAAACTGATAATTTTGACACTCTACCAGTACGAGAGCGAGCAGAGACATTTATTCGCTCTACTATCACTCCGCGCAACTACGCGATGTAGTCTTCGTTGCAATAATATCTGATTTTCGTTATTCTTTAGGTAAAGAATTAATTTTACAAATCTTATGAAAAAAGTATTTTCAGGTATTCAACCAAGTGGTGTCATACATCTGGGTAATTATCTTGGAGCGATCAAACAGTGGGTAGCGATGCAAGACGAGGTTGACGAAGCAATATTTTGCATAGTTGATCTCCATGCTATTACTGTGCCTCAAGATCCAGCTAAGCTCCGTGAAAATACCTTATCTATGGCCGCGTTATATTTGGCTGCTGGAATTGACTCCAAGAAATCAATCATCTTTGTCCAGTCGACTCGACCAGAACACGCTGAGCTTGCCTGGATATTAAACACTATGGCAAGGATGGGCGAGCTTTCTCGTATGACTCAGTTTAAAGAAAAGTCTGAAAAGCAGATTTCCGAATCTGCCTCAGTTGGACTATTCGATTATCCAGTATTAATGGCGGCAGATATACTTCTTTATAATGCGACTCATGTGCCGGTCGGAGAGGATCAAAAGCAACATGTCGAGTTGACCCGTGATTTGGCACAGCGCTTCAATATGACTTTCGGCGCTACTTTTACACTCCCAGAGCCAGTTATTAAGAGAGAATCGGCTCGAATCATGGGTCTTGATGATCCGACTAAGAAGATGAGCAAATCTGCCTCTTCACCATTGAACTATATCGCTATGACAGATGAGCCAGACGTGATTCGTGCGAAATTCAAGAAAGCCGTGACTGATTCTGGCGATGTCATTTCGGCAACTCCTGATAAACCGGCCATGACTAACCTTCTGAATATTTTTAGTGAGGTTACTGGCAAAAAGGTGACCGAAATTGAAGCAGAATTTGCCGGTAAGGGCTATGGAGTATTTAAAGAAGAATTGGCTGAGAGCGTAATTAAATTTTTAACTCCTATTCAGGAAAAATACACAGCTTTTCTGCAAGACGAAAAATCACTTGTTAAAATTCTAGAAGAGGGAAGTGAGCGAGCCAAAATTTCTGCCTCAGAGATGCTCAAATCAGTTAAAGATAAAGTTGGGCTTGGATATTAATGAATAAGATCTTTATTAACACTGATGGGGGATCTAGGGGTAATCCTGGACCGGCAGCGATCGGTGTTGTTTTTTATTCTAGCGATGAAAAGGATATTTTCAGATATCAAGAGTTTATTGGTTCTGCGACGAATAATGAAGCAGAATATCGAGCCATATTAAAAGCTTTGCAGATTTTGATTAAAAGCAAGTGGTTTTGTGACAACAATCTTTGTGATAAAGAAGTTGTCTGTCGGCTCGATAGTCAGCTTGTTGTCGAACAGGTCAAGGGCAATTATAAAGTTAAGCAAGAGCACCTTGCTTTGTTTGTTACGCAAATCAGAGAGTTAATATCGCAGATGGAGCTTAAAATTTCATTCACGTATGTTCCACGTGAACAAAATAAATTGGCGGATAAACTCGTAAATTTAGCGTTGGATGCTGAGCTTAAAAAATAATATGCAAATAGAAATCAGAGTTGTTCCAAATAGTAAGATTTCGAGATTAGAACGAGTCAGTGATGTTTCCTGCAAAGTTTGGCTTGATGTTAAGCCAATTGATAACAAGGCCAATATTGCTCTTGTAGAATTACTGTCAGAACATTTTAACACAGCAAAAAGTAATATCGTAATTTTACGAGGAATAAAGTCGAAAATTAAGCTTGTAGAAATTCCTAATGGCCCTAAAAGTTAAAACATTTGATTTGAGTATCGCTATTATACCTGTCATTTTTTTGGCAGTCGGAATTTCTGTTATTTATAGTTTGGTTTTGGGAACCAATAATGACGGCTTGGCAACGAAACAAGCGACAATTGCGGTTATCGGTCTTGTCGTCATGTTTTTGGTCTCATTCTCCGATTATCGATTTTTTCGTGGAATTTCTTGGATTACATATACTATTTCATTCATATTGTTGATTTTAGTAAATTATTTTGGCAAGACGACAAACGGAGCCATGAACTGGCTTGATCTTAAGGTATTTCAACTTCAACCTTCAGAATTAGCAAAAATTTTCTTAATAATATCCTTGGCTTCATATTTTGCTCCGATTATTGGGAAAATCAGATGGAAACATATTTTTATGTCATTGTTTCTGATTGCCCCACAGTTGGTTTTGGTGCTAAAAGAGCCAGACCTGGGAACTGCCGTTGTAATTATTTTTATATATATTGTCATTCTCTTGCTTTCTAAGCCATCAGCATCTAAGGTTTTTATAATTTCATCTGTTATAGCGGTTTTCTTTGCTATTGGGGTTATGGCATATCTTGATGTTAAGCCATTCAATAATATATTTCATGATTATCAACGCAAGAGAATCGAGGTCTTCCTAAATCCAGAAACGGATCCGTATGGGCAAGGATACAATGTCAAACAAGCCCAAATAACTGTTGGCTCGGGCGGAATCATCGGCAAGGGTCTTGGCAAGGGTTCTCAGAGTCAATTGCAATTTTTGCCTGAACCACATACAGACTTTATTTTCGCTGGAATAGCTGAATCCTATGGTTTTCTCGGAACTTTTGTTTTACTTGGACTTTATTGTCTCTTTGTTGTGAGACTTATTGATATTGGTGCGATGGCGAGAGACAATTTTGGCATGTTAATGGTTCTGGGAATTTCGGCAATGTTTTTCTGCCAGGTCTTAATCAGTGCTGGTATGAGCCTTGGACTTCTGCCTGTGACCGGTATACCCTTGCCTTTCTTAAGTTATGGCGGAACTTCACTTCTAATAAGTTTGTTTTCTGTTGGTTTGGCTCAGAGTGTTTATATTAGACATAAAAAGATTTCATTTTAATAAATCATCTTGACAAATACATCTGATATGATATCATTTATTCAGTTAAGGCCCACGGGCTTTTTTAAGTTAGGAGATCAAATGTTCGCAATTGTCGCACACAATGGAAAACAGTACAAATTAGAAGTCGGAAAGACTTACGAAATTGATCTGCTTGATTCTGAAGAGAAGAAAGTGGTTTTTGACAAAGTTTTACTTATTTCTGATGAAAAAGGCACCAAAGTCGGTAATCCCGAAATCAAAGATGCCAAAGTCGAGGCTGAATTTATTGACAACATTAAAGACGAGAAAGTAAATGTTTTCAAATTTCACGCCAAGAAACATTATATGAGAAGCAACGGTCATAGACAGAATTATTCGAGAGTCAAAATATCAAGCATTAATGCTTAAATATGAACAAAAAAATCTCAAATTACTTCAAAGGGGTCTGGTCCGAATTAAAAAAAGTTAGCTGGCCAACAAGGCAGCAAGTCATCAATCACACGGTAATCGTACTTGTTTCGTCCATCATCGCGATCGCTTTGACGGCGGCAATTGATACTGGCCTAACCAAATTAGTAGAATATTTAGTCCAAAACGGGAGCTAAGGGGATGAAAAAAGCCAAAGACACAATCGAAGAAGAGACAAAAGTTTCAACTGATGAAATCGTTGAGACCAATGACAGCGAAATAATGGATAGCAAAAAATTCCTCACTCTTAAGCAGACTGGCGAGAGAAACTGGTATGTTATCCACACTTATTCTGGTTATGAAGAGCAAGTT
>CAYOQP010000015.1:0-13171 GCA_964406145.1 uncultured Candidatus Saccharibacteria bacterium
CTCCGCTACCCACAGCTCATCCATCAACTTTGACACGTTGAGTGGTTCGGCCCTCCATCTGATTTTACTCAGACTTCAGCCTGTCCATGGGTAGATCACCTGGTTTCGGGTCTAGTGTGTTCTACTAATCGGCCATTTAGGCCTCGCTTTCACTACGCCTACGTGTAATTTCACTTAAGCTTGCAAAACACAGCTAACTCGTTGGGTCATTCTACAAAAGGCACGCCATCACCGTATAAATACGGCTCTGACTCATTGTAAGCATATGGTTTCAGGTTCTATTTCACTCCCCTTATAGGGGTTCTTTTTACCTTTCCTTCACAGTACTTGTTCACTATCGGTCAGAAGATGTATTTAGTCTTGGAGCGTGAACGCCCCAGCTTCACACCAGGTTTCACGTGTCTGGTGCTACTCGGGAACATCACCTCGCTACTACTAAGATTTCGGATAAGCGACTATCACGCTCTATGGTCGTCCTTTCCAGGCTCGTTCTCCTATCTTTTCGCGTTGATTATGTGAGTCCCACAACCCCAGCGGTGCAAGCACCGCTGGTTTAGACTATTCCCTGTTCGCTCGCCACTACTGAGGGAATCTCATTCGATTTCTTTTCCTCCGGTTACTAAGATGTTTCAGTTCACCGGCTTACCTACCACACTGAATAAATCAGAGGGTTCTCCCGAGGGAGGGGTTTCCCCATTCGGACATCCCCGGATCAAAGCTTGTTTGACAGCTCCCCGAGGCTTTTCGCAGCCTACTACGTCCTTCTTCGGCATCTTCTGCCAAGGCATCCACCATACGCCTTTAAGCGCAACGAAATTTTTAACTTTAGAGGTCGAATATATCGGGACAATTGCCTTGCAAGCAAGGAACACTGTCCCGATAACCCGACATAAATATCTTGACTAGTAATTTCTGGATCCCGACAAAGTCGAGAGAAAAATTACTATTTGAGAAATTTTTATTATATCGGAAGAATAATTAAATTTGATGAAATTACAATTACTCTTTTAATTGTGCAGATACACATCTCCTGTGTTGTGTGTGTATCCGCTATGAAATTGTTAATGTACTAAGAAAGATTTCAGTATGTGAAATGCTTATCTCGCAGCTAAAATCTTTTGGTTCTTGACCGAACAAAATTAACATCGCAGATATTTGTCCCGCGCATGCTGGGATATTTTACCTGCGCTTCCCCCCGGTAGTGTAGTGAATAGATTAGGACTTCGAACCAGTCGCTAGAAGTCACTCTAACAAATATTTAATCCACTGTCAACATTATTTATATGTTTTTTGTGTATAAAATGAAGATTAGGCAATGAGACTAGTAATTTTCGGCCAAAACCTCATAATAGGCCTGGACATGAGCACAAGCAGGACAAACTCCGGGAGCTTCTTTTCCGGTATGAACATAGCCACAGTTGCGACAGCGCCAAGATACTTCGCTATCTTTGACAAAAACTTTTTTACTGTCGACATTTTCTTTTAATTTTCGATATCTTTTCTCGTGTTGCTCTTCAACTTCGCCGATTTCTGTAAAAACCTTGAATGCTTCATCAAATCCCTCTTCCTTGGCCTTGGCCGCAAATTCAGGATACATTTTAGTATGTTCAAAATTCTCGCCATCAGCTGCCGCTTCAAGATTTTTTGAAGTATCTAGCACTATCGGAAAATCAAATTTCTCAAGTGATGATTCGGTCGCGCCATCAAGCAACTTCATTAATCTTTTGGCATGCTCCTTTTCATTGTCGGCAGTGTCTAGAAATATGGCTGCAATCTGTTCAAAACCCTCTTTTTTAGCCTGTGAAGCAAAATAAGTGTACTTATTTCTGGCCATTGATTCGCCAGCAATCGCTCGAACGATATTTTTTGGTGTTTCCATCTGTCTCCTTATTCTTTTTATTTATCAATATTAGATTACTATAAAATAAATATTAATAAAAGAATTATTTTTTCAGACTTTGTCAGAAATACAATACTTAAAATCCTTAAGAATAGCTCTGCCATTTATCTTAGATGTCAATCTTACATTCTTCACTGCCGCAATTGCAGCTAAGTCGCACAAAAACCACCAGTTGGAAAATAATCTAGTAAATATTTTGCCCTGAAAAAATCTTTGGCGGTTCCAATCAATCAATTCCGATAAGCAATCCGTAACGGGACTGTCTATTTTATTCAACCAATTTTGCATTTTCTTGGTGTTGGCCAAAAGCGTGCCAGCAATGGGAAAAATTGGAATTATTATCAAATTTATTTTTAGCTCTTTTATTTTTTGCGCCGCAAACTCATCAGCATTTTTATTTACTTCCTTACCTCCAAAAAATAGACTCCAAAAAACATTCTTGAATCCTCCGACCCAAATGAAACTTGCCGTTTTCTTAATATCCGGATAAAGAGAACAGACGTTAACAATGTCGGTGGCCGGGCCAGTACAAAGAATATTAACCTTCGAGGCCTTGTTACCAAGATTTTCTTTTACGGTTCGAATAATAAAATCGCTTCCATCTGACCGTTCTGGTCCAAGACCATAAGGATGCGTAGCACCTCTGTAGGCTTCTATTCTGACCTTCGATAGACCCAGAATCTTCTGTGCCTCCGCATGATAGATAGCGACAGAATCTTCGCCGTCCCGAAGATTGTTTTGAGTCGACACAATCCCCAGAAGTTCAATTTCTGGCGAATTCAGAGCATAGATAATTGCCATTTGGTCATCAATCTCGTTCTTAGTATCGCAAATCAAGATAACTTTTTTAGGTTTTTCCATTATTAAAATTTAGAGACTAATCCAGTGTCTTTTACGAGTCCTGCCCTTATTATCGAGCACTTCGTTCTCAAAAATTCCACCGTTTCCTAAAATTGTCTTGGCTGAGCCAACATTTTCCTTGTTGCATGTGATCATTACCTTGTTGATGCCCATTTCTTTGCAGATCTCTAGCCCCATGGCTAGCATCCTTTTGGCGTAGCCCTTCTTGCGCTCCGACGGGACCACACCATAGCCAATGTGACCACCGAATTGGAGCAAATAATCATTCAGCTCGTGGCGAATGTCAATTGCGCCTATGATTTTTCCTTCACCCTTGCGAAAAAGAAAATAAACAGTTGATGGTACCCAGCCGTTCGGCAAATTTTTTCCGAGGGATATGTCTCTGGTCTTTTTCAGCCAACCAGAATAATTCATATCAACATTAAAAGCATTAATAGGAATAAAATCTTCATTAGCCTGAATAAATTCGGCCACAAAATCGCGATGAATCCGCTCATCATTCTCATCAAGTCGTCTTAAATATATTTCTTCGTCTTTTTTCATATTTCTCCTTCGTCTCGATTATATCTTTATAATAATAAAAACTCCATGACAAGCATGAAGATTTTATTGGTGGACCCTAGCGGATCTCGAGCGCTCGTACCTCGCTTCTAAAAACCCACGGTTTTTAGTATTTTCCTACACGGGAAACCACAGCCGAAGGCTCCCCATTGGGGCGTTTCCCGACCCCTTCCCTGTTCGAATCCACTCTACAATTCTCCATGAAAAAAACATCACTTTCGTGATGCATTTTTCATGGTGGAACGCAGTGTTGCAAGTCAGAAATATAATATTAGATAGCAAAGAGATAATTTACATTCCAAAGATGAGAATTAAAAACTTTAGTTCTTAATAGATGAGATAAAATTAAATTTATCTTTCCAGTTATCCATCTTTTCTAGCAGTATTGACCCCAACCAAATTACTATTACTGGTATAAGCATCAAAATACCAAGAATTGTTGCATTACCAACTAATCCGTCAGTTTGAGATTCAAAGAATGCTCCGCCCTCATAACCAAGAATATGGTCTGTTAAAATCATCAAAGTAGCACCCCAAAGCATTAGACTCAAAAATCCCAATTTGTACTTACCATTAAATCTAAACGAAAATATAGAGGCAATGACAGCGGCAATTAAAGTCGTAAACAACCACATATTAAGCCTCCAATCTTTTTAGCTTCTTCTTTTCTGCAAGACTTACACCCAGAAGCATTGAACCCCAAATGACAAAGATAAATAATGTCATTGGAATCCCAGCTCTTAGTATTTCGGGTAACATTTCCCGAAAGCCTGCTGTGAAGAATGGAAAGTATGGTACAACTTCTTTGTGAGCAATATGCTCAATAATAAGCATTGCCACTCCTCCCCAAAGCATTGAGAGTAACCATTCAATATGATACTTCTCAGGTACTTTTTTCTTAATAACCGTTGTTACCGCAGTGGCAACCGCAGGTGCCATAAAACAACACATATTCCTCCAATTCTTTAATTATTCTAGAATACCTAAATTATAGAGCAAACGCAGCATAGTTCAATATTTTTCTAACCTGCTTATGGGTATAATAAAAAGACTAGTCTAGGACTAATCATTTTATTGGTGGAACGCACTGTTGCAAGTCAGAAATATAATCCTAAATAGCAAAGAGATGATTTATATTCCAAAGATGAGGATTAAATCATTTGACTATTGAGCTATTTCTAGATGAAACGAGTTCCAAACCTTATCTACATCACTCGCCTCAATAAAGCTGTTTGAAGATCTACTAGCGGGAATCTCAATGAGATAATTTGGGGTGAAAACCAAATAATAGTCATTGGATTTCCAAGCCTTTGCGTTACCGATTGTCGTTTGCTCTAGATTTATTTTTATGCCATCTACTGTCAAATCTTTATATTTTTTTTCATACATATTTTTATATTCATCTGGGGTTGATACAAAGCCAGCATCACCTTTCTTGTACACCACTGCCGCACTTCCGTTTGACCAACAATCTGACCCAGGATAATCAAACTGCAAGGAACACCTCACACTAAAACCAAAAGAATCAGATCTATCCCAAGTGGCATTCATGTCTCTACTGATTCCTGCCTTGAATTTATTCGGATAATGGATTGAAAAAACTTTTTTATCATTTTCGGTATAATAAAGTGTACTATATGTATAATTTGGATAAATCTTATATACGAAAACAATTGCCAGTATTACCATCAAAAGAGAAATCAAGATAATTTTTATTTTATTAGATTTTGCAGTTTTCATCTTCTGTTTTTTTACCACACAACCTCCTTTTTGTTACTCATAAATTATACCAGACAGTTCTAACACGTTAAATGGGTATAATAAAAAGATTAGTCTGTGACTAATCTTTTTATTGGTGGACCCTAGCGGATTCGAACCGCTGACCTCCTCGATGCAAACGAGGCGCTCTACCAACTAAGCTAAGGGCCCAACATTTGAGAATTATACTATAAATTAGCTTTTTAATCAAGGCGATCAAAGCTGAAATAACGCGTAGAAGCCAAAACCAATAAAGCCAACTCCGACTAACTTGTAAAATGTATAAGTTCCAGTTGGACCCAGATATCTCTCGGCAAAATCCAGTCTTTGAGTGCTATCTGTTATCCATTTGGCGTATAGTAGGAGAATCCAGCCTAGTGCCTCAGAGCCCAAAAAATACAAAAAGTTCATAACCCTCCTAAAATTTTATTTCTTAAAAAAATAATGAATAGCAATGAAAAATAATATTGTAATAATCTGGGTCATTGATCCCCAGAAGACTCCCGTCTTAATAAAATGAAGCCAGTCATGAAATTTGTGAAATACTTTGCCAAATTTGGTCGCTCTGAATTTTTTACTCCAGAAAGGCACATTATCCAAAATGTCTGGTAGCAATCCGCCGAAAGATCCCCAGACAAAAGTATTAGTAAACAAGCTCGAATCAATCCTGACTGCAAAAACATAAAATATCAAGAACAATGAAATCAGTACATCAAGCGTGGTAAATGTTATCTGTCTTCTGGTCCAGCGATGATTATCGATATTATCAAAGTGAGGAATAGCATCAAGAATAAAATGCAATATTAATCCAATAAAAAAAGCCGGGAGAGGACTGGCAGTCATCTCTCCAGCAACACCACTAGCAACAATATGAGCAACTATAATCATTAAAACAATGATACTACTTAGTAAAGTTCAAATAAAGATCAATTTTATATCAAATATTAAATAAATTATGTTGATTCGGTCCCCGCTAAAGGGCGGGGACCAAGACAATCGCACTACAAACTCCATCAGATTTGCTCTCCAATGAAGTAAAGCAGGCCACTCTCGTCGAGAGGGACAGCGACGCGCATATCGCCCAAGACGGTAGTGGTGTTCGAACCATTCGGCTTGACTAGAGCCGGCATCAGATTGATGACTTGATACGGCGCCCGAGACGATGGAACGTTTTGCGCCATACTGACCGCTCGGTCGAGGATCTCATAAGCACATGGACACCGGCTTCTCAGTAAATCAAGGGACTCCTGAGATAAGGATTCGCCGCGCCTGACGCTGTAGAGTATCTGCTCGAGATATGGAGTCCATGGACCTTTCGGCGGTTCGTCAGTCGTGGGCGGTTTTGGCCCAAAATGATAGCTAAGACCGGGATCGTCCAGATCGGGCTCGTCGTGAATGATGGCACGTTGAGGTTTTTCCCGAACCATAATGACCGGACAAGCCGAACAGTAATGGCCGCCTTCCCTGTGAAGAATCACACAAATGGAAGGGTCGCCCGAAATATCAATGCTTTCTCGTGTTCTCATGGCACCTCCTCCGACACAAGATCTGCAGAGATAATATCAGAAAAAATATTACAAAAATAGAGGATAAATTTCAAAAAGAAATAATGTGTCCAACTAAAAAATATTAATAATCAAATTTGAATTTTCCGAGATAATTCCCTCACATGGATAACGTATATTCTTGTAACTGAACAAAATCAATAATATTTTTTGTATCAGCAGAAATATTCTGCCCAGAGACACTATCAGATATAACTAAATCTAAATCAAAATTTGGCGCAACAAAATCAATAGTTTCTCTAGACCAAAGATAGGACTGATTGTTACACAGACTATTTAAAGACTGGCATCGGGCTAAAAAATTGTCTAATTTAGAGGAAAGATTAGCGTCATTACTGTCAATAAAAGAATCGGAGAGATTGTTCATCTTTATAATGTCAACCTGAGAATAATAATGTTCTTTTTTATAAGTTGGATTTATCGACGAGTTATTAGAGCTTTTTACAATATCTGTCTTTACACTTGAAACCGAATTTTGTGCTGTTGAGAAATCACCAGCGACCTTCTTGGAAAAAACTTCCAACCGATATTTTTTGCCAGGAACAAGATTGCTTATTCTTTGCTTTGCTTTTGTTCCGCCAGACCCATGAGTCATCTCCAAAACCTTAACCGAATCATCACCTTGAAAATAATGAGACACTACTAAATTTTCTTTTCCCTCGGGAACTTTCGTCATTTTGGAAGTAGCATTGGAGTTGCGATATATGGGCAATCCCTCAAAAGAACGATCGGAAGTAATTAAGCCAAAATTAGAAGCAGAGACAATTGCTGATGAAGCATTAGCAGAAGAATTAACAAAAGTCCAGCCTCCATTATCCTGAAAACCGCTGTTTTCTATAAACTGGTTTGCAATTGTTTGACTTAGAGGATAAAGATCATTCAAACCACGAGTAAAATAATGGTCCATAAATTTAGACAATAAATCTGTATTTTCTTCATTTATAGAAACACAGTTATAAAAACCAATGCCACCACCTACAGCAACTGAAGGTTGATCTGCTATTATATTTTTAATTATCTTTATTTCATTATTCAGATACTGACCAAAATTGACCTGAGGATTACGATCATATGTCAGATTTACATAATCTGAGACAGCTAAAACATATACTATTTTTTGATCGAGATTTCGGCCGGTCTTGCTAAAATAAAAATCTTTATAAGTGCTTCGTAAATTTTCAAAAGCTGATTTAAGATCGTATCCATTATTGCAAATGCCGGTATTGCCCAAATCATTTGAATCGCAATAGTTTTCGTCATTAAAATATACTTCTAACGCGAGATAATCAGAATTTTTACTTATCTCGACAAAAGCTTCTTTTTCATTTTCTATAATACTGTCATCGGCTTTAAAAAAAGTATTGCTAGGAAGCTCCGCAACCGCATAGGTTATAATTGTTACTTTTGGGTATTCTTTCTTTATTTCCAAAAATGCCTTGGCTACGGATTTATAAAAATAAGGGACATGAAGATAAAAACCATATTCATCGAATGAAATTTTATTATATCCACTATTTATTAAGTCTTTGGCTCTTGCCTTGATAATGTCTTTGCAGCCATCAACGCCATTCTTATCTATATCACCATAGTATCCATTCTTACCAACAGCAGAAGCACACTCTGACAAGGTACCCTTTTTCCCTATAACAGCCGCTGTCTTTATTTTGTCGTCGGTAGTTTCTGCGGTTTTAGCAAAAAGGTCAAATTTTGTATTCAGAGTATCAGAGTATGTATTCTTCTGTTTCCCATAGCAAACTTTTGGCGCCCTCATTCTATGCATACAAACATTATTTGTTGCATCTTTTTTATCGACTTGGCAAAAATCATATGTCCTTCGGTCGGAGTCATTACAAACTGTTGCTTGATTTTGAGAAGTACAAGATTCGATTGTATCTGCTTTAAAAAATGGAGCCTTCCAGATAAAAAAGGCTGCCGAAATTAGAATCAAAAAAAGCGATATTCCCGTATAAAGACTAAACCTATGACTAAAATAAAGCTTCATCATCCCCTCCCAACAATTGCATTATAATATCAATAATTCAAAGATGACGGGCTCACCAAGAATCGTCCGACTGACCAGAGGTGAAACCAAAGTTAAAGGTTAAGGCATGGAGACGAGTCGCTTGTCTTGGTGGACTTGAGGGGATTCGAACCCCTGGTCTCCACAATGCGAATGTGGCGCTTTGCCAGCTAAGCTACAAGCCCGTCAATGCAAGGGACTCTATTACATTATAGCACTTAAACCCAAATGGTCCACCTCGTGGCTATGAGCCCATTAACACAAAACCTAAAATATCACACTCAAAGCTTTTTTTCGAGACCCAAAAATAAATAAACTAGCGATATAGCTCTGGAATACTTCTGACCTGTCCAAGTTCGCGTCTCTTCTCGAGCTCCTTGATGTGCTTTTCTTTCTCGGTAAGAAATTTCTTAACATCAAAACCATATTTCGATATCAGCATAGAAGCATATTTGCCACCCAAGAAATGAGGAGTGATGACATAGCTCGCGCCCGCTTCATATAGTCCAATCGCCTCTTCGATATCGTGCGAGATCATCATAACAACGGTTTCCTTACTCTCGCTTCTGATTTTGCTGACAACGAATTGATTGGTTTCAAAATCAGGAATACTAGAAATCACCATCTTCGCCTTAGGTAAATTTAATTCATCCAAGAATTCATTATCATCCGCGTCGCCATAGCGGCAATTAATTCCCTGCTCAGTCAAGGATTTGATCTTGTCGGGATCATAGTCAACAACAAGAAATTGACTACCAAGATCCTTAAAAACCTCAAAAAAATCATAGCCGACACGATTGCAACCCAAAAGTATGACATCGTAACTTTCATTCGAGGTACTTTGATGTTTGGGATTTTTTCTTTCAAAAACAATTTTCTGAACGAAAGGATAAATCTTCTGACTATAAAGAACCAAGTATGAAGATAGTGTAATTGTAATCAGACTAACAAAAGTAATCAGAGATATAATATCGTTGGTGACATAGCCGATTTTCTGAATTGCCACAAGGAAGATAAGAGAGAATTCACTAATCTGAGTAAAATTTATCCCTGTTAAGAAATTAACCTTCTTTTTATAACCCATGACTCCAGTAAGCAAAGCAACAATAATAGGCTTAATAATAACAACAAAGCCCGAAAAAATTATCGCTTCAAACCAGAAACTCTTAATTGAACCAACGGTGATTTTAGATCCCAATAGAATAAAGAAAAGAATGATGAAAAAATCTCGAAGCGGCCTTAACTTCGAACTTATCTCGAAATGATATGGAGAAGTAGATAGAGTAACACCAGCGATCAAAGCCCCAATTTCCATTGAAAAACCAAGATAGTGGAAAAGTGTTGCCAAACCAAGACCCCAGGCTATAGAGAACAAGAAAAGGAATTCTTGAGATTGAGCAAATGATTTTGTTAGAAGAGGCATAACATACATTGTGAAAAGTACAACTACATCCAAAATGATAATAAATTTTAAGATGACGGCAATAATCACATGAAAATTAGCAGATCCACCAGTAAAAGCCGAGATAGCAATCAAAATAAGAGAGACAATAAGATCTTGAACCAATAGTAAGCCTATTGAGAGCTTACTATAAAATTTAGACAGATCTTTCTTGTCAGAAAGAAGCTTCATTATAATAATAGTGCTCGAAAAAGTAAGAGCCAAACCGATAAACAACGAGGAATTAACAGAGAAACCAAGCCAAACAGAAAGAATGAAGCCCGTTATCGAAGTGATCAATATCTGACCTAGTCCGGCCAAAAGAGAGACTTTGCCGACTTCCTTAATAACTTTAGGAGAAAGATTAAGACCAATAATAAAAAGAAGAAGAGCAATACCAAATTGAGATAGAGAATCAATTATCTCTTTAAACTGGAAATTCTGGAAAAAAAATGGTCCAACAATCAAGCCAGTAATGATGTGACCAATGATTAGCGGCTGTTTGAATCTCTGTAAAATCCCAGCCACTAAAGCGGCTATGACGATAGTCAGGCTGATGCCAATAAAAATATCCATGATCCCTCTCCAAAATAAAATCTAAACTTCTTTCTACATTATAATCGAAAAAGCAAGGTTGATAAATAGCGACACTTTTGCTATAATAATTCCTAGTTTTTGGGCGCGTAGCTCAGTTGGTTAGAGCACGTCACTGATAATGACGGGGTCGGAGATTCGAGTTCTCCCGCGCCCACCAGAAACAACTTCCGCAAGGAAGTTTTTTATTTGCTCAAATTATTTAATCTATCAATATAGTAAATCTTTGGTTTGTGGAACGTGAGGGCAAACCGAGTAACGTCGGTTTGCCCTTAGGCTGTTATTTTCTTGATCATTATGACCCAATCCTCTTGCCCATAGTAATTGGGCGCCTCATGCTCAATGTACCCATGCTTAGCAAAAAACCTTCTTGCCCGATGGTTACACAGGAGCGTCTTCAGGGCGGTCGACTCCTTTCCTCTCTCCTGGGCAATTTTCTCTAGCTTTCCTAGCAGCAGGGACGCCACACCAGTCCCAAAGTACTGTTCCGGAACAGCCATCCCGGCCAGATAGAGGCGGTCAGGACAATCTTGAAAAATGAGGACTCCGTGCGTACCGATCATCCTTGGCACGCGAATGAAAAAGAACGGGGTAGATCCATACCCATCGACAATTGAGGGGAAAATACGGGAATCAACTATTGACCCAGCATAGATCACCTCACTCGGCTCAGAGGCATATTGAATATGCTCGGGATACAATCCAATATGCACCTTCGCGTATGCAGCCATGACGAGACCTCCCTTCGCTGCGAACCCCAGCATGGTATCAAAAAATACACTCACCCATCAAGAGTGAGCTATTCTTTAATAGAAGAAAATACTACCAGCATTTTAGAGAAATTAAATTAATAAGCTGATATTTATCAGAATATCGAAAAGTATATTACGATTTATTTTTTTATTTGCTCAAATTCTTTAATCTATCAACATGACAAATCTTCGGTTCATTCTTCTTGAAATCCCAAAGGTGAAAGGAGTTGCCAAGACAATAGTCCCAGTCATCACATTCTTTGCACTTTTTGCAGGCCGTTCGTTCTTTATTGCGAAAAAATTCAAATTTATTATTCCAAATATCGACAAAATTATCTCTCCTGACATTGCCCTGAATTAAATCCTTATTTCTAGGCACATTAGGACAGACAAAGATATCGCCATTGGCCAAAATACTGCCGGTGTTAATACCGGTGTTGCAATTAAAGAGCCACGGCCGAACCTCACCTTCATAATCAAGGCCAAGGAAGCCTTCGCAACCATAGACGACCTCTGGTTTGCTCTTTCTCTTACGTTTATCCTTGATAAATTCTAATAATTTCTTCAATTCTGTATCGTTAAGAATTATCTCTCTATTCTCATTCGCCCGACCGATCGGATCGATGTTCATTACTCGCCATGAAGTAATGCCGAGAGCAGAGAATTCTTTATACATCTCCTCGAGCTGGCCAACATTGGCTCTATGCGTACTAGTCGTGATCTGAAGATCATCCAAAAAATTAGCCTCAGCCAATCCCTTCACAGCAGCAATTGCCTTTTTATAGGCTCCAGGAAAACCTCTAAACTTGTCGTGAACTTCACCAATTCCATCGATACTTACCACGACTGTAGCCATGCCGGCATCTTTGGCCTTGGCGATTTTTTCTTTTGTTAGAAGCGATCCGTTCGTTACCATACCCCAAGCAAAGCCCAATCCATGAGCATATTTCATCACTTCAAATAGATCCGGCCGCATCATCGGTTCACCGCCAGTGACAGCGATCATAATACTTTTGGGGTCCATCTCCTTGGCAATATCAGCAAAAACTTTTTTGATCTCGGTAGTGGTTAATTCGTCATCAAAACGCTTGCCCATGCCAGCGCTACTACCGCAATGCTTACAGGAAAAATTACAATTAAGCGTGGACTCCCAAAATAAATAAGAGAGGCGATGCTCTCCTCTCAATTTATCCTTGTACTTTGACCAAAGTTCTAGTTGCCCTGTCTTGAATATATTTTTGAGACTCACTTCTTCTTCCTTATTTTCCTGATACCCAGAATGATCAAAACTATAACGGCAATAGGGACAAGGATAACAGCCGCCAATTGTGCGTAAGAGGTAACTTTTTCGACTGGTGTTGGAAATTCTACTCCGTAAAGTGCCTGCATTGGTGGACCATACTTAACTTGCATATTGCTGGGCGGACCGTAAAGATCAGCCATGCCAAAAGCCTTGGCCGGGAAACTCAACGCTAGAAAAAATAAGAAGTAAAAAAGATTAGATATTTTTTTCATAATATTATTTTAACATAATTTCAAGAAACAAAAAAAGAGCCTTTGGGGCTCGATTTTCTTCTCGAACAACTAAATAGTGATAGAGTACGCACCTTTGGCAAGGTTTGCCAAAGGATTTACCTCAGATATCTCGTAGAACGAAATACCGAGGATCGACCATCTCTCAAGACCAATTGCTTGGCCAGAGATGCTCCTTAGAAAGGA
>CAYOQP010000016.1:0-9953 GCA_964406145.1 uncultured Candidatus Saccharibacteria bacterium
AGCTCAGGATGAGATCGAGACAGTAAACAAGAAAATTACGATAGAGAAGGAAAAGACTAATTAAGTAAAGGAAATCATGAAGAGACATTTGGAAAAACACAAAATAAAAATCGTTTCAGTCCTGTTGTTTTTGGTTCTTTCTCTGCTTATCGCCTTATTGCTTTTGGCTTTGACTGGTGTCAAAACCAAGGAATCAGCCGTTGCTGCTGATAAGGGAATTATTTCCGTTTCAAACATAGGTGATTCTGATAATCCTGCCTATGTTATTTATTGGAACAAGAGCAATGGCTCGGTAAAAGTCGAGAGAGGCGAGAACAACATTTATACATTCTTGTCAGACACTACCGAATCATATTTTGTTGATTACACTGCTTCTCCTGATACTGAATATACTTACAGAATTACTCGTGACGGAGAGGTGCTAGTAATTAATTCAAAAGAGCTTTCGACGGGCAAACCAGAAATAAACAATATCAAATTTGAAGCTGGAACTACGAGCAAGACAGAGGCCAGTGTAATTGTGACATTCCAAACAGACAAATTATCTCGTAGCCAGGTTTTTTACGGTGAAGACGCCACCTATGGTTTTCAGAGCGAAATGAAAGAATCTCTTAATCAATCTCATACTATTCTGATTGAGAAATTAAAACCAGAAACAACGTATCATTTGAAAATCAGAGCTCAGGATCGATTTGGCGAGGAAGTGACTGAAAGCACAGACCAAACTTTTACAACGGCTAGCCAGCCAAATCAAAAGACGGTTCTGGAAATTATAATAGAAGCTCTTTCTAGAGCGTTTGCTGGTTTTGACTCATGGTTTAGAAGCTAGAAACTGTTGTGCATAAGGAGTGGAGAAGGCGATGGCCGCAGAGCCAATAATCAAAATTTCGAAATTATGGAAATCGTTTTTTGTTGGTGACCAAGTGGTTAATGCCCTGACTGGGGCCGACTTGGAAATTAACGAGGGTGAATTTATTGTTGTCTTTGGCCCATCTGGATCCGGCAAGACGACTCTTCTTAGTGCTTTGGCAGGTCTGGACAAGCCGACCGAGGGCAATGTCTATATAAATGGTGTAGACATTTATGAGCTGAAATCTAACGATTTGGCTAGATATCGTCGAAACAAAATCGGAATGGTTTTTCAACAGTTTAATCTTATTCCAACTCTTTCTGCTCTTGATAATGTCGCGATGCCCCTAATTCTTTCTGGAATTTCGCGTCGTGAGGCATATTTAAGGTCAGAACAGCTTCTCGAGACTGTTGGAATGTCTGATCGCAAAAATCATAAGCCGACCGAGCTTTCTGGCGGACAGCAACAGCGGGTGGCTATTGCTCGAGCCATGTCGGCCAATCCCTCGATTTTGTTCGTTGACGAACCGACGGGCAATCTTGATATTCCGACGGGCAATGAGATTATGCAGATTCTGAAAGACGTCAACCAAAAATGGGGTCGAACGATTGTTTTGGTTACGCATAATCCTGATTTTCTGCGTTTTGGTCATAGAGTAATTCATATGGAGGATGGCCATGTCATCAAAGAGACGCGGAATGATCGTCATCTGGGTGGTGCTGATGAATCGAATTTGAAATATTATTGTGGTAAAAAAAATTCTTGCCTTAAATTTAATGAAATTATTCGAATTTCTGGCATACATTTTTTTAGCAAAAGGCTTCGAACATTCCTCACTGTCCTAGGTGTGGCCTTAGGTGTTGGATCGATTGTGACGCTTGTTTCGATTGGAGTTGGTCTGCAAAAAATTACTTCCAATCAACTTGCTTCCCTAGATGCTCTTGTGGCGATTAATGTTTCTGTGAATAAAGATTCTTCCAATAAATTAAATGATGACGCTGTAGCAAAACTAAAAAAGCTCGAAAATGTCGTTCTAGTCAGTCCTTCGATTACGACTCCAGCTAAAGCCACGTATGCTGGGTCAACCTCACAGATACTTTTAGAAGGGATGAATTCTAACGCACTTTCTTTTGAGGGTGTTTATGTGAATAACGGCAAGAGCGAGATTGGTGATGATGGAATAATTATTTCGAGAGCCGTTGCTAAAAATTTAGACGTTAGCGACCTTAATTCCATGTTGGGTCAATCTATTAAGATAGACATGCTTTTGATCCCAGATGACTCTCTTGATTTAAGTAAATATGAAAATATTACTTTAGATAAAAAAATTGTAGGCATAGCCAATGATGAGACGTTAAGCACGGCTTTTCTATCTCTTAACGAAGTCAGAGCTTTAACCAAATCAGAAAAATACAACTCGATTAAAGTTCGAGTCAGTGATAGAAAGAAAGTTGCCTTTGTGCGTGATGAAATTGAGGGTCTTGGCTTTACAACAACTTCAGTTGTAGATCTTATTAATCAAGTTGACAAAGTGTTCTTAATCGGCCAGATCGTACTTGGAATTATTGGCGGCGTTGCCTTGGTGGTGGCATTAATTGGTATCGTAAACATTATGACAATATCTCTTCTAGAGAGAACTCATGAGGTTGGTATAATGAAGGCGATCGGCGCAACCAATAGTGATATTAAGAAAATATTTGAGTATGAAGTGATTCTCTTTGGACTTTTCGGCGCCCTCGCTGGTGTTGGTGGCGCTTGGTTTTTTGGTTCGAGTATTAATTTTATAGTTAGCGCCTTAATGAGAGCGTCAAATATTCCAGGAAAAATTGAGGTCTTTGTTACCCCGGCTTTCTTTGCTTTTGAAGTAATCTTTTTAACCGTGGTTGTTTCGCTTTTGGCTGGACTTTATCCTGCTCGTCGAGCTAGTAAGCTTTCGCCAATGGAAGCCTTAAGATACGAATAAATAGAGCTATAAAATAGATCAAAAATTGTGATATTGTTTTTCTATGGAGAAAAATTTAAATATCACAGTTGAAGAGATGACTGGTGTCGGCCCAAAGATGGCCTCTAAGCTTAAGCGTCTGGGTATTGAGACTGGCCATGATCTTCTTTTTAATTTTCCGCGACGCTATGACGACTACACCCAGATCACTGCTATTGGCGAAATAGCCGAAATCTTGAATAATGCCTCCACGTTTTCCTATAAGCCAACTTTTACAGTTAGGGGAGACATCCTGGGTATTGCTAATAAAAAGACACGCAGACGTGGTTTTACGGTCACCGAGGCGGTAGTCGTTGACTCGACCGGCAGTATTAAAGTCGTTTGGTTCAATCAACCATATTTAGCTAAAATGCTTCAAGTGGGTAGCAAAGTTATTTTAAATGGATTAGTAGCTTATGATTCATTCTCTAATTCTTTAGTCTTGGAATCACCAAATCGTACTAATTATCCCAAGATTGTGCCTATATATGCAGAAACTAATGGAATTTCGAGTTTTTTTATCTCGAAATTAGTTGAAAAAATTATTAATCTTACCAGCGAAGTCGAAGATTATTTGCCAGAAGATGTTATTAAAAAATACGATTTATTCTCTCTAAGAGAAGCTATTTTTAATATTCACAAGCCAAAAGATTCCAGTGCATTGGCGGCAGCGAAAAGGAGACTGGCTTTTGATGAAATTTTTCTAATCTCTTTGCAAGCCAATCTGATGAATCTGGAGATCAAAAAAGAGAAAGCAGTGTCAATTAATGTTGATATTCTTAAATTAAGAGAAAAAATTGGGCAGTTACCATACATTCTTACTAATGATCAGAAAAAAGCTCTTTGGGCAATAATAAAGGATATCGAGAAAGAAGTACCAATGAGTCGATTACTCAATGGTGATGTCGGAAGTGGCAAGACGGTTGTAGCTGTTCTGGCTTCATACTTAGTTTCTCAATCAGGGCTTAAAACTTTGATAATGGCACCGACGGAAATATTGGCAAATCAGCATTATGAAACTTTTCAATCAATTCTCGGTCAAGATTTAAAGATCGGGATTTTGACAGCGTCAAAAAAGGATTACGAAGATAAAGATACTATTATCGGCACTCATGCTCTCATACAAAAAGATGTCCTTATAGACAATATTGGCCTCGTTGTTGTCGATGAACAACATCGTTTCGGTGTAAATCAGCGTCAAGCACTGCAAAAGATAGGCGAAAAAAATGGATTAAGACCGCATTTTCTGAGTATGACAGCGACCCCAATTCCTCGAACGCTCCATCTGGCTATATTTGGTGATTTAGACATTTCTCTAATTAAAGAGAAGCCAAAGGATCGCAAAGATATAATTACAAAATTTGTGCCATCTTTTGATCGAGAAAGATCGTATAAATTTATTGAAAATGAGATTAAATCAGGCCGTCAAGCCTTTATAATCTGTCCCTTGATTGAAGAGAAGAATCAAACAGTAAAAAAAGATTTGTTTGAAGAAGAGAGGAAGACTGTTTTGGCTGAGGCTTTGAGGCTCAAAAATGAAATATTTCCGAATTTTGAGATTGGTTTATTACATGGCAAGATGAAGGCTAAGGAAAAAGAAGCCGTTATGAATGATTTTACGGCTGGAAAAATAAATATTTTAGTTTCCACATCAGTTGTGGAGGTTGGTGTCGATATTCCTAATGCTACAGTGATGATAATCGAAGATGCAGAGCGTTTCGGCCTTGCTCAGATTCATCAATTTCGTGGCCGAGTCGGCCGCGGCGAGCACCAGTCCCATTGTTTTCTGTTCTCAAATTCTGTTAGCGACAAAGCCATCAATCGTCTCAAAAGTCTTGAATCTGTTTCTGACGGCTTTAAATTGGCAGAAATTGATTTGGAGACTCGAGGCCCAGGCAGTATTTTTGGGCTAGAGCAATCTGGACTTCTTGACCTGAAAATGGCTTCACTTTCTGATAGAATATTAATTGAAGAAGCTTCTAGTGCAGCCAAGGAAATCGCTCCGATTCTCTATAGCTTTCCTAAATTGATCACTAGAATGTCGAATTTTAAATCAAATAAACATTTAGAGTAGGCTCAGTCCTCGGGGGAGGGAACTGTGGATGAATTTATTAACCGTTACAGATATATTATCGGCTCAATCCTATTATTAATGATTTTGGCCGGATCGGGGTTTTTGTTGTGGCGCGAGAACGAGTGGAAGCCCAAGCTTGAAAGCAGATTGGACGCAATCGAAAATGAAATAACAGAACAGAAAAGCACTCTCAGTGAATCTGTTGCCGTACAGGTCGATCCGGGCGTGATAATTGCTCAACAAAAAGAAGATCAATCGACTCCAGTGGCTACGACTTCGAAAAACACAGGAAAAATTGCCGGGACTAGTACTGTTAGCAAATCGACACAATCGGCGCCCACTATCGCTGAAACAAAGGCAGAAACTCCAATAGTTAACATCAATAGTGCAGGACTCAACGAGCTTGATCTGTTACCTGGTATTGGTCCGGTTTATGCTCAGAGAATTATTGATTATCGCTCAAATAACGGCGGCTTTAAATCAATCGAAGAGATTAAAAACGTCAAGGGAATAGGGGACGCAACCTTTGCCAAACTAAAAGACTATATAGTTATTTAATAAAAAAAAGACTCAGCTTGATTGAGTCTTTTTTTATATTTTTTACTTAAGCAATTTCTTGAGCGGCTCTCATGATCTCGTCTTCTTTGCCTCTGAGATCTGAAATTTTGGCAAGAGTATCCTCGATCTTTTTGAGTTTTGCTTCTAACTCGCTTTTTTGCTTTGAGATATCTTCTTTTTTGTTCTTGAGTTTTTTCTCTGTCTCGTCAAGTGAATTAGAAGATGAAGGCTTAGAAAAAGATTCAGTCGGCTTTTTGTCTTCTTTGATGGGGGCTGGATCTAAATCGACTATCTCGTCATTAATAACTTCCTCTTTTTTCTCTGGTTTTGGCATAGCAGGGCCAAAGAGTGGTGATGGTGTTGGAGCGTCTGTTTTTTCTTTGACTGGCTCATTAATTGTTATTTCATCATTATTAGATGAATTTTTTCCATCTTGATCAAAAAGTTTAGACAAATCGGAATCGATCTGCCCTTTATCAAGAGTCCCAACGTTATTGTCGCCACCCAATTCTTCATCGATCTTTTGAGAATCGTCATCAAAGTAACTATTCATGCCCCTCCTTAGGACTAGATAATTTACTTTATTCTAAAGCAAATGGTTTTTTTTTGCAACAATTTTTCCAATAAAAAAGACAGGCATGAACATCGTTGCCTGTCTTTTTATGTTTATCACTATACTTGTGTTGGCGGTTCAGTTGTGGGAGGCTCTGCAGCTGGAATGTCAGTAACTGGAGGCTCTAATACTGCCGTTGGGATTATGGGATTCTCTGCTACTGGCGCATCTGTAACTGTTGATCCTGAGATATATTTTGAATCATCGAAAGCGATTATTGGGTAGCCAATAAAGCCGAAAAGACCGAGCAGAAAGAAACCAAAAGCCGAACTTTTACCAAACTTTTTTGCCAATTCGATTGCAATTATGAAAGCTATAACTACGTTCACTACCGGTATAAGTAAAAGAAAGATCCACCAGACTGGTTTGCCAATAATTTGAAGCTCGACGATGATATTGTAGACGGGAATAATACTTGCCCAGCCAGGTCTACCGGCTTTTATGAATATTTTCCACAAAGCCACAATAATTAATAAAAAAACTACTATCCATAACCAATTTGTGTTGCCCATAAGCCTCTCCGTCAATTATTATTGTTTAGATTACATAATACAACAATGCACATATCGTAACAATATGTGCATTTTCTTCATATTCTGGTACCCGAGAGAGGACTCGAACCTCCACGCCTTGCGGCACTAGCTCCTAAGGCTAGCGTGTCTACCAATTCCACCACCCGGGCATAATTCTCTAGAATTATACCTTGAAATGATCAATTTTTCAACCTCGAAATTGCAGTTAAAGCGTAGATTTTTAGCTCAATCTTTGATAGTATCCATGGCAATGATGCAAAAACCTAAAATAATTGTGATAGCTGGGCCAACGGCTTCTGGCAAGACAAATATCGGAGTTAAACTAGCTCATGATTTTAACGGTGAAATAATCTCGGCCGATTCCCGCCAAGTTTTTCGTGGTCTTGATCTTGGGACTGGCAAGGATCTGTCTGAATATGGCAATATAAAATATCACCTTATCGATGTGGTCAATCCGGGTGAAGAATTTACACTTTTCGACTATTTGCCAATTGCCAGAAAAGCCATTGACGATGTTGTCAAAAGGGGAAAATTACCAATTATAGTTGGTGGGACCGGACTTTATATTCAGGGACTGGTTGAGGGATTTGAGTTGAGAGAAACTGAAAATGTAAATTTAGAAAATATTTCTCGTAAAGATCTTGAGGAAATGACAACGGGGGAATTAAGTGATGTTCTAAAAAAAATCAATCCGAAGAAGTTTGAACAGATAGATGTAAAGAATCGTCATAGATTGATCAGAGCGATTGAGCTTGCTCAAGAAGGACTGGAGCCAATTAAAAATAGGCCGCCATATGATTTCTTGCAAATTGCGATTGACTGTCCAAGAAAAGAACTTCATGACAGAATTGATGCTAGGGTGGAGAGTCGATTTAATGCAGGAATGCTGAAAGAAACAGAGGACTTACTTGATAGTGGTGTTGATTCAGATTGGCTATATAGTTTGGGGCTTGAATATAAAGTTATTACAGATTATCTAGTTCACAAAAAGTATGATTCTATTGATGTAATGAAACAGGATCTTAAATACAAAATACATCAATTTGCCCGCAGGCAATTAACCTGGTTTCGACGTTTTCCAGATATTAATTGGTTATCTGATTACAAAGATATAGGGCGATTCGTTCAAATATTTATATCACATTAAGATGCTTTTGGCTGTTCTGAGGCCGCCTCTTCCAGCTCTTCCTGAGTGGGACTTTGCCATGGAGTTTGAGAGGCTGTATTTGATGATGCAATATTAGCGTCCGGGCTTTCCAAGCTCTTTGCTTCATGTAAATCATTCAAACTGTTTTGTTGATTTGACGATGTATTAGATGCGACTGGGCTGTTAATAATATTGTTGATGTTAGTTGTGTCCGTTGTTGGTATTGACGGCTCTGAATTCTGTGCGTGATATTCCTCTTTAACTTCTGGTAAAGCAGATTGGACTATTCTGTCTCCAAAGTCGTTACTATTTTTTGGGATATTGCTAGCTACTGGTTTCTCTGGGGCTGTCACGGGGTTTTCATCTTTATGCTTTTTTTCGAAGAATAGAATGTCAGCGATTGAAAGGCCAGCAAAACCGAGAAGACTTACAGCTAATTTCATCAGTATCGCCTGGTTTTTGACTAATTGAGATAAGTCTAATGGGGCGTAACCAAAAAAAATAATCGATCCAGTAAAGAGCGGATATGTAAGAGCAAAAATAAGTCCGCCGCCGATCAGTGAGGAGCTAAAGAACGGATATCTCTTAAACAGAAATATTGAAATTGTCACCAAGATCAATAGAATGATTACAGCTCTGAGCCAAACCATCTGGCTAGCTATTGCGGCTTTGTCATTATATTCCCTTTGTCCTTCGGTCATGCAATCTTTGTATTCACGGTTGCTATCATTAAATGTGGCTGTTCCATACGTATCCTTTATGACATCCTGGCAGGATTTGTAGGAATCAGAATTATAAAAACTATCTGTTACTTTTTGGGGGAAGACCTGTCCCATCAAGTTGTTCAGAAATATTATAAGTAGTGCAGCGGCGGCAATGCTAACAACCACCTTTAAAAAAGTCATATCCCTCCTAATTAACTATATTTTCTCTATTGTAACAAAGTTTTTCGATGAACAAAAATTATCTTTGGTATTTTCTTTTGCGTTTCTGTAGGAAATTAAGCTTGGCCAACTGTTTTTCGATAGCGACTGAAGCCTCGGCAAAATCAACCTCACTTTTGGCCTCAAGAAGTCTTTTTTCGGCGGCTTTCTTGGCTTCAGCAATTTTAAGCTCATCAAGATCACTGGCTTCTTCGGCGGTATCAGCCATGACTTTAACGAGTTTGCTAGTAATCTCGGCAATTCCACCTTCGGTTGCAAGCTCTATGGTTTTGCTAGAATTTTTGATAATAATCTCGCCTGGTTTTAATAGTGTTATGAGCGGCATGTGATTTGGTAAAACAGTAATCTCTCCATCGACTGTCGGAAGGGTGATTTCTGTTGCTTCACTCTCATATTTGATGCCATCTGGAGCAATAAGTTTTAGTGTAAATGAATTTGCCATTTTGCTATTTATTTCCTTATTTTATTCTTTGACTCTCTCGAGTCCTTCGAAATGAACTTTTTTGTCGTTGAAAATCTCCGCGATAAGATACTTACCCTTAGTGAATTGCTCATGATTTTCAATAAAATGTGTTTCTTCAATTATTTTAACGCTGGCGAGTGGTCGAGTAATGTCGCAATTTCCTTTGGTTTCGACTAGCGGAATCTCTTTTTCCAACCAATAGTTGCGTTGTCCAGATTTCAGGAATGGATAAATCTCATTTTCTTGGATCTTTTCTGGAATGCACTCCTCGATTTTGCGCCGACCAGCTTTGAATTCAGAAATATTACGAAGGGCTAGGTCTGGATTAAATTCGATGGCAACGCCCATTATTTACCAACTTGTGAAATGTCGCCCTTCATGTAGAAATCAGTCTCAGACTTGCTATCGTGTTTGCCATCAAGGATTTCCTTGAATCCAGCGATTGTGTCTTTGAGCGGAACGTAGACACCAGGAATTCCAGAGAAAACTTCGGCAACGTGGAATGGTTGTGAGAGGAATCTCTGGATTTTTCGTGCTCTTGAGACTGTTTGTTTGTCGTCGTCAGAAAGCTCTTCCATGCCAAGGATGGCGATAATGTCCTGAAGATCTTTGTATCTCTGCAGAAGTCTCTGGACTTCACGAGCGACAAAATAGTGTTCTTCGCCGACAACATTAGGGTCCAAGATGGCGGAAGTCGAAGCGAGTGGATCGACGGCTGGGTAAATACCAAGCTCGGCCAAACTTCGCTCAAGTACGATAGTTGAATCAAGGTGGGCAAAGGTAGTGGCTG
>CAYOQP010000017.1:0-3350 GCA_964406145.1 uncultured Candidatus Saccharibacteria bacterium
TTTGTCTTTTAAATACGCTCGATATTGATATTTTAGCCATGTCCCCTCGCGTTATTTATATTTTAAAATGATTGTCTTTTTGATCTTAACTGCGCCATTTTTCATTCATAATCTAAAAAAATAGGGGCGCTTTTCCGCTTTATTACATTCTATATCATGCGAAATAAAACTGCAATTGTCTAAAAAATTTGTGGATAACTATATTGGAATATCTGGGCTCTGACTATATTGCCAAAGCCCACGGTCTGCTTTCGAAAATCTTATTCCGAAAGCCTGTTTTGATGGCCAAGAAGAGTGCCGGCAGTCTCTCCTGTCACGAAACGCAGGATTGCCTCATTCTCCCAACCGACAATACCGACTCGACGATCCTCATGGCAACAGCCGGAAAGCTCGAGAATTTTTTTAACCATACCACCACTGCCAACATCGGTTTTGCCATCAGAATCAAGAAGTCCGACAGGCAAGTTGTCGATGTCAAGTTCAAGATAGAGCTTGGAGTCTCTGCTGAGCGGAAATCGGTCAAACACTCCACCGATAGAGGTGACCGATAAGACAACGTCTGGATTGGCGATGGCGCAAAGCAGGTAAGTGAGCCTGTCATTTTCACTAATCCCCCGCTCCATCGAGCGAATTTCCCGATCCGAGACAACATCATTTTCGTTCAAAATCGGAACAATCCCAGAAGACAAGAGATTCTCGATGCTCTCTTGAACGCTTCTTGCCTCTCCCCTGTGACTTAGATTTGCATGTGTCAACCAAATTTGGCCGACACAAATACCCTGCCTAGCAAATGCTTTCGACCACATTTGCATCAGACATGGAGTACCAATTGCGGCCATGTCTTTCTTGTGCAATTTGTTCAACAGCACACTCTTCTTTGCCGCCTCTTCTTTGCCGGCCTGTATTGCGCCAGAGGTGACAATAGCGACCTGCCAGCCATCATCCATCAGGCTAGCGATTTGCCGTGCGATTTCATCAAAAATTGCCTGACTCAATCGACCTTTTCGTACCATCAGGCTCTTTGTTCCAAACTTGACCAGTAGTCTCTTCATCTGGACTGCCTCCCAAAATAAAATGCCAGAGATTTCTCCCTGGCAAAAATTTTCTAGACAAAATTACGTGTCAGGGCAAAATCAAAAAAACGCCCTGCAGAGCGTATAATTTAGTACTTATTTCAGAAAACGACTAACTACACGCTCTGTAAGGGCGTGCTAGGTGGAACAATTAGTTTAATTTTAGTAATATTTGTCATTTCACTTATAAAACTACACCTATTTTGTCGAAAAATCAAATATGACAGTTTATTTCTCTATCAATTTCTTAAGCATTTCCATAAAACTAGAAAATTGTTTCTCTAAAGTAAATTTTTCCTGAATCGTTTTGTTACCCGTTTTAATAAAACTATCTCTTATTGAGCGATTGTTCAGTATGATTTCTATTTTTTGAGCCAAAACACTGGCGTCATTTGGCAATACAAGATAACCGTTATATGAATCCGAGATAATCTCGGGAATTCCACCGACTTTAGTTCCGATTACTGGTAGACCACAAGCCATTGATTCAACAAAAACCTGACCAAAAGTTTCGTTTTCCGAAGCCAAAACAAAAAGATCAGACTCCTGATAGACTTGAGCCATCTCATCTAGACTAAATATTTTGATAATTGTTTGCTTGGCAACATTTCGCAGCTGAACATAACCCTTAAGCATCTCGAGTGCGCCATTAAACTCAGTCTCAAGACTTTTCGGCGCTTTTGCTACGGCAATAACAAGCCTGAGATCAGGATAGCGAGACGATATTTTAGAAAAAGATTCGATCAGATTGATTACACCCTTTGCCGCCAATATATTGTTTTGATCGTCGATGATACGACAAGCGGTCAAAATTATCTTGTTCTTATTTGTAAGATTAAGTTGTTCTCTAATTTTAGGAGGGCGTTTTTTAGTGTTAAACTCTTGAGTATTTACACCCAAATATTCAGTTGACAGAATGTTAATATCGGCCCCCTTGGTAAAACAATCCCCGGCAACGCTAATACTGACACAGCTAATTCTCCGCCACATTAATTGATTGATTAATTCTCTTTGCAATTCGGTAGTCGCGAAGGAATGAAGTCTAAGCACGATAGGGATCTTATGAATTACCGAGACCATATTTAGGAGGATGCTATAAGCCGGCGGCAAACCAAGATGGATATTCTCCGCACAAATAATGTCAATCTCGTCGTCATTGATTATTTTTTCCACTTTGTCGGCAAACAATCGAGCCTTTCTCGAGATTTCTGAGATAGAAGTATCCTTTAAAATAGCAATATCGTTATTAAAAAAAAGAGTGACATTGCCGTCCTCTTCAATATATTCTTCGCCGTAAGTTGGCAAGAAAATCTTTGCTTTAATGTCTGATTGATTTTTACAAAATTCAATCAGATTATTGATATAACGCTCGACACCGCCAATACTTTCGCGCGGTGAGCTCGGAGAAATAAATAAAATATTCATTGTAAGGTTCTGCTTTCTTTTATATAAGCCTAACGATACAACGATACTCCTATATGCATAGAATAGATAGCGCTAGAAAAGATAGAACAAATTAAATTAATTTATGTTTCATTCCCTGTCCTCAACCGTTTCTTCATTATCATCGGGCTCTGGTTTGGTCGGAATTCGCACTTTATATCTGCCCTCTCGAAGATCTTGCAAACCTTTCTGTTCAGATGCAACGACCGCCTTATAAGCATCAGTTTCTCTGGCGGCGTCCACAACAGCCTTCATCCTGCCATCGATCATACTAATGACATCTTCGGCCGCGATCAAAGCGATTTCACCTTGATTTTCTTCGAAAATTTCATAGGCTTTCATAAATTCCACATCATGAGCAAATAATTTACCAATTTGCTTGATCATTTCTTGCATCCTGGGCTTATGATACTCGTTCGTCACTGCTACAATTCTACGCCAACCATTATCCGCCGCCATCTTGATCATTTCAACAATTTGAGTTAGTGTGCTCATCGAAACTTCTTCTCGAGTGATATTTTCAGGATTTACTCCCCTTCTTTTGAGCTCATTCTCCATCACTGCAGCATGTGTCGGCTGATCGTCGACATGATTCGGCTCATACGAAGTGGTAACAATTCTAATATCGGGAAAGAGTCTAGCAATTTCGGCTGTTGCAATCACTCTGGCTTTACCACCAGGTGCCACACCGACTTGGCCATGATCACCATAAGATGTCGACTTGAAATAGTCGACTTCCTCATCGACTTGAGGTTTGACCGTCATCTTGCGCTCGACAATTCCTGCGCTATAGCAAAAAAACGCATCTGGAATCTCATGATCAGACAGGTCCCT
>CAYOQP010000017.1:3450-9057 GCA_964406145.1 uncultured Candidatus Saccharibacteria bacterium
ATCCTATAAAACTTGGTAAAGAGATTTTTTCGAGCCTCCGGTGACATTCCGACTCCAGTATCCTTGATAATGGTCTTTACTTTGTCACCTTCGACAACATGATAGATACTGACACTGCCGGAAGGTGTGTACTTAATTGCATTTCCGATAATATTAGTAAATATTTCTCTGAGTCGAGTCGCGTCAGCCGAAATGGCAATATTTTCAATAGTGTCATACTTCAAAACAAGTTTTTTCTCGTTGGCTTGGACTGCTAAATTCTTGGCAACATCCATAACTGCTTTGCCCAGATCAAGCGTCTCAAATTCAAACTGTAAACGACCCTGCTCGAGTCTAGAGACATTCAGCAAGTCATTGACCAGATCATTTAGACGCAAGGCTTGCTTGTCGACGATATTAATATTTGCCATCGCCTTAGCGTCAACCGCCCCGCCAACTCCAGAGACAATATTGTTGAGATAGCCACGAATCGCCGCAATAGGAGTCTTGAGCTCATGTGAAGCAATAGAAATAAAGTCATCTTTCATCTGATCAACTTCCTGAAGTTTGCGGACCAACATAGCTCTTTCAAAGAAGCGAAAATGATTGATCAATAAAAGCAAAATCAGGATTATGGTCGCGATTAAGATATAAAATGATTGCTTGAATGATTCTTGGACGAGATCATCAATACTTTTTAGTGACACTTTTGTATCAATCAAACCAAGTTTTGCATCACCATCAGAAACAAGGTTTGTCACCGACCAGACTCTAATGGCTTTGTTTGATTCGTCAGCATAGCTACTTAGAATTGCGACGGGCTTATTTTCTTTCCAAGCAATATCGGCCTGATAGCCTTCTGCAATTGTGTCTATCTTAGACTTAGAAGTGCTGGCGATAATAATAAAGTCTTCACCATCTCTCTTAACAATTGAGACCTCGGTTACATCCGAAACTTGAGACTTTATCTTCTCGAGCTTAGCTTGAGCAGACGTCGAGTCAGAGAATATAGTTGAGTCCGCAACACTAGCAAATATTTCATTGGCCAAAACTGCTTTTTCATGAAGCTCATTGTCCATGTTTTTCTTAGCCGACTGCCAAATCAAATAAATATTGCCGACGAGCAAAGCCGGAATCAAAACAACTAACAATATCGCATAAAATAGTTCGAATTTATTGCTCGTTTTTTGCGACAAAATCGCTTTCATTCGCCTCCGCTTTTCGATATTTGCGCAATCCAAAGAATAAAACAGCGAGTACGGCTAAGCCTATGATTATTCCGACATAAACACCATAATCTCTAACCATAGCAGTAAAGGGATCTTCCAAGATTATTCCTTTGTTGCCAGGAATATCCATCATTGATGAAGTAGCTCGAGCCTTAGAAATGAAGAAGCTCTTAGCTTCAGTTCGCATCACTTCTTTTGTTTCGGGATCTTCTATTAAAACATAGCTCTCGTGTTTGCCAGTATCAAGCGGACGATCAAGAATATATTGCCAATTACCATTCTCGTCAGCCTTAACAGACACAACTATCGGATCACTGAAGATATAGAGATAAATTATTGAGTTCGGCTTGGCTTTCCCAGAAAAAACTATTGCATCCTTTTGTGTTGTCTTAGTGGTTCCCTGTTCTACAGCCGTCACCTCAATATTTTTAATGCTTTCTATGACAGGCGAATCAGCACTGCCTGAATCAACTATTTTTGTCGATCTGATCTGTTCAACATTTCTTGCAAATTTTTCAGGCAAAGTCGTGACCTCAATCGTTGTTTGAGAATCTTGAGTAGGTACGACTGCATCAGTTGTTGGGCTAGAAGCTGTAGTGCCCAAAGTTGTACTGGTCTGAGTATCGATATTATTGTCAATAACAACCTCTGACTGCCTATTGGTTACTATAGGAGAAGTTGTTGTCGAAGTACTACTAGTCGAAGAACCGCTTGTGGGCGCCGTAACTGTCGGTGATTCAGGCGCCTTAATAATATATGAAGCAATATTTGATTGGCCATAGACACTGTTCCCAGAATCAGCGAAAGCAGTCGCCGTATAAGTCCCCGGAGCGACACCAGCAACAGGCAAAGCAAGAAACCAAAATCCGTCTGGTGTTGGAGTCGGTCTGTAAATTATTGCTTCTCCTCTTTCATTTTTACAGTTAATTGTTACTACACTAGCCCCAGGAGCATTAACTTTCATAATGATCTGGATATTCTCAACCGAGATAGTCAAAATTGGCCTCTGAAGAGTAGGATCCACCAAAGGAGCGCTAAGATTTTCCATACTTCTGGTTGTGGTGTCAGTCAAAGTATCAGCCGAAACCTTATTAACAACCAAAGAAGTTAATAATGTTACAACGCAAAATATCGACAACAATATCGCATATAAATGCTTGTTTTTCATCCCTCCCTTTCTTTTAGTATTCAGGAATATTTTAACAGATTTTTTGCTATTTTAGAAAAATTATTCACCAATTTTTTCACGAATTTTTGCGATAACATCTTCCAGCTTCCAATCACTTTTTATTAGATAATCTGAAAAATTTAAATCCTTTGACTCACCCTCAAAAACTGGGCTCGACAAGTTAGACAAGATTATGACCGGTATGTCTTTAATATCTTTATCGAATTTCTTCTCTTCTAGATATTGCAAGCCATCCATTACCGGCATGACGATGTCAAGCAGAACAATGTTTGGTAATTCCGACTTAGTTTTGTCCAGTCCTTCTTTCCCATTGTAAGCCGCAATTGACTCGTAACCATGTTTTTCCAAATCTATACATAGAATATTAGATAAGGATTGATCATCTTCAACAACCAAAATCTTTTTTTTCATATATCCCCTTTCTTATGGGCTATTATTGAGATTTTTTGAGCAACTCAGCAAAGGCAGTCGCAAGACTAGCAACATCTTTATTTTGAGAAGTTTGAAATAGATTAGACAACCCGCCATGAATTTCCTCGATTCTCGCCCTTTTTTCTTGCAAATAAGAGTGAATCTGATCGCCCGGACATTTGCCAAGCTCGTCAATCAAAACACCAATTTGTTCGGCTGTTTGATCATCCAAAAGATCCTGGCAACCAATTGCTGAATCCTCTATTTTCTCAAGAATACCTTCTATGTCATTCTCAGAACCTCTTTCGGCAATCTCTTCATCAGTCAAAGCAGGTATAGACATGCCCGCAGTAAGCCCATCCTGAGTCAAAAAGCCAGTAATTTTTGATTCTTGATCATCTTGTGGTTCGTCTCCAATAGTCATAATTCTCCTTCGCTTATATTTTTCTTGATTATACCAATTAATTTTAATATGATCTATTGTTTCAGAGAAAGATCAGTCCATGGCTAGGTTCTGATTTCATATCTTGGCTTGCCAAATGGGATTCGGTCTGGTGCAGACATTTTTGAGACAAACATAGACGCGGGATAGACAGTTTCGGCCCCAAAACAATCATTTACATCATCGATAGCCATAGAAATTTCTCTTGCTTTTTTTGTATCGTCAAAGATGGGAATCTGCTCGCTTGTTTTCTTTTTTAGATTAAAAGTTGAGACAGAAAGCATTATTGGTCTACTCTGCCAGGGACACTTCTTTAGAACGTAAAATGCATTTTTTATCAGACTACTATTGTCATCAAAAAAATCAAATTTTGAACTTTGGCAAAAATTACCCTTGTCGACAAAATTTATGTTTACGCAAATACCACCAGCTTGATACCCTTCTTTTCTTAGACGATAGCCCACTTTAAATAAAAGCTTCCTTAATACCGCAAGTGCTCCTTCCTTGCTCCGAAACTCGGGCGCTAATACATGAGAGTGTCCAATCGTCTTGCTTTTGACGATGTGGTCATCAACCTCATAGCCTCGCAAACGGAAATACCAGAGCCTGCCCCAATGTTTCAAAAGACTAACTAATTCCCCCATTGGCTTTCGGTATAAACAAAGAGGGGAGTTGATATTAAAATTTTTGAGCTGCATTTCCATTCGCCAGTTTATTCCCGTCAAATCAGTCAGCTTGAGATCGGTATAGAATTTTTCCAACTCTTTTAACGTCACCACTGTCAGCCCATCAGGTTTTTGCCTCTCCCCTGCCATTTTTGCCAAAAATACGCTTGATCCGATTCCAATTGAACAAGTTAAATAATCCCCCACTCTTTCTCTGATTGCTTTCTTTAGCCCCATTGCCATATCGCAAGACTTCTCAAAGCTTTGATCCTGGGGAGTCAATTTTATAGCAAACTCATCAATACTCATAGCCTCAAAATATGGCGTGAAAGATTCGATTACTCTTCTAATCTCCTTATGATAAATCATATATAGAGCCGGGCGAGATTCGACAATCCTAAGATTTGGACATACTTTCTTCGCCTCAGCAATCCGATAAATGCTTACGCCGTGTTCTTTCGCTTCTTTTGATGCCGCAATGATACATCCACTATCACCAGTGAAGGGCGCAACACCAATCGGCAGACCTCGCAGACTTGGCTGCACTTGTTGTTCGACTGATGCAAAAAATGAGTTCATATCAAGAAATAGAACGCTATAATCCTTTGGCTCTTTTGTGATAGACATAAAATAATTATACAAGATAGGCGAACAAAAAGCGAACATGATCAAAACCGCTGTTGTCAACAACAAAAAATATTCAGTACTAGACTGAATATTTTTTGGCATGGCTTGACTGATGCGTTTAGAACAAAATATTATTGATATATAACATATCTTGCAGATCGGGCAATTTATTAAAATTACAGTGACAACCTCAGAAGCATCACAATAGTGACCTTTCTTACAATAACCCCTTATCTTTTAACTTATCTAACACTTTTCTGATTATTTCTCTTTTGTTAGGGCTTGGAATTTTTTTAATCAGATTAATAGCTTCTTCGTATCCAACCCATTTACAATTATGTAATTTGACTGTGGTACCAGAAAAAGCAAAATCATCCGCGTTTATTTCAGGAAATTTCCCCACATCCATCTCAGCTGCAAAAACTATATAATGCTTTGCTGTAGGTTTTACCTCAACACCTTCGATTGTCAAAACTTTATCTTTTATTTTAGTTTTTAACTGTGCTTCAAAAAGCCAATCGAATCTTTTTGGTGGGAAGTGGCACTTCTGATAGAAAGTATAGCCTAATTCTTCTGCAACCTCACGTTCAAAAGTTTCTATTGGTAGCTCGTTAAATCCAATTCCACCCTGCAAAAACTCCCAACCAGGATAATGATTGCTGGAGAATAACCCAACTTTACCCTTCACCATAATGGCACAAATCAAAGTAGGCCTCAGTCCCTCACTTTTTAGGGTATTTAAATATTGAAATATTCTTTCATCAGTTGGCATAAGCAAAATATATCATAAAATAATCACATTTTAAAACAACTGTCATGGCTGCAATTTCGGGTACGCTCCCCGAATAAATACAACTTTGGCAATAACATCAAATTTATCTAATGCAACAAAAAATAACTAGTCCTGTGCTAGTTATTTTTTTGGCAGGGGCTAGCTGATGCGTTTAGAGCGAAATATTATCAAAAGATATTGAACCTCAGGAAAAGCTCATTTCCTAGTGGTCCTTTGCCAACCAATTATCGAAGAAAAAGAAAAAGTAATTAATTATACTTTTACTCGATCGG
>CAYOQP010000018.1:0-8791 GCA_964406145.1 uncultured Candidatus Saccharibacteria bacterium
TGAATTAGCTAATATAATTTTGAATAATACGATGTACAAAACAAAAACGCCATCTGTTGCGTCTCTTGGTGTGAACCCAGAGGCTTTACGGTTATCTCTGAATGAGATGCCGACACCCGGTAGCGTTGGTCGAAACATTGGAGGAGCGCCCAAATCCTCATCTGTGATGTAATCGCCGCCAGCAGGAGCGCTTCCCGAAGGAATTTCTGGCGTCAATGTTTCTAGCATTAAGTCTCGTGGATCGTGCAATGCCCGAAGGCAGCGTCGCCCATACGGCACTTCCCGAAGGAAATCCGTCAATCCTTAACGCTAATAATAGCATACGCTCTACAGATTATAATTTCAATGATAGATACTCATCAGTTGTTCTGTTTTCTCTTACATTTTGTTCAGTAATAAACTGAATCTTGAGCTCAATATCCTCATCCTCACTCAAAAGTTTTTTGGCGTATCTCTTTACCGACATCAGCATCGGCAAAGTCTCGCAGACCAAAATAATTGCCGGAAATTCTGCGTCGGTATTGTCTTCCCATGTATTCGAGTAGTAGAAATCAATGTAATTTCGTATTTTCTTTCTGATTGAATAGACTGGTAGTGTCGGTTCAAGTATCTCCAGAAGGTAATACTTCTTCATACCTTTGGTTTCTTTTACAAAGACGAGATCCGGTCCAAGTTCGGCCAAGAAGTTATATTTATATTCCGGATCCATTAGATCGCTGCCGGTCGCGGCAGAATATTTAATGTTATTATCGCTTTTACTTTGAAGATCTAACCAGATATCGGCAATTAAAATATGCTTTGAGATGAAGCTCTCCGACTTCTCTTTTTCACGGTACAGTCTTTTAAGCTCAGCCATTGTGTAGCCGACCGTTTTAAGATGTCTGATCCCGTTTAGTGCCAGATAGTAAATTGCCGGCCTCATATTTTCCGGAGGTGTATTTGAGAAGATCCTTTCGATGTATTCTTTTTGGTATAGGTCTTGGAGCCAGAGGTTTATAGTCTTTTTGTTTTTGTGTTTTAGGAGTGTTTGGATTTGTATTCTATTTAGGAATCTGAATTGATAAAGGAGGGTGAGTATTTCTTGTTGTTTGTTTGTAATTTTTTGTAGTGTCATAGTTTTATTGTCGGGGGACATTACTGTTGTTTTACCTACACCTACCAATCCATTTCTTATGTAATGGTAAGCGTAACAAAATATTCATATTTAGCTTCAAGAAAGCTTAATTATTGCCATCGCGGCGATGGCAATACCGATCCCTATTTCATCCGGTTGGTTTTGGGCTTTTGGGAAGTTTCCGCTGCTTCTTTTTCGGGTTTGTCTTCCTTTGATCTCGCTACTTTTTTCACCGGTGTATTTTTCTTCTCAATCTTTTCCGGCTCTTCGAGTCTGCCGCTAAACATTTTATCTAAATATTCCTCAACTTCTTTTCGAGGTGTGGCGAATTGGCGTCTGGAATATGTTTTGACAATATCCTTTACTTCTTCGCTTTCCTGAATATCGAGCGGCACAGTAATGCCCGAAAAGGCATTCTCGCTTGTCTCGTTGGTTTGCTTCATAAAGAAATGGTAGGGAGCAAGATTGACTATATCTCCCTTCTCAACTTCCGGCTCCATAAAGGGCAAAATGAATTTTTCATCGTCCGGGCTGGCTTTTAGGCAGACAATGCTGTTGGCATTGCCGGCCACAATCTTTAGAATACTCTGGTCATCGACTTGAGCAATGTTCTGGTGAGAAGCGATCAATGAGACATGGAACTTTCTGCCCTCGCTCGTTATTTCAGAGAACCTCGGCGTGGCGAAGTTTTGGAACTCATCTACATAGAGGAAGAAATCCCGCCGTTCTTTTTCCGGTATCTTCGTTCGCTGATATGCGGCCATCCAGATAAAGGAGGTTAAGACCATACCGAAGAAGAAGCTCATATCCTCGCCCAGGTCGCCTTTAGAAAGATTAACCAATAAGATCTTGCCTTGATCCATAATTTGGCTAATACTGATCGTGCTTTTCTCCTGCAAAAGAATATGACGAGACATCTTGGTTGTAATGAAGCTACCCAATCTTTGTGTCAGCGGGGCCACGACGCTTGAAAGCTGCATCTTGCCAAGCAAAGCAAATTCCTTGTTCCAAAACTGTTTCAGGACCGGATCCTTTAGTGTTCCAGCAATCTTTTTTTGGTAACCTTTATCAGTCAGGAGTTGTTGCAAGGTGTAGAGACTTGGATTTGGCGTCTGCAAGGCCGTCAGTGTGGCATTGCGGAGTATATGTTCCATTCTTGGGCCCCAATACTCTTTGGCCGTAATCTTGGCAAAGACGGCCAAGACAGAGCCGGTAATCCATTCGTCCTGGTCTTCCTTGTTGGTGAAATTAATGCCGGGTGACAATATATTTAATCCGATTGGCCATTCTCTATCCGACGGATCAAAAACGATCACATCTTCTCGGCGGTTTTCCGGTACTATCGAGATCAATTCTTGAAGGAGATCGCCATGCGGATCCAAAACAGCCAAGCCTTTCCCGCTCAACATATCTTGATAGATGGCACTTTTTAGAAGCGTTGTTTTGCCCATACCGGTCTTGCCGATTAGGTACATATGCTTTTGGCGTTGGCTTAGCGTCAGTCCTATCGGTACATTCTCGCCGTTAAACTTATTAACTCCAAAGATAACATCATATTTTGCGTCAGCCTTTTTCATTGAAAGCGGCGCCGGCAGCTCTCTGCTTCTGACCCTCAATAGTTCAGCAGATTCCGGATTGTTTGCATAGGGGAAATGGTAGAGAGCGGCAATCTCCGAAGTCGACAAAACCATGCTGGAATTACCGATGCGTGATTGGAAGAACCAGTAACTAATCTTTCTGAAAAGATTAGCCAAAATATTGCCTGAAGCAATAATCGATTGTCCTTGTGGATGACGATAGCTTGAAAATGAGGAGGAGAGTCCCTTTTTCCGCTCAACTAGTTCTTTTTGATCCATCACTAGCAATGCCCTGATCGAAACACCAAAGAGTGGCTGAGAAAGCTTGGCCTTTATGAGTTCTTCCTGTTCCTGCATTGCCGGAGTTAATTTTACCGTACTTTTTACTTTCTCTGGCAACTTGCTGTCATGACCGGTCACAAAATCAGCCGCGACCAAGAGAGGTAGTGCCAATATTCTAGCCGCGCCTTCCAATATACCGGCAAAGAGATTTAAGGTGGCTTGTCCGGCTATCTGGGAGTACCATTCTGCAAAACGGTTAAGCCGGATCAATGATTTAATCTTAGATATTTCTTGCCTTCGAAAAATCTGATCCAAACTGTTCAGGGGATGCAAGACCATCTGCAGGACAATGAGATCATCTTCCTTAAGCTCAGTCATATTACCGGTCAGATACGCCAGCGGGTCGTGTTTCTTCAAATCCTTGTGGTCGGCGATTGGCAAAGAAAAGTGTCTTAAGAGTTTGTATTCCGTTACGCTAAACTGATTTATTTTAGAATATGGAGGCAGATATTCGCTCGTTTCATTTATCCGAATCCCAGGGATGTATGCTCTCAGACTTTTGGTAAAAGTACCGGCCAGCGTCTCCGGCAGACGGACAATGTATCGGATACCTGTCTCTTTGTGGGAGACAATTTCAAAAGAGCTTGAGATTTGGCGGAGAGAAAGATAATCAGTGAATGTGTGTTGCCCCAGCAGGTCGGAGATGAGATTAAAGAGCTGACTGGTCGAGACTGATGCAATCTCGGTGTCTTGAGGAGGAGTTATTTCCAAGAGAACTGCCATCTCTTTCAGATGACGAAGTATGATGATCAATCTAAAAATGACCGCAAGGATAATCCAAGCGGCCAATATATATATGAGGTAGGTCAATACGATGAGGGCATAATCATGGTAAGGAAGCGACAATATTTGACCAACAAAATGAGTGATATCTTTCAGATGTATATTCGTCGGCGCTAAATGCAAAATACTCCATTTCACCCTCCATTAAGCGATTGCCTCTTAAATATGGTCTAGCACAAATAATTTTTAATTGCAAAAAAACCCAGTTTAGCCTTTATTTCCGTGCTCAAAAAGAGTAGACTTTGATTAGCAATTCAATCGCTAAGTGATAGGATAAAATTAGAAAAGTATAAGGATTGTAGGAATATTATGAATCAAAAGGTACACAATCAAATTGTTAGTTTCATTTGGGGCATCGCTGATGATGTTCTTAGGGATGTTTTTGTCAGGGGGAAATACCGAGACATTATTCTTCCTTTCGCCGTTGTGCGGAGACTAGACGCATTGCTTGTTCCGACTAAAAAAGAAGTTCTGGAAAATAATCAATTTCTTATCGACCAAAAAATTGACGATAAATCTGCTTTACAAAAAATTTCAGGATATGACTTTTATAATACTTCAAAGTTTACCTTCGAAACGTTACTTGATAGCGCTGATGACATTGACACCAATCTCGAAGCTTATCTAGATGGCTTTAGCCCAAATGTTCAAGAAATAATCAGCAAATTTAAACTCCGCAACCAGCTTGAAACTATGAAAGAAGCAGGAGTGACCTTTTTGCTCATTGAAAAACTTTGCAACAAGGACATTAACCTTAGTCCGAACGAAGAGCGAAATGCCAAAGGTGAGATTCTGCCACCCCTAACTAATCTAGGCATGGGTTATGTATTCGAAGAGCTTATTCGCAAGTTCAATGAAGAAAACAACGAAGAAGCAGGAGAGCATTTTACGCCTAGAGAAATTATCAAACTCATGACACATATTTTGTTTTTGCCAGTCAAGGATAAAATTGGCGAAGGTACATACCTAGTTTATGACCCTGCTTGTGGAAGTGGCGGAATGCTAACCGAAGCTGAACAATTTGCTCTCGGAGTCACCGATAATAAAGCAACCTTTCGCTTATACGGGCAGGAAGTAAACCCTGAGACTTATGCTATTTGTACCTCAGACATGCTTATTAAAGGTGAGGAAACAGAAAATATCGCATATGGCTCTACTCTTTCTAAAGATGGCTTCAGCCACTTGCAATTTGATTTTATGCTTACTAATCCTCCGTATGGCAAAACATGGAAAATTGATGAAAATGCGATAGTTGATGATAGAGGTAAAAAAGGTAAAGAAAAAATTAAAGATAGTCGTTTTCAAATTGGTTTGCCATCTATTGATGACGGACAGCTATTGTTTTTGATGAATATGGTTAGCAAGATGAAGCACAATACGGAAATTGGAAGCCGCATCGCTTCTGTTCATAATGGCTCAGCACTGTTTACAGGTGACGCCGGCGGCGGTGCAAGTGAAATACGACGTCACATTATCGAAAATGACTGGCTAGAATGTATTATCGCTTTACCTAAGAATATTTTTTACAACACCGGCATACCAACTTATGTTTGGATTGTATCTAATAAAAAACCTGCGCATCGCAAAGGCAAGGTACAGCTCATTAACGCTTTGGAGCTTTACAGAAAGCTCCGCAAGAACCTTGGACAGAAAAATTGCGAGATGACCGCTGAACATATCAGCCGAATTACACAACTTTATTTGGATTTCAAAGAAACCGATATTTCCAAAATTTACGACAACGAATATTTTGGTTACAACAAAATTACAGTAGAAAGACCATTGAGAGTTTCGGTCCAATTTACTGTTGAAGCTATGTTAGCTTTGCGTTTTGACGCAAGTCTCAAGGACGAAATGGAATGGGTTTACGAAAGTTGTGGAGATGATGTTTATACTGATTTGAAAAAACACAAGGAAAGAATTGAGGGCTATTTAACTATAAATGACACTAAACTCAAACCGGCTGATAAGAATAATTTACTCAGCGAAAAATATTGGCAAAATCAATTAGAAATAATGCAAAATGCACAAAAATTGGCGGATAAATTGGGTGATAAACAATTCAATGATTACAACGAATTTCTACCTTTGGTAAACAAAACTGTTAGAGAACTTAAATTGGATATCGATCCAAAAGGCTTAAAAAGTATTTTGGATGCCGTGAGTTGGAAAAATGAAGACGCTGAAAGAGTAATCAAAAAAACTGAAAAGGATGGCACAATCACTTATGAAGCTGATAGTGATTTAAGGGACTCGGAAAATGTGCCACTTGGCGAAGAAATAAACGAGTATTTTGACCGTGAAGTATTGGCACATGTTCCTGATGCGTGGATCGATGACAGCAAAACTATCAAGGGCTACGAAATTTCCTTCACTCGTTATTTTTATAACTATGTGCCGCCAAGAAGTTTGGAAGAAATTACCGCTGAGATTTTAGGGCTAGAAAAAGAAACGGACGGAATTCTTAAAGATATCGTGGACAAATAAATATGATAACAAAGCTGAAACCTTATTCGGAATATAAAAAAGTAGCATATGACTACGCAAACGAGTTGCCAAAAGATTGGGAGCTTTTGCCGAATGTTGCAATTTTTCAAGAAAGAATTGAGCGAGGACAAGACGATAGTGAAGAATTGCTGTCTATTACTGTTAAGTCTGGAATAGTTAAACAAGAAGATGTCGACATAAAAAAGAATACAACCCCTGATGACAAGAGTAGATATAAACGAATTGAAGTCGGAGATATAGCCTATAATCCTATGAACATGTGGTTTGGTGCGTGCGGTTGTAGCGATTATTGTGGAATTACAAGCCCAGTTTATACAGTGTTAAAAAGCAAAATACAAATCAATCCTCGCTTTTTCCATTACATGTTCCGCACAAATTTTTATTCTAGCTACGCCAAAAGGCTTTCTTATGGAATCATGGATGAAAGATTAAGCTTGAGATATTTGCATTTTAAGCATATGTACAGTGTCTATCCACCACTCGCCACTCAAAATGCTATTGTGGAATATCTAGACAAAAAAAATGAAGAAATTGATAAGTTTATTCGTAATAAGGAACGGCTTGTGGAGTTATTGGAGGAGGAGAAATCTGAAATTATTAACAAGACAATCACGCAAGGATTGGACCCCAGTGTGGCAATGAAGCCGTCAGGAAGCAATTGGTTAGGTGAAATACCGAAGAATTGGGCTGTAAAAAGGTTGAGATATTTAGGAAGATTTCAAAATGGAGTAAGCGAAGGCGCAGATTATTTTGGTTCGGGATATCCATTTGTTAGCTATGGTGATGTCTATAATAATATGGTATTGCCCTCTTCTGTTCCTGGTTTGGCAAAATCAACCAATTCGGACAGAAAAAATCTTTCCGTAAGAGAAGGTGACATTTTTTTTACAAGAACGTCGGAAACAGTCGAGGAAATTGGTTTTACATCAACCTGTGAAGAAACAATCCCAAACGCAGTCTTTTCAGGTTTTCTAATAAGATTTCGTCCATTGGATAAAGTTTTGTATACAGGATTTTCCAAATATTATTTTCGAAGTAATCTGCATAGACGATTTTTTGTGAAAGAAATGAATATGGTTACAAGGGCTTCGCTAAGCCAAGAATTATTGAAGAAAATGCCCGTACTTCTTCCACCGCTAGAGGAACAAAAAAGAATAGCTGGATTTCTTGAATCAGAGATGAGCAAAATCGATATATTAGTTTTGAGGATTAATAGAGAGATCTCCGCCATCAAAGAATATCGTGAGTCATTTGTTACCGATTTGGTTCTTGGAAAACGAAGTGTTAATAATATAACAGCGAAGGGAAAATTATGAATTTCACTGATACGTCCGAAAAAGGTTTTCAAAAATACATCGTCAAATATTTGACTGAAAATCGTGGTTATACCGAAACTCCACCTACCGAGTTTGACCGTGAGTTTTGTTTAAATACAAAGCAACTTCTTGATTTTATTGAGAAAACCCAGCCGCAGACATTTGAAATGATCCAGAAGAAAGGCGAAAGGGCTTTTCTGGTGAGGCTAGATGAAAAAATCAAAGAGCTTGGTGTGGTAGAGATTCTGCGCAAAGGGGTAAAACATTTTGACAAAACGATTGACCTTTTCTATAGGCAGCCAGATTCCAATCTTAATCCTAAGGACTTAGCAAAGTATGAGTCGAACCAATTCTCCATTTCGCAAGAACTCAAATATAGTCTTGAAAATGAAAACCGCCTTGATCTAACTATATTTATTAATGGTATTCCTGTTATCACATCTGAACTCAAAAACCCATTGAGTGGGCAAACCGTGCAACATGGTATTCGGCAATATCAAAATGATCGTGATCCTAAAGAGAAAATGTTTTCATTTGCTCGTTGCATGGTTCATTTTGCAGCCGACACAGAGCTTGTTTACATGTCATCACACCTCAAAGGCAAGAACTCATCTTTTATGCCGTTTAATAAGGGAATGAATAACGGAACCGCTGTCTCTCCTTTTGGTGCAGGCAATCCAGTTAATCCAGACGGACTAAGAACACATTATCTTTGGGAACAAATTTTGAGCAAAGATTTGCTCAGCAATATTATCGATAAGTTCGCACAAGTCGTTGAAGAAACTGATGAAGATACCGGCAGAAAATCAAAGAAAATGATTTTTCCTCGTTATCACCAGCTTACTTGTGTCCGAGCAATTCTTAACGACGCTAAGAATAAAGGCATTGGGCAGAAATATCTTATCGAACATTCGGCAGGTTCCGGTAAATCAAATTCTATTGCATGGCTTGCTCATCAGCTTATTAGCTTACATAACACCGAGGGTGAACAAAACTTGTTTGATTCGGTGATTGTCGTAACCGACAGAACGGTCTTGGACAAGCAACTCCGAGATACTATAATTCAATTTGCACAGATAAAAGGCGTTGTCGAACCCATTACTGGTGTTGGCGGAAGTAAAACCAGCCAATTGCGCGAAGCTATCGCAAAT
>CAYOQP010000019.1:0-6777 GCA_964406145.1 uncultured Candidatus Saccharibacteria bacterium
TCTTCCTGCCGGCGCGATAAGAGATCCTTATCGCGCTATTTTTTTAAAGTATTTTGATTCAAAAATTGCTAAAATAATAATAATGAAAAAATATCTGGTTTATTTCAAGAAGTTATTTAAAACGAATATTGCTTACAGCAGTAATTTTATTTTTATCCAAATTCTTGAGGTCGTGTTTTTTCTAACTTTTTTCTTCTTGTGGAAAGGTGTTTACAATGACTCCACAACCCAAGTTATTGCTGGCTACACTTTGAATGGACTAATCACCTATTACTTTGCCACGGAATTTATTTTCCGTTTTGATGTTATCGGTTCTATATATTTAAATTGGGATGCATGGGATGGCTATCTGACCAATTGGTTGGTCAAACCAATTAGCGCCAAGATTTTATGTGTCCTAGATCCAATTGTAGAAAAATCACTCATCATATTATTGGCAGTGCCAATATATGGTCTTATTTATTTTTTCGCCAGAGAATATATAGACTTTCCCTCCGTTCTTTATTTGGCTCTATTTTTTATAACTTTATTCTTTACATTTATTTTGAATATTATGTTCAATCTTTGTGTCCACGCTCTTGTCTTTAAGCTTGGCGATCAAGAAAACAATATCGAGCTAGTCAATTACATTGCCTGGTTCTTGGCCGGTGGATTTTTCCCCTTAAGTTTCGTTCCTGGAATCTGGGGCCAGATCCTGCAAATGTTGCCATTCAAATATCTTATGTACTTCCCGGCAAATGTCTTTCTGGGCAAATACAACATAGAGGAGATTCTTTTGGGTTGGCTTAGCATGTTTGTCTGGATCTTATTGTTTTACTTCATCTTTAACAAGATTTATAAGAACGGTTTAAAATATTACACCGGAGTGGGAAGATGAAAAAATTTTGGAAAATTACATATATTCTCTATCGTAACGCGGTCATTCGTGATTCGAAGATTTCTTTTGCTCTGATCGCCGGCATGATGACAACCCTACTTGATGGAGTCATTTCAGTCTTAATTATCCTTTTGGTCTATACAAAGACCGAAACAATAGGTGGCTGGAATTTATATGAGACCCTAGTATTGATCGCTGTCACCCAAATAATCACCATTATTCATAGTAGTTGGACCAAGAAAGGCACTGGATCATTTGCTCAGTCGATGGTCAGAATGGGTGATTACGACTTTTATCTGACCAAGCCATTTGATCCAATGATCTCGGTTTCTATTAGCAAACCGAGAATTTACAATTTGATTAAGCTCCCCTTCTCTCTCTATATTTTCTTTTATGGCTTTAGTCACATTAACCGTGTAATTCCACTTGAAAACATCTTGTGGTTCATTCCAATGTTTATCTGCGGCTTCTTGCTTTTTTATGCGATTCGCATAATTACCATTATTCCATCCTTTTGGATAATCAAAAGTTATGAGCTGCCGACTATCACTGACAGAATTCAGAACGTTGTAAAATATCCTGCCAACATCTATCCGCGTTCTCTTGTTTTGGTTTTTTCAACAATTCTGCCTATATTCGCAATTGCCTATATTCCCGTTAAAATACTCTTATTCCAGCCCAAAATAAGTTATATTGTATACATGTTGTTTATAACATCTGTTTCTCTTCTAATTGCGCGATTCTTTTGGAAATTTGCAGAAAAATCATATGGGAGCGCCTCAAGCTAATGACAATAATCAAAACAAAAAATCTATCTAAAACCTTTTTTAAGTCGTCTTTCGATTGGAAAAGTCTCAAAATTAAAAAATCTAGCAACACTGCCGTTGATGAAGTCGATCTTGAAATTAATACCGGGGAATTCGTTGGTTTCTTGGGACCGAATGGTGCTGGCAAAACAACTTTTCTTAAAATGCTCTCGGGAATAATTTATCCAACGAATGGAGAGATTGATATTTTGGGCTATACACCATTTGATAAAAACTACGATTTCTTGCGACAAATTGGTCTGGTTATGGGTCAGAAAAATCAACTCTGGTGGGATCTTTCAGCTAGCGATTCTTATGATCTTCTAAAGGAAATTTATGATCTTGACCAAAAGACATTTCAGAAAAATCTTGACGAAATGGTCAGTGTTCTGGGCATGGAGAAACTCTTGCACAATCGGATCAGAAATATGTCTTTGGGCGAGCGTATGAAATGCGAAATAGTAGCCGCTCTCATCCATCAACCAAAAATCCTTTTCTTGGATGAGCCGACAACCGGGCTTGATGTCGTTTCGGCCCAAGCGATCAGAGATTTCCTGAAAAAAATGAACCAAGAGAAAAAATGCACTATTATCTTGACTAGCCACTACATGGCCGATGTCGAAGCTCTGTGTAAAAGAGTTGTTATCATCAACAAAGGCAAAAAGATTTTTGATGGCAACTTAGTTGACCTAATGCAAAAATACGCCCCAGATAAAAGAGTGGAAATATACCTGCCGACAATAGAGGACAAAGAAAAGTTCGCTCGCATCAAGGCCAAGAAAAAACTCTGGGAAGGCAAGGGTATCATCAGCGTCGAGAAAGAAAACCTCGGCAAGATCGTCGAAGAAGTTTTCAACAAGTTTCCGGCCGAAAATATCCTCATTTCTGATCCAGAAACAGAAGAGGTTATCAGCAAAATATTTCGCGAAAAATAATTTTAGAAGAAAAAGAGCAAACTATTTTTGCTCTTTTTTGTATTCTAAATATGAATAGATAACTAAGTATAGACTGGTCAGTAAGATCGGGACGATAACAAAAACAAATGAATATTTGGGTGTCACAAGACCCAAAAGAGAAATTAAAGCAGCAAATTTATACATCTTACCACCGAGCAAATGGGTTTTGTCCCAGACCTTTTTACTCGACATAGTCCAAGGAGTCCTAATTCCGATTGACCAGTTTTGTTCTGCGTGTTCCATTATCGAACTTATCGCCCACAAAAGCCCAGCAAAGCCTATCGGAAACACGATCATCGGCGAAATGTGGTAGCCATATGCCCACAAGATAGTCTGGGCATATATCAAATACATGAAAGCAAAGAAAGCGATGAGAAAATTGGCATAGTGTTTACGAAATTTTTCAATATTTTTCGAAAGCGGATCCATGAGCGGCAACCAATATAGAAGAATTGACAATCCCGTAATCATCAAAGGGAAAAAGAAAGCACCAAAAAATGGACCGGAATAGCCATCAACTTCGCCACGAATATTCCAATGAGAGGCCACCTTGTCCGGCAAGAACCTATAAACCGAAAGACCAATCAAATAAGAAATAGCTGAAAAAATTACTAGGATCTGTCTAATTTTTTTCATTATTCTCCATATTTTATCTTTGGTCAGGGTGGGCGGACTTGCCAGTCTCGCCTTCGGCTCGCCGAGGCGGAAACCGGCGATCTTCCACCTTAACTGGTCGGGGAGACCCGACTTGAACGGGCGACCTCATGACCCCCAGCCATGCGCACTACCAACTGTGCTACTCCCCGAAAGTTATGGTGGACAGGCCGGACTTTTGCCCGGCGCTTTACCAACTAAGCCACACCCTGAACTAAAAAAACATTACTACAAATTAGACTTTTTGTTAATATTGATGCCTGTTTTGTGGTGAACCTATTTAGTGGTAAAATACTTATATGAAAATATTACTTGGCACCGAATCATTTGCACCAAACGTTTCTGGGGTAGCAACAGCGACTAAAAACTTGGCCACAAACTTAATTAAAAATGGCCATGAAGTCGTAGTTTTCACTCCAGGCAAAACTTATAGCACAAGATTGGATAAGTCTTTCACCGACTACAAGGTATTTCGTCTTAAATCAATCATAAATCCCTTCAGAAAAGGATTTCGAATCACTTTTCTGAAAGAGTCAGAGGTCGAAAAAATAGTTAAAGAAACAAAGCCAGACCTCATTCACATTCAAGATCCTGCTGTTATCGGTCAACTTCTTTGCAGGGTTGGCAAAAAGCTTAATATCCCCGTCGTTTGCACAAATCACTTCAGTCTAGAATACGCCCTATCTTATGTTAAATTTCTTCATCCTTTTATGCCGATTTTACGTCAGGGACTGATTAATTATCTTGTTGGATTTTATAACAAATGTGATCAGATCGTTACCCCGACAGAGACGTTTCGTCGTCAAATCGAAGCTTGGGGCGTCGAGTCTCCCGTCAAAGCCGTCTCGAACGGTATCGAAATAGAAAGATTTTTGAAGAAATCTTCTGAGACAGAAATTAGAAACTTCAAAGAAAAATTCCATTTACCAGAAAACCCTCTTGTCCTTTACCTCGGCCGAATCGATAAAGACAAAAGCATTGATGTATTGGTTCGAGCGATTCCTATGGTCCTTAAAAAAGTTAATGCTCATTTTGTCATCGCTGGCACCGGCGGAGAAATTGAAAATATCAAAAAAATTGCCAGCGATCTAAACATCACGGGCGATATTACTTTTATTGGCTTTTTGGAACATAATTCTCCCGATTTTGTTGACATCTACAAGAGCTCCTCTATTTTCGCCATTCCCTCGACGATTGAAACCCAGAGCTTAGTCACTCTTGAAGCAATGTCATCTGGATTGCCGATAGTTGCAGCAGATGCCAACGCTCTTCCGGAGCTTGTCCATTCAGGCAAGAACGGCTACCTCTTTAAGCCTGGGGACGAGAAAGAAGTGTCCCAAAAAATTATCGAGATTTTATCGAATAAAAAGATGGCAGAAAAAATGGGTGAAGAATCCATCAAAATAGCCATGAACCACCAGATGGATCGAGCTTTTGGCGAGATGCTTGATCTGTATAAAGAAGTAATAGATAAGAAGAAATAAAAAACCCTACCGAAAGTAAATTGGTCTTTTACCAAATAAGTGGGTGACCTCACGTCCAGACAACAGTCTGAACAAATATTGGTCTCCCTTTGCGATCTAATTGAAAGCCCAATTTATGGTTTCGACAGGGCAACTAAATTATATCAAATAATTAATATTTTAACTGTGAATAAATATAAACAAAAAAACATATTTGTCTCGATGCAAATCATTTGGTAAAATATACACTATAATCAAGGAACGTTCAGGATGAATCGACCTGATCTTCTTATTGAAACAGCAATATTGGCCACAAGAGAAAAACTAGAAGATAAAGTCTTGTCGTGCGGTAAAATCAAGGCTAACGAATCTTCTAGAGATTTTGTATTTTATCTGATAGAGCTTGATTCGCCAGAAGAAAGTAATGTTGTTAGGAAAATTACCCAAGTCCTTTCTAATAGCGCTAAGACTGTCGAAGAACTATCCGAAAACGTTTTTGAGAGAATGCTTGAGCTCACCAACGAAACTCTTGGTCGCCTATCTCAAACAAATGACAATGCTTGGATCGGTCATTTAAATGCCGTAATTGGTCTTGTAATAGACGACAATATTCTCATATGCCAAGCCGGTAATGTCACTGGCTATATTTTCAGAAAGAATAAAATATCTTCACTGACGGAACAGGTTGATCCCGAAACAATAATTCACCCCAAGAGAACATTTACCGATATCACCTCCGGTCAGATCGCTATGGATGACCAGATTATATTTGGCAACAGCGATCTATTTAACCATGTTTCAGTCGACAGATTAAGAAGCTTTATCAAGCTAAACGACGTCAAAACTGAAGTAATCGAGCTCAATAAGTATCTCAAAAAAGCAAAGATAATCTCTGCTAACGCAATTTTCATCGAGGCCGGCAACGAGCTCAAAGATCCAGACGTCAATGATGTTATGTTTGTCGACGATGCCGAAGAAACACTTGTCAAATCAATTGGCAGAGAAATGGTTCCTATTCTTGAAAAAATCTGGCAACAAATACAGAAAATAAGTGTCTATTTGTATAAAAATGCTTTGATCGCAAGTAAGAAGCTGAAAAAATCTTGGGATGAGAAATACGCCCCACAAAGTAAAAAGCTTTTTGAAAAAAGCCAGCAGGAATTTGCAAAGACTATCGAAAAAACAAAGAACAAGATTGCGACCGAAATCGAAACAAAGAAATATCCCCATATTAAAGCTGTGCCTTATAGTAAGGTTGAGAAGAAGAAAACAATATTTGACCAGTTTAAGAAAATGGATTTCTCAAAAATTGGCAAAATATTTGAGAAAAATAATCGTAAATTTGTCTACATTGTCATATTAATAATTGTCTTATCGATCGGATATGCCAAGATCAAAGAAAATAATGACAAGAGATCAGAGAAAATCAAACAAGTTCAGGTCGCCAGTGCTTACGATCAAGCTAAAGATATCTTCAAAAAAGCCAAGGAGGATCTCCTCTTGGGCAAAACAACAGATCTGTCCAAATTCTATGAGGCATTAGATTTGGCTAATAAGGCCAAGGAAAATAAAGCCAACGAAGAAAATGCCATCAAACTAATCAAAGATATCAATGCTATTTTAGATGAAAAAACTGCTACCGTAAGAATTTACGACACAGCCGCATATAAAATAGCGGATAATACTACTAACATAACTCTAGCCGGTTCAGAAATTTATGGCGTCAACTCCGATCTCAAAGTTTATCTTTCGGACACCAGAGACAAGACCTCCAAGCTCATCGGATCAATCAGCAAAGACAATAGTACAATTTCCGATGCCAGTTATTCGAAGTCAAAGGCTTCAATAATATTTGCAACCAACGCTGGCAAAGTCTTCTCACTCGACATTGCCTCAAAGACAATTGAGGAATTAAAAAACACTGAGACAGATGGACTTTGGCAAGGCAAAAAGGCTGTCGCGACATATTCTTCCAACATTTACACTCTCGATCCAGACAAAGACACAATCTGGAAATATGT
>CAYOQP010000020.1:0-6466 GCA_964406145.1 uncultured Candidatus Saccharibacteria bacterium
GTTTGACAAAGACTATTCGTCCGGAACCGTTTCCATTAGTCCAGCCAACCGTCATCGTCGCGCTGGAAACAGACGAAAAAGTTACTGTGTTTGCTTGTGTGGTTGGAGTGGCCACGGCAAGAGTTATTTGAGATTTGGGATTGTTTGTCCCGCTGGAATTGTAATAATTTCTAGTTGAGCCACTATCATTGTATTCAAAAACTTGAAAAATATACTCAGTATTGGCTGTTAACCCAGTGATAGCTACACTCGTACTAGTAGAATTGTAGATACAATACCAGCCGCTTGTGCCGATCTGGGTGCCGGAGCCAAAAGTTGTACTGGCAGTATAGGCAGTATTGTCGACCGGTTCGGCCGTGCCAGAGGTCGCTTGTTTGGCAAAGACTACTCTTTTACCACCATTACCAATCGTCCAGCCAACGGTCATTGTCGTGTAATTAACCGAAGAAAAAGTTAGATTGGTTGCCTGACTTGTCGGCTCAGTCACAGTGGCTGATGCTTGATATCTGGGATTATTAGTGCCTGAATCGAGAAAATAATTATAAATTGAACCGCTGGAATTATATTCAAAAACTTGAAAAATATAATCTGTTTGAGCAGTCAAATTGGAAACCGAGACTGAAGTACCAGTCGAATTATAAATACAGTACCAGCCGCTTGTGCCGATTTGCGTGCCGGAGCCAAAAGTTGAGCTAGCCGAATAATTTGTGTTATCAACCGGCGTCGCCGTGCCAGTATTGGCTTGCTTGGCAAAAACAGCACGTTTTGCACCATTGCCACTTGTCCAAGATACTGTCATTGAGGTATAAACAACCGAAGAAAAAGTGAGATTGATAGCTTGCGTCGTTGGCTCAGTCACTGTTGCACTAGCCTGAAATAAAGGATTATTCGAGCCAGAATCTGTAAAATAATTTTCGATTCCGGCTGTGCCATTATATTCAAAAACTTGAAAAATATAATCGGTCTGGGCAGTCAAGCCAGATACCGAGACTGATGTGCCAGTGTTATTATAAATACAGTACCAGCCGCTTGTGCCGATTTGCGTGCCGGAGCCAAAGGCTGCATTAGCCGTATAAGTAGTGTCGTCAACTGGAGACGCCGTGCCGGTATTAGCTTGCTTGGCAAAAACTGCTCGCTTTGAGCCATCACCATTAGTCCAAGAAACAGTCATCGTTGTGTAGGCTACAGACGAAAATGTCAAATTTGAGGCCTGAGTTGTCGGTTGTAACACTGCGGTAGTTGCCTGAGTCTTGGGATTATTTGTCGCTGTATCTGTCAGATAGAGCTCTGAACCGGAAATGCCGCTGTATTCAAAAACTTGGACAATATAGTCAGTCGAGCGAGTTAACCCCGTAACTTCGACACTAGTCCCACTCCCATTATAAACACAATACCAGCCGGTAGCTCCGATTTGGGTGCCAGAACCAAAGGCCGTATTTCCGGTATACGCTGCACTATCAACCGGCGACGCTGTACCGGTATTGGCCTGTTTCATAAATACGGCGTGTCTCATGCCATCGCCAGCGGTCCATCCTACGGTCGTAGAATTATAAGTTACAGAGGAAAAAGTAATATTTGACGCCTGCGTTGTCGGTCGCGAGTAGGTTGATGATCCGTCATACTCATATGCGCCGATATCGGTGCGCCCATTACGATAAAAATTGCGTTCATCGGCCAGAGGCACATTAATCCCATTATTGGCCGTGTCGTTTGGGTCCCCGGCGTTAACCGCCACACTGTTAGATGATAAAGCCAAAGTGTAGACTCCGTTGGTAGCATCGTTTAAGGCAAGAGAGGCCGAAATGTTTAGATTAGCCTGATTGCCAACTAAATTACCATTAGTTCCATTTGTAATTATTGTATTGCCAGCGATTGATTCAATAATATTGTAGCCACCATCAACAAAGCTTGAAGTAGAACCACCTGAATAAAGGTTGGTCCCACCGGCAGTATCGGCAAAAATACTGTTTTTAATATAAGCTTTGGTACCACTTGACCAAACTCCAACATCGGCCGCGGTCACACCACCATAATTACCGGTAAAGGTGGAATTAGTGATCATCAAATTGCCACTACTAAAATATATACCGCCATTGTATTCGGCCCTATTGTTACTAAATGTACAGTTAGTAATTTCGTTAACACCGCTACCGCCACCATCAATTCCGGCAGTATAACCTCGCCAGTATCCCGTCATATTACCATTATTATAAATAGTTGAATTTCTGATAACGAAATTACCTGATCCACTGTAATTGATAGCGGCCCCGCCAAACCGAGCCGGGTTGGCGTTTTCAGTAATCATAGAATTAAGAACTGTTAAATTGGCTGTTGATGAGATTGCTGTGCCACTAAAATTGTCGGAATTAGCATAACCATAACGCAGTGTTACTCGTTGTATAGTCACATTTATATTGGGATTAACAGTAAAAATTCTTCTATTTGCCGTATAAGCGCTAGATGCGGCTTGAATAAATGTTGCGTCAGCAGATTGCCCCTGAATTGTTAAACTTTTAGCTATAGTATAACCGCTAGAAGCTGCGTCTCCAGTTTCATCAGCATTAGTCAAATCAAAAGTGCCTGTTAGATCAATAGTGTCGCCACTTACGGCAATAGTATAAGCTTTATGGAAAGTTTTATACGGATTACCGGAAGTTCCGTCGCCAGTCGTATCGTTGCCAGTAGAATAATTCGAATAAATAATTGAAGCTGCTTCACTTTTGTTGATATTAAAAAAGAGTGTTGGAAGAATAATTCCAAAACACAGCAAAAACGCTGCGGACTTGGCTAAAAATTTAACCCTCTCCATGCTCATAAAAAAAGCATTCCTTCTGGATATATTATACAAAAAAAAGTTGTTAAAAGTACAATTTTCTTTCCCCAACTTTAAGTCAAAAATTTCACAGCAAAATGCTGTTAACTATTTTTTCCTAGATCAGACCAGCAAGATGCAAAAACCAGAGGAATATTCCTACACAAACGAGTCCTGGCGCCCAAGCGAGCATCAGCCCGACAGGCGAACCCCATTCATCCCAGTGCGATCTCCGCCACAGCGGATACTTATCTTCTTCCGCACTCTTCAATAGATTCTCCTCAATAGCTCGCGCAAATTTTTTGCTTTCTTCTTTGCCCATGATTTTCCTATGAAGTTAGACTAATAGACTATCCAATCCGACCTGCTTTGGATAGTTGGGGCCCTTGATTTGAGATCAGACTCCTTTTCTCGTCCCAAGAGCAGGACAGGAGTATATGTACCAATCAAATAGATATTAGCTCACTTTGAGATCGAAAACAATATTCAGCAAACGGCTCATCCCCTGGAGCTATTTGGTATTATAGAGACCGCCAAAAATGATGACATATAAAATTGTGTCGGCATTAAATAAGCGACCACCCCAAAGGAACCGCCTATTTACAAAGTCATATCGACATTGTTTATCCAATTCCAATAATTGGTACCCCTTTGTCAATAATGATTTCTGAAATTTCATTAACTAGACCAAATTCTTTTGCTTCTTGTGGACTAAACATTTTTCCATCTAGCATTATCTTTTCAATCTCGCTCTGTGTTTTGCTACAGTTACTTGCAACAATCTGAGCGATATTCTCTCGATCTATTTTCAATCCAGATTCTATCTCCTTGAGCTGTTTTTCTTCTAGGACAATTGGAGCTTTTGCACCCCAAGTAACACTATGAATAAGGAATCTTCCGTTAGGCACAGAAAATCTCTTACTGCCAGCACAATAAATCACAGCAGCAATCGAATCTATCGAGCCGATATTGTAGGTATCAACACTTGCTGGAATACCCTTCAGGAAGTTATAGACTGTGATCCCGTGTTGTACAGATCCGCCAGGTGAGGAAAGAAGGATCTTAAACTTAGTGAATCCTTGGTTCAAGTTATTTTCCACTATATTCATAAGTGCGTGAGTCGATTGTTGGTTTATCTCTGCAACGAGCCGAATTGCAATTTCTTTCTCTTGAGGCATTTTTTGCCTTTCTTGATAGTGTTGCCATGCTATCATTAGTTGGTTTATTAGCCAATGACCGCTCACTCACTATTAAGCAGTCCTGGGGGTATTGTTTACTTCTTCTTTTTCTTTGGCTCATATTGAGTCAAAGCACTTCCAGCCGTAGCTTTTGCTTTCTCGCTAGTCGACTTGTTTTTCAATTGCTGTGACGCAATCTTTGCAACTCTTTTACTTGTTTTTTCTGTCGGCATTTTCCATCACCTCCTCTGTCTTGATTTTGGGAACATCATAAAAGAACATGTTTTTTGCCCGTTAATAAATTCTTTCTAACAAAAAAGGAGTCCGTAGACCCCTCCTTTTCTTATGGTAAATTCTACCATATTATATAACTAATTGTCAAGTATGCCAACAAATATTTTGTTTTATAATATATATCTAGAAAGGCTTACTTACTGTCCAGGAACTATTTTCATTATCAGAGCATGACCATGCCGTGCCCATATCGTAACAGCCACCCAAATTTATATATCCGCCATTAGAAAAATATACAGTATTTGGTTGGCCATTGCTAAAATCAACGTCAAGATCATAACAACTCCCATTTTGTGCACAAACTTCTGAAGTATTAGTTCCGCTGAAATGATCAATTTCGTATTGTTCTTGTAAATATAATTTCTGCTCCTGTCTTCCTTGATAGTATTTCCAACCCCACCAACATAGCAACAAAAAAATAATTACTGAGATACAGCCGAATCCATTGTTGTTTTCATCTTCACTCATAAAATGTTATTCTCAATAAACTCATCGTCTCTTATTGTAACGAGATCACACTTTAATTCTTTTTTCCTTGTATCTATGAGTTCTTTGTATTTATCCTCATAGTGTGGAAAGACCGCAAAAGACACTAAGCCCATGCCGGTAAAATCATTGATACCATGGTGATCTTTTTCCCTTTTCCATTCAGTCGGACGAATGTCTGGTGTTGCGATGTATGCGCCGGCACTGACACCAATATAAACTTTATCACCATTCTTTTGTTCTATCATCACTTTGTCGAAGCCGCTTTCTCGAGCATATTTCAAGAGATAGAAAGTATTACCACCTTCGACGAATATTATGTCATTTTCATTGACAGATTTTCTGACTTCGTCCTCATTTTTGTCCACCAAATCAAAATCAGTCAGGGCGAAGCCATTTTTTGTTAGATTGTCTCTATCCTCATCTATCCAAGGATGCTCAGGGTATGGATTACTGGCAGTAGTAATGAAAAGTGCCTTAAGATCCTGCGGCCTCTTCGGCAGTTTCGGAATAATCTTATCGATCACCCTCCCTGCATATGATGTTAAAAATATTTTCATTTGATTTCTTTTCTTAATTCGGCCATATTTCTGTCAGCAATCTTTTTGGACGTCTGCGTATAATATTTATTATTTGTTCTAAATTCGTAGACTTGCTTTGGCGTCGAATGATAAGCGATAACGTCAGAATCAAATTGCTCCTTGAAGGTGTCGGAAAGATTGTCGGCATCGATCAGCATTTGTTTTTCTTTCTCTTTGGGATCTTGAAATTTATGAGCCTCAACTATTTCAACAATTTTTTGAATATCTTCTTTCAAATAGTTTGCTTTGTTTAGAATTTCCTCAATAATTTCCTTGGCAAAAGCTATATGTTGTCTCTGGCCCTCACGCTTTTTCTCCATATCGTCATTTAATTGCAAAGCGGGATCGACTTTTGACCAGCCAACATCGTGAAGTATAGCTGCAGGAATTAGAATATTGTGATCTCCCCCTTCGCCATCGATAATCATCTCAATCGACTTTACGACGTACTTAGTATGGGAAACGAAGTCTTTCATGATGCCTTTTTTAAGACAAGGCATTGCCAATTCCCAGATTTTTTCAAAATTATTGTTCATATTTAAACCTTATTTTCTAGTCGATCAATATTTGCTGACGCAAGGAATTTGACAATTTTGGTGATTAGGTCGAGCGGCATCGGTTTGTCGATAGGGAATCTGACCGTACCTTTGCTTTGTTCATAATCCTTGAGATCATCTTTGAATACATGGATGCCTTCGGCAGTTGGATAGAATCCTATGTGATTTTTGAAAGCAGCATAATAAACAAGTGGTTTGCCGTTTAATCTAAAAGACGCCACGCCGTAGCCCATCGCATCCTCTGCCTTCGGTGCGGCTTTTTGAATCGTAGCACGAATCTGCTGAAGGATTTTTTGTACCTCTGGCGGAAAACTGCCGATGTAATTGCCAACTGTTTTTGGTTTGTTCATATTCAAATCTTATCTTCTGAGACTCTTTTCGTCAAACAGCTCACCCAGGTGAGCTGTTTGGTATTCGATCACATTGCGTCGGATAATTACATTTGCAACATCGAGAAAACTTTGTGAAGTAAAAATGCTGGCCAGACGATGGCTTTCAGAATGGCAACGACGACAGGCCAGAAACCACTAACTTGCTGGATATAATAGACAGCAACAC
>CAYOQP010000021.1:0-6360 GCA_964406145.1 uncultured Candidatus Saccharibacteria bacterium
GTTTTCCAGGTTATGGTTGCGGAAAATGGCTTGCTACTACTTACCTGATACGTTAGGTCAGAGATGGAAACAGATTGGTCAGAAATTTCTATTTTGATAGATGTTTTTCCGGTCATGCCCTTATCATCTGTGACAACAGCAGATAGCGTATGAGAACCGGAATCAATAACGTCAAAATTGTAAGTTATCCCATATGGACTAGTCGAGTTTTCGCCGATTACGACATCATCGAGGTAGTACGTAACTGCAACGACTGGACTCGATGAATTTGTGTTGACTGAAATATCGGTAGCTCCGGAAATCGATTCATTGTTTACCGGACTAGTGATAGAAATAGTTGGTGCGACAGAGCTAACGTCACATTTCTCGGTTGGAATAGAGGCTGTCATGCCCTTTTCTGTCGCCCAACGCCTGACTGGATCTTCCCAATTTGGATTATTCGGCATCTCAGAATGCAGGTCTGTGAAGACTTTTTCTTCAATTAGCTCTGCTGAAGCATCGTCTGGTGCGAGCAGATTTGTGCCCTTGCAGACTTTGATAATCTTGTGAAGATCGTCCGTCTCTTTGGGCAGTTGCCAAGAAGCAAAGATATCGGTTGTTGTTTCCGTTGAGTAAGGTCCGGGGAGCTTATTGGAATATCTCTCGACTGTTGCTTCTTGAATGCCTTCTGGTCTGGTGAAGTCTTCATTTGGAACATTGGCCAAAGCTTTTTCTAAGAAGCTATGAAAAATCGGTGCGGCGACGACTGAGCCATCAGCACCAGAGCTCATGGCCTTGGCATTGCTATTGCCAGTCCAAACGGCGACTGCAAGTGATGGCGTGTAGCCGACTGTCCACGCGTCCTTGAAGTCACTGGTTGTGCCAGTTTTGACAGCAACTGTACGGTTGGGGAAATAAAGCTGAGTGCGTGTGCCGAAGACTAGGGCACGAGCGTTGTTATCTGAAAGGATGCTTGAAATCTGATAAGCGATCTGAGGATCAAGCACTTCTTTACCGGCATTCTTCTTTTCGTCATATTCATACAAAACTTTATTCTTTGAATCGGAAATTTTGAGTATGGCTGACAAATCGTGTTTAACACCACCGTTAGCAAATACGGAGAATGCCCCCGCCATTTCGACTGGCTTGACTTCACCCGAACCCAAGACGAGGGATAGGCCGTATCGATCTCTTTGATTGAGTGTTGTGATACCCATGTCTTGTGCTGTCCGAATAACGTTGTCGAGTCCAGCCAGAGCCATTATTTTGACCGCAGGAATGTTTAGTGAGTTGGAAAGACTTTGTCGTATTGTGACGGGACCATTTGAGCGATTGTTGTAGTTGTGAGGAATATAAGGAGGAGTCCCGCCAAAGTTGGTTTCGAAATCATAGATAACCTTAGAAGGGGAATATTCCGGCTTCTTAAAAGCGGTTGCATAAGCAAATGGTTTGAATGACGATCCTGGTTGTCTCAGGGAATCAGCGACATTAACATTGCCATCAATAGAGGTATCGAAATAATCTTTCGATCCAACCATGGTTAGGATCTGTCCGGTCTTCGGATCGACTGCGACTAAAGCGGCATTCGTTCCACCGTATTTAGCAAGCTTGGCAGCTCCTGCCGTGATCGATTCTTCAGCGACTTTTTGCTTGTCATAATCGAGAGTAGTAACGATATTTAAACCCTCTTTTTGGATTTTTTCTTCACCATATTCATTGGCGATTTCTTCCAAAACGTACATGGCAAAATGTGGCGCCAAGATAGAATCATGCCTTGCCTTCATCACGGTACCGACAGTTGTTGTGTCAGTGTTTTTGGCCTCGTCGGCTTGTTCCTGAGTGATTTTGCCGTTTTTGACCATCATGTCTAAGACATAGTTCTTGCGAGCAACTAATTTATCGACATGAGTACCATATGGAGAATAATAAGTCGGAGCCTTGGGGATAGCGGCCAAGGTGGCGGCTTCAGCGAGAGTCAGATCTTTGGCAGGGATGCCATAGTATGATCTTGCGGCGGCTTCGGCACCAGCAGTAGCATTACCGTAAGGAATCTCATTTAGATACATCGTTAAGATTTCATCCTTGGAAAACATAAATTCCAATTCAACAGAAAGGATCGCCTCCTTGATTTTCCTCACGATTGAACGATCTGATGTTAAAAGAGCATTTTTAACATATTGCTGGGTAATGGTTGATCCACCACGGAGAGTGTTGGTCTTGCCGAGCAATTTGCTGACTACGGCCGAAACTATTGCTTTGGGCTCAATTCCGCGATGATTGTAAAAATTGGTATCCTCAATCGAAATAGTAGCGTCTTTGAGATATTGCGAAATCTGATCGTTGGTGACGATGGTCCTTCTTTGTTCGCCAGTTTCATACAACAATATCTGACCAGTTCGGTCATAGATCTTCGTTGAGACTGTTGGTTTGCGATTGGCTATTTTACTTGGAGTAGGCAGGTCCTTAGAAAACCAAGCAAAAGCAATGGCTGTTAAAAGTACTAAGCCAAGTACGGCAAAACCAAGCCAGATCAAGACCTTTTTCCAAGTTATCTTTCTGACTTTCTTCTTGACGCCGGTCATATCGAACTTAAATTTTTTCTTAGCAAACATCCTCTTAAGTGAGAATTTCATTATTGGTCCTTTTCTTTACATTATAAGCCCAAGTTGATAGGATGTAAACGTAAATTGTGTTTAATTGTCAAGTCTATTTTTGATTTTGGAGGTATAGATGAACGCCGACTTTTACAAAAGAGGCATTGAAGAGACAATCGAAGAGAAATCCTTTGAGAGCAGATTGAAAACAAAAAAGAAATTGCGAATCAAATATGGTGTCGACCCAACGAGGCCGGATATTCATCTTGGTCATGCTGTTTCTCTCTGGAAGCTTAAGCATCTGGCTGATCTTGGTCATACCATCATTTTTTTGATTGGTGACTATACTACCAAGATTGGCGATCCATCGGGTAGAAAAACAACAAGGCCAATTTTAACAGACGCTGAGATCAAAAGCAATGCCAAGACCTATCTTGACCAGGTTAGTAAGATCTTGGATGTCAAGAAAACCGAAGTCAGATTTAACTCCGAGTGGTTCTCCAAGATGAATTTCAATGATATCTTGCAGGTCGCTGGCAAGTTTACCGTGGCTCAGATAATCGAGCGTGAAGATTTCAAAAAAAGGATAAAAGAAGGCAATGATATCGGTCTTCACGAGCTACTTTATCCGGTCATGCAGGCTTATGATTCTGTTATGCTCGAAGCTGATGTCGAATTTGGCGGGACTGATCAAAAGTTCAACATGCTAGCGGGTCGTGATCTTCAAAAAAAGTATGATCAAGTACCGCAGGAAGTCGTCATGATGAGACTCCTTGTCGGTCTAGACGGCAAGATCAAAATGAGCAAATCTTCTGATAATTACATCAGTATTACTGACTCGGCTAATGAAATGTATGGCAAGATCATGTCGATACCTGATGACAAGATTGTCGAATACTACGAGCTTTGCACATTAGTGAGCGACAAAGAAATCGAAGAGATTAAAAAGAAACTAAAAGATAGTAATCCTCGTGATATTAAGATGGGATTGGCCTCTGAGATTATCAAGCTCTATCATGATGAAAAGGAAGCCAAGAAAGCCGAGGAACAATTCATCTCGGTCTTTTCCAAAAAAGAATTGCCAACAAATATTCCCGAAATCGAGGTTGAATATGGTAATTATGCTTTGCCGTTACTTCTTGTAAATATTGGCGCGGTGACGTCGAATTCTGAAGCTAGGCGCCTGATTGAACAGGGTGGTCTCAAGATAGATGAGGCAAAAATCACTGATCCAAAGGCTGAGGTTGGAGTCAAGAAGGGGATGGTCATTCAAATTGGCAAGTTAAAAGTTTATAAAATCGCATAATGAAGAAATTTATTGAAGAAAAAATAAAAGAAGCTGTTGTTGCGACTGGTTATAAAGCAAGCACTTTCTCTGTCGAAGAGCCACCAAAAAGCGACTTTGGTGACTGGTCTTCTAATGTTGCTATGATTTCGGCCGGAGAATCGAAGAAGAATCCCAAAGAAGTGGCCGCAGAGATCAAACAGGAGCTGGAAAAAGCTGAAGGAATCAGAAAGGTTGAAATAGCTGGTCCAGGATTCCTTAACATTTTTCTAGATGACGGCCTATACTTTGCCGAATTAAAAAACATTTTGGCCGAGAAAGAAAATTACGGTAAATCAGGAATCGGTAAAAGCAAAAAGATAAATGTTGAGTATGTCTCGGCCAATCCGACTGGGCCACTCCATATCGGTAATGCTAGAAGCGGCCCGATGGGGGAAGCGACGGCCAATCTTTTTGAATTTCTGGGCTACAATGTCGAGCGAGAATTTTACATCAATGACATCGGTGTCCAGATTCACAGACTCGGCGAGTCTCTCTATTATTGGCATGAGAAAAAATCCAAAGAAAATATCGAATTTCCTGAAGGTGGCTATCCGGCGCCTTATATAGAAGAAGTCTCAAATGAAATTCAGACAAAGTTTGTCGAAGAGATCGCAAAAACTACAGATCGCGAAGGATTGATTAATTTATTTGCCCGAAAAGGTCTCGAAATTTTGATCGACAAAATCAAGAAAGATCTGGCTCTTATCGATATCAATATCGATGTCTGGACCCGAGAGAGCGAAATGCTTAATTCCGGCAAGGCCAAAGAGGCAATATCTAAATTGGAAAAAAGTGGATTCACCAAAGAAAAAGATGGCGCGGTCTGGTTCACTCGTCCGGACGATCCAGATCTCAATGACAAAGACTCAGTCCTTGTCAAAAGCGATGAAAATCACTCCTTAACGTATTTTGCTAATGATATCGCTTATCACCTAGATAAATTGGACAGGGGATCTGAGCGGCTCATAGACGTCTGGGGGGCGAATCATTTCGGTCACATTCCTCGCATGAAAGCAGCGCTTCAAGCCCTTGGTGTCGCTCCAGAAAAGCTAGAGATCATGCTCTATCAATATGTCCGACTGAAGAAATCCGGTCAGGCTATGAGTATGGGCAAGAGACTCGGCAATTTCGTGACCTTGCGACAGGTGATAGAGGCAGGTGTGGCGGCAGACGCCTTCAAATATTTTATTTTGGCTCAAAACCCTAATACACCATTTGATTTTGATATTGATCTGGCGGCTGATACCTCAGAGAAAAATCCAGTCTTCTATATCAAATATGCACATGCTCGAATCTCGAGCATTTTGCGCAAGGCAGGGGAGAATAAAGTGACGTTTGAGGATGCTGACCTTAATCTGCTGACCGATCCAAAGGAAGCAGCACTTTACAAAGCGCTAGTAAAATTTCCCGAACTAGTTTTGGCCGCATCTGAGAATTTTCAAATTCAGTCATTCCCCCATTACGCTTACAAAATTGCCGGACTCTTCCATGACTTCTATGCTAATTGCCAAGTTTTGGGTGGGGAAAAAGAAACCGAAAAGGCTCGTCTAGCTCTGATCACTGCAACTACTTTACAAATCTGCGGCATCGATGCTCCGGAGAAGATGTAAAAAATATTGTTCCTAAAAAATCTGATTTGAAATCTTAAACGCCCCATTTCAGGGGCGTTTAAGAATAAACACATATTGGCTCACTGTTGTCGGTGTGTCCAATACCAACTAGTGCTATATACTCGTTAAACTTTGAGCGATAATTTTATAAATAGACTTGAATTCTGTTACTATCGTTTCGGTCGAGTTTAAATCGAGGGATTTAACATAGTTTTGAAAGCTCTCGTCTTGTCCAAGAGTTGCGGCGTATTGGGCGGCGTTGTCTGAGTCCACAGAGAGATGGAGTTGTACAATGTTGGCTGAGCCGTCGGTCATTATAACCATACAGCTGATAGTTGTTGAATAAGCTTGGCCGATGTTGGCAAAGTAATATAGTCCGCGCCATTTTGCGTCTGCAGTCTCTAAATATTGAGGAGCAGAAGCAGCCATGATGGAAGCGGCAGACGGGGGAAGCCAAAGTTTGGCGGCACCAGTTGCACTTTTAGTCGTATAGAGGGTTTGCAGCTTTGTGATACTATCCTCTAGCCCCGAACCAGAATAGGCAGTGTAATTTGAGAGATCCACTGAACGAATGTGGTATTTGGCATCGTCAGAAATACCGAAAACAACAGAATTGTAGCTAACGGGAGTGGGTGTGCCTGGTTCGCCTACGACTCCTTCGACTTGAGCGTTGGGCCAAGTAGCGGGATATTTAAAACTAGAATGATAAGTAGAATCTGTGTAAGTCTTCCAACCCTCTGTCGGATTCGGCGCAATGGCAGTTGTCGTCGAACCGGTCGAGCCGCTATTACTGGTTGTTGTGGTGCTGGACGGCGAAGTCGTCTCTACTTTCGCCACGCCCACAGCCTCG
>CAYOQP010000022.1:0-344 GCA_964406145.1 uncultured Candidatus Saccharibacteria bacterium
GCCTTTCCAGAGGAAGCAGTTCCCTCATTGAAAGCGTTGCCGCAATTCTCTCTTAGGCCTAAGGAACTACATTTGACAGAAAAATCCCACGCTATATTTGACGTAAAATCAAAAGAAGATAATCTTAAAAAATTTCATCTACCAACGACTAGTTATTCAAAGGTTAGCTTTTCCGAAGAGTTGATGACGACCGCAGAAGAGATCGGTTACCCTGTTGTTCTTAAAAATGCTGATCCCGAAGCACATAAAACTGACACAGGTGGTGTCGTGGTCAACATTAAGGATGCGATTGAGCTCAAGAAAGCATCTCTTCAAGTTGGTTTCCCGGCAATTATTGGAAAAAT
>CAYOQP010000022.1:354-5729 GCA_964406145.1 uncultured Candidatus Saccharibacteria bacterium
GGAATCGGAGCAATAACCGCAATTTTTTTCTTTATTTCTGGGTGTAAAAAAAGACCCCAAGATTGGTACAACGGTCATATTTGGAACCGGTGGAATCTTTGCCGAAATTTATGACGATTTTTCATATTCAATTGCTCCCATTTCCAAATCAAGAGCCTTGGAAATGATTGCATCAACAAAAATTGGAAAGATATTGTCTGGCGCCAGAGGGCAAAAGAAATATGATTTAGAAAAACTCTCTGAAATAATCGTAAATTCTGTTAAATTTGTTGATAATTTCTCCAATATCGCTGAGGTTGATTTCAATCCAATAATTGTTGACGATGAAGGCTTTCATATGGTTGACGTAAGAATAATTACAAAATAGAGGAATAATGAACGATAATGTCTTCGTAACAGGAAATGAGGCCGCTGTGATGGCTGCTGTCGATGCTGGGGCCAAAGTGATGTTTGGTTATCCTATTACCCCAGCCACAGAAATTTTACAGGGTTGGATTGAAAAAACTTTGTCGGATAAAAAATTACTGTACCTTCAAACCGAAGATGAGATTGCTGCTGGTTTTGGTGTTGTTGGCGCCTGTCTGGCTGGTGAAAAGGCTTTTACGGCTTCTGCTGGTCCGGGTCACATCCTGCTTCAAGACCCAATCTCAATGTGTGAAAATATGAGAATTCCTTTTGTTGGAATAATGATGCAACGTGGCGGCCCATCGACCGGTACCGTTAATTTTTCCCAGCAAGAAGTAAATTTAGCTGCCTTTGGTGGCAACGGGGATGGATTAAGAGTAGTCTATTCTGCATCAAGTGTGGAGGAAATGTATGATCTTACAATAAAAGCATTTTCTACCGCTTGGAAATATTTTTTTCCAACCTTTGTTTTAGGTGATGGCTATCTTGGAAAAATGAAAACAAGGGCTTATATCAAACGCCATTTAAATCCAGTTAGGCCGACTCCTATGCTATCTGAAAATGGCACACCAACTTATATTCGAAATTGTTATAGTTCAGAAAGTCAGCTCGGAGAAACTCTAAAGAAGAATATTGCCGATTGGGACAAGGCTAGAGACAAAATTGTTGAGTCAGAATCTATCAATTGCGGCGGAGCAAGATATCTTATTATTTCTCATGGACTAGTAGCAAGTGCGGCCAAAGAGGCTGTAAGCATAATGCGAAAGAATGGAATTAAAATTGGATTGTTTCGTCCCATAACGTTGAACCCCTTTGATAGCAAAGCGCTCCTCAAGGCAGTCAAGGGCGTCAAACATGTGTTTATTATAGAATCATCCTTAAATCAGCTTTCACGGATTGTAAAGTATGAGATGTCTGGTATAAGCGTCAAAATCTCAGAAATTTCAAAACCTGCCGAAGGTTTTGTTCTGGAAGAAATCATTGAGGAGGTCAGAAAAAACAATGAATAGATTAATGCCAAAATCATGGAACGAAGAAACGAAACCGCATCTTTTTTGCCCTGGCTGCGGACACGGTATAGCCTTTAAACAGCTTGGTTATGCAATAGATGGACTTAATATTGCCAAAAAAACAACCCTCGGTATAGATATTGGCTGTTCCCTTTTGGCTTGGAATTTTTTAAATCTCAGCACCGTTCAAACACATCACGGACGAACTACCCCTGTCATGGTTGGATATAAAATGATGAAACCAAATAGAGTTGCTATTGCTTACACAGGTGATGGCGGTGCCTATGCAATTGGTTTGCAGTCTATTCTCCATGCGGCATATCGCAACGATCCAGTCACGGTAATTGTGGTTAATAATGAAAACTATGCCATGACAGGAGGACAAATGTCGCCAGAAACAATGCCTGGGACTGTTACTTCCACTACGCCACTAGGCAAGCCAGAAAATCTTGGCTCTGGTTTGATGGGTCCAGAATTGATCAAAAACGTAGCATCAAAAAATGCATTTATTGCTCGTACTTCAATATCCAATCCAATTTTATTGCAAACGATGATAAAGAAAGCCATAAATACACAGATTGAAAAAAAATCCTTCAGTTTTGTAGAAATTTTGTCAATTTGTCCAACAAACTGGAAAACTAACGCCAAGACCTCTTTCGATATTCTATTTGACATGGAGAAACATTACCCTATCGGAGAACTAAAATGAAAACAACCATATTGATCGCAGGAGAAGGCGGACAAGGAATTCAGACTATTGCCAAAATAATTTCTGATGCCGCAGCCCAAACAAAAAACCATGTTTCTTATATACCCTCTTTTGGAGTTGAGCAACGTGGTACACCGTCGATGGCCTTTATTATAATCTCCAGCCAAAATATTCTTTATCCGAAATTTGAAAAAGCCGATTACGTTGTTGTTTTACAAAGAAGAGCGGTTGACCATGTTTTGCCGTATGTGTCAAATACAACAAAGGTAATATTCGATAGTTCAACTGTTCCATCAGATGGATTTAGGAGCAAAGAACATCTTTTTGGAATTCCTGCTACTCAAATAGCGATTGAAGAAAGGTACCCTCGCTCATTCAACGTTGTGGTCGCGGGTAAAATAAGTCAAATACTTTATTTTAATGAAGAAATAGTTTGGTCAACCATAGAAAAGGTTCTGGGTAAGAAATTTAAAACCCCAGAGATCAAGGAATTAAATCACAAGGCTTTTCTGGCCGGAAGATCGTTTACCTTTGAAGTTCAAAATTTCTCGAAACCAGTTTATCAGCCATCGACCAATAAGATTATGGTCAAGGGTCACGGCAAGACTTGTCAACTTTCTCCGGAATATTGCAAGGGTTGCGGTATTTGTATTACCAAATGTCCAGTCGGAGCATTAAGATTTTCGGATACTTTGGGAGTATTTGCCACTCCTGTGCCAGAAATTGATCTCGAAAAGTGTATTGCTTGTGGTAATTGTTTGCGTTTTTGTCCAGATGGCGCAATTGGGGTACAAAAAGACGCTCCCACTAAGTAGTCCAGTATCTTCTACCTTTTAAATTCTCCGGTAGACACGATTCCTTGTCATACATTTTGTAATTTTTGCCAAAACCAAATTCCTTCATTAGCTTTGTTGGAGCATTACGGATTTTAAGAGGTATTTGATCTAATCTATTATTAACAACATCATTTTTGGCTGCATCGTAAGCATCATTAACTTTCCTTGATTTTGGCGCCAAAGAAAGATAAACAACAAGTTCGGCAATAATCACGCCACTCTCTGGCATTCCGATGAAATGAGTTGCTTGCATTGTAGCTACGGCTAGTTTTAATGCTTCTGGATCAGCCATACCAATATCTTCAGCGGCACAACGAATTAACCTTCTAAGCAAATAAAGTGGCTCTTCTCCTGCCTCAAGCATTCTGGCAGTGTAATGAAGAGCGGCATCAACATCAGACGCCCTGATTGACTTATGGAGAGCAGAGATGGCGTCAAAATGTCCATCACTATCCTTGTCATAACGAATGAATTTTTGCTGAATGGACTCCTCGGCTAATTTTTTATCAATGATTAGTTTTTTTTCGGTAACTTTGCCAGAGATAATGGCTAATTCAAGAGCATTGTAAGCATCACGGCCATCGCCTTCACAAAGCTTAGCGATAGCGTCTTGTGCTTCTTTTTGGATTGAAATCTTTACTTTTTCTAACTTTAGGGACGGAAAATACAAGGAAGGATTCTTATTGATCTTGTCGATTGCTGATTTGAGCAGATAAACTATATCATCGATGGTGTGTTCTCTGAAATGAAAGACTCTTGCACGGGAAAGGAGAGGAGCGTTGACCTGAAAGGATGGATTTTCGGTCGTCGCTCCGATCATGATGATCGTTCCGTCCTCAACATAGGGTAAAAATAGGTCTTGCTGAGATTTGTTGAAGCGATGAATTTCATCAACAAACAAAATAGTGCGTGTGCCTTTTTCGTCCAATATTTCTCTGGCCTCTGCGATTAACTTCCTTGCATCAGAAACTCCACTCGAGACAGCCGAGAAGGAAACAAATCGAGACTCAGTCTTGTCGGAGATTATTTGAGCCAATGTTGTCTTGCCGGATCCGGGTGGACCCCAGAAAATCATCGGAATTATTCGATCGGATTCAATAATACGTCGTAGGATCTTATCTTTGCCTAGAATGTGTTTCTGGCCCAAAAACTCGTCGAGAGTATTGGGGCGCATTTTTTCAGCTAGCGGTGAATGATCATTCATATGACTAGTATAGTAATATCCTCGTTTAGATACAACAATACCCGCCTTTCGCGGGTAAACTATAAATGAGGGAGTGCGCTCGGCGAGAATAAATCTGTTTTATCTCGCCGAGCTAGATCTTTGTGCTTGCGCACTATGAGACGGCCACATCGGCCCTCTCGCGAATGCGCATCTCTTCTCCATGTGCTGCCTTGCTGACATAGCCGCCAACACAGGCGCGTCCTTCGCGAAATGCCTTGATGTCCCTGGGGTCTACTGGCCCCCAATTACTGTAGGGATCAGAACAGCTGCAACTGCCCCAAACCTTTTTGTGACTCTTACTGCGATCCGCCAAGGTAAAATCCTCCTACCAATTCAACAGCGTTGTTACGGCTGTTGTTGAAAGAGATTATGACATAAAAAGAGGATATTATCAATACCACAGCTGATAATATCCTCTAGAGAGAACCAGACCGTCACTAGTTTTTATTTGTTTTTCCAGTGCTTCTCCGCCTCTTCTTCCATAGCATAAAGACGATCGTAATAATCTGGAAATTCATTGAGATGGGCGAGGGCAATCTTGCCAGTTGTAACTGGATCATTATTGGTAACATTCGTATTTAGATCTATTATTCCATGTTCCAGCTCAACATCCATACCCCGTCGGAATTGATCGACATCAAATTTACTCCAATCAATTCCTATAGACTCCCCCACCTCTTTAGCTTCTTCACTTGTAAAAACAGACTTTGATGACATCATTCTCCTTTAGTTATTTTTCCACAATCCGTGTAAATTGCAAAAAGCTCGAATAGTGAAACTATCGCAGCATTTTTTAAACGTTGCACTGGGCTTGTCGCCAGGCTTCAAATTTACACGACAAGCGTTGCTCTCACAAACAAGCTCTATCCACTCGATATAATGTTCCTCTTCCATTGGATGATCAATCTCGCCAACATTTACCAAGATGGTATCGTTCTCAATTTTCACTATGGGAACGTGTTTTTCTTTGGCCGCATCAATATTGTTTTCTTTTTGTAACTCCATCGGCTTACCGCAACAGACCAATTGTCCGACACCATCGTGAATTACCTCAACTATATTACCACAGACCGAACACTTATAAACTTCTAATCTTGTTGTCATGGTCTCCTTTGTTTAATTATTTCTATTCAATATTACCACAAAATAAAACGACCATCCAAAGGAATGATCGTTTTATTGGTGGACCC
>CAYOQP010000023.1:0-546 GCA_964406145.1 uncultured Candidatus Saccharibacteria bacterium
GATATTGAGCGCTTTTGCGATTCGGTAAACCTTATCAAAAGTTGCATTAACAACTCCACGCTCAATTTGCGAATAATAATTTGGATGTACGCCAACCATGCCGGCAACTTCTATTTGCTTCAACCTAGCAAGCTTTCTCGCCTGCTTAAACTGGCCAGCCAAACTATTCAAGATATCTTTTTTATCTTCCATACACCAATAGTAGCAAATTTTATCAAAATTACCAGTATATAGAATAGTTAAGGAGGGATTTATGATTGATCAAACACAAGCATTAAAAAGCTATCTTAAAAGACGACAAGAAGCACTTGAGAATGAGGAAGAGAAACAGGCTAAAAACGCCGTCTTGTTCAACGAAAAGACTTTTTATCCAGCCCTTGTTTCTGATTTACTCTCAGCCAAAAAAGAAGTCATTATCTACAGCCCGTTCGTAACGAAATCAAGAACAGATTTTTTAAAGCCAACAATTAAGAAAATCAGAAATAAAAACATCGAGGTTTTTATCTTCACTCGGCCGATAAGCGAATATGAATCCTTCCTCCAACC
>CAYOQP010000023.1:556-5168 GCA_964406145.1 uncultured Candidatus Saccharibacteria bacterium
GGCTCAATTCATCAAAAGGTTGCGGTAATTGACCGTGAGATCCTTTGGGACGGCAGTTTGAACATTCTAAGTCAAAAGATCAGCAAGGAAATGATGAGAAGAGCAGCAGACGAAAGTGCCGCCTGCCAAGTCATGTCGTATATTGGATTAAACAGAAGACTTGCCGAGGAATATAAGATAAAATATGAAAGGTTATATCGCAGCTTGATGACCAATTCACCCAGGGATTACAATCTTAGGCTGATACTGCCTTTGGTAGGAATTATTTGTTTATTGCTAATCATTCTATTTATCGGCAATCCAGCCGATATGGTATTGTTACTTAAGGGAATTGGCATTATATTTAAATTACTATTTAATCACCAATAAATAAGGATGATATGGATAACAAGGATCTGGGCATTATCGAACCAACAAAAGAAGAAATCGAGCAAACCAGGCAAAAGATTGCCAATAAATACAACATTACTCTCTCAGACACTGACGCCTTAAAATATACTGAACTATCTCAGCAGCTGCGCTGGTGGGTTGGTTTGAAACATGCTGGCAGTATTGCTGATGAAGTTAAAAATAAAGTCGGTAAATCCTATCTAGAAAAGCACAAACAAGGAAACAGCAGTCTTAATGATCCCAAGCTTCTAGATAATTTGATAGAAGATATTGCTAAAGAAGAAATAGAAAAGATAAAACTAGAGATGGCAAATATCATTACAACCAATCGCTAAAAAGGTGGTCGGAAGTCTTTCGATCTGAGTTTTTCTTACTCCACAATCACCAAAATGGCCGGCATCATTACTCGCTAAGGAATATTAGCTGCTAGGCTTGGACTTTTTTTCAACCAGCTCAGTCACATGCTCAACAAGCTCTTTGGGCATAATATCGAGTTTCAATATGTAATCGTCGGCATCACCGCTGATTCTTTCTTGGTCAATAGGATTAAGACTGAGGGCCGTCAAAACAACGACGACTACATCTTTAATCCGTGGGTCTTTTCGGATAATTAGCAAGAGTTCATCTCCCTGCATCTTTGGAAGCATGAGATCAAGCAAAATAGCATCCGGCAGATAGTCGGTGTGCATCAACATTTGTATCGCCGCTTCAGCGGAATAGGCGATATCGACATCCCAGCCGGCATCAGAGAACCGGAGCTTGTAAAGATCGGAGCATCCTCTGTTGTCATCAACTATTAGCAACTTCATATTAGTCTCCTTTTGAGAAGCTTAGAGCACCCTAACCTGGTCTTCACTACAATGGAGTTTTCCATTCTCAACCTTGATCTCTTTATACTCCTTGGGCAGTGAAAAGTAAAAAGACGAACCTTTATCTTTCTCTGATTCGAGCCAGATCTTGCCGCCATGAATTTCGATGATATTCTTGGAGATATATAACCCGAGACCTGAACCCTGTTGTTCTTGGGGATTGTTGGGATCGAATCGACCGACTTGATAGAATTTCTCAAATAAATGTTTTTGTCCCTCTTTTTCTATCCCGACGCCGGTATCTTTTACTGAGACGACGATGTTACCACCTTCGTCTTTGGCCTCTACGGTGATTCCGCCCTTGCTGGTGAACTTAATTGCGTTATTGACTAGGTTAGTAACCACTTCGCCGATCTTGTTTTGGTCAACCATCATCTTTGGTAAAGGCTTTTCGGGTTTAATGTACTCAACGGTAATCCCTTTGTCCTTAGCTTTGATTTGCAAACCCTCAACAATAGATGTGATCAATTGATCCAGATCGGTTTCGCTTCGATTGATGGTTAGGCGGTGTTGATCGATTCTGGCCACATTTAAGATATCTTTGGATAGATGAGCAAGACGCTCTGTGTCGGTCATTACGGTTTCAAAATAGTCCTTCTGTTCTTTGTTCAAGTGAACATAATCCTCTCTGATCGCCATATCCAGTTTGCCTTGGATGACAGTGATCGGAGTATTCAGTTCGTGAGTTGCCATCTGCAGAAATTCGTCTTTCATCCGGTCTAGATCGACTAGCTCTTTTTTGTCCTGCTCCAATTGATTAGTGAAGTGTCTAAGTTGCTTATTGTGAGCAATTTCTTTTTTAACAGATACAATCACAAGATAACCACCATAAGCAAAAGCGACAAGAATTAAACCGTTCAATAAACCCCTGTTCAAGCTCTCTGATAAAAGCAACTGAACAAGAAGGGCTAAGAGAACAATCATTACTGCTGCTTCAGTTAGTATTACTTTTATATTCAAGAATCCTCTCTCAATAATGGCATACGAGGTGATTACTAAAAAGACAATGACGCTGTAAATTCCCCATTTATAAATATCTTGGTATGCAGTAAACAGTGGCATAACTAGACTAAAAAATAATGCCAGAAAGGCATAGATCGAAGAACCTAGCAACACATAGAAGATCTGATCTTTGGTGACACCCTTTTCCTGTCTATAATTAACGATGAGCTTCCAGATACTTGCAATAATATAAACCAGTAGTAGTGCTGTATAGGGCAAATAAAATGCAGCTGAAGAAACCTTAAAACCAGACCCTTCGGTCTGAATCGGGATAGCAACAAGGTTCATGTATGACAAGATAACAAAAATAACCGGTGGAAAGAGTAGTATCAGCCACCATTTTCTAAATGAGCTTGGATTATTCGGAAAGACCATGCAAAACATTAAGAAGAAGTATACTAGAAGTGCCGCTGCTGCAAATCCAATATTTATGAATGGCTGAACCGTATCTATAGTTGAGAATTTAGCAGCTAGGCTCGAGCAAATCCAAACAGCTGCAGAAAGATTGAAGGCAAAGAACAATCGATTGCTTATATTTTTAACACCACTAGCCAATACAAAAAGACCCAGTAATAAACTTGTGCTTGCAACAAGTATCGTGATAATCGTGTCAAAATTCACAAGACTCCTTGTCGAATAATAGTTCTTATTGAGATTATACAACAAGCAATTATTTGTAGCAATTACAGAAACGGAGCCGATAGCGCAATTGCGCTATCGGCTCCGGGCAGCACTGGGCACTTCAGCCCAGTATGGGTTCAACTGTTCGATGAGGACGCTTAGACCGCAGGATCGCGGGTCTCCGCCTCCCTCCACATAATCCGTGAAGATTACAGGAGGTTCAACAACTTCAAAGCCGTAGTTTCCAAGCACTCTTAGCTCGGGATCAATCGGCCGATCATTTCGTCGGGATCGCACATATTCCTCGGGACTTAACTTTTCTTGATAACGGTAATATCCCGGGATACGTGTGATAAACCGGCAGCCACGCTTTTGCTTGGCGATGGCATACCGAAAAAGATACTGAATGAGTTCGCGGGTCAGACCAGCCTCGCTCCCTCTGGGAGTCATAGCAAGGCCAACACCATGAAGCCATTCACCTTCTGGGTTGTGCGTTTTTGTGAGATGACCGAAGTCAGTGGCTTCATCCCAGGTGGGACGAAGAATAACATCGGCATCTGCTACTTGCACGGAGACATATCCTTCGATGAACCCATCGATTTCACTTACAACAATTCCACCTTCGGGAAAAGCCGTAATGCGATCGATGAACATCGGGCGGTCTCCTTTCCAGACATTCCCCCATGCCTGGTCACAAACGCAGATCACATCTTCGACATCAGCCTCAACCGCGGGTCGAACTACCATTCCCATGCGAGTTTCCTTTCCCACCGCAGAGGTGGAGTGCCGAATCGCTCTTCGCTCATTATATCATAGCGAAAAGACCCATTATATTACCATAATAGATTGTGCTTGTCAATCGAGGGGTACTTGACGCAGTTGTATTTATGTGTCAATGTAGCGTAAAGGGGTGGCTTCATTTTACAAACTCTATCTATAAAATTGCGATTTCGGTCTATCCTCAATTGGAAATATAACGGTTCGAGAAAAGTATGAATATTTGCTATAAAAATTTAGTCAAAGATTATGCCGATTGTATTGACAAGATCGTTAGCTTTTATAAACCAAAATATAAGAAATCATTCAATGAAAATACCGTCTGGAACTCGGCAATTATTTGTCTTGCATTTGAAGACGGCAAAGTAGTTGGCGCAGTTCGTGCTATTTCTGATTTATCCAGGCATGCACTTATTGTCGACTTGATTGTAGATGAAAAACTGAGGAAACAAGGTATCGGTTCCAGACTACTTGGAAATATCGTCAATGAGCTTAAATCAGCCAATATTGCCAATATTTCTCTCGCAACAGATCCTAAATATCCTTGGCTTGTTGAATTTTATAAGAAGAATGGATTTAACACAATCGAAGGTTGTACTTATCTTGAGTATTAAATCGTTTGGTTACTTAGAACTCTTTGTCTCCCAGTTTCTCGTACTCTGATTTTTAGAATTCTTTGATATTTAGCCTATCGTACTCATTTTTTGAGAACAGTTTAGCACACGATTTATTATTGCATCTTGCAAAACGACCAGCATCTTTACTCGAAGTTGGTGAACTTGAGATAATACCGGTTTTTGTTACGAACTCGCCACATTTATCGCAAACTTTATATTTCATTTCTCTCACATTTTAACACAACAAAAATAGACTGGAAGGAGAAAAGAACGATCGGTTTAACTATTCCTTCTCAGAAAGAACCGCGACAATTTCTGAAGGAGCAATTTCAAGAT
>CAYOQP010000024.1:0-5055 GCA_964406145.1 uncultured Candidatus Saccharibacteria bacterium
GAGTGTTATGTCATGGACCGCGAGGAGTTCAATGAATTACATCAATTTGCTCGTCCAGGAGAGAAAACAGTGACAATCGGCAGTCTCACAGAGGAACCATCGCAGAAAATAAGCATTAGTGTAAATAAATTGTTTGCTAGCCATATTGGGATTTTCGGGAATACAGGAAGTGGCAAATCCAATACTCTGGCAAGAATATATTCAGAACTGTTTAAGTCCAAGAACGAGAGTACCCACTTCGCAATTAACTCTTTTTTCATGTTTATAGATTTTAATGGGGAGTATACAAATCCTGATGTTTTAGATAGCGACAAAACAGTATATAAACTTTCCACAGCTAGTAATAGTGGCGATAAGTACCCAATTACTCAAAAACAAATCGAGGATATCGAAATTCTTGCAGTGCTTATGGAAGCCACAGAAAAAACTCAAAAACCTTTCTTGGCACGAGCGATAAATAGCAACTTCCTTGTTGATCCAGTAGCCTATAAGCAAAGCATAGAGAATACCATTAAAGAGGTAATTAAAAAGGGTGACAAAGCAATCGGTATAGGTATTATTCGAGATTTGATAAAAGACATTAGCTACTTGATAGATGGAGAGACCGAGAGCTTAGGCAATGAAATCGATGCCAACCTGCATCAACACACGAAGGATGGTAATTATTACTGGGAATGCCCGGGGCAGGAGCCCCAGTATTCAGATAAAAGTGATATATATGCGATTAATATTAAAGAGAATGTGGATAAAATAGCTTTTAAACCGGATTTTCTGTCACAAGTACAATTAAAAATTATACTTACTTATTACCACGAAGTGGCACACGGATATTCAAATCAGGAGCATATAAAGCCTCTCATAAATAGGATGAGAAAAAAGTTTTCTTCATTAACCAAAGTAGTAGATATTGATAATTTAGACCACAGCTCAAACATCGTTGTAGTTTCTCTTAGAGATACAAATTTGGAAATGAAAAAAGTTTTCCCATTAATAATTTGCAAGCAATTATATGATGAAAAAAAGAAAAAAGAGGGGAAAAAATCATTGCATATTATTATAGATGAAGCTCATAATATTCTTTCAGAGGCTTCTGAAAGAGAAAGTGAAACATGGAAAGATTACCGACTCGAAACATTCGAAGAAATTATAAAAGAAGGAAGGAAATTCGGCACTTTTCTTACTGTTGCCAGTCAAAGACCACATGATATCTCTCCAACAATTGTCTCACAGCTTCACAATTATTTTATTCATCGCCTGATAAATATTAACGATATTAACGCAATCCAAAAAACAGTTGCTTATCTCGACAAACTTTCCTTTGAATCGATCCCCATCCTCTCGGTCGGCAGCTGCTTCGTAGCTGGTCTAGCGACTGACATTCCCATCAAAGTCGACATTGATCTATTGCCACAAGAAAAGCAACCAGATAGCGAAACAATCTGCCTTGAAGATGAGTGGAACAAGGAGCAGCCAGCAGCATCCTAAATAATATAACAGTAAAAAAAGAATTATGCAGATATCAAAATCAGATTACATGTTATTTCTCCGCCATCCGGCTTGGCTGTGGTTAAAGAAGCATGAAAAAGACAAATTACCGCCGATTGATGATGACACTCAAGCGATTTTTGACGCTGGATTTCTTTTTGAATCGTATGCAGAGCAGTTATTTCTTGATGCGGTTAAGCTTGGGTTTGATGGCTACAAGGACTATTTGTCATTGACTCGACGAACCAAAGAAGCGATCGATAGTAGAGCCAAGACTATCATTCAAGCTAGGTTTGAGGCCGGAGACATCACCTGCATCTGCGATGCGATAGTTCGTGTTAGTGCCAATACTTTTGATTTGTATGAGATTAAATCCAGTACCAGCGCCAAGCCGGAGCATGAGCCAGATCTCGCTTTTCAAAAAGAAGTCTTGGCACGAGCCGGATATAAAGTCGGTCGTGTATTTGTCATTCATGTGAATAATGAATATGTAAGAGCTGGCGAAGTCAAAGCTGACTCGCTCTGCAAAACAAGCGAGGTGACCGAGCAGATAGAGAAACTTAAAGAATTTACCAACGAGAATATCGACAAAGCGCTTGATATCGTTAATTGCAAAGATTGTCCCGATATCTCACCAAAGCACGCCAGGCTTGGTGCTTTTGGCGATTGGCTCTCGATCTATAAAACATTAGCCGATATTGATGAATATAGCATTTATCATCTCTGCTCGCCGGGGGCTGCGAAGATTGGCGAATTAGAAGCGCTGGGAATAAAACACTTGTGCGATATTCCCGACGACTTTGCACTCGGTGAAAAGCAGCTCCGACAAGTCCTAGCCACTAAATCAGATAAGGTCTTTGCCGACAAAGGACAGATCAAAGAATTTTTATCAGAGCTGAAGTTCCCTTTGTACTTCCTTGATTACGAGACCCTCTCAAGTGTAGTGCCGTATTTCGACGGCCTTGGGCCGTACAAGCAGCTGCCATTCCAGTATTCACTGCATGTTTTGGAATCACCCGACAGTGAAGTAAAACATTTTGAGTACTTGCACAGCGATAATTCAAATCCAGTCCGACCGCTTTCCGAAGCATTGAAATCCCAGATCGGAGATGAAGGCACAGTACTTGTTTGGTTTGAGGGCTTTGAGAAAACATGCAACGAACTGATGGGCAAAGTATTGCCGGAATACGCCGAGTTTTATAAGTCAGTAAACGAGCGAGTAGTTGACCTGATGAAGCCATTTGCCGACGGTCACTATGTTCACAAAGATTTCTTTGGCAGTGCCTCGATCAAAAAAGTCTTGCCGGTGCTAATACCCGAGTTGTCATACAAAGATCTGGATATCCACGCTGGCGGGGCCGCACAAAGATTATGGATGGAAGCAGTCCTTAATGGCAAAAGAGCGGACGAGAAAGATAAGATACTGGCCGACTTACTGAAATACTGCGAACTTGATACACTAGCAATGGTTCGAATTTATCAATTTTTGAATAAACTATAATCACTAGGAGAGAATATGGATGTTTCGCGCAATGATATTAAAGAGTTTCTTTACAAGCCGGGGACATTTTTCAAAATACCAGATTTCCAAAGACCATACTCATGGGACAAGGCAAATATTCTTAATTTTTTAGATGACCTTGAGCAAGTTATAAAAACGGATAGGAAACATTTCTTTGGCAGTATTGTGTATATTAAAGAGGGTGACAACAGCACAATTATTGATGGTCAACAAAGAGCAACGACCGCTATCCTTATGTTGACGGCGATCTATCACATACTGCTCGATCATCCAGAGCGCGGGAACATATCCTCAAATGAAATTCTGGAAAAATATCTTTTCAACAGCGGAAATTATTCTAACGAGAAAAATAGAATTAAGCTAAGGACAGTCACGACGGATGATAAAATTTTCAAAGAAATCTTTGAACGACAAAAATTTGGGCCTACGAGCAAGGACAGTAAATTATATCAGGCATATGAAGTATTTATTTATTATTTTAACGGTAAGGAAAACCTCGAAGAGTATGTAAACAAACTCTCTAACTTCGAGATAGTGAAGATTGTTCTGGATTCTTCAGATGACAATCCACAGAAAGTTTTTGAAAGCATTAATTCAACTGGCAAGCCGCTTACCGACGGTGATAAAATCCGTAACTTTGCGTTGATGTTAAATAATAGTGATGCTCGCGAGATAGTCCTCAACAAATATTGGAAAAACATTGAAGCGGATTTGACTGAAATCAACAAGGATTATATCTCAGATTTCTTCAAATATCTTCTTACTAGTAAATTGCAAAAAGAAGTAAAAATTGATCAAGTTTACCCTGAATTTAAAAAGCTATTTTTTGCAAATATTGACGACCACCAGGACGACATTGAAAAACTGGAGGCTTTTTATAGTGGCGTGATCGATCAACTAGATTATTACAACTTTCTGAAATTCAACAAGGACGAAGACGGCGAGTACAAAGTGATTACTGAAAAAGGTTTTCGTTTGAATTATCTGCTGATTGAAGGTCATTTTCCATTTCTAATGAGAGTTATGGACGAATACAAGCACCAAAGAATCGATGATGATACGCTTCAAAACGTGTTCGCCACTCTTGAGAGCTATTTAGCTAGACGTATAATCTGTAACATGGCAACGACTGGTTTCAATAAATCCTTTGCGACTCTTCATCGTGAGATCGTAGACTATATGCGAGAATATCCAGGAACAAATTATGCCGATGTTTTCTCGTATATTTTATTGAATAGAACCGGCGACTTAAGAGTTCCAAAAGAAGCTGAGATTCAGAGTGCTATTGAGAACAACCCTTTTTACACACAAAAGAAGATTTATGTTAGATATATCTTAAGTTCGATCGACGATCGATCAAAAGAGTCAAAACTATTAAAGCAGCTATCTGAGGGTGAAATGCCTCTAACGATCGAACATATTATGCCGCAGACATTAAATACTGATTGGAAGGACGAACTCGGCTCAGATTACGAGCAAATACACGAGAAATATGTTGATACGCTGCCAAACTTAACCTTGACGGGCTACAATTCTAAATACTCAAACAATAAATTTGAGATCAAGAAAACAACAGAGTTTGGATTCAATGATAGCCCTTTGATCATCAATCAGTATCTTAAAACAGTAGAAAAATGGGATTTGAATTCAATTCAAACTAGAAATCAATGGTGGCACAATCAAGTTAATAGAATATGGCCGGCTCCGAGTACTACTTTTGGGCCAAGTATTGAGCAAAAAGAGATCGTTTTTACCGAGTCTGATCTGACGGGGGTCAAATTTAAAGCAATCAAAGTTTTTGGTGAAGAGTTCGAATGCAATAGCTGTATTGCAGCGTATGAATTTATATTGAAGAAAATGTTCGAACAGTATGCCGACCTTTATGATTTTATTATTGCTGACGACTTCTTGCATAAATATATCAGAACCTCTCCGGACGGCTTGAGTCTACCAGGCGAATTATCTGGTACTCCTTATTTTTTCGAGTGTAGATTAAGCAATAGCTATAAGACGGATGTGATAGCAAGACTTATCGAGCATCTTGAAAT
>CAYOQP010000025.1:0-4645 GCA_964406145.1 uncultured Candidatus Saccharibacteria bacterium
TTATGCGACCCTTCCAAGGTTGAGATGCGGGTTCGACTCCCGCTACCCGCTCCATGGTGGCTATAGTTCAGTTGGTTAGAACGCCAGTTTGTGGCACTGGAGGTCGTGGGTTCAAGTCCCACTAGCCACCCCATGAAAAAATCACTCAGATTATTCCGAGTGATTTTTTCTTGTAATTTATCTAGAATATTTTCCGTTTAGTAAGTTACGTCTAACCTTCCAAGCATCCTTTACCATTTTAAGACCGTCTCTAATCGGACTTACCGTCGAGTTGGGATTATCATACCATGTAATACCAACTTCTTTTATTTGATAGCCGAGTTTCTTGGCGATAGCCAGCAATTCTATATCAAAAGAAAATTCAAATATTGTTTGGCGCTTAAAGATATCTTGGACCGACTTCTTGGAAAATAATTTGAAACCACATTGAGTATCTTTAATTCCCCAGATAGCAAAAGTCTGAATAATAAAATTTAATACTCTACCACCGACAACCCTAACAAAAGACTGGGGCACAGCCAGTTTGCCATCTTCGCAATATCTAGAACCAATCACAACGTCGTATTTAGAAGCATAGTTTAATAGTTTGTCGACCTGTTCGATCGGAGTAGAGTTGTCAGCATCAGCAAAAATAACATATTCTCCTCTAGCGGCCAGCATACCCTCATGGACAGCGCCACCCTTACCCTTGCTTTGCCTTTCTAATATTTTAAGATTTGGAATTTCTCCCCGGAAATTTTCAGCGACTTCTGCCGTATTATCAGTCGAAGCGTTATTCACAACGATAGTTTCTATAGCGAAATCCTTGGTTTTGGCATATTTTTCTATTGCCTTTAATATAATACTAATCCTCTCTGATTCGTTATGAGCCGGGATAACTATCGAGAGATAAATCTCGTCTTTCATTAAATTCCAACCTTTCTTTCATTACTTACAACGGGACTATCAATTGATTTAATAGGATATGGAGACTTGGGAAAATTCTTCAATAGCTCCTTTTGATCTATATTGAACACTAGGATCGAACCACCAATTATAGCCTCGGGTTTATATGCATCAAGCCAGCCATATGACCACTTGCCCTCTTGTTCCCCAACAAGTTTGGAAGACTGGTAGAATGTCGCCGAGACTGCAAGCCAACCAGATGTTGGACCATAAGAAGAGTGCCATTCTTTGGCTTGAGGTATATAATATGCCGGAACCGATCCACCGAAGTAGTCAACCTTGATGCTTTTTATATCATTATCATCAACATATTTCTTCAACCTTAAGAGGTCTTGTCCCCAGTCAAGCGAAGAATCCATCAATTTTTCAAATCTTTGGTCTTTTGGAGTAGCTTCATTAAAATATGGAATAAAGTTTGGATAATTTGCTAAAGTTGACGCAATCATATAGATGACCAACATACCAAGTACAAATTTTTGCCAGCTTTTGCCACCATTAACTATTGGATGAATAGCAAAACCGATCAGAAGTAGTACAAACGGCACTGTTGGCATTAAATGACGAATACCAATATTTAGTTGACCTTTTAGAGTGAAGGCCCAATAAACAATGATTGGCATCATTATCACCCACAAAATCCACTGCTTCTCAGCTGATATTTTTTTCCATCTCATTATCACAGCGGCAATAGATCCAAACGCCAACAAAATAATTGGAATAGGGGTCTTCAAGAGCCAAGCAACCGGAAAATACCAAGGGATTGATTTGTCCGATAAGTGACCCAGAATAAATGTCTTGTTGCCGCCCTCAACTCGACCAATGACCAAGAATATTCCCAATAAATAATGTCCAAGAGCTCTCAGAACCGGATTATTTTCGAAGAAATGAAGAAAGTTACGTAAAGGCAGAGTCCTTGGGTCATCCGTTAGATTCATTTCGATTAATTTATGCTCTATATCGGCAGGAGTTTTGAAAACAAACGGCAAATAGACAATCCAGACAACAATAACCGAGAAGAAACATGTCCAGAAATAAGTTTTGAAATTTTTCCAAAGCTCAATACGAAAAGTTGTTTCTTTGCGATCAATAAAGGCCCTGATAATAACTAGCACAAGAAAGACAAAGAAGAGAAGAAAAGCTGAAAATTTAAGAAGCTGAGCCAGACCAAAAGCAAGCGAGGCAAATGCAATCCATTTCCATGTTTTCTTTTGCAGTGCCTTGTCGAAAAAGTAAGTAGCGACAACAAAACCAAAAGCCGCCGCTATATCAGTTGTGACCAATCGTCCATGTGCAATTACATCGGGATAAAAAGCGTAAAGAGTAAGTACAATAAGTCCGACTTTTCTACCATAAAGCTCTGCGGCCCATTTGAATATAAATAAACCGAGACCAATCATTAGAAGCATCATTGGTAATCGCGACAAATCAAGAATGTGCTTAGGATCGTTACCAGCGTTATAGAGCATATACCAGCCCGATTCCCATTGGTTTATGCCATCCCAACTCCAATTGCTTTCTGGGCCTTTAATATTTTTATCAAATATTAAAGGAAATCCAGCCAAGGCCTTGGCTAGAGGTGGATGTTCAGGATTTAAGCGAAAATCAAGATCTTTATCATAGGTATAGCCAGCGGGAATATGAGCAATTTCATCGACTATCGCCGAATCGCCGGGGTCGCCAAAGGCTCCTCGAGACGAGAAAAACGACATTAAAAACATAAAAAGCAGTATCAAGGATACAGCTACACAAGTGACAATTTTTTTTCTCTCAAGGAGAAATTTTGTGATCTTGAGCATTTGGCCCCTCCGAAATATTAGATCTTTTAGTTGATTTTATTGTAACACGAAAAACTTCCAGATATTTACCCAACATTAATCTTGTTTGAGATTCAAAAGCTGGGATTGAAGAAAAAGCAATATTTGAAATAGGCAAAACTATTGGAGTTAAAATCCAATCCAATACAATACGACGAAAAGGCTTTTTACCTTTATATGGAGGGACTAGAAGAGTTGAGATTACTAAGGTTACAATCATGCCGACCCAGGCAATAATTAAGATCCTAGTGTAAACAAAAGGAAAGGTATAGGCGAGAATATCATTGCGAAAATTATGACTCAGGAAAATTGGGATCCAGGCAGATGTTGCCAAAATCATTGAAGTTGTAGACCAAGAAATATGAGATTCCCAGAGAATCAAAGCATTTGCCCAACGATCGAAGAAGGGAATGTTTCTATTCTTGATTGTGTGTTCCATAACATATGGAATATCAGAAACACCCCAAGACCAACGCTTTTTTTGCAAATATTGTTCCTTCATCGTGTCGATAAAGTTATCTGCCAAAACAGCATCTTGATATATCGGAGTATATAAGGGAACAACCTCATGACGACCATTGAACTTGTAATAGGTGCGCCAAAATTGATGGCCATCCTCTACAATAGTTTTTGTTGACCAAAAATCGACTCTCTTTAATGCCTCAAGACTTTGAGCTTGGGCAGAGAAATTTCGCAATCTCGAAGGACGAGTTGTCACAATCAATTGCCAAAAAGACGAACCCATGGCAATGAGTCGATTGACCATGGGAACATCCCAAATATTATTGAAAAACATCGGAAGAGGCTGAAAACTTTTATGAATCGGGTCAGAGTCGGTCACATATTTATACGTTAGATCGGCCAAATACTTCTTGTCCATTATATGATCGGCGTCCATTGTTGTTACAATAACGTTTTCGTAGGGAATTTTTTCTTTATCAAAATATGAGAGCATTTCTTTGGCAGCATAGGTTATGTTGCCGCCCTTACCAATAACTTCGCCAGGGATATCCTTGGGATGCATGACCGAAGTAAAAAGCTTAAAGCTGTTTTTATATTCCTCCTTTAATCTCTTGCTGTATTCTTCGGCGCGTTCTTTGTCTCTTTCTTCAGTTGCCAAAACATAGATAATATTTTCCTTTGGAAAGTTACTTCCTGCGACTGAATCTAGGGAAGATTTAAGGATGACATAATCTTCCTTGTATGTTGGCACGATTACCAAATGGTAGATTTTGTGCCATTCATCTTTGGGTATTAGTTCATCTAACTTTCCTCGCCAATTTATCTTGCGATCGCGACGGAAATTAATATATCCGATGATCAATCTGTAGGACATTATGAAAGTCTTGACCAACCAAAAAGAGATAAAGAAAATCATCAAAATAGTGAATGATTTCGGAGAGATCAAAGCTGTAATAATCGGTAGAAATAGAAGAAACCAAGCGATTGACCCTGGTAAAATCTCAAAAAGCCTTTTGTACTTCCAGTCAGAGATCATATATTAATCAGATAATAAATTTCTAGAATTAAAACAAGAATCGAAACTATAATATTGCTAATAAACAAGAAATACCCGATCTCTTTTTCTTTGTCATGTGAAGATATAGCCAAGACCGTATTGGCCAACAAAATTATAGCTAGAAGTTTGATTGGGTATATTCCGATGCGCAAATAAACGTAAACTTCAGGGCCACTCAGAAAAGTATGCCAGATCAGGTAGTCAGTTAGAAATAAAATCACAGTCAATATAAAAAGAACCCTGTCGATAATATCGTCAAATAGCGCCTGGCGCAGGAGTAAATAATTTGTTTGGATGTAGTTTTTCATTTTCTGGAGCCAATGGTGGGATTCGAACCCACGACCTCTGCTTTACGAAAGCATTGCTC
>CAYOQP010000026.1:0-3824 GCA_964406145.1 uncultured Candidatus Saccharibacteria bacterium
TTTGGCTTGCAAAAGAAAAAAGACCACCAAAGTGGTCCATTTTCGTTGGCTCTGCGCAGTAGCAGAAGTTCGAGCTATATAAGCACAGTGAAGATTAACTTTATCTGTCGATCTCAAAATTTATTTATTAGCTCTGGCGATTTCCAAGCTGAGAATCTGACTCTTCAAAACGAGAGTGAAGGTCTTTCAGATCAATTTTTGATGCGATCGTTTCAGCCAACTTGCTGGCGTCTTCAGAAGCAAAGCCAGGAAGCTTCTGGTTTAAGATCTCAGAAATTACAATTGGTAATTGATCTATCTCGGATTGTTCAATAACTCGTGCGGTAGTCTCATCCAATTCAGAACCAATTACCATAAGAAGACCGCCTGCTGGTGCCATTTCTTTGCCGACATATGTCTTGCCTCCATCCGAAGTAGCCGTTATATCTAGCCGATCAGGCGCATCGAGCAATTGACTCGCCGCAACCCTATCTAACTCTTCTGGCTTTTCTTTATACCATCTGTCGATGATTGAGGGAAGCCAAATCGAAAAGCTGACCTCGCCCACTCTTTTAAAATCAGCGTAAATTGACTGGGGTCTATGTAAGTCATTTTGACAGGTTGCAGTTTCGTAAGCGACAACTTTGCCCTTGGCTCTGTCACCTTCATGGCTTACATCGAGGCTAAAAACAATTCCCTTGTCAGGCAACTGCTCACCGCGCTCTCTCACCATTTGGATTGGATCTCCGCCTGTAATCTCGCTCTCGACAGGTTCTTCGATGGGTTGATCAACCATTTGATCATCATTTTTTGGACCTATTGCGCCATCACCATCAATCATAGTTCTCCTTGTCTTAATTTAAGAAAAGTATATACCAAGTAATAAGGAACTTGCAATTAGCAAGTCTTGTTTTAATATTCGAGTCCAGTCTGCTATAAACAAAAAAGATTAGTACTAGACTAGTCATTTTTATGGCTCTACACAGTGGCAGAAGTTCGAGCCGTAGCTATTTGATTTTTTTGATTTTCTCTTTAATTTTTTCGAATTTCAAATTTCCGCCACTGTCCAAGAGACCCATGCTGTCTGATCAAATGAATAGTGGTGCCAATTGTCGCTCTCGGCTTCGCTCCAAGTTTGAATTTTAGTTGAATCATTTACATTGATACCTATATCACTTAGGGCAAAACTAACTACGACTGTGCTCTTGCCCATCCCTGAATTGTAGGTATGAAAAGTGCCGGATATATCTGGCGAGATGCCATCATATGTTCCGCCTTGGCAAGTTGACCAGCCGTAGGCATTATACCAAATTTGACTATTTTCGTGATACGCAATATTGAAAGCAATAGCTTTTTCACTGCCGAAACAATTATTAGAGGTATTTCCGTCTGTGTCAACAATGACATTCCAAGTAAGTTGCTCAATTATGTCACTACCGATGGTTTGGCGAGAAGTAGGAATTGCGCCACCAAGCGTCCATTTGATATAGAGGCGGCCGCTTCTGACTCCCATATACAAATTATCTGAATCGACGGGATCGTAGTTTTTAACTCCACCTGTGGGATATCCGCTTCCAGGGTTTTCCCAATCACCGGTCGCATCGTCATAGACGGCCGAACCTAGAGAATTTACAATACTCTCAACCGATGTGGCACTATATTTGCCAAAGATATTCGAAGGCGTAGAATCATCGCCGCTTGATTCGTTGCCCGAACCGGAATCATTGCCTCCAGAAGAGGAGCCTGTTCCAGAAGACTCTCCGCCGGATGAACCACCACTCGCACCGCCAGAGCTGGTTGAATTGCTCGAACTATTTGAATTGTTTGTTGTGCTTGAATTAGCAGTATTATCTCCACTTTGAGCAGTTGCAGTTGTAATTCCTTGTGCAATTATCGTTTCCTTGGCTCTTGCAACCAAATCTAGATATGTTTTGCTTCCTGCCTTCTCTGCCTCATTCAACGCAACTCTTGTATAGCTTTTTGTTTTTACAGTAAAGGTAAATTTATTCTGCTCCGCTACCTCTTCTCGGATTGCTTCGTGCTCGACTTTAACATTGCTTATATATGCGAGAACATTGATTGCTCCACTCTCTTTTGGGATTTCTACCAGAAACTCCGTTCCAAGAGCAGAAATCTTCGTTTCACCTTTTGTTATGGAATAGGTTTTGCCCTCAACTTTTTCTACCACACTATATGTTTTTCCGTAAACTTGTTCGACAACAACCTTGATCTCATTGTCTGAAACAATTTTGATTTCTGTATTTTCATCTAAAATCAGAAAATCTCCTTTTGTAAATTTGATGACTGCTTTTGATGCTGAAGAGGTTTTGACAACACTATCGACATACAATTTTGCTTCGACTATTGCAGTAGTAAATTCGCCCTTTCCTTCAGGATCCATCTCGACTGTGCCCTCCGCAAGAACCAGCGATGCCTGCAATGCCTTTGGAGCTGCTGTATTGGAGTAATAATTCTCGAGAGTAGTTTTTTGATTAGAATTATTGAAATAAAGAATCAATCCAACGCTACAAGCCACCAAAACAAAAAGAGAGATCACAAATATCTTATGGTTTTTCAGATACCGCACAAATTTAATTGCTAATTCTCGCATATCTCCCCCTTATTATTTATCTTTATAAATGTATTATACAACTTGGAATTTTATAGTTCGAGTCCTCCGCCAGCTGGCGGACTGGCTAATACAAAAAAGACTAGTCCCATAAACCATAACTAGTTAGGTTCATGGCAGGTAGGACTAATCTTTTTATGGCTCCCCGAGCCCTCCTTCGCTCTTCGAACTACGGAAGGGCAGGCTGGACCTGTCACATCACGATATTAGCCAAAGAAAAAACACCATTTGCATGGTGCATTTTCTTTGGCTCTACACAGTGAACGAAGTTCGAGCTATAATAATCTCAACAGAAATTTATTAGGAGGAATATGGACTTAGATTTGCCAGCAGAAATTACTAAATTCAAAAAAATTAGTAAGGTTTTTCTTTGGTTGACGCTCTGCGTATTAGGGCTTTTTCTGGTCTTTGCTCTTTGGGGAATTATCGATGACAGCAAGCAAAAAGCTGCTGGTAATTACAATGATTCTTTCGGGTATGTCTTAATTGCCTTTTTCTTCGGGGCAATGGTGATTGCAGGAATATTTGCAATGTTCATGGTCATTTTCTGGGTTATCTATCGAGTGAAAAGAGCAAAAACTCTGAAATCACAAAGCGATAAAAAAATCTTTTCAATCTTCGGTTGGCTTTTTCTTGTCATAGGCGGTTTGCTATTTGCTGATTTATTGGTATTCGCCATGTTCTTTCAAGGAATGTCCTCCTGGGTTGACTTGAATAGTTTTCAATATTTTTTTGTTGATACAGGCTCGGTGATTGGAGACAATCTCTATCTGCCTATCTTTAGCGTTATTCTCGGATTCCTTTTTTTGTACATATACAAAAAACGCGATTAAGAAACTTCAATCGGTTTAAAACGCCCATAGTAATCACGACAGAAGCTATAGATCTCGTTCGAATCTAGTCAGGGCAATACAAAAAATAACTAGTCCTAGACTAGTTATTTTTACGTCTCCCCGAACTGCACATCTGAACTCGACTCGCTCTCCGCTATGTTATAGCGGGCTCGCCATAGAAACTTACGGTTTCTATTATCTTCCTACACAGAAAACTCCCGTTTTCCGACCCTTTCCCATGGTTCTCGTCCAGTTCTGCCACAAACAACGAAAAAAGACCACCAAAATGGTCCATTTTCGTTGGCTCCCCGAACTCGACTCGAACCAGTAACCTTAGCGCTAACAGCGCGCTGCTCTCCCATTGAGCTACCGGGGAATAACAA
>CAYOQP010000027.1:0-3468 GCA_964406145.1 uncultured Candidatus Saccharibacteria bacterium
TCGTCTCTCGTCAACACATACGGATAAATACCCGACTTTTTGGTCACATCTTCATCTTGCATTAACTCACAAATTTCAGCTTCAAGTTTGTCAGCGTCATATTTTGCATCTTTAAATTTGTTAAAGAGTTCGCCCCATGCCACACCACTCATTTCTCGGCGATAATTTGGGAATATTCGCCTAATCCAGGCAATCACATCTTGAAAATAACTCCATAATTCATCGGCACTTTGGTCGTGCTGATGTTTGGCCATGTAATCTTCAATCTGGCCACTATTGACCCACGAAAGTACAGTTTCTAAATATTCCTGTCTAATCGGCGAACCGTTAACCAGTTGTCCGCCATCATTTGCCAGTAGATATGCCACGCAATTCGATTTGCTAAATTTTAGTTTTGCATCGGAGAGCCATGGCCCGGTATAGACAGCATTGCGTAATTCTTGATCAGTTAGTTTCTCACCAGCAATATTGATGATTCTGAACCAATCAAGTCGTTCTTTATCGGTTCCTTCACAAAAATAAATCATCAATTCGTAATCTAAAATCTGATTCTGTTCTTCGTCTGTTAAATTATGAAAAAAACGATCGTTGAGCGAAAAATCACCATTTATATATTGACCGATACTAATCGTGCGTTGCTGGCCATCCAATACTTCGAAATTTCCTTGATCAGTTTTGACCCAATACATTACATTTAATGGAAAACCATTTTTAATTGTTTCAATTACTGCATCTCGTTGTTTGCCAGTATAAACAAATTCGCGTTGATACTTTGGTCGAATATCCAGTTGTCCATTATACGCGACTACACCCTCTTCTGCACTATCTTTATAACCAGCAATTGCCTCTCGAATAGAGATTCTATTTAAATTAATTTTCATAGTCTAAGCCTCTACTTTTTTATTTTTAATTATAACTCGGGCATAAATGCTTTGATATAATTCGCCGGTTTCAAAATCTCTAAATGCGGGGTATTTATCTTTTTTGGGATTATATTTTCTATATAAAGTGCCTTTCGCATTCATAGTATTTTTCCCAGTAGGCTTGCCTTCATGTAAAATTTCCATTTTTTTATTACTTAAAAACTCGATGCTACCGACAATACCCAAAGCCAACACCTCGAATTGTTCGGGATTATACTTGTCAAGAAAAGTAATTGGCACACCAATTTCTCCCGTATAATTCATCGGAATATCGGCAACCCTGTCAACATTTATTGCGTTGTAATTTTCATAATTTGGATACTCTTCTGGATTATACTTTTTATACAAAATCGTATCTTGTTTATGTTTTTCAACTTCAAGATTTGTAAACCAACACGAGGTCGATACACGAGCAATTTTTCTACCCTTTTCATCTATGTGATGAAACTTTTCCCAATCACCAGGAACTACAAAAAACATACCTACATTAAAATTTGTATACCCGGTCCGAATTTTGTCTTCTTTAAATAACTTGAATATTTCTTTATAAGTCATTGAGTTGGTATTGCCAATAATTAGAAATTTTTTATCATGTTCAACTAACTGCGCGACATACTCACGAAAAAGTGAAAATGGCGGGTTAGTCACAACAATATCTGCTTGCTTTAGTAGCTCAACACATTCATCACTACGAAAATCACCATTCCCATGCAGGGGTGTGGCAGTATTCTTATCGTACTTTAACAAATTTTGTACATCAACTAAACCTATTGCACCATCACCATCACCATCTAACACCTCATTAATTTCAATCTTAAAAGGCTGCTTACCATTTGGTTTTAATCCTTCAACCTCAAACAATGATAGTTGTGTGCCCGCAATTGGCGACTTAGTATAACTAGTGGCGATTAATTTTTTAAGACCTAAAAAATTAAAACTCGCAGCAAAATATTTGAAAAAATTACTTTCATACGGATCATCGCAATTACAAAATACTACTTTTCCTTGAAACTGGTCTTTGTAGTGTCTTAATTCTCGCTCAATATCACCAGCTTGGGTATAAAACTCGTCATTCTTCGCTTTGCTTGCCTGGTGTAAATTTTTATTAGAAGATTTATTTTCCATTTTATTCCTTTATTTCACAATATTGCATCTTAATGTTAACAGCTCATGGGGTGAGCTGTTGTTAGGTTTGACTGACTCGTATATCTTGTACATTCATACTTAATTTGTCTTCGCCTTGCCAGGTGTCGAGATTCAGATTGAAGACAATATCATACTTTTTCTTATCGCTAATGATACTCTTCTCATATGGGAAATTAAAGCAGATCAGTTTTAGCCGATGCGCATTCTCCCCAACTACAGCCGAGAAATGATTGCTGTCCTTGCCAATAAATTTGCCAAATTTGAGTTCTGTATAGTTGGCGACGAAGACTGGCTTGCTATTGCCCATACCATAAGGCTCGAATTGTAATAACTTTTCATACAATGCTTTTGTCATGTCGGAGAGTTTCACTTCAGCGTCAATCTTAAGGCGTCTGATCATCTGATCATCACTGATTTCTTTGTCGGCAATATCTTGGATCAAAGTTGTGAATTTATCAAGCTTATCTTGTTCGATTGTGATACCCGCCGCCCCTTTGTGGCCACCAAATTTGAGAATCGTGTCTTTGACTCGTTCGAACAATTCGACGATATTAATGGCGCTGATACTTCTGGCACTTCCAGTCAGTGTGTCTTTTTCCTTGGAAAACAATATGACCGGACGATTGTATTTCTCGACTAGTCGACTAGCCGATGGTCCGATCACACCCTTGGGCCAGTCGCCGACGACAATGATAATCTTATTTTTTGTTAGATCTTTTTCTTCAACTTGTGCTATCGCCTCTTTCTCGACTTTGTCCATTTCTCCTTGGCGCTCTTCGTTCTTGGCATTCAGCCACTTTGCCAATTCGGTCGCTTCCTTTTCATCTTTAGCGATGAGCAATTCAAAAGATTTGGTCGCGTGATCGATCCGTCCCGGCGCATTGATCCTTGGACCGATCTGAAATCCAACATGGTAGGCTTGGATAACTTTGGGGTCTATTCCAGCAATAGCAATTAGTTTGGCAAGGCCAAGATTTCTAGTCTTTTTCATCACCATGAGTCCATATTTAGCCAAGACTCTATTTTCACCGATCAATGGCACAACATCAGATATTGTCGAGATTGCAACCAGATCAAGGTTCCACTTCAAGAATCCATCGTCTAACTTATCTGGAAAATATTTGGCGAGTCCTTGGATCAATTTGAAGCCGACCGCACAGCCACAAAGCTCCTTGAAGGGATATTTATCGCCCTTTTGCTTAGCATTGATGAGATGCTTTGGCTTGGGCAGCTCATCCCCTGGCAAGTGGTGATCAGTGATGATTAGGTCGACGCCAATTTCCTCGCAGTATTTTGCCTCGGCAATACTTCTGATTCCTAGGTCAATTGTCACTATTAAGGAGCACTTATTTTCGACTAAATAGTCTATGCCCTCACGCGATAGTCCGTAGCCCCCTTC
>CAYOQP010000028.1:0-2460 GCA_964406145.1 uncultured Candidatus Saccharibacteria bacterium
ATCTGACGAGATCGACCGCTTGGCCAAATCCCCCGCCCCGCACAGTCTTGACCTCTACGATCACAATTGTCTTTTTATATTCAGCCAAAATATCCACTTCACCAAATTCAAAAACAAGATTCCGCTCAAGGATTTTATAGCCTTTTTCTTTTAAATATTGAGTCGCAATATCTTCACCAGCATTGCCAATCAATTTGTTCTTAGTCTTATCGCTCATTTTGTCTATTATACAAGAAAACACTCTATTTTAGAGTGTTTTCAACAGAAGCTCTCAATTTAATTCTGATACCTTGAAAAAATATTAGCTACTACTATCGGGCTTATTTTCAGGACTAGCTGATTGATCAGACTGAGCAATTTCTCTATCTGCAACATCAACCTCGCCAGAATTGTCATCCCAATTCACGTCTGAGTAGACCTCGGGATCAGTGTATGGATTTTCAGAGCTACTATCTTCTACATCCGCCTTGACTGTTGTCGCCGAATCATCCGCTTCAATTATTGGCCGTTCCCCACCAGCAACATCTGCCATCTCTTTGTCGATATTTTGCTCAATTGCTCCATCTTCTACAATCGGCTGCCCTTCTTCAGAAGCTACAGAATCAGCATTCACAGACTCATCTCCTCCTAAATCATCTGACTCAGCAGGCATATCTTCGGGCTCATTATTTTGTTTTGAATCATTATCCAAAACCCCTTCAGAATTTTTTGCAAGATAATTCAGCAGATTTGCCAAAGATTCACTTCCCGCCTTGTCTTTGCCATCGGGACTAGCAATACCATCTAAAGCACCGATTTTGCCCAACGCTTCCCTGAAACGCGGGTCTTTCACTCTTTCCCTATTTGAAATCATTTTTTGGGCCATGAAGATCTCTGATAGAGTAGCGCCTGAGATTGACCCATCTGCCTCCCTGGCAAAATTTCCAACATAGAAAAAGAGTTCTTTAGCAAGCTCGAGCTTGTTTCCAAAGCTCTCATTGAGCAATCTAAGCGCTGGACCGAGTTTTAATAAAGCTTGCTTTTCAGGATTATCATCTGCCTCTCCATTGGCTTTCTCTAAATATGCGCTGGCCTTTTCGAGATTTACAACAATTGACTTAATCGCAAGATCTTCTCTTTCAATTCTTTCGTTTCGCTCTTTGATAAACAAATTAAATCTTCTGACTCTATCGGCAAACATTTCTTCGGTCTCCCGGCCTCTACCCGTGGGCTTTTCCGACTGGACCCTAGAAGAATCTGCCTCATCGAGACTATCGCTTGAATCAGGTTCACTCTCAACCTCCACATGACCAGAAAAGTTTACTATTAATTTCCCGTCCGATCCTTCAGTTATAAAGCTTTCATCATAAAAAGCTTTGAACTTTGTGCCGATATCAAGAGTTGCTGGTCTTGGCAGTAATATGACATTAGATTCCATCTTGCCTTCTGCCTCAAGTTCCATAACTTTTTTTAATAGTCCAACAAACCTATCAGTATTTTCATCATTAGGCAAAAACACTGAACCGCCTTCTTTCCTTTCTCCCTTATAGGGACTAGCGGCCACTAATGAGTCTGCCAGTTGTTCAACCTCCTCACGTGTTTTTTCTTTTTCCGACGAATCAGGATCATCTTCGCCAGCTGGATCCGAGCCAGCATTAGCATCTATTGAGCCAATTTGATCATTTAAGAGAATACTTTCGAGCAAATTTCTTAATTCAGCATCATTGTCAGTTGACTCCGCTTCACCTGTCTTATTATCTAAGGCTAGAGATTTATCCCCTTCGTCAATCTCTCCGGAATCATCGTCCCAATTTACATCTGGGTGCACCTCATCATCAGCATACGGATTTTCGCCAGAATGCTGGGATTGATTTCGTATCTGTTTAAGATTATTAATCAAATTTGCCTTAGCACTTGCTTCGCCATCCAAACCAACTTTTTTAACTTCAGCTTGGATATTAGCGATATCTTGAGGATCACCGTCCAAATTTGTGCCAATACTAGCTATATTCTCAACGCTTCTTTCTCCGCTTTCTCTGTGCTGATTTAGCGAATCATCAACTTGGCTGACAAGACCATCAACTTGCTCTCGTGAAGTTATGTCACGAGGAGATTCTTGCGTTTCTCTTATTGCCTCATTACCTTCCAAACCAGCGGTAGGCGTTGTTTCTACGGAACCAGGAGTAGTCATGATGAAATTTGCTTTCTTATTTCAGTGATTTTCTTTTCTTCGAGACGCTTAACAAAACCAGCCAGAATTTCCTTCTGTTTTTTACTGCTTTTTTCAAGCTCTTCTTTATAAGTTTCAATTGCCCTGTCAACCGCTTTTTTGGTTTCTTCCGAGTTCATAAACCTCAAATTTTATCTAGCATAATTTTACCATTTTTAGAAAATAAAACAAAAACACCCGACTTTTCAGTCAGGCGTTCTTTGAGCACTATGTATAACTTGGTAAGTTATTATTTTTTGTCTTCGACGATG
>CAYOQP010000029.1:0-1843 GCA_964406145.1 uncultured Candidatus Saccharibacteria bacterium
CTTGAAACTTTCGGTGTTCCCCACAAGATAAAAACTCAAGATGGCGAGAAAACCGAGTTTGTACCATTCCACCTGTATTCAATGAAACAAGCTGTCGAAGAAGAATTTATTTTGGATGTGCTAAAAAACTACACTACTTACAGTTCGTTTTACAAACTGATTAAAGCCGTAGAAGATAATCCTGAATTTGATACTAAACAGGCACAAAAGAAACTACGCGCTTATGTCGAGGGACATGAATTTGCTATTGCCGAGAAATCTAAAATAATGATTGATCATTTTCACCGCGATGTAAGATATCTTATAAATGGTGAAGCAAAGACGATGGTAGTCACCAAAAGTATTATTGCCGCTATAAAATACAAACATGCTTTTGACGAATATCTAAAAGAGATAAGATCGCCATATAAAGCGATAGTTGCTTTTTCTGGTAGTAAGACATATAAAGGAACCGAGTTTACTGAAGCTGAAATGAATAACTTTGCTGAATATAAAAACGATATTCCAAAAAACTTCAACAAAAGTGAGTATCGTTTCTTGATTGTCGCAAATAAATATCAAACAGGATTTGATCAGCCGCTACTTCATACTATGTATGTTGATAAAAAATTAGATGGTGTGCAGGCGGTTCAGACTCTCTCGAGATTAAACCGAGCTTACAAGCCATACAAGAAAGATACTTTTGTGTTGGATTTTTACAATGCGACAGCCGACATTGAGGAAGCGTTTAAACCATACTTTACGTCCACTATTTTGAGCGAAGAGACAAACCCAAACAAACTAAACGACTTGGTGGATGCGCTGGAAAAATTTGAGGTATACCAAGTCCGTCAAATTGAAGAGTTTTTTGAAAAATATGTAAATGGAGCAGAAAGAATAAATATCGATCCGATTATTGATAGCTCCGTCCATGTTTTCAAGAATGGTCTTGACGCCGATAAACAAATTGATTTCAAGATAAAAGCAAAATCATTTTTGCGGACTTACAGCTATCTTGCTAAGATAATCGATTTTAGAAATGTAGAGTGGGAAAAGCTCTGGTGGTATCTTAAGTTCTTAGTGCCAAAATTAACCCTCGACGACACCGGTGATTTAGCGGAAGGCATTCTCGAATCAGTTGATATGGATAGTTACCGTCCCTCCAAACAAGGGACTGAGAACATTGCTCTGGGTACAGAAGTTGGCGTTGTGAAACCAATACCCGTCGATGTCAGAGGCGGAAAGCCTGAGCCAGAACTCGACACACTAGAGAACATCTTGAGTGTTTTCAATCAACGTTTTGGTGATATCGATTGGGTCGACAAGGACAAAGTGAATCAAATTCTGACAGAGCAAATACCGGCTGATATGAAAGCGGATGCAAAAATTATGAATGACATTGCCAATTCTCCGGATAAGCAAAATGCAAAAATTTCGTCTGATATTAAACTTTCTGATTTGATGCAGAAATATCTTCACACTCAAACAGAAATTTTCAAAAAGTTCTCAACTGATAAAGATTTCCAGAGAAAATATAAAGAGTTTATCTTTGACACGCTTTGGACAACAAAAGAAAAAACTGCACAGAAAGAGAAAGAACTCGTATAATCCAAATTGTGATCTTGGGCCATTATCATTTCGGGCAAACAATCATTTAAGTGTTAGGAAGAGAATGCAATGACAATAGATTTAGACCAACTAAAGGAAATCGTTCAAAGCTCCAATATAAACTTCTTGGTAGGCGCTGGTTTGTCGGTGCCATATTTATCAACCCTTGGAAATATTGAGAAAAGCATAGAAGATGCCAATTGTGACGAGGCCAAAATCTTAGAACAAAAGCAAAAATACTTCAACGATGTCATGT
>CAYOQP010000030.1:0-1716 GCA_964406145.1 uncultured Candidatus Saccharibacteria bacterium
AGACGTAGAAGAAGTGACGAAGAAATTGAGGCCGAACAAAAAGAAGTTGAAGCTTTTTTGATTAAACCGATTTTGTCTATAATTCAAGTTGGAGATTTGGCTGAGTCTAAAAAATATATAAAAAATAAAAAAAGTTTTGCAGAGGAGATTGGCGTGGAAGTGAAACATTTGCAATTTCCCGATACTATTTCTAAAACAGAATTAGCTGAAGAGATCAAAAAGTTAAATAATGATAAAAGTGTACGGGGAATTATTATTCAATTGCCTTTGCCGAAGACTTTGGAAGAAATAGAGATGATAAATCTTATTAATCCAGAAAAAGATGTGGATGGTTTAACGACTGGGCCGAAGTTCGTACCAGCGACAGCTAAGGGGGTGCTGACTTTGCTTGATTATTACAAAATAGAGATTGCTGGTAAAAAAGTGGCAATGGTCGGACGTTCGAAATTGGTTGGCTTACCGATCGCTAAAGTTTTACAAGAAAGAGGAGCCGAGGTTTCTCTTGTTCACAGCAAAACTGAAAACCCCCGAGAAATCACTAAACAAGCAAATATTTTGATAGTGGCGATTGGCAAGCCTAATTTAATCGATGAAACTTATGTCAAAGAAGGACAGGTGATTGTTGATGTCGGTATTAATTTTCAGCTCGAAAAATTAGTGGGCGATGTAAATTTTGAAAAGGTGAAAAATATCGTAACGGCTATTTCCCCAGTACCGGGCGGGGTCGGCCCACTAACCGTGGCTTCATTATTCGAGAATCTTGTGGCGGCTTGCAAAAAATAGTATAATTAGGCCAAATGTACGATCCAGAGCGAGTCACAATTTTTGCTAAGGCGGATTCCCGAAATAAGAATGTCGAGTTTGGTATTAAAGCCAAAGATCGTAGTCGTCATGTCTATGTCATTGGAAAAACCGGTATGGGTAAATCAACCCTGCTCGAAAATATGGCGGTTCAAGATATTGCTAACGGCGAGGGTATGGCTTTTATTGATCCTCACGGTAAAACCGCTGAATTACTTTTAAATTATGTGCCCGAGCATCGTTTGAAAGATGTTCTATACTTTGCGCCGTTCGATATGAATCACCCCATTTCTTTTAACGTCCTCGAGGATGTTGGTTACGATAAACGGCACTTGGTGGTGTCTGGCCTCATGAGTACTTTTAAGAAAATTTGGCTAGACGCATGGTCCGCCAGAATGGAATACATTCTGACCAACACTTTGTTAGCCCTTTTGGAATTTCCCGGTTCAACTTTATTGGGTGTGAATCGAATGTTGGCTGATAAAGAGTATCGCAAAAGAGTTGTGGACAACGTGAAGGACCCAGCCGTTAAATCTTTTTGGGTTGATGAGTTTGCTAAATATACCGATAAGTTTGCGGCTGAAGCTACCCCGGCTATTCAAAATAAAATTGGACAGTTTACGAACAATCCTTTGATTAGAAATATTATTGGTCAGTCACGATCGTCTTTTGATCTACGTAAGATGATGGACGAAAACAAGGTGATCATTATCAACCTCTCAAAAGGGCGAGTGGGTGAAGCTAATGCCAATTTGCTCGGCTCGATGTTGATTACTAAAATTTACTTAGCGGCGATGTCACGCGCCGATGTGCAGGAGCGAGAATTACAAAAACTACCAAACTTCTATTTATATGTGGATGAATTTCAATCTTTTGCCAATGAAAGCTTTGCCGATATTTTATCTGAGGCCCGAA